>CAVSNL010000053.1:0-110275 GCA_963729285.1 uncultured Acidobacteriota bacterium
ATTGCGGGGCGCTGACCGGACGGAGTTTCATCTCGTGGATGATTTCATCGAATAGCGCGCGCAATACGGATGCGTCTTTCAGCGACTCCGGCGAGCATCCGAATGCTTCGATGATCCATTCGACTCCGCTCATAGGATCCATTCGACGCCGCTCATGGGACCCATTCGGTTCCGCTCATAGGTCTCCGCTGATCAGGCTTGGGGCTTGCCGCATTCCGGGCAGAACTTGCTGGCGCGAGGGATCGGTTTGCCGCACTCCTGGCAGAATTTCGTGGCCGCGCTTGCTGCTCCGGCCGCGGCAGGAGCAGCGGCACTTCCGCCGCCGCTGGCGGGAGCTTGGCCGGCAGTCGAGCTTTTCACGGCTTCCATCATGGTTTGGCCGATGGCCATGCCCGCGCCGAGGCCTGCGCCTATTCCGACTGCGCCGCCACCTTCGTTTGCGGCGGCGATGGGGATCGATTGGGCGACTTCGTATTGGGTGAATTTGCCCATGTCGCCGATCACGTTCATGCTGATGCGCTGGTCGAGGACTTTTTGCAGCTCGTCGGGCAGCGAAAGATTTTCGACGTTGAAGGTGTCCAGCGAAATGCCGTACTCGGCGAATGCGGGTTTGAGCTGCTCGCTGATTTTTTCGGCGAGCGCGCCCTGGCTGGCGGCCATGTCGAGAAAGGGAACCTGGCTATTTGCGAAGGCGTCGGTCATTTTCGCGACGATGGTGTTGCGGAGCTGGCCTTCGAGGTCGGCGACGCGATAGAGATCGCGGGTGCCGCTGATCTTGCTGTAGAAAGTCTTTGCGTCGGTCATGTGGTAGGAATAAATGCCGAAGCCCCGCAAGCGAATGGCGCCGAATTCCTTGTCGCGGATGGTAATGGGATTGGGAGTGCCCCAGTGCTGATCGGTTTGCGTGCGCGCGGAGAAGAAGTAGACGTCGGATTTGAACGGGGATTGGAAGGCTTTGTCCCAGTTTTTTAGATAGGTGAGGATCGGCAGCGTTTGGGTGTTCAGGGTGTAGAGGCCGGGACCGAACGCGTCGGCGACTTTTCCTTCGTTGACGAAGACCGCGTACTGCGAGTCGCGAACGGTGAGCTTGCCGCCGTTCTGGATCTCGCGGTCCTGCATGGGGTAGCGGTAGGCGAGGATGCCGTCCTCGGGCTCCGTCCAGTCGATGACATCGATAAATTGTTTGGAGAGGAAATCGCGAAGGCTCATGACGCGCTCTTTCCTGCAGGGCTGTTCTGGCGGGCTAGTGCTTGATACGACGAATGTATGGTTGGGATGCGGCGGGTGTCAATGGCTTGAGGAGATTTAGCGGAAGGAAATCATTGCGATTTGCAATGCTGGCGCGCGGAATCGAGGGGTTCACGGAAATTTTCGGATTTGGCGAGATTGCGTGAAGTGGGGCGTAGAATTCGATTTTACCGGGAGCGAATCATGAGCGACGTCGATCGCGGCGGAAAACCCGATTGGAAGACGCACGGCTTGCGCATCATCCGCAGCGGGCAATTGGACACGAACACGCCGCAGACGCCGGGGATGTCGCGCGCGGAAGCTATTTCGCATGCGAAGGTGGGCGCGCAAAAGCTTTGGGCTGGGACCGTGGTTGTGCAGCCGAACGCGAAGACTGGTCCGCATCATCACGGGGAATTGGAGACGGTGATTTACGTGGTGCGCGGCCGGGCGCGGTTTCGATGGGGGGATCGCTTGGAGTTCGTGGACGAGGCTGGGCCGGGAGACTTCGTGTACGTGCCGCCGTACGTGCCGCATCAGGAGCTCAACGGGAAGAAGGACGAACCCGTGGAAGCGGTGATTGTTCGGAGCGGGCAGGAGCCGGTGGTGATCAACCTGGATATCCCGAGCCCGGAAGATGGGCCCGACGGGCCGCAGTCGACGATCCGTTCCATTCCAAGCCGGGCTACGGCGACTAGCGCGTTACCATACTCGTCGTCACTCTAATCCGCGGCTTCCATATTTATGGCACCCGTGGGATAATGCCCTCATGAAACCCGAATCTATCCGTACCACAGTGGACATCCCAGCCTCCCTCTATCGCAAGCTCAAAGAGCAGGCTGCCGCTCAGGGACATTCGATTCGTGAATTGGTGCTCGCCGGTGTCAGAAGTGTGTTGTTGCAGAGCGAGCGGCCGCGCCCGAAGCGGGTTCGCTTTCCGCTTATTGTCTCTGACGGTCCGAAAGTCGACCTGACGAGCGAAGAGATCTATGAACACGTTGAATTTCCTTGATGCGAATGTCTGGCTGGCTCTTTTATGGAAACGCCACATTCATTCGGAAACAGCGCTGAAATGGTTTGACCAGGCGAGCGAAGAACAGTTTTTCTTCTGCCGCTTTACGCAGCTCACGGTATTGCGTCTGCTTACCGCAGAAAAGATCATGACGGACGATACGAAGACGATGTCCGAAGCGTGGTCGCTCTGGGATCAAGTCTGGGCTGACAGTCGCATTTCCTATCTAGCTGAGCCGCCGGGAATCGAAAAGGATTTCCGAGCCCTTTCGCAACGCTCAAGCCGTTCGCCAAAGGTTTGGGCTGATTCCTATTTAATAGCCTTCGCGGTGGTTGCCGGCGTGAAATTGGTTACCTTTGACCGCGCACTTCGAGCGGGACGTGCCGATGTATTGGTTTTGTGAGCTCGAACTGATCGATTGTCGTGCGGGGACGATCAGAAAAATATCAGGAACGACGAAACGATGGTGCCCGAAAGAGGACTCGAACCTCCAAGGCCGTGAGGCCACTAGAACCTGAATCTAGCGCGTCTGCCAGTTCCGCCATTCGGGCACAGTTTGCGGTGTGAAGATTGCGATGGTGTGTCGCGTCCACACGTTGCTGCGAGGCTTTTTCATTTTCCTTGACGCTTGAGGCTTTGTCAACGCAAGTGGTGAGACCCGCTAGGGTTGGCGCAGGGGTCTTCGCTCACCTCGGTTTGGGCGAGTGTGTGCGGGCGAATCGCGGAACCTGCTCTTTAAAAAGCCGAAGGGTGCGGCTGCGGCGGCACCCGGGCCTACTTCACCTGGATTAGCGGTGGCGGAGGCGGAGGGATTCCCAGCTGCCGTCGGCGGTCCAGCCTCCGTCGACTGTTAGGGCGTGGCCGTTGATGAAGGCGCTCTCCTGCGGATCGGCTAGGAAGGCGATGGCTTTGGCGATGTCGTCAGGGGTGGCGAAGCGTGCCATCGGGACGCGGCCGGTGATGTCGGCGTCGGTGTAGCTGCCGCCGGCTTGGTCGGCGAGGTCCATTTCGGTTTTGACCCAGCCGGGGCAGACTGCGTTGACGCGCACGCCTCGGCCGCCCCATTCGGCTGCCAGGGTGCGCGTCAGGCCGATCAATCCGTGCTTGGAGGCGTTGTACGCGGCGCGATCTGCCACGCCCACCAGACCGGCGACCGAGGAGACATTGATAATGCTCCCGGCGCGCTGGCTCAGCATCATTGGGCTGAAGGCTTTTGCGAGCAGGAACGGCGCGACCAGATTCACTTCGAGGACGCGGCGATAGTCTGACGCGGTGAGGTCTTCGGCTGGGGCGATCATGCTGATGCCGGCGTTGTTCACCAGGACATCGGCGCGGGCCCAGCGCTCGCGGACCACCGCTGCGAACCTGGATACGGTTGCCTCATCGGAGATATCGCCGAGAAGTTCGATGGCTTCGGCGCCGTGCGAGGTCACGGCCCTCAGCGTGTCTGAAGGGGATCGCAGATCACTCAGCGCCAAATCGTAGCCACGCTCGGCTAGAAGTTCCGCGGTGCGCTTCCCGATGCCTTGCGCGGCTCCGGTTACGATCGCGACACGGCCAGTCTTTGCCATGAGTCCTTATCCCTCTCTATTTTGATGGGCCGATGGTCCCGAATCCACACAGTTTCAAGTCTTGGTCGAGCGCGTCTGTTCGATGCAAAGCAGTGGAAATACAAATACATGGTGCTATACTCCCGGAAGATTAGCGATTTACCCCTTGTTTGCCCGTTCACCCATCCCGGCAAACACCGCGGTTCGGATCCAACGGGAGGTTACGATGGAATCACCGACGCTTACGGGGCCCATCCTCTATTTGCTGTTTGCCTGGGGAGCAATTACCGCCATCTTTATCGGTTTGTTGATTTGGCGGAGCCTCCTCACGAGTCACGAAGGCGATCAGATCTTCCTCGATGCAGCTCAAGAACACATGGCCAGGGAGCAGCGTGAACTGGTCGCCAAGATCGGGTCGTTGTCGCGCCCGATCAAGACCAGCGGCATCGCGGCAGTGGCGCTTCTACTGGTCATTGTTGGGATGTACCTGTACGAAGGTCTGAAAAGCTTTTAGCCGACCCTAATGCGGCGTCACGCGTCGGGCCGCGTTTCCGGGCGGTGAACGTCTGTCCTAGTGAGGTTGCGTTGCCGCTGGTGCGCTTGTGTTTGCGGGACGCGCCTCGGCGACCGATGTGTGGTTCAGCTCGATCACCCACTTGCTGTTGAGTTTCTGCATAACAAGCGTGGTGTGCCCTTGACTGACCGTCGGTTGCCCATCCACGGTGCCGGCAAAATCCCATTGATAGGTCGCCCAGGCGGAATTTCCGTTCACTTTGATGAAGCTGTTGGAGCGATCCATGCGCACTTGCTGCATGCGCGCGCGCTGCTGCTGATATAAGGGAAGATAGGTGTTCCAGCCGATGATCGGCGGATTCCATGTAGAGCTGACGATGGTCACGTCGTCGGCGTAGCAATCGTGCAATTTTTCGGTGTCACCCACCTGCCAGGCTCCCAGCAGGGTTGAGATCATGTAGTCGATCTGCTGTTCGTCGGTCAGGGGAATCACGGGAGTGCTGCTGGGCGCTGGCGTGTCCTTTTTGTTTTTCTTGTCCTTTTGTTGAGCAGTGGCTTGCGAGGCCGCTCCCAGCAGCAGCGCGACACAGAGCAGGAATCCCGTTGCGGTGCGATATGCGCGCCTGTTTTTCGGCCGCGTCACATGCGTCATTAGCGACTCCTCTTTCGTGGGGTTCACTCGCGAAAGGATAGCATGCGGTTTCTGGATACAAGAGTACGGAGTCTGGGGAATTTCGCAGAAGGCAACGATCGGGAGCGGGCAGAATTATTTTTGTAGCTTACGCATTGGCCCGGGCAAGCTGGGGCGCAGCAATGCTGCGCCCGTACAGATTTGAGATCAGCGTGCGGTTTGGGAAGTGCTGAGGAGATTGACGAGTAGTCGATAGGCACCGGGCACGCCTTCGGGGAGTTGCCGGAAGAAGGCGATGCCGGTATAGATATAGGTCCCCTTGCCGTAGCGCGTGTAAACGAGCCCGCCATTTTGATCAGGTTCGCCTGGATCGTTCATTGCCAGCACAGCGGTATATTTGGGATCGAACTGCGTCCAGAAGTAGAGGCCGCGCTCTTGCACCCAGCCCTTGAAGTCGTCCAGCGTGATTTTGTTGGGTGAGTTCAACAGCGGATCGTCTGGCTTGAGAAATTTCACCGGGGAATTTTCGTCGGTGATGCGCGGCAAAGGACTGCCGGCTGGCGGCGTGATCTTTGCGGGATAAGGCGCATATTGCGCACGATCCCAGGCGAAGTCGCGCTCGTACTGGACGACCAGGGTTCCTCCGTTTGAGACGTAGTCGAGCAGGCGCTGATTGGCGCCGGGCAAGTCGTGGCGCAACTCGTAGGCGCGCACGCCTATCACGATCGCGTTATAGCGCGACAAATCGCCGAACGCCAACGCCGCCGGGTCCAGCATCTCCACGCGGATGCCCAGCCGGTCCAGCGCCTCGGGCACGGGCTCGCTTTCCGCCGTGATGTAGCCGACGCGCAGATTTTCTGGCACATTGATCGCGAACGCGTGTACCACGCATTGCGCCGGCTCGCTCCAAAGCTGCGTCGGCAACGTCGGGAGCGGCTCCAGTGAAGTCGAGAATTTCTCTTCGCCGAGCTTGGCATAGGCCGCGATCGTGAAATTGCCGGATGAAATCCTCTGCGGTGGGGTCACCGTCAGCTTGACGTATTTGTCGCCGGCTCCGTCGAAGGCGGCCTCCACCGGTTGAGTCGCGGTCCAGCCCTGGGGCACATCCAATCCCACGCTGACCTTGTGGGCCTGCGTCGCATAGGAATGAACTCGCAGTAAAACATCGAAGGGCGCCTGCTTTTTCGCCAACACCTCGACTGCTTGCTTGGGTTCGACCATCAGCGTGTACGCCGGAACCATTCGCAGGGGCACGCGATCGACTCTCGTCGAGCTCGCCTCGATATGTGTCACGGGCTGATTCACATCGAATCTGTAACCGGCGATGGTCATGGTCTGCTTCGCTTCGACCAGTGGCGATGGCTCCGGCAAATCTTCATCGAAAAAATCGCTCTTCGATTGCTCCGCGGTCAGGGTAACCGTAAGGTCGGCATCACCCGAATTGGGATCCGCGTGCCCGGTTTGCGTTTGTTTCCGAGAGCTCCGCAGCACCAGCGCTGGCTCCTCAAAGGCGCAGGAGACTTCAGGGCGGCAGCGCCTCGTCAACCTGATTTTGAAAGCCTCACCGGCGACTACATAGGCGCGATCCGCTTCCGCCGTTTGTTGGAAGCCGGCGGTAAGTGCGAGGGCTCGATCGATGCGTCTTTTGACCAGTCCGAGCTCATCGCGAAAAGCGTCCGCGCCGTGCTGGGTTTGACCGGCCGCGAGAATCGAATCGAGATTGCTCCCCGCGCTGGCAACCAGGGCAGAGGATTGCTTCCAGTTCAGTTCCAGGGCTGCGGCGCGTGCGGCGGCAAGGTTGTCATCTACTTTTTTCAGCGTGTCGCAATAGGACGCTTTTCCGTCGCATCCGAGTCCCGCGTCGTCACCCGACAGCGCGATCAAATTCGTATTCAACATGCCGGGAGTGAACTTTGACCCGGCTTCAGGAATCAACCCGATGGGTCGCCGCAAGAACGGCGAGCCCAGGAATGCGGAGATGCCTTGGGTGCGATGATTGGCGAACGCATCGAGGCCAATCTCTCGGTAGGTCTTTCCATATAGTGGAGAAACCTCGCCGACTGGAATCGAGTAGCCTTGCGGCGAATCCGAGGCGCGGTCGAGGTCCATAATTTGAACTCCAGCTGTGCCCGCCGACCATGGCTTCAGTCCTTCCTTTTGTAGTTCTGGATAGGCATTGGGATCGGCTGCGGACTTCACCGCCTTGGGTGTCAGCAATCCCGAGGCCTGGTGATGCCCATGCCCTGAATGTACATTCCCAAAGTTGCTGATCACGATGTTAGGTCTGAACCTGCGGATCACGCGCACCATGTCTTCGAGAACCTGATCGCCCCAGACTTTCTCCGTTTCTTCGGGCGTCTTCGAGAATCCGAAGTCACGCGCGCGCGTGAAATAGAGTTTCACGCCATAGCCGCGGGTCGCCGCGAGCAACTCCTGTGTGCGAATCAAGCCGAGTTGCGGCGCTTGTTCTGGTCCAAGATCGTTCTGGCCCCCTTCGCCGCGCGTCAGGGAGAGCAAGGCCACGTCGGCGTGGAGACCGCGCGCGAGATAGGTGAGGACGGCGGCGGACTCATCATCGGGATGCGCGTCGATATATAGAATGCGCGTGGTGACACGGGCGCTTTCGATGGCTTCGATGGTTTCGGGCAGGCCTGGACCTGTTCCGGCTGGGGGCGAAAACTGGGCGTTAACGGGCGACGCATCGCCGCCCGCGAAAAACGCAAAGCTCCATGCGATTGCGACTGCGAGCGCGCGCGTTCTCATTGCGCGTGCTCCGCAGCGGGAGGAAGAAAAGGCCACTCGCGCCGCAAACGCGACCGCACCAAATATATTGCCAGTCCTAGAACAATCACGAATAGCCCCCACCAAACCGCCCTCCCCGTTCGTAGAAAGAGCCAAATCCAACCCGCGATGGTCAGCAGCGCGGGCAACGGATACAGCCACATCTTAAAGGGCAGGCGGTCCGCTGACCACCGCCGCCGCAACAGCATCACACCCACTGCCTGTCCGATGAATTGAATGATTAAGCGCATGGCCAGCACCGCGGCAATCACCGTGCGCAACTTGAACAATAGCGCGAAAACAAACGTCAATGCGCCGAGAAACAGCAGCGATACGTGCGGAAAGCGCTTTTTCGGATGCACGCGCGCAAACACGCTGAAGAAATTCCCATCCAACGCCGCCGAATACGGAACGCGCGAGTATCCCAGCAGCGAGGAAAATACCGACGCAAACGCAATCCACAGGATCATTACGGTGGCAAAGCGCGCCGCCCCACTGCCGTACAATTTCTCGATGAACGCGCTCACGATGAACGGCGAATCCTGCGCTTGCTGCCACGGGAGCACGCCCAGAATGCTGGTCTGCATCGCCAGGTACAGCACCGCGATGCCGATGATCGAAAGAAAAATTCCGCGCGGAATGTTGCGTTCGGGATCGCGAATCTCGCCGCCGAGGTGGCAAATGTTGTAGTAACCCCAGTAAGTGTAGATGGTGTTCACCGTCGCGGACCCCAGCATCGCGAAAAACAGCCACGAGAAATCCCACGAACCGGGCGCATAGGTAAAGACGAGTTTAGGCTGGAAGTGCGTTACACCGCCCCAGATCAACCACAGGATTGTTCCGATCACGCCCGCCCACAGAAACAGCGAGATTCGTCCGATCGAGCTGATGCGTCGATACAACAAAAGCACTAGCGCGATCACCAGCGCTCCGGACAGCGCTTTCTCTCCGTATTTTCCGAGCGGATAAAGGTAGGAAGCGTACTGCGAAAATCCGATGGCGCCGGACGCGAGGCTTAGCGGCGCCTGAATCAGCGTCTGCCATACAAACAGAAACGACATCATGCGGCCCATGCGCCCCGGCCCGTAAGCTTCGCGCAGAAACACGTAGCTTCCGCCCGCGAGGGGCATCGCCGCGCCTAACTCTGACCACACAAACCCGTCCAGCAGCGCCAGCACCGCGCCCGCGGCCCAGGCCAGCAGGCACTGCGGACCGCCCATCGCCTTGATGACCAGCGGAATTACTACGAAGGGTCCAACGCCGACCATCTCGATCATGTTCAGCGCCACGGCTTCCTTCAAGCCAAGGCCGCGTTCGAGGTCTCCGCGTTTCTCCAGCGGAGCGGGCGCTCCCGCGCTGGGGTCACCATTTTGTGGCGATGTCATCGCGCCGCCGAGGATAACAAATGCGCGCCGACGTACCTAATCTGGCTGGTCCGATCACTCAAGAGCGTGAAAAGATAACGCAGAGACGCAGAGGACGCGGAGACTCGCGAAGAGACGACGTTCTCGGCTGGAGCATCGGGAACTCAAAGGGGTCGGCGCGATTTTCTGGAAGGGGCATTTCGTTTTGCAACCATTGCCGGAAAGCTTAGACTCGTTCGAAGTCGAACTTTTCTCTGTAAATTCGAACTCTCGGGCGGACCGGTTCATGTCGATCCCAGTTTTTCGTGCCTTTCTCCTTCTCGCTGGTCTCATTCTCACTTCAGCCGGTCCTCTCCACTGCGCGAAACTCGACCTGCCTTCTTCCGCCTATCCCATACTCGAGCAGATCTATTCCGGGGATCTCTCCGGCGCCACCGAGGGCTCTCGCCGCCTCCAGCAAGAGCATCCCGAACATCCTCTGGGCTATCTCCTCGAAGCGGAAGCACTCTGGTGGAAGATCTGGTGCACCTCCGCCGAATTCCGATACGGCATGAGCTATCCGCGGCATCGCGCCAAACTTGCGGCCGACCAGCACTACATCGATCTCGGCGCGAAAGCGTCATCGCTCGCCGATGCGCAAATTGCGTTGCACGATACCGCCGAGATGGAATTCTACGCCGGCATGGGAGACGCGCAGCTTGCGCGGATTTACGGCCTGCGCGGAGACAACCGCAATGGCGCTCGCGCCGGAGTGCGCGCGCGAGAACGCCTCCTGCACGCTGTCGCTTTGGACCCGGATTTGAGCGACGCGTACATGGGCCTGGGTCTTTACAACTATTACGCGGACACGCTCTCCGGCATCGCTCGCGTTCTGCGGTTCTTCATGGGCATCCCCGGCGGCAGCAAACAGGAAGGCGTTCAACAGCTGGAACGCGCCATCAACGAGGGGGTTCTTACTCCGCCCGAAGCCCGCTTCTACCTGGCGCTCTGCCTTCACAACTACGATCAAAAGTACGAACGGGCGCTTCAGATTGCCCGG
Source organism: uncultured Acidobacteriota bacterium (assembly GCA_963729285.1). GTDB lineage: Bacteria > Acidobacteriota > Terriglobia > Acidiferrales > UBA7541 > Acidiferrum. The sequence continues at coordinate 10,118 of CAVSNL010000053.1, forward strand.
CCCCTTGCGGAAAAGTATCCTGCCAATCCATTGTTTCAGCTCATCTGCGGCGACCTGTATGCCAAGCTGGGACGCCGTCAGCTGGCCGAACAGTCCTATCGAGCCGCTGCCGCGTTGCGTACTAGCGATGAGGAATGCAATGTCGCACATCCGCAACCTGGTTCAGGCCTCGCTCGCCGCGATCGGCGCTGAACCCGGGGCCACAAGACCATGACTACGGCGGGTCCATGACTACGGCGGGTCAACTTCCGGTGGGTCTGATTGCCGATTGACCTTATCCCAGCGGCAATGGTAATCATGTAGGGTTAAACGACGCCCAATAATCAGGGTAAACGGCGGTCGTGGCGTGACTTCCGGGGTTCCGGCGGGTGTGGACTGCAAAAAGTTAGGGCGCGGCTGAGCTCGGCCGCGGCAAGCTCGGTCGCAACGAGCTCGGGGTAACCCGGGCGAAGGCTTAGTCAACGCGCGGCAATGATTGCGCATCTCACTCCAACAGCACTTTGGCGTCGCGGGCTCTCCACGTGCGCCCGGGCAGGGCGAGCCGCAAAGCGGCTATCGGGTGGCGAGATCGACCGCACCGCGGTCACCAGTTTCAAATGAAGGAGTATCGATGAAGTGGTTTTGGGCCGTCTTACGTGTGATGAGATTTCGTGTGACCCTGGGGCGTGGATTTTGCGCTGAGGATGCGCTGATAGCGGTTACTTCTGGCGCTCCGGGCAGATTCATGAGGCGTCCGGCATTAGGCTTCGCGCTGCTCGCCGGGATTCTCGGCGCCGGCTGCAACGACTACGGCAATACGTTCCAGAGTCCCACCGGAGCGTCCATCGCCTTTCTGGCGCCCTCGACCACAAGCGCCGGAAGCGCGGGTTTTACACTGACGGTCAGCAGTCCCAGCGGCGGCTTTGTCACGCAGACCGTGGTGCAGTGGAATGGGAAAACGATCCCCACGACGTACGTCAGCGCTTCCACGGTTACCGCCGCGATTACCACCACGATGATCGCCAATCCTGGGACGGTTTTCGTCAATACTTTGAATCCCTTTTCGGGAGCGGGAAACAACGGGCTGTCCAACGTGCTTACGTTTGTCGTCAATCCGGCGGCCAATCCGGTTCCGGCGATCACGTCGATCTCACCCAGTACTGCCGCGGCCGGTAGTGCTTCTTTTACCCTCTCCGTTAACGGCAGCAGTTTCCTGCCGACCTCCGATCCGTCAGGTGGTTCGCAAGTTCGCTGGAATTTGGGGCCCACACAAACCACGCTTCCTATTGTCACGATCAGCGGTTCGCAGATTCAGGCCACGGTGGATACCAGCCTGCTTGTAAACACAACCTCGCAACCCGTTTCCGCGATCGTAACCGTCTACAATCCACCGGCTCCGCCTACGACCTCAGGCAATACCGGCATTCAAGGTCCAACTGGTGGCGGCGGCGGAACCAGCCCCGGCGGCCTTCCTTTTTCCATTACCCCCGCGGGAACGGGCTCAACGGTTGCGCCGCGAACCAACGTCGCGGAAGAGACGCCCGCCGTAAGTGTTGACGGCCGCTACGTCAGCTACACCGCAACGCAGGGAGAGCACGCGCAGGTTTTCGTTCGCGACACTTGCGAAGGTGCGGCCTCCGGTTGCCAGCCGCGCACACTGATTGTTTCCGCTGCCGCCGACGGCACGCCGGGCAACGATGACAGCCGCGCTCCGTCCATGAGTTCCGACGGCCGCTACATTGCTTTTAGCTCGGCGGCGACCAACATCGCTTCCGGAGCGCCCGCAGGCCGCCAGGTCTATCTGCGAGACACCTGTTTCGGTGCGAGCACGATTTCATGCACTCCTTCGACGCAACTTGTCTCTACGGATGCGGAGGGCGCACTGGTTGGTGCGGAAGGAATTTTGCCTTCGGTCAGCGCGTCGGGACGCTTCATCGCGTTCCTGGCGGTGACGCCGAGCCCGACATCCAGCAAGTCTGCCGCGCAGGCGAAGTCCGCGGCGGGCAGCACGAACAATAGCGGCAACAATAGCGGCTACCGGCAGGTTTTCGTCCGTGATACCTGCATCGGCGCTACGAGTTGCACGCCGAAGACGACGCGCATTTCGCTACAACCTGGCGACGCCGTGTCGCCGGATGCAAAGCCGGATGCAAAACCCGCGGGCCCGGCGCTGAGCGGTAACTCGGCTCAAGTCGCTCTGCCGGATGCCAGCGCCGTTGCCACGTTCTTCACTCGTTCTGTCGCTGTGGACGACCGCGTCTTCCTCGCGCTCACCGGCAGCCATCCTTGAAAAACGCTGTGATCCGGTGAACGCACCCAACGGAGCTAGCCGGAGCAAGATCGTTCTCATCACCGGCGCCGGCGGCTGCATCGGCTCGGCGCTCGCCAGGAGCGTCGTTGGTTCCGGCGCAAAGCTCGTTCTGCTTCTCGATCATTCCGAGCAAAACCTCTACGAAATCGACACCGAACTGTGCGCGGGTGGCTCGTCCTCGCACGTTCCTATTCTTGGCGACATTTCGGACGAAGCTCTGCTCGATGAATTCCTGGAAAAGCATCGACCCGACACGATCTTCCACGCCGCGGCGTTCAAGCACGTGCCGCTCATGGAAGTGAATCCGCTCGCCGTGATTCGCAACAACGTGCTCGGGACCTGGAGCTTGGCCAAGGCAGCGCTGCGCCACAGCGTCCGCCAACTCATCATGATCTCCACGGACAAGGCAGTGAATCCGCGGAGCGTCATGGGGGCCGCAAAGCGCGTTGCGGAATTGGTTTTGTTGCGGCTGAGCACGCGAGCAACTCGGATGAGCGGGCTGCGGCTCGGCAATGTTCTAGGTTCAAACGGTAGCGTAGTTCCGCTGTTTAAGGAGCAAATCGCTCGCGGCGGGCCAGTCACGGTTACGCATCCGGAGGCGCGCCGATACTTCGTTTCTCTGCCGGAAACCGTGGACCTGATTCTTGCAGCCGCAGCGCTCAACGAAGACGGCGGCGTTTTGATTCCGGAACTTGGCGCGCCACTAGGGATCGTTGAACTCGCAAACCGATTGATTCGCGAAGCAGGTTGGCGACCCGGTGAAATGGAAATCGTCTACACCGGCCTGCGACCTGGCGACAAACTTACCGAAGATCTGATCTCCGCCGCTGAATGGCTCGAGTCCACCAGCGACGACAGGCTCCGCAAAATAAACGGGCCGAGGCGGTCGCCGAAACAGCTGGATTCCGCGATGGAAGTTATTTCCGAGGGCGTGCGAGGGCGCAATCTAGCGCGGCTAATCGAAACACTCTGCGAGCTGGTTCCGGAATACCAACCTAGCGAGATGCTTCTGGCGGTGGTGAATGGCCAGGCAATTTGACGGGGCGCAGCCACGGTTTATCCTGAGGCCGAAGGGTGCGCCCCTAAAACCCAGCCGTAAACCGGTGTGCCCCAGCGGGCTGGGCTATCCCAGGAATCCCAAATTCGAAGTCTGAAAGTTAGCAAGGTTCGGGAAAATCGTCGGCAGATCCGTGTTTGCGACTCCGAACCACGACGCGAGCGTCGCCGCATATTGATCCACAGAGGTCGAAGGAATCCATCGCCCGTTGCTGCCGGTATCATCAGGCCCGCCCAACGCCAGCGTTGGAAACGTTCCATACATCGCGTTGCCCTTCACCGCGCCGCCCATCATCAGTTGATGGCCGCCCCACGCGTGGTCTGTCCCGCCGTTCGAACCTGGCTGGAAGGTGCGGCTGAACTCCGACAACGTGAATGTAGTCACCTGATTCGCCACACCCAGCTCTTGCGTCGCACTGTAAAACGCTGCCATGGCAGGGCTCAACTGGGAGTACAGTCCCACCTGCGTATTGAGCTGGTCGCTGTGCGTGTCGAATCCCCCGGCGGAACAGAAGAAGATCTGACGGCTGATGCCCAGCGCGCTTCGTGCCGCGATGACTTGCGCCACTTGTTTCAGCTGGGATGCCAGTCCGTTGTTCGCTGGGAATGCCGTTTGAATCGCAGGGATGTTTTTCAACGCTGTTGCCAGTACCTGGCTCTCGGCAATGGCTTGCGTAGTCACCGCGCTGGTCGCTTGCACCAGCGAAATTCCGGTATCGAACGTCAGCAGTTGTTGCACCCCCAGGAATTTCGCTTGAGACGCCGTGGAACTGTCGATGCCACTGAGTCCCGGCGTGCTTCCCGGATTCATCGTGAACGGCCGCGTGGTGATTCCGGTCGAAAAAATAGTACTTCCGGCCACCGACAGAATCGGCGGAAATAGCGCGCTGCTGTTGAACGTCGGCGTCACCTTGTCGGCCACCTTGCCGGCCCAACCGGCATCCTGTATTCCGCTGAGCTGTGTCGTCTGCCACTGGTTCTGCTGGTCGGAGTGCGAGAACAAATTTTGCGGCAGGCTGCTTTGGCTCTGATACTGCTGCCGAGTCGTGGGCTGCACGAGCGTGCCTACGTTGCTAAGCACCGCCAGGGCTTTCTGATTGTTGAACAAGCTCTGCAGGTCCGGAAGGTTCGGGTGCAATCCGAAATTGGCCGCGCTTCCGACCTGCAGTGGCAGCAACGACGCCTGCGACAGCGCCAGATTCGAGCGGATCGTCTGGTAGTTCGCATATCCCGCCGTGTCGATCGGCACGATCATGTTGTTCGAGTCGTTTCCACCAAACAGGAAGACGCAGACTAGCGCTTTGTAGTCCGTGGTCCCCTGCGCCAGCGCACTCACCAATCCGAACTTGCTCAAGCCGGCGACCAGCGACGCGGTCGCAGCCGAACAGCACGCCAGCCGCATGAAGTCTCTTCGTGTGTGGTGCGTCATGGTCCGTTCCCCCTCATCGTCCGGCTGACCATCAATCTCTAACTCAAAGCTCCAACCCGAGCACGCAGAAGGCAATAGGGACGCGCTGAAGTGCGCCCTTACATCTTTTCGCACAGTTCATCGCTGCACTTGATACTGCGACGACGAGGTCACCAGATAGGTCGCAACCTTCGCCTGATTCGTCGTGTCCGTGCTGCCGACCGCGCTCATCGCCGTCAGAATACTCTGCTTCATCTGGCTCGACATCGTTCCGTGCAGGAACAAGGTGTTGAGCCAATCCACCATCTGGTCCATCGTCCCCGCATTGATCACCGGGGTGAAATCCAGTTTCGTGCCGCTGCTGATGGTCCCGTTCACGATCGAGTTGATGAAGTTCACCCGTGCCAGGCTCGTGTTGGTGTTGAAAATGGCAAATTCCGGACCGTTCAATGTCGTGCCGGCAATGGGGTTTGTTGGCGGGAAGAAGTTAAATACGCTCCCGGAGTTGAACAGACTTTGCGATAAGTTGCCGCTCCAGCCGGTGAAGCCGGTCCCGTCGGTACTTGCATGGAATGCGCGTGCGATGCTTGCCTCCATCACGACTGGTTCGCGCAATTTGCCGTCATTGGCGTCTGCCGTTGTCGCCGAATCACCGCGGCGCGCTTCCGCGTCCAGCAGAATCGCTGCAACGGTAGCCGACATATCCCCGCGCTTTCCGGTTCCGTACGTCTGGAATGTCCCACTTGAAAAAGCGGCAGCCACTCTTCCCACATAGGCCGGGCTCGGATTGCTGGTCACTAGTTTCTCGATCAGCTGCTGCGCCACAAACGGCGGCAGATTCGAATGGTTGAAAATAATCGTCAGCACCGCGTCCAGCTCTTGCTCCGCGCTCTGCCCGGCGGCGACCGGCTGGCCAAGTAACGTCTTCGCGCCGGTATCGTGGTTGGACTCGAACGCCGCCATGGGCCCGCCGTAATAAGACGGATTGTGTTTCTGCAGCGTCTGCCCTGGCTCGGTGGGATACGTCCAGCCGGTAAAGGCGCGCCCGAGTGCCATCACATCATTCTGCGTATATGTGGGAATTGGATTGCCGCTGCTGTCGAGCTGCGGGGTGCCATCTGGATTGAGCAGACTTAGTCCCAGCGTGAACAGCTGCATCGATTCGCGAGCGTAATTTTCGTTGGCGTGCTGCCCGGTGGCAGGCTTGTCGTTGTTCACCATGTCCAGGAAGTGACCCATCGCCGGCGTGAGCGTCACGTCCTTCATCACGTCGTAGTAATTTCCCAGCGCGTCGTTCGTTAGTGCCTGCATGTAATTCGTATAACCCGTCGGGTCGCTCACTTTGTTTTGCGATACCACCCAGAGTTCGTTCAGCGCGAACGCCACGCGCTGGCGGAGTTGATCGCTGTCGTTCACCGCATTGATCCAAAACTGGTTCTGTACCTTGGTGAGGCTGGTGTCGGTCGTCAGCGGGGTTGGATACGTGGAAGCGGGAGCAGCCAGTTGCGTTTCCAGAAATGGCGCGAACCCAATCTGCTGTACTTGGCTCACCAGTTCCGGCGTCGGCCCAAATGTGGATTGCTCCAGAAACCGCACTGCCGCCGCGGCCGAGACCGGCGTGCCGCCTCCCACCACGGTGGCCATCAACGAAGCAGATGCGGCTGCGCCCGGGTCCGGATTCTGCACCACCACCGGAACGCTGCCCACTTGCGCCGCAGTCGCGCTCCCGACAGCTTGCAGTTCCGTTGCGGATACATACATCGCCGTCAGCGCTTGTCCGCCAAACGTTACTGCCGAGGTCTTGATGAATCCGCTGCCATTCAATGTCAGTGAAAAGGCGCCGGGGGCAATCGTCGTCGGACTCACTGACGTGAGCACCGGAACCGGATTTTCCAGTGTCACCGCGCCGTTCCCCGACTTGGTGGTATCCGCCGCGCTCGTCGCCGTCACGGTGATCGTATTGGGCGTCGGCAAATTCGCTGGCGCCGTGTATAAGCCCGTTGCATCAATTGTTCCTGTCGCTGCGTTGCCCCCCGCCGCTGCGTTCACCGACCACGTCACACTTGTGTTTGCATTCCCCGTTACCGCAGCCGTGAACACTTGCGTCGCACCCGCGCGCACCATCGCAGTCGCTGGGGCCACCGTCACCACCACACCCGCATTCTCGGGCGGCGTCGTGGGCGACGGCCCTCCGCTCTTGCTCCCGAATCCCGCGCAACCCGCAGCGAGCATTCCCAAGGCTATGGTCGGAGTGATCCAGATGCGTTTCACGGGCTTGTCCCCCATCGTTGACTCGGTCTTTGACTAGCGGCAAGCAGGGCGCTACAGATCCGCGTGCCAACCCGCGTCGATGGCTAGTAGTCGTGGCTGAATGGAATCGAACTGGGTAGGCCGAGAGTAGGCGGCTAATGTCGGACTGGCTACTGGCCTGGCGGCCAGATTGAGTTCATGTGCCCTCGTGTCTCATCACCTCGCGCTTTCTTCCACGCCAAGCGTGATGAACCAACGTTGAATCGGCGATACGAGGACAATTTAGAGCAGTTGTAGCGGCCGCTTTCCGAAGCGGGCGCTTTTTCCAAAGAGAAAAGAGGGGGCGAAACTAGCTCGTGCGATCAGGAGAATCTCACTCGAACGTCGGGCCGCTTCTCCAAATGGACGGAATCGATAAAGCGCACCTGGCGGTCATCCAGCGTCAAAATCATCGACATCGTGCGCACGCCTTCGCCAAAAAACCGCACACCCTTCAACAAATTTCCGTCCGTCACCCCGCAGCACGCAAAAATAATCTTTTTCCCCGGCGCCAAATCTTCCGTGTCGTAAATCCGGTGAGGATCTTTCACCCCCATTTTCGCCAGCCGCTCCGTATCTTGAGGTTTCGTCACCACCAGCCGCGCCAGAATTTGCCCGTTCAAGCACCGGAGCGCCGCCGCCGTAATCACACCCTCTGGAGCCCCGCCGGTACCCATCACCGCATGCACGCTCGTTCCCACAACCGCCGCGGAAATTCCCGCCGACAAATCTCCGTCGCCAATCAGCCGGATGCGCGCCCCCGCCTTGCGAATATCCCCGATCAACTTCTCGTGCCGCGGCCGGTCCAGCACGATGATGGTCAGATCCTCGACGTCGCGGTCGAGCCGCTTCGCGATCGACTTCAAATTGTCCGCCACTGGCGCATCCAGTTCCACCGCGCCTTTGCACGACGGCCCCACCACAATCTTCTCCATATAAATGTCCGGGGCGTGCAGCAGTCCGCCCTTCTCGCTGGCGGCCAACACCGCGATGGCGCCACCCGCCCCAGTCGCGCAAAGGTTTGTTCCTTCCAGCGGGTCCACGGCTATGTCCACTTCCGGAAACAAGGCCTTTGGCGCGTGCGTCGCCAGCCCGACTTTTTCGCCTATGTACAGCATCGGCGCTTCGTCGCGCTCGCCTTCACCGATCACGATCGTGCCGTCCATCTGCACCGCGTCCATGGTCTTGCGCATGGCCTCGACGGCGACCTCGTCGGCTTTGTGGCGATCTCCAAAGCCCATGGTGCGGGCCGCCGCAATCGCGCCATTTTCCACCACGCGCAAAAATTCTAAGCTCAGCTGCTCTTCCATTTAACGTGCCTCCGTAAAACGCGGGATCTCGCAGACCCATGCGGCACGCTATGCTAGACCAAACACGGCACGCGCGTCGATACAGCACGCTCTACTGGCGTCATCGCGCCAATTGGAGCGCTGGCGACAGAACGTCCAGTGGCACAGCCATTCCTGGCTGTGAATCCCGACAATCCATGACGCCGGACGATCGCTTCGACGAGTGATGGACTTGTTGCTGGCCCGCGCCGCAACGCTTACAATTCCCCCATGTTCGACGCTCATCGATTCCTGCTGTTCTTCGCGGCCGCGCTAATCTTAGCCATCACCCCGGGTCCGGGAATTTTTTATGTTTTGGCTCGCAGCCTGGCAGGCGGCCGCCGCGAAGGAATCCAATCCTCGCTCGGCACATTCGTCGGCGGCCTCTTCCACGTATTTGCCGCAGCACTCGGAGTTTCCGCCATCCTCGCGGCATCCGCCGTCGCCTTTCACACGGTAAAGTATGCTGGCGCCGCCTACCTCGTATGGCTGGGCATCCGCATGATCCGCACACGCAACGCGGGGCTAGCCGTAAGCGCCACAACACCGTCGCGAAATGCCTTCCGCCAGGGCATCCTCACCGAAGCGCTCAATCCCAAGACCGCCCTCTTCTTCCTATCGTTCATCCCGCAGTTCATTTCCGCGCCAGCGGGTCACGTTTTTCTGCAATTCGTAGTACTTGGCGCAATCTCCGTCGCCCTCAACACCACCGCCGACCTCGTCGTCGTCCTGCTCGCCGCCCCACTCGAGCAAAAACTCAAGCACAACGCCCGCTTTCGCAGCCGCCAACGAGTCGCTTCCGGCCTCGGGATGATCGGCCTGGGTGCTTACGTAGCTCTGGCCGACACAAGATAGTCACTTCCTCCATCCGCAAAAAAAAACAATATGCGCCGAACTTACTGTGATGCTTGAACAGAACTAGAGCTTTCGGATTTTTCCGGAACGCGAGCGTTCAGGACTTCGGCGGGAGCAGCCGGAGCAGGACGTCAACTTCAACGCCATCGGGGAGATCGACATCTTCGAGCAGATACAGGACGCCGCTGCGGAAACGCGCGCGGATCTTGCGGACTTCCCCGACCGGAGCTCGCGTTTCTGATTTTGCCGCTGGCGCTGGCGCCGCCGCCGCCGCAGCCTTGGCCGACTTGGCACTGCCACCTTCGACTTCATCCATAGCTTCGTTGGCCAGCGCATCGGCTTCGCGATTCTGCTCGCGATAGACGTGGTCGATGCGGAACGATTCGAGCGCCTGCGACATTTTTCGCGCGCGCTCGAACAGTGGCTGCAGCTCCGGGCTCCGCACCTTGTACTGGCCGCGCATTTGTTTCACCAGCAATTCGGAATCGCTTTCGATGCGCAGCGCCCGGATGCCTTGCGATTGCATGTAGTCGAGCGCAGCAATCAGGCCGTAGTATTCGGCGACGTTGTTGGTCATGCGGCCGATGTATTTTTTCAACTTGGCGACGATGTCGCCTTTAGCATCGCGAATCACCACTCCGTAGGCCGCGGGACCAGGATTGCCACGTGAGCCGCCGTCGATATTGGCGCGGTATGCGGCCGCGACAGGTTTCGCTTCGGACGCTCCGTCAGCGAAAAGCCCCGTGGCCCGGGGAGGTAGGACGCGCTTGGCCATTAGGTGGTTGACACGGAAGCCGCATTGCCGCCCGCGGCGTCGAGATTGTGAGCGATGACCGGTTCAAGCGAATAGAGGATGAGACCGCAGCTTTCGCAGCGGTAAACCTCTTCGTCATTCGTGTCCTGCACGAGCAATTGGATAATGTGCGGAAGCACGCGCATGCCGCAGCCGCGACATTGGCCGTCACGCGCCAAGGCCAGCGCGGTGCCGTTGTGGCGCTTGGCGATGCGGTCGTAAAGGATGCGCAAATCTTCCGGGACAGGAGCGAGCGCCCGTTCACGCTCGGCTAGCGCCGCATCCAGTTCTTTTTTCTTGGCGCCTTGCTGCGTTTCGATGTCCTTGCGCTCAATAGCGACGGATTGCTCGGCCGACTTGAGGTTTATCTCGGCATTTTTGACGCGGCGCTCAACGTCTTCGCCCGCCATCATGATCTCCAACTGGCGATCTTCGGCTTTGGCCATCTCACCTTCCGCGTTGGCGATTTCGTGTTGCAAGGCTTTGTAGGCTTCGTTGGTTTTCACGGCGCCGCTCTGGTCGCGGTATTTGCGCGCGCGTTCCTTCCATTGTTCGACGTCGAGCTCGAACTTTTTGCGTTCCTTCTGGCCGTTGACGTGGGCTTCTTTGGCGGCAGCCAGGGCCGCTCGGGCTCCGCCCAGCTTGAGGTCGGCTTCTCGAATACGCTTAGGGAAAACTCTCGAGATCGGCACGCAGCGCGGCTATGTGGTGGTCGACGGTCTGGAGGTCCAACAAGCGGGGTATGGCGGGATGCATGAAGACTAAGTTTAGCACAGGCGGCGGTGCGGGGGCTGGCATTGTCCCCGGCCCCCGGGACGAAAAAACCGGTACCGCCGAAACGCAGAGAGCGCGTGAGATTCGCTGAGCGAGAGTCCGGAATCGTCAAAATTAGCTTGGTTGCCGCGGGTTCGCGATGGCCGCCCCCACCAAAGAAAGCCGAGTTCCTAGCTGGACGGATGGAGATCGCGGCGGATCAGTGTGGCGTCCAGGAAAAAGCCGATTCCGACCATGAGCGGAATGATGCCGAAGGCGGCGGCCGACCCAGGTATCCGGCTCGCGCTCGACTTGCGAAATGAGACCGAAGGTAAGGATCCAGCCGATGGCGGCGCTCACCAGCAAAATGCCGGCGCGGCGCGACCTCGCGGTCTCGGAGAGCTCGGCGACCATGGGCACGCTTACCCCCCGAGCGATGGCCGCGAGCCGCTCTTCACAGCGCAGTTTGCGCACCCGATAGTACGTATACATCGCGCCAAGAGGAATGCTTAGACTCATGATTACAGCTACCAGGCCGATGAATTTGCCATCCATAGTGTGCTCCTTCGTTTTGTGCGCCACTGGCCCCTCGGCATGAGGGACCGATGTCGTAGGAATGTACGGCGGGGAGAAAGGAAAAGTTCCGTGCGCGGTCGTCGGGCGCACATGATCGACAAACCGAGGGAGCTCGATGCGCCCAGCGGATGAAATGGCAGAGGGGACACAGGCAAGAGTGCTTGTGCTACTGCACTTCGCGGACTTGCATGTTTTGATCAATGGCCAGGATGGGGTACCGAATTGGGGAGCCCTCGGGCGCGGACGGATGGCGTGCGGTGACCGTGAAATCGCCGCCAGAACACTGGACCGTATAGGAATAGCCGTCGCGTTCGGGACGCTGCATGGTGATGGAATTCGAGGAGATCAATTCATCCAGGGACGCGCAGTGATCGTTCAACGCCGTGAAACCCCGCTCGGCCTGGGCGATCTGCAAGAGGTCGCCGCGCACACCAGTCAGGCTGATCGCCTGGGTCGGGGCCGTACCCGCATCGGAGACGGGCATCTGCTTCAGGGAATATTGATAGATTCCGAATCCAATGCCGACAAAAACGAGCAATCCCGCCAACCAGCGCATGATCGCATTGTGTTGCCGCTTCGGCATGTGATGCAACGTTGCGCTGTGCGGCTTGTGCGGAAGGAAACAACGTTCGCCTTTCCCAATAGTCGTTCGAGGTCCGCTGGTAAACTGGCTTTGCCGCTGAAACCCCCTTTCCCGGTAAGACGTTCCGTCTGGAAATCACATGAATACGATCGCGACGCCGGTGGATCTCTGCGTTATCGAGAAGTTGCGCGAGGAAGAACTCGAGGAAGCGCGCTCAATTCAGAGCGGCATGCTCCCGGTCGAGCCGCTATGGGCGGGCGGCGTAAGAATTTCTCACGAGTTTCAGCCCATCGCGGAAGTGGGCGGCGATTTTCTCGACTATTTCGAGATGACTGACGGCTGCATCGGTTTGTACCTCGGTGACGTGTCCGGCAAGGGCCTGCCCGCCGCGATGTATGCGGCGCTGGCAGTCGGCACGCTGCGCGGCGTTCACAAAACGGGGCAATCGCCTGCGAATGTGCTGTCCACGCTGAATCGGCGGCTGATGCTTCGCGGCGCATCGCGGCGGCACGCGGCGATGCAATACGCCCTCTTCGATCCGCGTACCCGGGAGATGCAAATCGCGAGCGCCGGCATGCCGGGACCTTTTCACTTGTCCCAGCGAGGTTGCCATGCGATGGAAATCCAAGGGATACCGCCGGGGCTCTTCGATCCGTCGGTGGCCTACGACACCTCAAAGATTACGATCGAGCCGGGGGATTCGGTGCTGTTTTTCACGGACGGAATATCCGACGCATTCGATACCGACGGCGAGTCCTTCGGCTTGGAGCGCCTGCAAGGTGTTTGCGAAGCCTACCCTTACAGCACTCCGCCGGAGCTTCTCGGACAGATATTCTCCGAAGTGGATCGTTTCGTGCGCGGCCACGCGCAGCATGATGATATGGCGGCGGCTGTCTTCCGCTGCTGCGGCGACTAGGCGCCCACGTAGCACAGACACTCCTGTCTGTGTCCGCCTAAACAGGGCGCGGCGGCGCCCGCCAGCGCAACACGCAACCAACTCCCAGCCTTGTTCCCCGGCCATGGAGTACGAGAGTCGCGAACAGGCCGGCCAGGTACGTGATGCAACGGTATCTCCCGGCAGCGCGTCGAACTAATGTTGCCTTCGCGGCGGCCCTGACTTCTGCGCAGTTTGTGCGCTCCTGAGCGCTGTCGTACACTGAATGATTCGCAGACCCGTCTAAGCGTAAGTGAGGACTCCTTTGAGTACATTGATCCGCAACAGATTCGTTTCCCTATGCGCAGCGCTGAGTTTGCTGGCGCTGCTGGCTCCCGTAAGCGTGCGAGTGGCGCAAGCCGCGCCCCCGGATACGCCGGCCAAGCGTTCGCCGCTGCTGGCGGCGATGCAGGCGGAACTGGATCGCTCGGTGAAAATCCTGGGCGCGCAAGACCCGTCGGCATACTACATCGGCTACACCATTACGGACACGCAGCGCGCCGAAGTGTCCGGCTCCAACGGAGCCTTGCTTTCCAGCACCGAGAATCGCAATCGATGGCTGGAAGTTTCGGTCCGCACCGGCAGCTACGACCTCGACAACACCCACAAAGTTGGCGCCCGCGAGGAACAACGAGGCGGACCTGGCGAGCCCGTTCCCATCGACAACGACACCGAAGTGCTCCGGCGCGCCATCTGGCTGGAGACCGACAAGCAATACAAATCGGCCGCCGAAGCGTTGATCAAGATCAAGACCGGCAAGGAAGTAAAAGTCGAGACCGCCGAAGGCGCCGCTCCCGATTTCACCCACGAACAGCCGCACACCTATATTGGTCCGGAAACATCCTTCCAGCTCGAACGCAAGCCTTGGGAAGAAAAAGTGCGCGCCTACACGAAGGAGTTTCGTTCCTCGCCCGCGGTGATCAATTCCATCGTCACCTTCACGGCCCAGGCTCAGAATGCGTACCAACTGACCAGCGAAGGGACGCAACTTCAGTACGGTCAGATACGTTACCGCTTGGAATTGTTCATCCAAGGCAAGGCCCCGGATGGCATGGACCTGGAGCGTTATTACAATTTTGATTGGGTGAACCCGTCGGATGCTCCGGACGACAAAGCGGTTTTTGCCGCGGGCGCGACGATGCGCAAGGAACTCGAAGGATTGGTCGCCGCTCCCATTAACGAGCCTTCCGTCGGACCTGCCTTGTTGACGGGACGCGCAGCGGCCGTCTTTTTCCACGAAGTCTTCGGCCATCGCGACGAAGGACATCGGCAGAAGGATGTTTCCGAAGGCCAGACCTTCGCGAAAAAAGTGGACCAACCGATTTTGCCGGACTTTCTGAGCATCGTGGACGACACCACCATGAGGAAGCTGGGCTCTACGGATCTGTTGGGCTACTACGAATACGACGATGAGGGCGTGAAAGCCCATCGCGTAACGCTCGTGGATCACGGCGTGCTAAAAGATTTCGAGATGTCACGGTCGCCGCTGGTGGGCTTCCCGCACTCGAACGGGCACGGACGGCGGCAACTCGGCGCGTCGCCGGTTTCCCGTCAGGGAAATCTGATCGTGGAGAGCAGCAAGACGGTGACGAACGCGGAACTCCGCGTGAAATTGATCGAACTGATCAAGCAACAGCACAAAGAGTTCGGTTTGTTGATCGACGACATTGCCGGTGGATTTACGTTTACCGGCCGCGGCCAGCCGCAGGCGTTTCAAGTGCTGCCGCTGGTTGTGTACAAAGTATTCGCTGACGGCCGGCCGGATCAGTTGGTTCGCGGCGTGGACATCGTGGGCACGCCGCTGGCGTCTCTGACGAAAATCGTGGCCACCGGCGATACCACGGAAGTCTTCAACGGGTACTGCGGCGCGGAATCAGGCTCCGTTCCGGTTTCGGCGGCCTCGCCTGCGATTCTGACCACCGAACTCGAAGTTCAGAAGAAAGAGAGCTCCACGGACCGGCCTCCGATTTTGCCCTCTCCCGCGCATGACACCGTGAAGGCTGGAGGTGCGCAGTGAACCGGGCGCGAATGAGGATGGCCTTCGCCATGGTCCTGGCAGTGGGAGCCTGGTTCGCGCCGACGCGCGCACAGGCTGCCGCGGCACAAGCTCCGCAAGATAACGATCAAACGCTGCGTGCGATGCGCGATGAAATGGCGCGCTCGAAAACGCGCCTGGAATTGAAGATTCCGGGCACCAACCAGCCCGTGCGTCCATATTACGTGGAATACAGACTCCTCGATCTCGACGTGAAGGAAATCGTCGCGCAATTCGGCACATTGATGACCAGCACGCATACCCGCCAGCGCTTCATGGACGT
Organism: uncultured Acidobacteriota bacterium; assembly: GCA_963729285.1. Lineage (GTDB taxonomy): Bacteria > Acidobacteriota > Terriglobia > Acidiferrales > UBA7541 > Acidiferrum. Next base: position 25,301 of record CAVSNL010000053.1, read on the forward strand.
GGAAGCGCGCGTGGGCACGTACAAGTTGGATAGCTCCAATTTCATCGGAGATGAAGGGTTTCGGGGGTTTATCGGATCGACGGGATCCGTGGGAATCGATCGCGACTACGATTCGCTCCGCCAGGATCTGTGGATCGCCACCGACCAGGCTTTCAAGGAGGCCGTCGAGACCTACTCGCGCAAGCAGGCTTATTTGAGTAGCCTCGCGCGGCAGTCGGACATCGACGACTTTTCGAAAGCGGAGCCGGTTCGCACGATCGATCCGCTGGTCACTCCGGATTGGACCAACCGCAATTGGGATCAGGAAGCCCGGGATTCGTCCGCAACGCTGCGCGCCTTCCCGGAAATTTACGAATCGCGCGTCACCTATTACCTGGTCTACGCCACGGAATACTTGATGACCAGCGAGGGCACCGAGATTCGCACCAACCGCACGTTTGCGGCCGTGGAAGCGGGCATGAACACGCTGGCTCAGGATGGCATGCCGCTGAACTATCTGTTTTCTGCGTATGCCCCAAAGCCCGCGGATTTGCCGAACGTGGATGCGGTGCGAAAAGGTTTGAACGTTGCCGGCAGCGAGTTGATGGCGCTCCGTGCGTCGCGGCCCGCGGAGGACTACACCGGGCCGGTGTTGTTCGAAGCGCGTGCTGCCGCGCCGCTTCTGGCTCAGATTCTGGGTCCGGCGATGAACGGCTCGCGCCCGCCCATATCCTTCCAGCCGATCGTCGAACAGATGATGGGCAACCTTGGGGGCAAAAGCGATTGGAGCGGCAGGATTGGCGCGCGTGTTCTGCCCACCAGCGTCAGCATTGTTGACGATCCCACCGCCAAAGATTTTCATGGCACACCGTTGATCGGTTCTTACGCGGTTGACGACGAAGGAGTGCGCGCGCAGAAAGTGACCGTGGTGGAAAATGGCACGCTCAAGGAACTCCTGATGTCCAGGCGTCCCGGCAATGATTCCGACCAATCCAATGGTCACGGGCGTTCCGGATTCTTGACCGATGCCAAGCCGACCATGAGCAATCTCTTCTTCACGTCAACGGACGAGGTTTCGCCGGCCGAGTTGAAGAAGAAGTTTCTGGATGAATGTCGCGCGGAGAAGCTGCCGTATTGCGTAATCGTGCGCGAAATGGACAACCCCTCGCTAAGCCTGCTGCACCAGGAAGATTTCTCGGAACTGCTGGCCAGCTATGGCGGCGGCGCGGGTACCGGCGATCGTTTGCCGCTGCTGGTTTACAAAGTTTATCCCGAGGATGGACGTGAGGAAATCATGCGCGGGGCTCGGATCATCGGCGTGAACAGCCGCTCGCTGCGAAATCTCGCGGGCGTCGGCAACGACAATTTCGTTTACAACTACATGCAGAGCCAGATCGCGGGCTTTTCGGGCACGGCGCTGGGCGCGTTCGGATCGGCGCAAGGCGGTCTACCCGCTTCTGTCGTAGCGCCGTCTTTGCTATTTGAAGAGCTTGAGGTGCGCGGAGCCCGCGGAGAGCCCAAGCGGTTGCCGCTGTTGCCGGCTCCCGCTTTAAGCGCCGCAAAGTAAGTCGCCGTGAGACGTCACGGTTGCTGAGCATCCAATCGTCGCCGCGAAACGTAATATGAGCTGGCGGTCGAGGATAGCTCTGAGTAGCAAAGACACTATTGTCTGTGTCCCAGTCGCCCACATCGCGATGGACGCGACGTGCAAAAAAAAACGAATCTGAGGCAGTCAAGTCTTCCTGGTACTCGCATGAAAGATCTAACCCGACGCGGTCTAATTTTTGGCGCAGCAACCGCCGGGGCGTATGGACTGCTCATCGGCGTGCAACGAGCTCTCATTGGAGCGTTCGCGGACGATGAGCCGGCGCAAGCAGCCGTCGCCGCGGGTCCCGTCACCATCATAAAGTTTGCCGACGACGGCACCCGCCAAACGGCAGCCAACCTGCCCAAGATCCAAAAGACCAACGACCAGTGGAAGAAGCAACTCAGCCCTCTGCAGTACGACGTGACCCGTCGCGCCGCCACCGAGTGGGCCTTCACTGGCGCGCTCTACGATCAGCACGCTCCCGGTCTGTACCGCTGCATCGACTGCGACAACGCGCTCTTCGATTCCGCAACGAAATTCGATTCCGGCACCGGCTGGCCAAGTTTCTGGAAGCCTATCGCCGATGAAAACGTCTACGAAAAGAAAGACATCTCCTTCGGCGCCATCCGTCGCGAAGTAAAATGCACCCTCTGCGACGCCCACCTCGGCCACGTCTTCACCGATGGTCCACCGCCCACCGGCCTGCGTTACTGCATGAACTCCGCCGCTCTACGATTCCTGCCACGGAAGCCCTGAGTCTTGTCTAGTCCTTCCTTGTTCGGTTTCTCCACAAACGTTAAGCTGTGCGGCTACGGAGCGCGCGTTCGCGGTGGCGCAAGGTCTCCCGCGGATTGACCACGCGCTCGCATTGCGTACATCGAATCCGTACGTACTTACGAATAAGGCCGGCTTCGGTCGTTGAGGGCGGTCTTTTAGTGTTGCCGCGCAAACTCAGCCTAGGCATGCCTTATGACCAACCCACTCGCCACCGAAGTGCGAGAAAAGAAGCAGGCGGCGCTGCTCAGCGTCGGCTCCGCAGTGGTGCTGGTGTCGCTGAAGGCGTTTCTGGTACTTCGCACGGGCAGTTTGGGCGTGCTATCGGAAGCTCTCCACTCCGGGCTCGACCTGGTCGCCGCGGTGATCACGTTTTTATCGGTACGTGTTTCTGACGAACCGGCCGACGAGCGCCATCCTTATGGCCACGGCAAATTCGAAAATTTCTCCGCCTTCGTTGAGACCGGGCTGCTGGTACTCACCGCCCTCTACGTCATCTATGAGGCCTTCGAGCGCCTGTTCTTCAAAACTGTCCACATTGCCCCCAGCATCACTGCGATCCTGGTCCTTCTGGTCGCGCTAACCATCGACCTGACCCGCGCCCGCGCTCTCTCAAATGTCGTCAAGAAATATCCCAGTGAAGCGCTCGAAGCCGACGCTCTCCATTTCTCCACCGACGTATGGAGCACGATCGTCGTGATCGCCGGAATCGGTCTGGTGTGGGCAGGCGAGACCTGGAACATGCCCTGGCTCATCTATGCCGACGCGCTCGCTGGCTTGTCGGTCGCCGGCATCATTCTTTGGGTGGGGTCGCGGCTAGGCAAACGCACCGTGGATGCGCTACTCGATGTTGCCCCCGAAGGATTACAGAAAGAAATCGCTCGCGCCGTAGCCCGCATGGATGGCGTCCTGGACGTCGACCGCGTACGCGTTCGCCGCGCCGGCAACCGCCACTTCGTCGACGCCACCGTCAGCGTCGCGCGCACCGCCAGCCTCGAGCAAGTCCACGCCCTCAGCGACGCCATCGAGAAACGCATCGGCGAAATTGTGCCCTCCGACGTGATGGTCCACGCGGAGCCCCGCGCCCCGCAAGGCGAGAGCTTGTTTGAAGCGATCCGTGCTGTCGCCCAGCGCATGGGCCTGGCGGTTCACGACGTGAGCGCCCTCCAGCAACAAAATCAGCTCTTCGTGGAACTCCACCTCGAGGTCGACGAAAACCTCAGTCTTCGCGACGCGCACCGCCAAGCCTCCGAACTCGAAGACGGCATTCGCGAGCTGCGGGACGGGCCCATCGACGTCAACATCCACATCGAGCCCCTGGGCCGCCACATCGCCACCACCGACGTCGGCGGCGGCGAAATGAAGCAGCTCTCTCGCTCCATCGAGGAGTTCCTGAACACCCTGCCCGCCGAATTCGATGAGCTGGTAAATTGCCACGACGTCCACGTCCGCAAGGTAGAGCACCGCATCTTGGCCTCCTGCCACTGCACCATGAAGGGCAATCTACCCATCACACAAATCCATGACGTCACGGCCGCCCTCGAAGACCGCGTCAAAGAACGCTTCCCCCAAGTTCATCGCGTAACGATTCACCCTGAACCGTTCGAAGGCTAGTCGTTGATCACAGGGACTAGATATTGCTGGCCCCTCTACTGCCATATGCCATGGCATATGGTATTCTTTATGCCATGAATGTCAGGATCGATAGCGCAGGGCGCATCGTGCTCCCAAAACGGGTTCGCGAGCGGTTTCGGCTTTCAGCCGGCGCTACTCTCGAGCTTGAGGAGCGCCCAGAGGGGCTTGTTCTCCGACCGATTGAACAGAGCCCCGCCATTGTCCGCCGCGACGGACTATGGGTCTATTTGGGTAAAGTACCGACCGGCTTCAACTGGGACACTATCGTCGACGACGATCGAGAGAGACGCATCCAGGACGTTTCCGGCTTGTGAAGTTCTACTTTGACACTGCGGTCGTAGTTGCCGCGTGCGTAGCCGGTCACCCTCACTACAATCGGGCGGTCGAGGCCCTGCGCTCCGTTCACGCAAAGAAAACAGAGGGGTTCATAAGTGCCCACGGTCTGGCCGAATGCTTCTCTGTGCTGACGCGAACGCCATTTATTCCGCCGATCTTCCCGAACGACGCGTGGCAGTTCCTGGCAGACAATATTCTGTATGCATTTGAGATTGTGACGCTTTCCGCTAAGGAGTATCAGGACGCGATTCAGCGCTGCTCGCAAAACGGGTGGGCAGGAGGTCGCGTATATGACGTGTTACATCTCGACAGCGCCAAGAAAGCGGCTTGCGACCGCATCTACACATTCAACGTCAGGCATTTCCAGCAACTCGCGCCGGAGCTGCGTGGCCTCATCGGCTCGCCTTAGCGGCGATTGCTAAAAGCCTGGACCTCGCCTTACAAGCAGCCACTCGCGTTCCGGGAAGGGCGGTCTAATCTTCGTCTAGCTCTCGCGCCCTAGCTAGATTCCGCGGAAGGCGCAAAGACCTGCGCGGCGAGCGCAATCAGAGCCGGAAAGCAGACAAGAACGTACCGCGGTTCCGGCGTCTCCAGAGTCGTCAGAAACGCCGTGCGCAGCACAATAAAAACGATCAACACACCCAGTGCTGGGCGCACTGCAATGCTCCGCCGCCACAGACGCACCGCTCCCCAGATTGCCAGCGCAACGTAAGCAATGTTGAGCAGAAACAGTCCCACCGTCACGGACTGATCGATCCGATCGTCCTGCCACGACTGCCTGAGCGGAAACACCGTGCCGGAAACCGGAATCAGCTCAATGCGAGGCGTAAACCACAGGGTAATCGCTCGCGCCAGAGGCAGCCACACATAGGTTCGCAGAGGATGGCGCGCCGTTCGTTGCCGCGCGAGTTCCCCGAAGGCGCGGTCTTCCTCAGGCGTCAGTGTCAAATCATTGTTATAGGGCTCCAGGATCGCCGCGACACGATCCCGCTCTTCCGCCAGTATCGAATGCTCCCGCGGGAATATCCTCCACGAGAATTGCTTCGTCATTCAGCTTCCACGGCACCAGATAGACGTCGCGAAACCGATAGAGCCAGGTCTTTTCCCAGCTCATGAAACCATAAGGAACCAGTTCGCCGGGCAGATTCGAGTTTTTCGGGGCCAGAAATTGAAACTCGTGCAGCGTCACCGCATTGCGCACCGCCCACGGAACGAGCGGAATCGCGCATACCAGCCCCATGCCAGCAACGGTCAGCACCCAACGTTTCGCTTCGTGCTGCAATACCAGCACAATCCCCAGAACCATCCACCCGGCCACCAGCAGCAGGGGCGCTTCCGGCCGAAACAGGGTGCCAACGCCGGCCAGCAGCGCCGCCAACGCCCACAAATAACCGTAGTTGTTTGCGAGGCGCCACTCCTTCTTGATGAACATCCACCCGTTATTCCGCGTCCGCCCAACCAGCAGGCAAAGCGGCAATAGCGCCGCAACCGTGAAGAACGTGGCAAAAACCTCGGTGAGCGGCACAGCGGCATAGTTCGCGGTGAACGGGCAGAGCGCCGCCAGCCAAAGCGCCGCCGTGAAAACGCGTCCCGGCGAATTGCGCTCGTTCACCATCAGAAACAAAGTCGCTGCCAGCGTGGCGATCAACACGCACGAGAGCAGATCCACCAAAGCCTGCGCGATCATCACCCAAAGCCGCGCGTCCGGCCCGGTTCGTCCGGTGATGGCGTATACCATCGCCAGAAACGCCGGATATCCCGGCATGCGCAGGTCCACCGGTGTGATCTGGCCAAAAACCTCCATCGCGTAGACATGATGCTTCAACCAGTTCGTCGCCATCTGCTCGTACAAAACGGTGTCGCCCGAATTCGCGGGGAACTTGAAGACGAAAAACAGCCGGAGGCACAATCCAGCCGTCAGCGCGACAATGGCATGCGAGAAAATTCGCTTCATCAATGAAACGCATCTTACAATAGAGCAGACGCATTCAGGCAGACGGACCCGGCCCCGCCCGACGTTCAGGGCCCTGCCAGCTCGACAGGTTGAAAGGTTTCATGAAGGAACGTGGACCAATTTTCTACGACGCTGAGCGCGTCCGATGGCGTCGCACGCGTCGCGCCATGGAGATTTCCGGAGCTTTGTTGACCCTGCTCCTGGCCTATTTCTTCGTCAATATCGCGGCCAGCGTGGAGCTTCCGGCGGGTCTGCTTCCGGTTACCAGGCCGATTTATCGCGCGCTGAAACTCAGGTCCAACCCGAAAGTTGTTCCGGTCCGCGAGGGGCGCCGCCGCCGCGTCGCGAACCTCGGCAACGTGCCGGCGAGCTATGATCCACTGCGCGCCGGGTATTACGTCAGTTGGGATTCCAATAGCCTGGCAACGCTCAAGCGTCACTACAAAGATCTCGACGTCCTGATCCCCGAGCAGTTGCATGCCGTGACTTCCGACGGCGCGCTGACCATCGTCGACTACGAGCGCTACCAGACCGTGAAAGCCAGTCCTGCCGAAGCGGTCTCGCTGCTCAAAGACGACAAGCTGCATCGTTGGATGAAATCGGCAAACGTCGAGCTTCCCATCATGGGCCTGCTCAACAATTACGATGGGCAGGTCTGGCGCATCAGCGAAATGGCGCAACTTCTGGCGAACCCCGACGCCCGCCACCATCTGGTTCGCGACGTCGTCGAGTATGCCGTCGAGGCCCACCAGGTGGGCATCGTGGTCGACTTCGAGTCCATTCCGGATGCGACCCAGCCGCACTTCCGTGAATTCGCCTCCGAGCTCGCACCGGCCCTCCATGCCGTCGGTCTGAAGCTGATGATCGAGCTGCCCGCTCGCGACGACGCCTACGATTACAAATTTTTCGGCAAGGAATGCGACGCCATCGTGCTGCTGAATTTTGACCAGCACTGGGTCTCCTCCCCGCCGGGTCCCATCAGCGCTCAGGATTGGTTTGTCGAAAATTTGCGCCAGATCTTGACACAGGTCCCCGCGCAGAAAATCGTCGTCGGTATCGCGAATTTTGCGTACGACTGGCCACAGAAGCCCGACAAGAAGTGGTCTACCGCCACCGAGTTCAGCGTGCAAGAGGCTCTGCTGCATGCCTTCGAATCCGAAACCGACATCGATTTCGACGACGCCTCTCTCAATCCACATTATTCCTACGAGGATGAACATAACCTCGTACACCAGGTGTGGCTGCTCGACGCCGTCACCGGATATAACCAGTTGCGCGCCAGCGAGCGCATGGGTGTGCAGGGCACCATGCTGTTTCGACTCGGCCATTCCGATACTTCCCTCTGGAGCGTCTGGGACGCCACGCGTCCTGACGACGCCGTGCGCCAGAAGCTCACCGACCTTGCACCCGGCCCCGACTTGATTCTGGAAGGTGATGGCGACGTGTGGCGCTTCGTCGATACCCCCAAACGCGGCAAGCGTTCTTTTACCTATGACGCCTGCCACCGATCTCTTCACCGACGAAAATTACGAAGCCTATCCTCTCTCCTACGACATCGATCAGATCGGCGCGGCCAAAAAGAAACTTGCCATCACTTTCGACGACGGCCCCGATCCTCGCTGGACGCCGCAAATTCTAGACATCCTCAAAGACAAAAACGTGCCTGGCGCTTTTTTTGTCATTGGGTCGCAAGCCAGCGAATTTCCCGAAATCCTCAAGCGCGAATACGCCGAAGGCCACGAGATCGGCAATCACACCTACACGCATCCCAGTTTTGACGAAATCACAAAGACTCAAATACGCTGGGAATTGAATTTGACCCAGCGCCTGATCGAAAGCACCATTGGCGTGAAGTCCATCCTCTTCCGTCCTCCCTATGGCATCGATCACCAGCCTGAATACGCCGAAGAAGTCGCTCAGCTTCCGATCGCCCAGGATATGGGCTACTTGATCATCGGCCAGAAGATCGATTCGCACGACTGGCAGCAGGCCGCCGGGAGCCAGATTCCCGAACAAGAGATCATCAACAACGTCATGCGCCAGGCCGAAGACGGCAACATCATTCTGTTTCACGACGGCGGAGGCGACCGCGCTCATACCGTTCTCGCTCTGCCTCGAATCATCGATGCATTGCGCGCTCAGGGCTACGAATTCGTTTCCGTGTCCGACCTCATCGGCAAAACGCGCGCCGAAGTAATGATGCCGCTATCCACCGGCGAACGATTGCAAGCCCGCGCCGATGGCTTCATTTTTGGAATTTATCGATGGCTGCGCACCGGCATCGCTACAATCTTTATCCTCGGCATTGTGCTGGTCAGCGGGCGCGCGTTGATCATCGGAATTCTTGCGTTGATCGAAAAATTGCGGCCCGACCACCACGTGATGCCTGATCCGCCGCCCACCGTCACCGTGCTGATTCCCGCGCACAACGAAGAAAGCGTCATCGTGCAGACGGTAACGTCCGTCCTCGCTTCCGACCTGCGGGATTTGCGCGTCATCGTCGTCAACGACGGCTCGGTTGACCGCACCGGTGATCTCCTCGATCAGAATTTCGGTCAGGATCCCCGCGTCCACATCATTCACCAGATCAATCGCGGAAAGTCCGCCGCGCTCAGCCACGCCATGGCCGAAGCGCACACCGAAATCGTCGTCACCATCGACGCCGACACCGAAATCGAGCCCGACGCCATCAGCAAACTCGTGCGCCATTTCTCCGACCCGAAACTCGGCGCCATGGCGGGTAACGTCAAAGTCGGCAATCGCTCGCGCTGGCTCACCCGCTGGCAGGCCCTCGAATACATCACCAGCCAGAACATGGAAAAGCGCGCCTTCGATCTTCTGAACTGCATCACCGTCGTTCCAGGCGCGTTAGGCGCGTGGCGCAAAGAAGCCATCGAAGCCGCTGGCGGCATCACCGCGGACACCGTCGCCGAAGATGCCGATCTAACCATTGCCATTCGGCGCCTGGGATGGCGCATCGGTTACGACGAAGAATCGATCGCGTGGACCGAAGCTCCGGAGACCGCCGGACAACTGATCCGTCAGCGTTTCCGCTGGACGTTCGGAACGCTGCAAGCGTTTTGGAAGCACAGCGATACTTTGTTCCGCCCGAAGTACGGCACTCTCGGATGGATCGCCCTGCCGAACATCTTCGTCTTCCAGCTCGCGCTTCCTCTCATATCGCCGGTCATCGACCTGATGTTTTTCGGCTCGTTGTTGTTGTGGGCGCTCGGACAAAAAGTCGCGCACTTGCCGCAAATCTGGACCACCGCCGACGTGGAGCGCTCCGTTCTCTTCTTTCTGGGTTTCCTGATCATCGACATCCTGACTTGCGTGGTGGCCTTCTGCCTCGAGCGCAAGGAAGACTGGACGCTGCTTTTCCCCGTGCTGCTCCAGCGCTTCTACTACCGCCAATTGATGTACGTAGTCTTGTTCCGCTCGGTGAAGGAGGCGGTCAGTGGCCGCCCAGTCGGCTGGCGCGGCGTCGAGACCGACGTTCCCCGAACCGTCGTGACCGCCTAACAACCGTCGTCACCGGCTAACAACTGTCGTCACCACCTAACAACTGGTAGCGCCGGCATCCCTGCCGGCTCTCTGCGAATCTCCGCGTCCTCTGCGTCTCTGCGTTATCTTTTCTCTTAAAGTGCGGCTCGCCACACCCCAACAAGCGAAATCACCGAGGCTTGGCGTTGCTCACTTCTTGAAACCTCCTGCGTCTTTCCGCTTGGAGGGGTCCCGGGTCGGGCCGCGCCCGGAAGCGCTGCCCCGTTTAACGATATTTTGGCTATTTTCACCTCAGGCGGATTTTGTTGTACGATATCGCTCTCACCAAGGAGGGCTCCATGGCCATCACTTTCACCCTTAACGGTAAAGCCCAGACCGTAGACGTCAGCCCGGAGATGCCCTTGCTCTGGGTGCTCCGCGACACCCTCAACATGACCGGCACCAAATTTGGCTGCGGCATGGCGCTGTGCGGAGCCTGCACCGTGCACATCGAAGGCGAACCCGCCCGCTCTTGCAGCACTCCCATTTCCAGAGTCGCCGGCAAAAAAGTCACCACCATCGAAGGTCTTTCTGCCGACGGCACGCATCCCGTCCAGATAGCCTGGATGGCCGAAGACGTGCCCCAATGCGGCTACTGCCAGTCGGGACAAATCATGTCCGCGGTCGCGCTGCTCGTGAAAAAATCCAACCCGACCGACGCCGACATCGATGACGCCATGAGCGGCAACATCTGCCGCTGCGGCACCTATCAACGCATCCGCAAGGCCATCCATCGCGCCGCCACGATGCAAACCGGCAAAGCGACCTCCGCCGCCTGATCCATCAGTCCAACTGATAACACGCACTGGTAGCGCCGGCTTCCGCCGGCTCCGTAGAACGCGAGGTAAGTCAAATGGCAACAACAACGGTCGTGAATCGTCGTGATTTTTTGAAAGCGAGCGCGTCCGCGGGCGCTGCTCTTGTCATCGGCTTCCATCTTTCGCCGTCTGCGTTCGCGGCTTCCGCCGCGGATCAGGAGAAGAAGCCTGCGAATCCGTTCACCGCATGGGTGCGCATCACCCCGGACAATCAAGTCACGTTGATCCTGGGTAAGTCGGAGATGGGCCAGGGCATCATGACCGCGCTGCCGATGATTCTTGCCGAAGAGCTGTACCTCGATTGGAAGCAGGTGCGCATCGAGCAGGCGCCGACTAATCCCGCCATCTACGAGCATGGCACCGGTGGCAGCGGCAGCGTTGCGGGATCGTGGATGCCGCTTCGCCAGGCGGGCGCTGCGGCGCGCGAAATGCTCATCACGGCCGCCGCCCAGCATTGGAACGTGAATCGCGATACCTGCAAGCCGAAGGATGGCGGCGTGCTGCACGGCGCGCGCAAGGAATATTTGACGTACGGCCAACTTGTTGATGCCGCGGCGAAACTTCCCGTGCCGGACTTCAACACGGTGCCGTTGAAAAATTCCAACGATTTCACGATTGTTGGCCACGACCACAACCGCTTCGAGGCTCGCGCGAAGTCGACCGGCGCCGCGAAATTTGGCATCGATTCGCGACCTGACGGACTGGTCTACGCGGTCATCGCGCGCTGCCCGGTCTTCGGCGGCAAGCCCGCCAAGTTCGACGCGACCAAAGCCAAGGCAGTGCCCGGCGTCCGCGATGTAATTTCCATCGATCCCGTCGCGCTAGGCGCTTTTAGCGCTGGCGGCGTTGTGGTGATCGCCGACAATTCCTGGGCGGCCATGCAAGGCCGCAAGGCGCTCGACATCACCTGGGACGAAGGTCCGCACGCTTCCGAATCCTCTGATCGCTGCGGAAGCAATTCATCGAGAACGCGTCCAAGCCCGGCAAAGTTGTTCGCAACGAAGGCGACGCCGACTCCGCGCTCGCCGCTGCCACTGGCACGAAAAAAGTCGATATCGTCTACGAGATTCCTTTCGCCGCTCACGCCTGCATGGAGCCGATGAATTGCACCGTACGCATCGGTCCCGATGGCGCGGAGGCTTGGGTGCCAACGCAAGCTCCGCAGTGGGCGCAAGACGTCATTGCGGGAGTCTCCAAGCTGCCGAAGGAATCGGTCGTGGTGCACACGACGCTGATGGGCGGCGGCTTTGGCCGGCGCTATCAGGGCGATTTCGTCATGGAAGCCGCGCAGGTGGCTAAAGCCATCGGCAACAAGCCGGTGATGGTGCTGTGGACCCGCGAAGACGACATGCAGCACGATTTCTACCGGCCCGCCTCCTATCACCACATGCAAGGCGCCGTCGATGCGCAAGGCAATCTCGCGGCGTGGAAACATTTCCAGACTTCGACGTCGATTGCCGCGGTGTGGGACAAGGACGGCGCCGAGAAACCCGAAGCCAGCGAATTCGCTACCGCCGCGTTCATTCCGTATCAGACGAAAAACTATCGCATCGAATACACGCTGGCGAAATCGGGTGTGCCGCGCGCGTGGTGGCGCTCGGTCGAGCATTCCAGCAGCGGCTTCGTGGTCGAAAGTTTCATCGATGAACTCGCCGCGGCCGCGGGCGCCGATCCGCTGGAATTTCGTTTACGCTTGATCGGCGACGACCGCAAGATTCCCGACTTCACCAATCCCAAGGAAGGTAAGCCGCTCGACACTGCGCGCCAGAAAGCGGTGCTGAAGCTGGCCGCCGAGAAAGCGGGATGGGGCAAGCCGCTGCCTGCGGGCGTCTATCGCGGCATCGCCGGATATTTTTCCTTCGAGTCGTACACCGCGGGCGTCGCCGAAGTCAGCGTCAAAGACGGCCAAGTTAGAGTGCACCGCATCGTCTACGCCGTCGATTGCGGCCGCCCGGTCAATCCCAACGGCATCGTCGCGCAAGTGGAAGGCGCCGCCATTTATGGCGTGTCCGCGTTCATGAAGGACGCCATCACCATCGATCGCGGCCGCGTCGAGCAATCCAACTTCAACAACTACCAGATGCCGCGGATCAACGAGACGCCGAAGATCGAAGTGCACGTCGTCAACAGCACCGAAGAGCCAACCGGCATCGGCGAGCCTGGCCTGCCGGTGATCGCGCCGGCGGTCTGCAATGCCATCTTCGCAGGCACTGGCAAGCGCCTCCGCCGCCTGCCGGCCTACTGGCATCGGCGAGCCCGGCCTGCCGGTGATCGCTCCGGCCGTCTGCAACGCCATCTTCGCAGGCACTGGCAAGCGCATCCGGCGCCTGCCGATCCGGGCTGAAGATCTGGCCTGACGGCCTTCGCGCAACTCACGCCAATCGTTCGAATAGTTCAACATCAGTAATATATTGACATGATGAACAAATCATGCCATAATGGTTCGTGATCAGTCGACGCCAGCACAACTCCATACCTCGAAAGCGAGATCGTCTACCTACACTGCGCGTTCCCGCCCAAGGCCCTAAGGTCTTTAGAATCAAATCACTGCGCCATTCGGAGAGCTAACTCCCACAGAATCAAATCATTGCGCAAAACACCCGGGGGGGGGGGGCCGCACAGAGCCAATACACGAACGCCGGCCGATTTAGGGGGTCGATCAGGCCAGGATTTGGTCTCGGAGGCCGCCGTGGGCAATGGCTCGGACGAAGTCTTTGGCATACATGCTGTACGGGAAGCCGAGGTCGATTTGGCTGGCGTCGTCGAGGGTCTTTACTTGGTCTGGGGAGAGCTCGCAGTTCCAGGCTGGCCAGATTGTCTTGCAGTTGGGTTAGCTTCCGCGCGCCGAGAATCGGGATGACCGGGACTGGGCGGTAGCGGAGCCACGCCAGCGCTACTTGCGCCATGCTGCGGCCGGTCTATCGGACACCTTCTTGACGGCGGCGACGATGCGGTCGGCTCGTTGTTGCTCCGGCTTGAAGTCCTTCATCATGTCGCTGTTCATGCGGCCGGCTCGGACGACCCGTGGCCGTGGTATTTGCCGGTGAGAACGCCGCCCGCTAGCGGCGACCATGCGGTTACGCCGATGTTCAGCGCTTTGGCCATCGGGATCAGTTCGCGCTCGACGGTGCGCTCGATCAGGCTGTATTCAATCTGCAAGCCGACGAAGGGCGACCAGCCCCGAAGTTGAGCTAGCGTGTTGGCTTGAGCGATCCACCACGCGGGGGCATCGGAGACGCCGATGTAGAGCACTTTGCCCTGGCGCACCAGATCGTCGAGTCCTCGCATGACCTCTTCGACGGGGGTGATCTGGTCCCAGATATGAAGCCAATAGAGATCGATATAGTCGGTCTTCAGGCGTTTGAGGCTGGCTTCCACGGCCTGGATCATATTCTTGCGGTGGTTGCCGGCGGCGTTGGGATCCGTGCCGGGAAAGCGTTGGAGTATTTGGTGGCCAGCACGACGCTCTGGCGATGGCCCTGCAGGAACTCGCCCAGGAAAGTTTCGCTGGTGCCGTTGGTGTAGATGTTTGCGGTGTCGATAAAATTGCCGCCAGCCTCGCGGAAAGCGTCGTAGACCTTGCGTGCCTCGTCCTTGGCCGTGCCCCAGCCCCAGTCTTCGCCGAAGGTCATGGTGCCCAGGGCGGCTTCGGAAACGCGGAGGCCGCTGTTGCCCAAAAGTCGATAGCGCATGGAAGCTCCTTTTTCGTTGCGCGCTTCACTTGGATGTGGCCGGTTGATGGCAGGATATATCCGCGCGGGCACGGCTTGTCCATGGAATGCTCAGAAAAAAACTGTTTTGTTGCCCCGGGAGTATCGCGTAATGTATGCGTATGAAGTATTCAGGAATTATTACTATTGAACCTGGAAAACGTGGCGGCAAGCCCTGCATTCGCGGGTTGAGGATCACTGTCTATGATGTGCTCGAGAATCTTGCCAACGGGATGACGCACGAGGAGATTTTGCGGGAATTTCCGTACCTGACCGAAGAAGACATTCGAGCGTGTCTTCTTTTGCGGCTGACCGTGAACGCAAGGTCGAACTACTTTCGGCGTGAAACTTCTGTTTGATGAGAATTTGTCGCCCCGGCTAGTCGCACTGGTCGAGGACCTATTTCCTGGCTCAGCGCATGTCCATAGTTGTGAATTGGGACGCTCCGAGGACGCAGTATCTGGGAATACGCCAGGTCGAACGGGTTCACGGTGGTGTCGAAGGACTCGGACTTTCAGGAACGCAGTGTTGTGTTCGGCAGTCCGCCTAAGGTCATTTGGCTTCGAACCGCAAACTGCTCTAGCGACGCGATCTCGCGACTACTTCGAAATGAGTTTCCCGCGATTTTGGGATTTTTGAGCAATGATTCGGAGACATGCTTGATTTTGGCGAGTTCGCCGGAGTCGGATTAAGCGGGAGAGTTCATTCTGCTCGAAAGGCCCGTACCGAGGTTTTGCACAGAAAACCACAGGCGCCCAAAATAATTTTTGGGAGGGGCTTGACGGATTTGGGAAATCTTGTATACTTGCAAATGGCTCGGGGGTAGTTGAGCCAGCAGGGCATCACAGTCGGGTAGAAGAAGCGTCTTCCCAGCGTAAGATCAAGCGAAGGCCGGAAGTACACCCTATAGTGAGGTTCTTTACGAGCACTGGATAGAAAATAGTCGAGCTTCGCGCAGAGTCACCGGTATGGTGACTTAGCCCGGCGCTCGACGCCGGGTTTTTTATTGCTTGAGTGGGTAGTGAGCAGTGGTCAGTGAGTAGTGCTGGGAGTTCGGAAACGGACTTTGAGCTATGCAAGTCGCGGGCAGCAACCACGTAAGCAAATGCCTCAGCGGAATGCTGGGGCGCTCTGACGGGATCAGGGCAAACGCTCTTTGACAACAGAAAGGCTGGCAAGTCCACGCCGATAATTTCGTCCTGATTACGGTCAGGGCGGGACGTCATGGTGTGGATTTATTACAAGTTTGCTCGAGTTGAGCAAAACTGTGGAAAACAAAGGCAGCTCAAACAATTGCCTGATGAAATGTGGAAACGAAAGCCAATGTCCGGTCGAGCTGAGACCTACCCAGTTTCAGCGAAGCCGAAACACAAGGTATATGGAGCCGCAGACAGTCAGGACGTCGGAAGTGAACTGTGTGAAAGCGCAGAAGCGGATGACGCAAGTCGGGAGACGTGCGAACCCGGAACAGCGAAGACGGATTGGGTGAGTTTTATGATTAAGCTACTAAGAGCGTACGGTGGATGCCTTGGCGCCAGAAGGCGATGAAGGACGTGGCAAGCTGCGATAAGCCTCGGGGAGCCGCAAGCAGGCTTTGATCCGAGGATCTCCGAATGGGGAAACCCGGCGGGATGAACTCCCGTTACAGCCCGCTGAATACATAGGCGGGTATGAGCTAACCCAGGGAAGTGAACCATCTCAGTACCTGGAGGAAAATAAATCACAGAGATTCCGAAAGTAGCGGCGAGCGAAATCGGAACAGCCCAAACCCAAGTGCTTGCACTTTGGGGGTTGTAGGACCGCATAAGTAGAGTTACCAAACTGACGGTTAAATGAATCCGCTGGAAAGCGGAGCCATAGAGGGTGAGAGCCCCGTAATTGAAAACCGATCAGACTCGAAGCGGTATCCTGAGTACCACCGGACACGTGTAATCCGGTGGGAAACTGGGGAGACCACTCTCCAAGGCTAAATACTCTCTGGCGACCGATAGTGAACCAGTACCGTGAGGGAAAGGCGAAAAGCACCCCTGCGAGGGGAGTGAAATAGAACCTGAAACCGTATGCTTACAAGCAGTCGGAGGGCCATGCGCGGACTTCGGTCCGTGAAAGCCTGACGGCGTGCCTCTTGCTTAATGAGCCGGCTAGTTATTCTAACGTGCAAGGTTAAGCGCAAGCGAGCCGTAGCGAAAGCGAGTCCGAATAGGGCGACAAGTACGTTGGAATAGACGCGAAGCGGGATGATCTACCCTTGGCCAGGTTGAAGGTCGCTTAACCGCGACTGGAGGACCGAACAGGTGTGAGTTGAAAATCGCTCTGATGAGCTGAGGGTAGGGGTGAAAGGCTAATCAAATTCCGTGATAGCTCGTTCTCCCCGAAATGTCTTTAGGGACAGCCTTACGTGAATTGCCACGGTGGTAGAGCTCTGAATGGACTAGAGGCCAACTCAGGCTATCAAATCCAATCAAACTACGAATGCCGTGGACAAATGCGTGGGAGTGAGACTACGGGGGATAAGCTCCGTGGTCAAAAGGGAAACAGCCCAGATCGCCAGCTAAGGTCCCTAACTATGTGCTAAGTGGGAAAGGAAGTGTATTCGCTCGGACAGCCAGGAGGTTGGCTTAGAAGCAGCCATCCTTTAAAGAAAGCGTAACAGCTCACTGGTCAAGCGGATATGCACCAACAATCCAACGGGGCTCAAGCACATGACCGAAGCTGCGAAATGGTCATTTCTTCGGAGATGATCTTTGGTAGGGGAGCATTGCGTGGAGTCAGAAGGTAGACCGAGAGGACTACTGAACACTACACAAGAGACCCTGCCGGCATAAGTAGCGATAAACGCGATGAGAACTCGCGTCGCCGAAAGTCTAAGGTTTCCTGAGGAAGGTTAATCCGCTCAGGGTTAGGCGGGTCCTAAGGTGAGGCCGAAAGGCGTAACTGATGGACAACCGGTTAATATTCCGGTCCCGCCTGGTGACGTTTGACGATGGGGTGACACAGAAGGATAGGGAAGCCACCGGATGGAAGTGGTGGTTGACCAGTGAAAGCCGGATCCCGCAGGCAAATCCGTGGGGTCATTCAACGGTGAGACTGGGCACGTGGCCGTATGGCCGACAAGTTTCCGATTTCACGCTGTCAGGAAAAACCTCTAAGGAGTCAACCAGGTGCCCGTACCTCAAACCGACACAGGTAGACAAGGTGAATATCCACAGGCGCTCGAGAGAACGCTCGCTCAGGAACTAGGCACATTAGCCCCGTAACTTCGGGAGAAGGGGCACCGCTGTAGGGTTTATAGCCCGAAGCGGTCGCAGCGAATCGCGATCTGCAACTGTTTAACAAAAACACAGCTCTCTGCAAAGTCGAATACGACGTATAGGGGGTGACACCTGCCCGGTGCCGGAAGGTTAAAGCAAGGGCTCAGCCCGCAAGGGCGAAGGCTTGAACTGAAGCCCCGGTGAACGGCGGCCGTAACTATAACGGTCCTAAGGTAGCGAAATTCCTTGTCGGGTAAGTTCCGACCTGCACGAATGGTGGAATGATAGATCGACTGTCTTGGCGAGCGGCTCGGCGAATTTGTGGTTCCGGTGAAGACGCCGGATGCCCGCATCTAGACGGAAAGACCCCGTGCACCTTAACTGCACTCTGGCCATGAATAACGGATTGATCTGCGTAGAATAGGTAGGAGCCTGTGAGACCTTGGTTTCGGCTGAGGAGGAGGCAACAGTGAAATACTACCCTGACCAATCTGTCGTTCTAACCTACCACCCGAGACGGGTGGGGAGACACGGCCAGACGGGTAGTTTGACTGGGGCGGTCGCCTCCTAAATTGTAACGGAGGCGCTCAAAGATCGGCTCAAGCGGATTGGAAACCCGCTGTGGAGTGCAAGAGCATAAGCCGGTTTGACTGTGAGACTTACAAGTCGAGCAGGAACGAAAGTTGGATCTAGTGATCCGGTGGTCCCGCGTGGAAGGGCCATCGCTCAACGGATAAAAGGTACGCCGGGGATAACAGGCTGATCTAAGCCAAGAGTTCACATCGACGCTTAGGTTTGGCACCTCGATGTCGGCTCATCGCATCCTGGGGCTGTAGAAGGTCCCAAGGGTTAGGCTGTTCGCCTATTAAAGCGGTACGTGAGCTGGGTTCAGAACGTCGCGAGACAGTTCGGTCCCTATCTGGTGTGGGCGCAGGAGAATTGAAGGGAGTTGTCCCTAGTACGAGAGGACCGGGATGAACAGACCTCTTGTGTACGAGCTGTCCCGCCAGGGGCACCGCTCGGTAGCGAAGTCTGGAAGAGATAAATGCTGAATGCATCTAAGCATGAAGCTCGCCCTAAGATAAGTTCTCCCAAGGTTTAAGACCTAAGAAGGGCAGTCGAAGACTACGACTTTGATAGGCTGGAGGTAGAAGCGCAGTAATGCGTGAAGCTGACCAGTACTAATCGCCCGTTCGGCTTAATCATAAAACTTTCCCAAACCGTCTTTGGGGAAGAGCAGAAGTACACAAATGCCTTTGTTTTGTCAGGCACAGTGCGTTCGACATAGAGTGGAACTTGTAATGCCAGCCTTGCTTGAGGTTCGATGATGGAGGTTTGAAGAAAAACCTGCCTCCACGTTGCGCTTCTGCGAATTCTGTTGTCGCGCTCGCGCGCGATGAGTCGACCGATTCACCTAGATAAAGTGAATGGACCGCCCAAAAGTCGCGCGAGCTAACAAGTTTCCGGTGATCAAACCGCGAGGGTCACACCCGTTCCCATCCCGAACACGGAAGTTAAGCCTCGCAGGGCCGATGATACTGCATGGGTAACTGTGTGGGAACGTAGGTCGTCGCCGGGATTTAAATTGGAAAAGGCCGCTTTGAGGAATCGAGCGGCCTTTTTTCTTTTTTACGAGCCCGTTTAAAACCAAAATAGCCATCTCCCGACCCCGTAATCTAAATTCTGCGAGCCGATGGGACTGTGAGTCAATTGCGGGGATTTCGACTTCGGAGTAGCATCAATGGCATGACGTCGCGCGACTACAAGGTCTTTCTAGAACCTGATGCCGAGTACGGCGGTTATGTGGTTGTGTGCCCGTCGATTCCGGGTTGCTATTCGCAAGGCAAGACCGTCTCGGAGGCCTTGGCGAATATTCGGGAAGCGATCGAGGTAAGCCTTGAGGATATGGAAAGCCGCGGGGAAGAAATATCTGATCCTAGTGAAGCACTCGTAGGGAGCGTAGTCATTACGCGATGAGTCCGAAGCTCCCGGTAGTCTCGGGCGAGCAGTTGATCCGGGCTTTGGGCAAATTTGGGTACATTGTGGTTCGTCAGAAAGGCAGTCACGTGCGTTTGCGGCATGGGACTGATCCAAAGCGCCAACCTGTCACAGTTCCACTTCACGATGAGATTGCGTCGGGAACACTCCGGCGAATATTGCGGGACGTGACGGTGTCCGTTGAACAGTTGAAAGAAGCTCTCTAGATTACCCTGTACCCCTCTTCACTCGGCGTGGCTGTAGATCCACAATGCAAGGAAGATACGACGGAGGCCCGCGTAGGATCGCGTTGGAAAAAACCAGCCCATGGGGTCCTTGCGGACTGCCTGCTGGTGCTCACAAATAATGGGCGATCGGGGCCAGTTGGTTAGGTGTCCGCGCCACAGATTGTGCTCCCGTTGAGAGCTTCAAATGTTGAAGAGGACCTGCGGCCAAATCACGCTAGTGGGAACGCACGGCGATTACTTCAATTTCGACCAGGACGCCGGGAGCAGCCAGGGCGGCTACTTGCAGGGCGCTGCGGGCTGGTTTGTTGGGTTGGTCTTTTGTGCCGAAATATTTTGTGTAGCCGGCCATGAAGCCGGCGAAGTCCATTTTATTTTCTTTGCTTGGGTCCCCTACCAGGTAGACGTGCATCATCACTACATCGGATAACTCCAACTTTTGCGCTTGCAACGCTTGCTGGATGCGCTGCAATGTCGCTACCGTTTGGGCTTCGGTGTTGCCTCCGTAGGATTCGACGCTGCCTTTTGGCGCGGATGGATTGGCGACTGGAGGAACGTTGCCGCTGAGATAGAGCGTGTCGGAGCCTGCGGGAACCCAGACGCCGAGGGAGATTGGGAAATCGGAATTGGGGATGGGGATGCGCTGGATTTTGCTGGCGGAAGGCGTTTGCGCTCTTACAAGACCAAATGCAGCTAACAGGCAGCAAACGGCAGCGATCGACGCGAGCACTCGAGTTTTTGCAGTCATCACAGTGGTCTCCAATTGATTCAGGTTTCGTGCGGCATAAGTCTAGCGCAAGTTGCGAGACCGAGGGCCAGCCTACGCCCAGACGGCGCTCGCGCTCATCGCAGGTTGGCCTGGTTTGCTGCCGAAGGCTTGGTCGATCTTAGTGACGGCGCGGTGAGCGGACAACGCGGCGCCTTCTTGCCATCCGACCAGATGCGTCACGTGGTCGCCGGCCATGTAAATTGGGCCGTCGGGTTCGAGCAGGCGGCCGTAGCCGGGGAGACCTTGTTTCTGTCCGAAATGAGTGATCCAGGAGCCGAGGTTGTAGGGAATGTGGCCCCAGGAAACGTACACCGGGTTGGCCAGTTCTTTCGAGCAGCCTGGGTGTAGATGTTCAATCGCTTGGCGGGAGGCGGCGAGCTTTCCATCGAAATCCAGTTTTCCGAACGGGGTGTCGTTTTCTACGCCATAGCCCGCGATGAGCACACCTTTTTCAGAGAAGAGTTTCGCGCTGGGATACCAAACTACGCTGATGGTTTGCTTAGGAAAGGAGATGCCGCCGTAGATCCCGTAGTCTTGCTCCCAGAAACGGCGCGACTCCCAGGCGATTTTATAGGCGGAGTCATACTTGGCGCCGTCAATAGCGTTTTTGAAATCGGGAGAGAAATCGGCGTCGATGGTCTTGAGAATGGAGAGAGGCATCGCGCAGATACAACAGTCCGCGTCGATGCTTCCGGCCGCGCCGGTTTTGCGATCGCGATAGCCGATGCGCACTCCTTTGGGCGTTTTGCGAATCTGCTCCACGGCGGTCTCAAAGCGAATGACATTCCCGAGGCGGGATTCGAAGGCTGCGGCAATTTGATCCATGCCACCGACGGGCTGAAACATGGTGGCCTGCATGTCGTACATCTCTTCAAACAGCATGCCCTCCCACAGGCTGGCGTCGAGCAGTGCGTGCATGTCCAGGGGATCACGGGGTACGCCGATCTGGTCGGCAGCGCCTGGGTGCGTCTTGTAGCCGGATCGCGCGGACCCCTTATAGAAATTGTCGGGAGAGAGATCCCCGTACTTACGCAGGAACTCAAGCATGCGCTCTTTGTCTTCTTTGGTGAGGTCTTCGTCGAGCGCCTGTTTGTTCAACGACTTGGCCAGGAGCTCGGAGACGTGGCCGCGCGTATCGTTCATCACCTGGCGCTGCTCGACCGGCTTGCCGCCGTTGAGGGAGTCGCATTGCAGGAGGGAGCTGCGGGAACTGTTGACTTCCACTTCGAGGGGTACGCCAAATTCGCGGCAATAGCCGAGGATGGTCTGATGCTGCGATGGCAAGCGCGCCGGACCGGCATTGAAATAGTGGCCTTCGGCGAACTTGCAGGTTTCCGTGGTGCCGTCGGTCATTTCGACGCGCGTGCCGCTGCGAATCGTCCAGTTGCGGCCGCCGGCGCGATTGCGCGCTTCGAGGATCGTGCAGCGGTAGCCGGCCTTCTGGAGTTCCCACGCCGCCACCATTCCGGCAATTCCCGCGCCGAGTATGACGACGCTCTTACCTTTGCCGGAGTTTTCTGGCAGCGCAACGGAGCTTGCTCTGGCGGCTGGAATGGCAAGAAGTCCCAACGACTGCATAAGGACGTAGGTTGCGCCGAAGCCGCCGGCTTGGCCGATTTGGGTTAGGAAGGCGCGGCGTGTGGTCATTGGATTGACTCCGTGAAGACTAACGCGAAGGTATTCGGGGGCGCTTGCGATCTGCGAATCGAGCTTGATGCCAGGTTTTGCTTCTGAGATTAGATGTTAAAGATGTCGGTAGCCGCCGCACTCCGGATGGCTTTCGCGAAGTGGGCGACGCAGTAGTTCTGCATCGCCCACCTGCAAAGAGTAGAGGTTAGAAGATAATTTTCAACGCGAGCTGGAGGTTGAACGCTTCTCCAGGGCCGATGCCCGGAGCGCCGTTGTAGTCGCCGATGGTGTCGGCGGCGATGCCGAGTCCGCTGCCAACAGTGCTGCTTGGCGGTGCCAGGTTGACGCGGTTGAAGAGATTGTACATTTCGATGCGGAATTGCGTGCCGATGCGCTCGGTGATCTTCGTGTTCTTGATAACGGAGAAATCAGTCGAGGCATAGCCTGGTCCGTAGTAGCCGTTGCGCGGGCTGGTCCCAAAAGTTCCGGGAGCAGGATTGACGAAGGCGGCTGGATTGATCCAAGTCACACCGTTTTTATTGAAGGCGTGCGAAACGCCAGCGAATGGATCGCCAACTTGGTTGGCGCGC
The DNA here is from genome assembly GCA_963729285.1 of uncultured Acidobacteriota bacterium. Classification (GTDB taxonomy): domain Bacteria; phylum Acidobacteriota; class Terriglobia; order Acidiferrales; family UBA7541; genus Acidiferrum. Next base: position 48,099 of record CAVSNL010000053.1, read on the forward strand.
TGTTCGCCTTCGTCAGTGCCGGTGGTGTCCGCCGACGAAAACACAGTAAAGGGCTGCCCGGTATGGAGCGACACCAAGCTGCTGAGGGCCCATCCGTTGAGCAAGGGCTTCCACCGCGATGCGTTAGGCAGATCGTAGTTCATCACGGCCGTGAAATTGTGCCGCGTGTCGTAGTCCATGTTGCCGTAGTCGCCTTTGAGGTTGAAGCTGTCTTGCGGAAGTGTTCCGCGATACTGGGTCATATCGTCCAGACCGTGAGCCCAGGTGTAGGTGAACTGGCTGGTGAAGCGATGCCATTCGCGAATTTTCAGAACGGTCTGAAGGGAGTTGTAATTGGAGTTGCCGTTGGTTTCAATCTGGTTGATCACGCCGAAGTCCGGAAAGGTCGCGAAGTAAGGCCGCGCGGCCTGCTGCGCCGCAGCGGTGGCATAAATCCCCGGAGGCGGTTGGTTGATATCCTGGGTGGTGAGCAAGCGATGTCCGGCGCTGCCAACATAGCCAATCTGCCAGAGCAGATCCCTACCCAAAGCCTTCTCGATTTGCAGGTTGTAGTTGTAGTTGTAGGGGGTGCGGAAGTTCTGGCTGACGGAGAAGATGTTGAAAACCTGTCCGCAACCGTTGCCCGTGAGGCACGGCGTGGTCGTCGGAATGAAGACAGGCACTCCCGATGCCAAGGTGAATTCGTTGGCGGGAATGGTTTGAACAGGTGAGGGTCCCCCGGGATTTCCTTCCAAACCGTTGGGAGCACCGTTAGCGGGACGGTTGTCCAGGAATGGATTCAAGTTCGGCGTGTCGAAATACACGCCGAAACCGCCACGGACCACGAGATCGCCCTTCTGTCCGACCTTATAGGCAAAACCGACGCGGGGCGAGAAATTTCGAAAGTCCTTGGGATAGACGCTGCTGATTCCGGCGCCCTGAAATACCAGGCCACCTTTGCTGGGATCAAACACGGACAAGTCTTTGTCGCCGTTTCCTAGCGGGCCTTCGTAGTCCCATCGCAAGCCATAGTTAAGGGTCAGTTTCTGATTAAACTGCCAAGCGTCTTGCGCGAAGAGGGAAAAGGTCTTGACGAAGACCAAGCGAGTCGGGTCTCCGACAGCGATGCTGGCGCGGCTCACGTCACCGGCGAGAAAGTCGGCGAGAGCCAAGACGTTGCTAGAGACGGAGGTGTCGGTTGCCCAAGGGCCCTGGGAACCATCAAAAACAAAGTTCCCGAGAGCGTGCCGATGATAAAACTCTTCTAGTTGAGCTCTTCGATACTCACCACCGAAACGAAACTGATGTTTTCCCACCGTGTAAGACACGACGTCGGTAAGATGTCCGGTGATGTCTTCGCGGCCTTCCGGAGGAGTCAACCCAACGCCGTCAAACCCGGTAATCTGAATGTTTGGGCGCCCGGGAGGTTGAAACCGTCGTAAAGATTGAGCCCATAGCTCGCTAGGTCGAAGTTTGTATTGAAGTCGCTGAAGATTTGGCGGAAGTAGTTCACGCCGGCCAGCAGCTGATTCGATATTTTCGGAGAAAAAGTGGAGTTCCAAGCGAGCGCGTAGTTCGAAACGTGGATGGGGGCAACCTCATAGTAATACTTCAGCTCGGAAGCGGCCTCAGCCAGCGCGGACCCGCCGACCGGGGCGACCTGATTACCCTGACCGACGAAGTAGTGAAAGGAAATGTTGTTTTTGTCGTTGATTTTGAAATCGACTTTGGCTAATCCGTTGTAGCTATAGCCGAATTCCGGGTCAGGGCTGGAATAGTTGTTTGGCGCGGCGGGCCCGGTAAGCGCGTAGCTGGGCCAGAGATTGGTGAGCAGGCTGGCGCTGACTGGATTTTCTGCAACACCGAATTTTGCCAATTCGGCGAGCGCCTCGGTCTGATATGCCGCGGACGGTTCTGTTCCCAGGCCGGGAAGACCGATGGTGAATCTTTGTTTCTCAAAGGTCGCGAAATAAAAGAAGCGATCCTTGATGAACGGTCCGCCCACCGAGAACCCGTAATTGTAATTGCGATTTTCCTTCTTGGAGTCGACGAATGGCGACGCCGCCGCGAAGGCTTCATTCCGGACGTAATAATAGGCCGAGCCATGGATGCCGTTACCGCCCGATTTGAGGGCCAAGTCCACGGTGCCGCCGGGATTACGGCCCGATTCGGGAGCCGCTTGAGTTTGCACCGAAAATTGATCGACCGAATCGATCGGGAGGATGATTCCCGCGATTCCGGACACACCGCCCTGATTTACCGCCGGAACGTTATGCCACAGGTCATTGTTGTCGACGCCGTCGATCTGCCAATTGACCTGGTTGGCGCGCGTGCCGTTCAAGGAGCCGAATCCTCCGGCGGAATAGCCTCCGAAGCCGGGAGCGACGCTAATCAATTGGGTGAAATCGCGTCCGTTGAGGGGCAATGTTTGCAAATCGCTGCCGGTCAGTACCGTGGTCTGGGTTTCCGAGGTGGTGTCCAGAGTGAGAGCGGCGGCCGATACTTCAACCGTCGTTGCTTGCTGCGATATCGTCAACGTCGCCGGAAGAGTATAGATGGCGCCCTGCTCGACCAGCACGTCGTCCACGGTGAGAACGGGAAATCCCTGGGCTGCAACAACCACCTTGTACGTCCCCACGGGAAGATCCTGAAAAGCAAACTGGCCATCGCTGGTCGAGAGCGTGGCATGCTCAATGGCTGTCGCTTTGTTGATGGCTTTAACTTGCGCGTTGGGCACGACCGCTCCGGAAGGATCGGTCACCGTGCCATTAATGGCTCCGCGAAACGTCTGCGCCATGGCAGGCAGCCCAACGGAAAGTACGAATAACACCGCTAAAATAAGTCTTCGCATCATTCTTCCTCACAATCGAGATTTCGAAACGGAGCGCCCGAAGCCGCCCCTGGGCGGCATGGTAAGAACCAAATGACGATGCAGCGTTGCCTTGACGGCAACTCACGGTTGAAATGACTGGAACCGAGGCTCTGGAAAACGAGCAGCCACACCCGATGGCCTGTATATCCACGCCCTCGTCTGGGAGGAGTGCAATGCGACCTGCTGGCAACCTTGCCGAAGTTGGAGAATGCTGCGCTGGATGGCGGTTCAAGTCAAAGTCAAACTATGCGTTTCGACAATTCGGAAATTCAATCGGCGGCGCGATCTGCGCGAAAGCACGAAACTCAAGTTTAACGAGGATGTCGATGGCCGGCGGTGCTAGAAGTTCGGCTGAGAAACGGGCGAGGTTTCCGATTCCGCGTTCACAGTGGGAGCGGCAATCTTTTGGTTTTCGTCTACCGAAAACAACAGGTAGTTAGTGAAATGATGGCGCCGGTGAATCCTGCGGCCGCCCAGGTCAAAGAATAATTCCGCGCTTTGCGGCAGCCAAAGTTCTTCATTGCCCTTGTGAAACTTGACTGGCGCGTAGTCGATGGAAGTGTGCTCGGCCTTCAGTCGAATTTGAGGGATAGGGGCCACGATGTCGGTCTCTAGACTCACGACTTGATAGCTATCGGTCGCGATCCACGCGCGACCGCGCAGAGCGACCGGAAAGACCTGCTTGGCTACGGTGTATTCGCGCAAGCGGACCGGTTTGTCGGCTCTCTGCCGAAAGTGTAGTTGCCACGCCAATGCGCCATGCCAGCGACTCAGGCCCTCGCAGGTTACTTCGTATTCGTCACGATAGGCCGGATGGAAAATCATCACCAGGGAACCAAGTCCCAGGGAAGCGAGCCGCTCCGGAAAAACATCCAAGCCCATGGTTCCGTTGCGATATTCCTCGACACGGTACATGCCTGGCTTCACTTCCTGGAGGGATTCGACGTAAGTGAAGTTTCTGGTTTCGCGCTTGGTGGTCAGGCCATAGCGATCGACGACTTCGTGGTCCAACGCCTCGGTCGCGCTGATGCGGTTCACGCCATCGACAAAGGCGCGAACGCGCTTAGCCACCTCGTCCTGGACCTGCTGCAGGGGACAAGCGGTGCCGGATTCCACCAGAGGCATGCTCTCGTCGACATCGGGTGGCATCCACTTCGCCGGAGGCAAGAGTTCCTCCCGAATATAAGCCGAGGTTGTGGGCGCGGGCTTAACAGATTCCGCATTTGGAGTAGCGGTGGCGACTGGCGCGACCGTGCTGGACGCCGCAACTGGGTGCTTGAGAGCCTCTAGGAGCTGGCGAGCTTGCTGGCTGTCGGGACCCGAAGGCTGTTCCGTCAGCAGAGCAGTGAGCGCCTTTTGCGCGAGTTGCGGTTGATTCTGCCGCAAGTAAGCTTTCGCGAGAACCAACTGAGCAGGGCTCGCGCGATCTTTTCCCAACTCAATCGCGTGCTCCGCGTGCTTCTGCGCTTGATCGTATTCGTCGTGCAGCAGGTAAGCTTCGGCCAGACGTTCCTCGAAGTGCCAGGACGAGGGCGCCGCGGCGACCGCGCGCCCAAGGAAGCCGATAGCAGCAAGCAGGTCGCCGCTCTGGACCGCCGCCTCCCCCAGGGCAGCGAGAGAGAACGCGTGTTGCGGATAGATCTGAATCGCTTTTTCCCAGTAGCCTCGTGCATGAGGCCAGTCGTTCATTTGAGCGTAATACATTCCCCAAATGTAGTTCACGTCGGGATTCGCAGGGGCTTTGCGGCTCAATTTCTCCAGGTGCTTCTTTGCCTCGTCGAGTTTGCCCTCGCGAAATGCTTCGAGGGTCTTGCTGAGTTCCTTTTGCGCGTCCGGCGCGAGAATCGGAGCGCTGGAGTGCTGCGAAGCCACGCCTGCGTTCGACTCGGGCCGCATCGTCGCATATACCTGGACACGCTCCCCCTTTATGGTGAGTTCGACCTGCTCGGTATTTTTCTGATATCCAGGCGCAACTACCTCCAAGGTGTAGCGCCCCTCAGGAATACTCTCAAAGTCGACTTGACCACCCTGCATCTGCCCGATTCCAACAGAAGCGCCTGCAAGCGTAAACAGGTTGACGATCGCGCCGCGGTCGAGCGATGAGCCGTCGGGTAACCTCACGTGCACCAGGATGGAACCGTCTCCCGCACCGGAGGCTTGCGCTGGTAACCTCGTGGGTGCGAAGAGCAAACACGCTGCTGCTGCGGCGATAGGCAACCAGAACCTGATGACTAGGACTTGAGCGGCGCCTTTCTTGTCAAAGAGTGGGTACACGCTGCCAGCGACAGCTGTTAGAGAAGAGGACACAGGATTGGTTCACCCGGCAAAAGACATTCAACTGCCCGCAATTGTACGCCTGCCGCGATGCCCCGGATAGTATCTTCGGGACCTGGTGGCTGCCCGTTCGGACATTGGGGCGCTCGAAAAAGTACTATTGACCCGGTACGGAGGTCGCAGTACCTTTGTGCTTCCCTCCCCCGGCCTGGTAACTCCTTCGCGCGAGGTCAGCATGACCACCAGCACCTACACGAAACACGCTGCCCCAGCTTTGCAAGAACGATGGGCAAGATTACGCAGTCACAAACGCATCTTTTCCAAAGTAAAGCTCCTCGTCGAGTGGGATGAGGATTCCGCTCAGCAGTGCGCCAATGCCGTTACCGTGGATGTCAGTCATTCCGGTTGCATGGCTGTGGTAGGGGCTCCCTTGCCGCTACATCGGCGTGTCCGCCTGGTGCATCCGGAAAGCGGCCGCAGGGCCGAAGCCGAAGTAGTCTGGCGCGATCACGAGGCCTGGGACGTTGGCTTGGAGCTGGTCAAGCCGGACGCTTCCTTTTGGGGACTTAAGTTTTAGAGATTGGGTGAGCCAGCAGGGTCAGGTGCTGGCTAGCAGGCGGTCAATGCGCGGAGCGAGCGCGTCGCACACCGAGGCCACCCACAACGCCGCAACGAATCCGGTGAACACGTCCATCGTGTAGTGTGCCCGCAGCACGATCACCGTGGCAATTTCGAACACGACCACCATCGCCGCTACCGCAGTCAGCCAATCTTTCCGCAAGCGGGCCACCTCAATCGCTCCCAGGACCGCGATACCGGTGTGCCCCGAGAAAAAATAGTCGTTGGCGACGCTATAGGTAACGAATAAGGATGGAAAGCCCGGGTAGCGCCAAATCATGCCGGCGGGTGTCGGGAGCGCGCAAAGGGCTTGCATCACCTGGCGGAGCCCGAGGAGCAGCAGCAATCCAAGAAAAGGGCGGACAGTTCCGGCGAATACCCATCGGGCCAGAAGGAACAACCCAAGCGCATCGATCAGCGCGGAACTGACGATCAGAAGTGCGTTCACTGCGGAAGGCGAGTGCTGTAAATACAAATTGAGTCCAGCCGTGAGATTGTGAAGCCCGTCTCCAATCCCGGCGTCGGGCAAATGGCGAGCTCCGATCAGGGATTGCGTCCAGAACCAGACAGCGATCGCGATCGCCGTTACGACCAAGCGCAGTAAGAGTCCATGCCTCAGCCCGGCATACGTTGTCATTGGCAGAATATCCGGATCACGGAAGCGTCGGTCACGCCGAGAATTTCAAGCATGGCTAACCGTTTCAAGGGCCAATTCGCGCGCGCGCCGCAGATCCAGCTTGCCAGTGCCTAGATAAGGCAGCTTTTCAATGCGCAAGAACTGATCCGGTCGGGGTCGCCACAGCGGAGGCAAGTCGCATTTGGCGAAGCGTTCCAGGCACTCTTCCAGCGGCTTGTCGGCGAGCGTATGCAAAACGATCAGACGCTCGCCTTTCTTCTCGTCGGGCACCGCGGTAACCACAAACATTTGCTCCGCGACGTTGGCAAGCTCCTGAAGTTTCTCTTCTACTTTGATGTGCGGCACCATTTCGCCACCGATTTTGCTGAAGCGGCTCAAGCGATCGGTGATGCGTAGAAAACCGTACTCGTCGACGACGGCTATGTCACCGGTGTTGTACCAGCCGTCGCGCAAGACCTCCGCCGTTTTTTCCGGCCTTCCCAGGTAGCCCTTCATCACGTTCGGCCCACGCACGAGCAATAGCCCCGGTTCGTCCACGCCCAGCGTTCGCTGCGTTTCAGGATCGACAATTTTCACAGTGATTCCGGGCAGCGGATGGCCGATGCTCCCACGCTTGGCTCCCACCTGGCGAAACGACGCCGCACGAAAATCGACCGTGTTCACCGCGACCACCGGCGAACATTCCGTGCAGCCGTAGCCTTCTAGCGGCCGGATGCCGAAGTGATCTTCAAACGCGATCGAAATGCGCTCCGGCAATTTCTCCGCGCCGGCCATCACGAAGCGCAAGCTGCCAAATTCCTCGGGGGTGCAGCGTCTGGCGTAGGCATTCAGAAATGTGGGCGTAGCCACCAGCATGGTGACGGCGTATTTGTTGACCAGCGCGCCAATCACTCGGGAATCCAGAGGGTTGGGGTGAAAAACGACGCCAATGCCCGCGGCGGCGGGCAGGCACAGCGTTGCGGTGAAGCCGAACGAATGGAAGAAGGGAAGGATGCCCATGATGCGGTCGTCGGAGCGCAGAAAGAAGACCTGGCTCAGTTGCTCGACGTTCGCGACTACGTTGTAGTGCGTGAGCATCACGCCTTTTGGCTCGCCAGTCGAACCGCTCGAGAAAATCACCGTTGCCAGATCGTCGAGGCCGGCGCTGCGCTCGCTGCCGGCGAATTTCTCGACGCCGCTCGCCGGCAGCAAAGCCGCGGCCAGTGCGGCGCCGAGGCGTTCGCTGATTTTGGGCTTTTGCGACAAGTCCTCCATGAAAATCGCTTCTACCGGCGGCTGGACATGAGGGACGCGTTCCAGAAAAGCGCGCGCGGAAATGATCGACTTCAGATTGCACTGCTTCGCGCAGGACGCCAGCGTGTCGTTCGATGCCGTGTAGTTCAGGTTCACGGGCACTTTCCCCATCAGCATCGCCGCGAGATTCACCAAAGCGCCCGGAATGGACGGCGGCAGCAGAATTCCCACCATCTGCTGCCCACGCCAGTGCGTCCGCAACCTCCGCGCCAAAAACAGAGTCCGCGCCAACACGGAGAAGAAATTGAGTCGCGGAGTCTGCCCGTCCGCCATGGCAAAGCGCCCCGGGTGTCTGCGCACAGTGCGAACAAAAGACTTCGGCAGCGTCTCCATATGGCTTTTTCGACGGGCGAAGGCCTCCGCGCTCAGGTCTTGTACTGCTCGCCGAGCTTCGGTCGATGTCGCCGTCGGAGGCAGTGGCTGGCCAAACGTCACGCGCACCGGATACGGCAAGTGCCGCGGCAACTTCCACAGAAAGCGTCCGCCCGCAAAACTGAAAACCGAGCCCCACACTCCATCCAAGTTCACCGGAATAATCGGAGCTTCCACGCCCTTCATGATACGTTCCATGCCGCGGCGGAACGGTAGCATCAACCCGATGCGCGTCATCTGCCCTTCCGGGAAAATACAAACGACTTCACCGTTTTGCAGTGCTTGCGTGGCCTCGCGCAGGGAATGGATCATCTCCCGCGGTCCTTGATCCGACGCGATTGGAATCACTCCCAGGATTTTCGCGAAGGGTTTCACGAGCGGATGTTCGTAGGAGCCTTTGAACATCAGGAAGCGAATCGGACGATCGAGCGATGCAATCAAGAACACCGCATCCGCCATCGAGACGTGATTCGGAACCAACAAAGCTCCGCCTTTCGCGGGCACGACTTCGCGTCCTGCGATATCCAGCCGATAGAGCGTGTGTGTGGCGATCCATAACAACAGCCGCAGCAGCGCGTCTGGCAGCAGGTACAACACGTAACCCGTGGCACCCAGCGTCGCTACCGAAGCCCAGAAAAATATCGCCGCCGGCCCAAGATGAAGGCAATGCGTCAACCCGTAGTACGCGCCGGAAGCTGCTCCGACCCCGACAAACGACAACAAATTCGCCGCGGCAATGACGCCCCCTTTTTGGCCTTCTTCGGGACGATGCTGGATGAGAGCGTTAATGGGAACGATGAAAAATCCGCCCGAAAATCCGAGGCCGGCCAGAAGGATCAGCACGCCCTGAAACGACAAACCATGCCGGGAAAGCAACAATCCAAGCACGGTCATCCCGAGCGAGCCCAATGGAATCAGACCGTATTCGATCTTTCCGGCGGACAAGAATCCCGCAGCCAAGCTTCCCAGCCCGATCCCCACCGCAATCGACGCCTGCAAGATTCCGTTGTGCGTCGAGCTGATTCTCAGCACGTCTTGGCCGTAAATGATGATGGCAAATTGCAACAGCGCGCCCAAAAACCAGAAATACGTATTTCCTACGACGGCAAGCCACAAGACGCGATCGGAGCGAATGAGCTTTCCTTGCGCCCACAAGTCGCCCAGAAAATTCGCCCGGAACTTCTTTGCGGGATCCGCTGCCGGCACCCGAGAAATGCCCAGAGCGCACAACAGACCAAGCACGGAAAGCGAAAGAAAGACGACGCCAGAAAATAGTTGTCGTCCACGGAACGCGTCGGTCATAAACGCGCCCACAACGCTTCCGGCGATCAGCGCCAGAAAACTCCCGAGCTCAAGAACGCCGTTTCCCCACGACAAGAGCCTTTGGGGCAGAAGCTCCGGCAGCAGACCATACTTCGTGGGCCCAAATAGCGCGGCCTGCGTACTGGCAAGGAACACCGCCGCTAGAGCGAGGTGCATGTCTTGCCGCATGAGAGCAAATGCTGCAAACGCGAACACCCCGATCTCGAATAACTTTGTGCCAACGGCCACGCTGCGCTTGCTGAAGCGATCCGCTAGGTAGCCGCCAGTCATCGAGAAAAGGATGAAAGGCCCGGCGAACAACGCGCCCACCAGAAGCACCAACCAGTCGCGATCCTCCTTGCCCAGATTCATCGCCAAAATCAGGAAGATCACCAGGTTTTTCAGGCCGTTCTCGTTGAACGCGCCCTGAAATTGCGTGGCGATCAGGCTCCAAAAGCCGCGTTTCCATTTCTGGCCAGACACGGGCGCAACGAGATTTTGGTCAACGGGCATACTGGAGCACCAATTTTTTCAGAGGAGCCGTGGAGATAAACCGAGTCTAGCAATATCGGCGGCTCCGATTGACCCGACGTAAGTGGCTGTGCCGAAAGGGGGACGTGAACTTTGCGCGTCACCATCGGCTTGCCTTTCCGCGATATCATAGCGACCGCTAAGGAGAGCTAAATGAGCAACATACAAGGCGTGCGAACTGTTTTGATCACGGGAGGAACGGATGGCCTGGGCAGGGCCGCGGCGCTACTTCTTGCGGAACGCGGCTATCGCGTTTTCGCCGCTGGACGCTCGCCGGAGAAGCGCGCCCAGCTCGACGCCGTCGCGCGCGAGAGGAAATTGCCTCTAGAAACTGTCGAGCTCAACGTTTGCGATGACGAATCGGCTCGGAGCGCCGTTAGTCACGTTCTCTCTCACGCGGGCGCGATCGATGTGCTGATCAACAACGCCGGCATCGGCTATATGGGTACCATCGAAGACCTGCAGATTGAGGACTGGCGCCGCCAGTTCGAAACAAATGTGTTCGGCGTCTTGCGCGTCACGCAGGCCGCCTTGCCCTCGATGCGCGAACGCAAACGCGGCCGCATCCTGATGATGAGTTCCGTAGCAGGCCTCGTGACGGTCCCGGCGCAGGGCGCCTATAGCTCCAGCAAGCACGCTTTAGAAGGGCTCACCAATGCATTGCGGCTGGAGATGTTTCCCTTCGGCATCGAAGTGATTCTGATCGAGCCGGGGTACATCGCGACCGGCATGCAGCAGGCGGCCGCCGAGCTCACCAGCGCCTACGCGGCGAAATTCAAAACGAGCCCGTACGCGAAGCTCTATGCGAGGTTCGCCGCCAGCGCCAAAAGCGCTCGAGCTAAATCGAAAACGACGCCGGAGGACTGTGCTCGGGTAATGCTTAGGGCCATTGAAGCGCCGCGGCCGAAGCCCCGCTACGGGGTCACGCCACTTGCCGCGATTGTGAAATGGGGAAAGCGCCTCTTGTCGGATAGGGCGGTGGATGCGCTGGTCTGTCGCCGGCTCGGAATCAAGCGCGGCGAAGCTTGAACAGCTTTGATGTCAGGCCGTCGACGGAAGATCCTTCACTAGTTCGAAGCCTGGAACGACAAGCTGTTCTCTCGCAACTCTTCCCAGCGCTTCCGCCACGCCTCGTGCTTCGGACTTTCCGCGTAATCCGCAGCGGCCTCCGGACTGGCGAATTCGATCGCATAGACGCCGTCGAAGCCTTGAATCTGATTTCGCTGCGTCTTGAGCCAAATGTTTTTGATGCCGGGGATCTTTCCGGCCAAGGCCTTGATCCCGTTCAGCGCCTGGTCCTTGTCGTCTTGGGAAGTGGTATTTTTCCACTTGTAAACCACGACGTGAATTACCGTTTTCGGCTGTCCGAACCTGTTTTGCGCCTCAACGCTGCGGGCATGCCATGTCCCGACGCTAATTCCCGCCGCAAACAGGCCCGCACCCAGAGCGAGCTTGAAAAGCCGGTGATTCGCGAACGACGTCATGATCTTCCTCCTGTGCTTACGCGCCAAACACAGTCTAAGTAAGACACCGCACGCGAAGCAACGCGACGTTACGATTTGACGCGCCTGCAAGCGGAACGTTACGCTCGGACGCTGATTTTTCTGCGCCCAAATGAACCCTTCCGACACAGAGGTCCCTGAATCGCGGAAACCAGCCGCGTTATCGCCAAAGCTTCCGGTAATCTGGATCGGCTATCTGCTCGGTGTAGCCACGATCGTTGCCGAGTTCGCCGCGGTCAGTTTGAATCCGGAGCTGGCGAAACAGGGTGGCATCCCACCGCTCTATCTATTCCTGGTGAGTTTCATCGGCGGCGTCTACTGGTTCGTGTGCATTTACCGCTATCACGTGATTTTGGCGCACGTGCCGGGATGGACTCATCCCATCTCTCCCGCGCGCGCCGTCGGGCTTCCACTTCATCCCATTCTACAATTTCTATTGGGTCTTCAAATGGCCGATGGAGATCGCGAAGTTTGTGAACGGACGACTGCACGCTCCGATCATGAAACCCCTCCCGGTCGGCATCGCCATTCTCGGAGCACTCGTCCTTCGGATTCTGGACCCCGGGTTCGGACTGATCCTGCTCTTTTTTCCGCTATCGTATCTGTCCGAGTGTCTGCGCCGCGCTTTCGCCGTACCGTGGCCGGCAGACTAGAGTGCGACGTACCGAACGCCGCCGAAGATCACTAGGATCAGAACTCTCAAGAAAAAGTCCGCCCTTAAAATCAGAATGGCCCGGCGAACTTAGGTTCGCCAGGCCATCGATATTGTCAGATTCTGCTGGATAGTGATCCCGTCAGCCTAACTCAGGGCTTCGACGGGGGATCGGCTGGCGCCGCACTGGCCGCTTCGGGGGATTTGGACTCCATCGCACTCGCATTCGTTGGCTTCGGGACTTCGCTCGTATTGAAGCGGGTGAGGTAGGGCATGAAGGGAGTCACTTCAAACGGCATCTTCTCGCGTTCAGCGACCGCTCCAACCGGCTTGCTCTTCAGCAAATCCAACCGGTCAACCCAGGGATCCAACTTCACGCGGCCGCCGATCGGCAGCGCCGCGATCATCTGTGGATTCTGCTTCGCATCCGGCGGGGCAGCCGACTTCGCACCCTCGACCACCGGAACTCGATTCCCCAGGTGCGGGCTGATGAGGTTCGGAATCTCTTTCTGCCGCGCCTCCAGCGCCGTCATAAAGAGCGCCGCGTTGCCCAACTGGTTTTTGTACGGCGAGTTGGTCAGCAGTTGATTCGCTTTATCGCTTGCGGCCTTTTCTTCCTCAGGCGTACGTGCGAATCCGAAATGCCGGAACGAATCTTTATCGTCGATCAGCAATTGGTCAAAGAACGCAAAGTTCGAGTCCATGCGGTGCCCCAGGACCACGTGGCCGAGTTCGTGTGCGACCACGGTCGCCAGGCTGGCCTCGTCCGGAAGTACGTCAATTAATCCGCGACTCAGCACGATCGTGTGGCCCAGCGTGAAGGACTCCAGCGTCGTGGTCATCATCACCCGGCACTGTACTTCTGGCTCGATGTCCAGATTATTGGTCACTTCCAGGTTGTTGACGACGGTTTCCAGAACCTTGTCCACTTCGCCCTTCGGCGACATCAATCCCAGCCGCTGCAAACGATCGGTGACGTTGTCCTCAGCTTCACGGTCCCACGAGCGCTGCGCCTGGATCGGGTTCAAATCATTCGCCGTCTTGGTGTCGTCCTGCACCGGCGTTTCCACCAGAATCTTGCTCAGTTCCTGCTCCTGGGCGGCGTGGCCGATGTTGTAGCCCCACAGGCGCGTCTGCGCCCGGAAGTCGAGCTTCTTGGTCATTGCGTAGTGCAATTCCTTTTCTTCGCTGTACACAAACGAAGGCATCCACATCCCCGGCTGCACGTTCGTGCGCCAGCTGTCGAAGTGGAAGTAATAGCTGGTGTGCCCTCCGCCGCCGTATCCGCCGTTGAAACGCACCACGTTGTAGCCCTGATCTTCCACCCAGATGCGGCCCAGGAACCTGCCTTTACCCGACTTCGGCAGCGGAGTGACGTCGAACACCAGGCATCGCACTTCGCCCAGAAATTCACGCTTCACGTAGTCAAACTTGTAGTGCTGCTTGTCGAATCCATTGGTATCGATGAAAATCATCTGCAGGAAGCCGTCCGGCAGATATTGCATCGCGAAGGAAAAGAAATTGCCGATTCCCGTGAAAATCTTCTTGCCCTTGGTGTCGGTGTCCGACAGGGACGCCAGGTTCACGCCCTTGGCAAATTCCGCTTTGCCAAGAAAATACTTGTCCCCAGCGGGCACGAATCCCAAATTCGCGTCCGGCTTCAAATTCTGGATATAGGTCTCCACCAGCGGCGAATATTTGCGGATATCCTGATTCAGCTTGTTCTCGTTCGCCACCACACGATCGACAACCTCTTCCATGGTCCGTGCCTGGTCGACGGGCGGGGGGACCGCTGCGGCGGCCATGGTTCCCATCCCGCTCGCCAAGAGCGCCAGAATTCCTGTCACTACATACTTACGCATTGTTGCTCTCCCCTCAGTAGGCCAGCCGAAATTCAATTCGCACGCGGGCCGGAAAATCCACTGCCTCACCATCTCGCTTGGCCGGTTTAAACTTGATCTGCTGCGCTGCTTGTACCGCGGACTCGTCCAGACCGTGACCCAATCCGCTGACCACGTGATTCACCTGCACCGAACCGTTCGCCAGGAAAACTAGGTCAATCACCACGTCGCCTTCCAACTTCAATGCGCGCCCTTCCGCCGTATACTCCGGCCGGGGCTTCGACAAAATATCCACCTGCGACGTCCCTGAATCCGCCGACGCCTTTTTCTTCGGCGCATCGCTGGCAACCGTCTGATTCGCAAAACCGCTCGACTGTACGGCGCCCTGCTTACCACCACCCTGTGGAGGGTTAGCAATGCCGTTGCCAAAGCCCGTGCTGGCTACTATGCCTCGCGCGCCTTTGTCGCCGCCTGTGCCGTTACCGTATCCGGGCCCCCCGGGAAGTGCCGGAGATCCCAGCCGGTTCACGTTCGTAGTCTTGTTCGGATCGCCCTTACCGGGCAATCCATTCGGATCGCCAAATCCGCCGGTCTGCACTTTTTCTACCGGCAACTTCACGGTCGGCGCCGCGGCGCTGCCGCTATTGAGGTTGTTTACCTTTACCTCTTCCTTAGGTCGCTTGGGCTGGTTCGTGTTATCGATAAATTTCGCTTCCAGCACAGGCGTCTGCGGCGCGAGTTCCGGTGCCTTCGCTTCCACGTGTTCGATCTTGGGTTTTAGCACCTTTTGCTGTACGAAAATATGTGGTTGTTTGGGGTTCAGCTTCACTTCCTCGATCACCTGCGGTTTCGGTGTTGGTGCAACCTTCGGCTTTGGTTGAGGGGGTGGCGGCGCCACAGGCACTTCCGTAACCGGCATCGCCAGCGGCACAACTTGCATGTTCAACGCCGTCTTCAACCTCTCCGGGAAGAAAAGTGGCATCACCACAAAAAAGGTCAGGATGATAATTTGCGCGATCGCGCTAACACCCAGCCGTTGCCAGCGCGATTCACCCTCAGGCAGCATCGCCAGACGCGCAGGCACTTGCTTGGTCCCGATCGAGCGTTTCCACGCGTCACGATTCTGTGATTGGCCCCGGTTTGCCCCGAATCCGATGCCGAAGTTTGTATTTTCTACACTCATGATATTTTCCCGTGTCCGCCTACTGGATTCCGTCGAGTCATCAACGCCTTTTCAACGGCTGCATTCTCCCTGCCGAATTTCCCTTACGGGGATTCCCTTGAGTTGTTCGCCGGGCTGGACGGAGCGTCGGCTTAGGGCGATGCCAGAGTACCGATGAGACTGGGGCGGGCCTAATAGGACTTAGGTACTAGCGTCGCGAAGTCGCTAATGCCGCTAGCGAACCACATCTTCTCCTCGGTTAAACCCGGAGGGCTTCCTCGTTGCGGGGAGGGGGCGCAACGTCGATCTAGAATACCGCACCTAGGGTACCGCAATCACCTGCCAAGGACCGCGAACTTCTTTCTTCGCCCCACCCGGGCTGTCCGGGGTATGTTTTAGGATGCAGGACGGCCATAATAGGGTGCCGCACCATGAGTGCAGATTCGGGAAGCCCCGATCCAGCAATGGACCATCTGGAACCTGACGGAATCGGACCCGAGGCAACATCCGGGCCTCGCAGGGTCTCGCGGTTTCTTGCCCAACACCAACCGGTGATCGATCGGCTGTACTCCGAGGCCGCCGAGTACTCCTGGTCCTTAACACGTGTGCGTTTCGCAGATGCGCTGGAATGCAGCGCTGCAAAACGCTTTGGCGCGGATGCCGTGACTCCCGACCAAATCGAGGCATATTTAGAGACATTGCATCTGCGGGACTTGAGTCTGGCGGCCGCCTGCGCCGATGGACACGCCGACGCCTGGGACCATTTCGTCGCCACCTATCGCTCCTATTTGCGCTCCGCCGCGGCTGCCATCTTGCATTGCCCCGCGGGTTCACCCGCCGCGCACGATCTTGCGGACTCCCTTTTTGCGGATCTCTATGGACTCACCGAAGAGAAACGTGGCGACCACTCACTGTTTCGATATTTTCATGGACGCAGCTCGCTGAAGACGTGGTTGCGCGCCGTCCTGGCCCAACGCCATATCGACGCTATCCGCGCCGCCCGCCGCTTTACCGAACTCGACGACGAAACCGCGGATCGCGGCCCTCAAAGAGTCTCGCGGCTCGCGTTCAGTTCCAACAAAAATCAGACTCCGCCCGATCCGCATCGCGATCGATACGTTGCGCTGTTCACGCGCACGCTGCAAACCGCGTTAGGTCTTCTCGATCCACGCGACAAGGAACGCCTGCGTCTTTATTACGCCGATGAGTTGACGCTTGCCGAAATCGGCCGCCTTCTCGGCGAACACGAATCCAGCGTCTCGCGCAATCTGGACCGCATCCGCCGCGAGCTGCGCTCTGCAGTCGAATCCGCACTACGGAACGGCCGCGCGGCCGCGAATGGCTCCCAAGCCAGGCCCGGACTTAGCGACGAAGAAATCTCTCTCTGCTTCGAGTACGCTTCCGAAGATGCACCCATCGATCTCGATAAGCTCTTTCCCTCACGCGCTCCCAGCCCGGAAAGGCTCGAGCCATGAACCCACGCTACCGTAGCGGCCGCTTTCCGAAGCGGGCGCATCTTCCGCCATGCAACACACCATGCAAGAAGACCCCAAATTTCCGTTCTAAAATGGGAGATGGCCATGGCGCGTGACGATCGCGAACGGAATTTCGAAGATGCTCTCGCGCGCAATCTCCAGGCGAATCTGTCGGTGAACGCCTCAGCAGGCACGCCCGCGTCCGCTCCCGCTTTGCAAGAGCATTGCCCTGATGCCGAAATCCTCGCTGCCTACCACGAGCGTCTGCTGGCCCCGGACGAAATGTCCACTCGCAAGCTGCACATCGCGTCCTGCGTGCGTTGCCAGGAAATCCTCGCGCAACTCGAAATCACCGACGAGATTCCGCTCGAGATTGATCGCGAAGAATCCGTGAGCAGAAACACGGTCGCGGTGCCCGACATGGAGCTCGTCCCCGCTGCGGCCGCGTCGGCCATCCCAGCCGTTCAGGCGGCCGTCGCCAAATCTTCTTCTCCGACTTCTCCGACGGAGAGGCCTCGCCGCTCCTATACCTGGCGCTGGCTGGTTCCTTCCGTCGCGCTCGCCGCGGGCTTGCTGATCTGGGTGACGATCCACGAGAGAACTTCTCAGGAAACGGAATTCCAGCTCGCGAAAAATCAGCCGCAACCTTCGCCAGAGGTTTCGCCAGCCGCCCCGTCTCCACCCGCAGATTCAGCCAAAGACAAACTCGCGACGAACGAGTTGCAAGTTCCGCCAGCCGCCGAAAGCGGGCCCTCCGCAAAAACGGATGCCTTAGATCGTGCCCAAAGCGTCGCGCGCGAACAAAAAGTGCCGGCGCCCTCGGCCGTGCCTAACCTCATTGCGCCAAGCGGCCAGGTCCACCCCAATAGTTCCGTGACATCGCAACAGCGCGCCGAAATGCAATCCCGGATCCTGGCACGATCCCCATTTCAAGCGAAGCAGGTCGCAGGGGCCGCCGCGGCCCAACCGGCCCCTTCAGCGACGCTGGCGGCGCCCGATGCCCTTGGCGACACGGTCTCGCCCGTTCCGGCTGCTACGCCGGAAGCAAAGAAAGAGGCAGTCGCGGGCGGTGTCGTGGGAGCGCCCGTGCTCGCAGTCACCCTCGAGCAATCCCAAACGACTCGCCCAGACGCGTTTGCCCTTACGCGAGAGCGGTAATTTACGAGCATCTCGAAGTGCCGTGCTCGTTCCCTCTCCCAATGGAACGGTAGTCTGGCGCCTCTCGCCCGCCGGAATCGTGGAAGGCTCGGTTGATGCGGGCGCGAACTGGAGCCTCCAAAAAATCCCGGTAATCGCCGATTTGTCTAGCCGGCTCCGCTCCCTCCAACAAAATCTGCTGGATCGTCGGTCGCGGCGGCACCATCCTGCGCACGACCG
Source organism: uncultured Acidobacteriota bacterium (assembly GCA_963729285.1). Lineage (GTDB taxonomy): Bacteria > Acidobacteriota > Terriglobia > Acidiferrales > UBA7541 > Acidiferrum. Next base: position 65,986 of record CAVSNL010000053.1, read on the forward strand.
ACGGTGGCAAGCATTGGCCGAAACTTTCCTCGCCAACCACCGACGACATCACCGCAGTATTCGCGGCAGATGCAGATCAAGCTATCGTCACCACCTCTACCAACAAATCCTACAAAACCACCGACGGCGGAACCTCGTGGACACCGCAACCCAATCCATGAGAGCAGCGCACGACATGTTCTATAAGGTGGGCCACCACGAACGACCCTCTTGCAAGAAAGTCGGGCGACTTCGTTCTACCAGGGAACGCCAAATTTGAAATGAGGACAAACCGATGAAGACAACCCAACCCGCGCTTCGTTCCCACACGCTCTGGCTCACTGCGGCAACGTTCGTTCTCGCGATCACTGCGGTCGCGACCTACTCCGAAACACGCCACCGCACTGGCCAGGCCCAAGAAAGAGAGTCCGCCCACTCCGCCGCGTCCGACCAGGCCACCACGCTAAGCGACCAGACCGACCTCAACGTCACCGTCTATAACTCCAACATCGCTCTGATTCGCGACGTCCGCCAATTAACCGTTCCGACGGGCTCTTTTCGACTGAAATTCGAAGACATCGCCGCCACCGTGAACCCCGCCACGGTCCATTTCCGCTCTCTGACCGAACCTGAAAAACTCAATGTCATCGAACAAAACTACGAATACGATCTCCTCGAACCCGCAAAGCTCCTGCACAAATACGTCGGCAAGGAAGTCACCCTGGTCCGCTCCTATATGGACAACGGCACCACCAAACACGAGGAGGTCAAAGCCATCCTGCTCGCCGACAATAACGGTCCCGTCTGGAAAATCGGCAACGACATCGTCACCGGAATTTACGCCGAGGGCTATCGCTTCCCGGAAGTCCCCGCGAATCTCTACGATCGCCCTACGCTGCTGATGTCGCTCGACAATTCCGGAGCGCGCAAACACCAGATCGAAGCCTCGTATCTCGCCAACAATCTTTCCTGGAACGCAGATTACGTCCTGACCGTCGGCCGCGAAGAAAAAGCCGCTGACCTGGACGGCTGGGTCACCCTCACGAACAACAGTGGCACCGGCTTTCGCAACGCCCGTTTACAGCTCGTCGCCGGAGATCTAAATCGTCTGCCCGCCAACGCGCGGGGTGATGTCGTGATGATGAAGGCCATGACGGCGGGCGCGGCTCCTGCCCCGCAATTCCAGCAGGAAAATTTCTCCGAATACCACCTCTACACGCTGGGCCGCCGCACCTCCGTGGAAGATAAGGAAACCAAGCAGATCAGCCTTTTGCAGGGAAGCGGCGTACCGGTCGAGAAACTGTTCGTGGTCAACGGTCAGAATTTCTACTATCACAACTATCAGAATCCGGGCTCGCCGCTCAAAGACCCGGTGATGGTCTACTACAAATTCAAAAACGAAGAAAAAGCGGGCCTGGGCATGCCTCTTCCCGCGGGCAACGTCCGCGTCTATCAAAAGGATTCCAAGGGCGGCGTCCTCTTCATCGGCGAAGATCGCATCGACCATACTCCCAAAGATGAAACCGTCACCGTCCACATCGGCAACGCCTTCGACATCATCGCCGAACGCAAACAAACCGACTTCAAGAAAATCGCCAACAACGTCTACGAAATGGAATTTGAAATCACCCTGCGCAACCACAAAGACACGCCTATCACGGTAGAGGTGAACGAACCCATCGGCGGCACCTGGGAAATGCTCTCCTCGTCCTACAAGTTCACCAAGACCGCCGCCTTCGCCGCCCAATTCCAGGTCCCGGTGGACAAGAACGGAACCTCCGTCCTCAAGTACCGCGTCCGCGTGACTTACTAGCGGTCACCGCAAACTGTTTGCCCGTCGAGCACCCCGGGCACGCGCGCACCGCATCCGCCGCTAAATATCCCAAGAACGAAATGCCGCCAAAACGCAGATTTCGTTTGACAGCTACGTATCGAATCTGGTAACATTACCTCATTGAGAACTGCGTAGGAACGCCGGCCATCACCGGCGTTTTTCTTTTGCGGCGAACATCCCGAGGGCCAGCCACCAGGCTAAGCTGTTTACAATCAACACTTACCTATGTCTATCAAAGCAAAGGGACTTTAACCCACGCAAAATCAATACTTACAAAAAACAGGGGGAGGGGGGTATCACGGCAGTAAACAGTTCGATGTCATTCCCATTTCGGGAAGCAACTACTCCACCACCGCGTCCGCCTCGATCTCCACCAGCATCTCCTCCGATATCAGTTTGCTCACCTGCACCATGCTCGTAGCCGGCCGGATCGTCCCAAAAAACTCCCCGTGCGCCCGCCCAACCTTCTCCCACTCCGCGATATTCGTCACAAAGATCCGCGTCCTCACCACGTCCTTCAACCCCGCTCCAGCCTTCATCAGCGCCGCCTCGATATTCCGGATGGTCTGCACCGTCTGCGCATACACATCGCCGACGCCAACAATCTTGCCGTCCGGCCCGGTCGCGGTCGTCCCCGACACGGTGACGATATTCCCGACCCGCACCGCCCGCGAATATCCCACGATGGGTTCCCACTGCGTGCCGCTCGAAATGTTGTGACGTGACACACGCATCTCCTTCGCCGCGCATCCTCCGCGCGAGCGCATGTTAGACTGTAAGAATTATGGCACACGGTCCGCGCGATCCAGGCGAGCAGGCGTGCCGCCAAGAAATGAACGGTGGCACTCGGGGAAGGACCGATTGTGCCCGCTAAATCGGAAGAAATTAGATGAAATGTAACAACATCCTCGAGGCCATCGGACGCACGCCGCTGGTGCGGCTCAACCGCATCAACCACGGCCTGAAGCCGCAAATCTACGTCAAAGCCGACTACACCAATCCCGGTGGATCGGTGAAAGACCGCATTGGCATCACCATGATTGATGATGCTGAGAAAAAGGGCCTGCTGAAAGCGGGCGGCACGATCATCGAAGGCACTTCCGGAAATACCGGCATGGGTCTGGCGTTGGTCGCGGCAGTGCGCGGCTACAAGATGGTTTTCACCATCACCGATAAGCAATCAAAGGAAAAAGTCGATCTGCTGAAGGCCCTGGGAGCGGAAGTTATCGTCTGCCCGACAGCTGTCGAGCCGGAAGATCCTCGCAGCTACTATTCCGTGGCGAAAAAACTCGCTCGTGAAATACCGAACTCCTTCTACCCGAATCAGTACGACAATCCGATGAATCCCGAGGCTCACTACCTCACCACCGGTCCGGAAATCTGGGACGACTCCGAAGGCAAAATCACGCACTTCGTTTGCGGCATGGGTACTGGCGGCACCATCAGCGGCGTCGGCAAATATCTCAAGGAGAAAAATCCCCAGGTTCAGATTATCGGCGTCGACCCGATCGGTTCGCTCTACTACGATTACGTGAAGCGCGGCGAAAAAGTGAAAGGCAAGACCTACGTCGTCGAGGGCATCGGCGAAGACTTTTTTCCAACCACAATGAATCTAAAGATTCTGGACGACATCCTTCAAGTAAATGACGACGAGTGCTTCATCATCGCCCGCCGCTTGGTGAAAATGGAAGGGCTGTTTACCGGAGGTTCCGGCGGCGGCTGCATCTCCGCGACACTGCGACTGGCAAAAGATTTGGGCCCGGAAGCGTTCATCGTCGCGTTCCTGCCCGACACCGGAATGCGCTACCTCAGCAAGGTGTACAACGATGAGTGGATGCGCGAGCGCGGCTACGTCGATGCGGCCGTGAAAATCACCGCCGGCGAAGTTGTCAGCGCCAAACATCACTCCGGCAAAGTCCGCGAGTTGGTCATCGCGCGCCCGTACCAGACCGTTTTCCACGCGCTGAAAACGATGCAGGAGCAGGACATCTCGCAGATCCCGGTGTTCGAGGAAAATCTGCCCATCGGCACCATCTACGAAGATCAAATCCTGAATCTCGCGTTGCAGGGTAAAGATCTCCGCAAGCTGGTCGTTCGCGAAGTCATGAGCAAGCCGCTTCCGCAGATCCCGCGCAGCGCGCCCGTCGAGCGTGTCACGCACATTCTGAGCCACGAGAATCCCGCCGTGTTCGTCGAAATGGGCAACTCGCGCTTCGAGATTCTCACCAAGTACGACCTCATGAGCACGGTCGCCAGCCTCATGGAACAAAAACGCTGAGCCCGGTTCCCACTCGCGTATCTCAAAAGACAGGAAGCGATAGACTTGAAGATCCTCGATTTCAATGAGCGTCTGAAAAATTCAATCCTCATCGCCGATGGCGCGATGGGGTCGTATCTGCACGACTTCGCCGGCGCACATCGGTGTTTCGACGAGATGAATTCCATTGAGCCGGAAGCCGTCTTCCGCGTGCACCAGGCGTACATCGAAGCCGGCGCTCACATCATCGAGACCAACACCTTCGGCGCGAATCGCTTCAAGCTGGCGCCGCTCGGCCTCGCCGACGAAGTGCAACGCCTCAACAGCCGCGGCGTGAAAATCGCCCGCGAAGCCCGGGAATCCGCCTCGCGCGAAGTGCTGATCGCCGGTTCGATGGGCCCGCTGGGTATCGGCGTGCAAGCGCGTCATCCGGAGCCCGAAGAAATTCAGGCTATTTTTCACGAGCAAGCCCTCGCGTTGGAAGAACGCGGCGTCGATCTCTTCATTCTGGAAACTTTCACTTATATCGAAGAGCTGCTTCTCGCCATTGACGCGATTCGTTCCTTCTCAGGGATTCCGATCATCGCGCAGCTGACGTATTCGGAAGAAGGAACGGCCTTCGGCGATTTGCGACCCGCTGATGCCGCCGCGCAATTGAAAAACAAAAACGTCCAGGTCATCGGCGCGAACTGCACGCTCGGTCCGCAAGCGCTGCTGCCGATTCTCGGAGCGCTCGCCAGCGTGGACGATGTGCGCGTCAGCGGAATGCCCAACGCCGGTATCCCCAAGCGCGAAGGCGACCGCATCGTCTATCCGAAATCGTCGCCTGAGTATTTTGCGCTCTTCGCGCGCGAAGCCGCGGCGCTCGGCGTGCGTATTCTTCGGCGGCTGCTGCGGCACGACGCCCGCACACATTCGTGCCATGGCCGAAGCCGTCAAGTCTCTGCAACCGACCAAGCACGCAGCCTCCTCGCAGCCTGCGGCGGCCACTGCGAAACCGGCCCCGGTGATCGAGCGCGAACCGGAAAGCAAATTCTGGAAAAAACTACAGCGTAAGGAATTCACAGTTTGCGTGGAGATCGATCCGCCAAAAGGGCTGTCGCTCGATCGCATCTTCGAGCAAGTCGATAAAATCATGTCCTCGGGCAAGGTCGACGCCATCGACATCAATAGTGGCGCGATGGCCCGCGTCGGCATGGACGCGCTGATGACCGCCGGCGCGCTCGAGGCCCGCGGCATCGAGACTGTGCCGCATCTGACCACGCGCGACTACAACATTATCGGCTTGCAAGCCATGCTGCTGGGTGCGTGGACCGTCGGCGGCGTGCGCAACGTCCTGGCCATCACTGGCGATCCGCCTTCGGTTGGCGACTATCCCGAAGCCAGCGGCGTCTACGAAGTAGACTCCGTCGGCCTCGTCAAAATTCTCCATCGTCTGAACCAGGGGACCGACTGGGCCGGAAAAACTTTAGGCGGCGCGACAAACTTCACCATCGGCGTCGCTGTCAATCCTGTCGCCGACGATCTCGACTCCGAGATCGAACGCTTTCACGCCAAAGTCGAAGCCGGCGCGCACTACGCCATGACCCAGCCGTTGTTCGATCCCGAACACTGGTACGCCTTCGTGAAAAAACTCGGCGGCAAACCCGCGATCCCGGTGCTGATCGGCATCTGGCCACTGAACAGCTACAAGCAGGCCCTGCGCCTCAACAACGAAGTCCCCGGCATCGTCATCCCAGAGCCGGTTCTGAAATCTTTGGAAGCCGCCGGTGCCGCGGCCCGCGAACGCGGCTTCGAGGTCGCCCGCGAAATGCTCGCGTGGGCGCGCACCGAACTCGCTGGCGCCTACCTCATCCCGCCGTTCAAGCGCTACGAGGAAATCCTGGATATTCTTTAGAAATCGTTGGCCGTGCCAAGGCCGTGCAATCAGGCCTGCTCTTTCTTCGGAAACCAAGGGACAAATGAGCTCGTGGTGTGCTGATACGAGCGATATTCGTTTCCGCGGCTGCGCAAGGCCTGCGCTTCCGTGGCGGGAATTCCTGTCGCTCCAAGCAGGAAGTAAAGAATCAGCGCCGGTGAAATCAATCCCAACCAACCCCACGGCGACGCGAGCACGAATACGGCATACGCCAACCAGAGCAGCCACTCAAAAAAGTAGTTGGGGTGGCGCGAGTATTTCCAGAGGCCTGCGCGGCACGTCTTACCTTTGTTCGCCGGATTTTTCTTGAACGCGTTGAGCTGCTGGTCCGCGATGGCTTCTCCGATCATGCCGACGAGCCAGATGCCGGCTGCGAATTTCTCCAGAAATCCGAGGGGCGCGCGCGTGTCGAGGCAGGCGAGCAAAAAGGGAAGCGAGAGCACAGCGTCCAGCAGCGCCTGAAACTCAAAGAAAAAAAGGAATCGTAGGGCGAGATTGTTTTTCCATTCTTTTCGTAGCTGAACGTAGCGCCCCTCCTCGGAATGCCCGATAACACGCGCGAAAAGAAGGAATGCCGCGAGGCGCAGTCCCCAGAAACCCGCCATCGCGGCGATGGCCCATCTGCGCGCTGGATAACCGGAGCCGGCAGCAGCATAGTAAATCGCGAGAATGCCCAGGCCCGCGGCCCATCCCACATCGACAATGGCGGCGTTGCGAATCAGAAGATGAATGAGCCAGAGGAGGAACATCATCCCGAGGACGATGGCCGCTCCGGTCAACCCCAGATGTACGGCTTGCTGCAGCAGCATCAGGCGGCCTCTACAACGGGCGTGATTTTGCGTGTCACCATGCGCCGCAGCACCGGCCTGAGACTCGCGTAGATCGCCGCCGCGCTCACCGGGGCCACAAGGCACCATACGAGGATGGCGTGCCAGGTCGTAGTCCACAGCAACCGGATGGCGTTGCCCATATTGTCGTGCATCATCGCATAAATCTGCGGTACAGAAAGGGGCAGATGGGGCGCGCGGAAGAGTCTCTCGCCCAGCCGGAAGAAGGGAATCAGTAGTGCGAGCTGAAGCGGGTAGACGAAATAGTTCACGATCTGAATGGCCGGCAAGTTCAATTGCCACGCGAAGGCGGCCAGGGCACAAAGCGCGGTGGTCGATCCCAGCACTGGGAAAACACCCAGCATGACGCCAAGGGCGACACTGAGCGCGATTTTCTCCGGGGTAACTCCCTGCCGCAGCAAATCGAGGAGCGGGCGCACCAGGCGCCGGGAGAAGAATCCTTCGCTCATGCCGCCTTCTGCCGGAACAACGCGGATGCAGGTTCGTCCGGCGGCAATCCAAAAAGTTGCGGCACGTAAAGCGACATGATGATATTGCCTTCCACCATGATGAGCACAAACCACAACATCTTGATGCCGAGCGAGCACTCTCTCCATGCTAGCAGCAGAAAAACGTCAAAAGACGAAATATGAAACCGAAAAGCGCACTTTCAGAACAGTTTCAAAAGCGTTACCCTCGTTTCCTCTTGCACGGCGCCACCAGTTCGATGAACCCCGTTGCTATTCGTCGCACATCTTCCCGGCGTTCTATTACTGCTACGACCATGTGAAAAATCTCGATCTAATGATGGCCGAGGTCAATAACACTTTTCCGAATCGCACAATGATGGGCTGGATGCATCTAACCAATGCAAGACCGCTGTCGCAAAGAGCTGACGCCACGCCGAAAGTGATGCATGTCTCGCCATCTATGGAAATGGGGCTGCACAAGTGCTGGCGACCTACCATTGATGACGCTGCATATGATCGGTGCGATTCATTAGGAAGCGTTAAGACTCTGGGGCAAGCGTATGCGGGTATTTCCACATCGTAGCGAGATCTACGCTGTAGCAGATGACGCACCTGTCGTGGCATACCAAGCAGGCATTGCTGCGGCGCGGAAGGGAGATTTGGCCGGATGAATCACTGGCTGCAAAATCGCGCCAAAACCCTGTTCTTACGCTCGCTGCAGAATCTGACAGGCGGCTTCCTGGAGATTGTCTGCCCGGATGACACCTACACGTTTGGCGAGGCTGACGCGGAACTCCGCGCCATGGCGGTCATTCACGACGAGCGATTTTTTATGCGCGCGTTGACCGGCGCGGATATCGGGATGGGCGAATCCTATATGGACGGCGATTGGACGACGCCGGATCTTGTGTCGCTGGTTCGCGTGGCCGTGCGCAACCTGCGGCTTCTGGACGCGCAGCATCAGGTTTTCTCCGGCATCCGCGCGATGTTCTCGCGCCTGCATCATCGTTTGCGCGCGAACACGATCAATGGCAGCCGCCGCAACATTCGCGCCCACTACGATTTGGGCAACGATTTCTACCGGTTGTTCCTCGACTCTGAGATGCTCTATTCCTGCGCGTACTTCCGCCGCAAGCATGATTCGCTCGAAATCGCTCAATTGGAAAAACTCGACCAAGCCTGCCGCAAACTGCACGTTGGGCCGGGCGATCGCGTGTTGGAAATCGGAAGCGGCTGGGGATCGTTCGCGATTCACGCCGCGCGGAATTATGGCGCTCACGTCACTGGCGTAACGATCAGCCCGGCCCAGTATGAGTATGCGACCGAGCGCGTCCGGCAAAGCGACGTCAACCCCGGTTCGGTGCGGATCGTGATGGAGGATTATCGGCACTTGCAAGGCCAGTACGACAAAATCGTCAGCATTGAGATGTTTGAAGCCGTGGGCTTCGATCACTACGACGAATTCTTCGGCACGTGCAACCGCCTGCTGACGCCGGACGGGTCCATGTTTCTGCAGACGATTACTTTGCCAGAGCAGAAGATTGCCGAGTATCGTAAGCGCGTGGATTGGATTCAAACCTACATTTTTCCCGGAAGCGAACTGGCATCGGTAGCCGAAATCGGACGCTCGCTGTTGCGCAGCGGACAGTTGATCCTGACGAACACGGAAAGCATCGGCACGCACTATGCGAAAACCCTCGCCCTGTGGCGCGAGCGATTCTTCCGGCGGCTCGCGGATGTGCGCCGGCTGGGATTCGACGAGCGCTTTCAGCGTATGTGGGATTTCTACCTCGGCTGGTGCGAAGGCGCCTTTCGCGAGGACTACATTGGCGCGGTCCAGCTCCTCTTTGCCAAGCAGCCTGTGCGAGAGCGGGTTCTCGGCGAACACGCGGTGCCGAGCGCATCACCCCTCTCCGCCTAGATGCTAGCCTCGTAGAATTATTCGCATGCTATTTTGCAGGTTCGACCGCGCTGGTGTGATCGTGGATGATGCGCCAGCCCTCCGGAAAGCGTTGCCAGACCAGCGAGAACACGCCGCCGATATCTCCCTTCGCTCGCGTCAGATGCCAGTGGCCCAAAACCAGTGCCGCATCTTGCCCAAGGAACCGGAATTCAAGGTCGGTAAATTCCAGGTGCCCCATGGATTCGCGATCGGCGTAGTTCTTCTTGTACCGAGCACGCACTGCATCCCATCCACGCGTGATCCCGTTACTTCCTGAGAACGTGAGATCGGGCGAATGCCAGTAGACTTCCAGGAAGGCGTCGATGTCGCCTTGATTCCAGCTCGTTCGTTGTGCCGCAAGGGCCTCCGAAATGGCGGCACGATCGCCATCGTGGCTGTCGCCGCCTCCGAACAAGCGAGTCTCCCCAGGTCGCGAGTAACAGCAGGCAAAAAGTCCAAAGAATCAATCGGATAGCGGAACTTTCCATCGCTCGCGACCTCCGGCGCCGTCTTCGGCGGCAGCGAGAATAGAGGCTTCAACCCTGCCGTGCAAGTCCGAAAACGGCGCAGTAAATGAGGCCGCGGACCTTCACGCGTTTGCGCATCCCGTTCCACCAGTTCTATCGAGGTGGTACTCGGGAGCTATTGGTCCGGCAGGTAGGCGCGGTCAAAATGGCGGAGTAGAAAGAGGCGCAATGTTCGCCGCTATGCTATTCGCGATCTCCATCGTCGCGCTGTCACAGTTCGCTCTCTATTATTGGCGAGCGGTTTTGGCCGCAGTGGCGGGCCAGCCGGTCTCCGAGAATGTGCTGGCGGCTGCCAGTATCGAAAACCGGTGCGTGACCGGAGAAGATTTCCAGACCCTTTCGGGGCTTCATGATCTGACACTGGATCTGACTCCTCGCAGCGGCGGGCTCGGCCTGGTTCGTCTCTACTACCACATCGTGGATGGCATCGGCGCCATGGCTGGCAAGCGTATGCCCGCTTTGGCTTCTTGGTGCGATCAGGAACTGACGATCTGTGCGCGGTACGCGGCGGTGCAAATCGAGTATCGCCTACGCTCGAATTTGGAGTTGGCCGCGTCGATGCGCTCCTGCTGATTGAGCCTGCTTCCGGCTGGTTGAATTTTCCCTCTCCCCTCTCGTTTTTCGCTAGTCACGGAACTCGTCAAGCGCTCCAGACTCACTCTCGAATCGTGAGGCTTTGCGCGCCCCCGTCGCTTCCTGTTAACGTCTAAGAGGTTCTTACCCGCAAATTTTCTGGAGTGACCGTGGCCACATTTCCACTGATCGAATACGATGACGCGAGTCCCGAGGTGCGCGCGATTTACGACGACATCATGGCGACCCGGAAGACTGACTGGATCAACAATTTCTGGAAGGCCATCGCTCACGATCCCGCCACGTTGAAGCGCACCTGGGAAGACATCAAACAGATCATGGCACCCGGCGCGCTCGATCCACTCACCAAAGAATTGCTCTACGTTGCGGTCAGCGTCACCAACAGTTGCCACTACTGCATCGCATCCCATACCGCGTCTGCCCGCACCAAAGGCATGACCGACGCCATGTTCCACGAATTACAGGCGGTCATCGGCATGGCCAACGAAACCAACAAGCTCGTCACCGGCTATCAGGTCGAGATCGACGAGCAGTTCAAGCCTCCGCTCCCGCGCTAGTCAGGCCACCATTCCCGTTTAATTCGAGTCCGACACCTGCACGCTGGCGAAAGTCGCAGCTGGCGAAAGTCGAAGTTACAAGGCCCGAACACCTGTACGCAAGGCCAGTATATTTCGGCGGCCGTACCCTCGTACGATGGCTTCGTAACTCAGCGAACCTACTATCGTTACGTTCGCAAGCCCCGAGTCTGCTTGGGCTAACAAACTCTTGCTAAGCAAGTGAGCCCCAAAATGTCGCCGACCGCGAAGGATCTCGATGTGACGAACCTTAATTCCACAACACCCGGTGCGCGTCCCGCTTCCGTAGGAGCGCAGGAAGACAACGCCGGAAAGCCTCAACCTGTCCCGCTAGAAGTGCCCGTGACGGTGAATGGCGCCCGCACGGTCGAAGGCAGCGACAAGCGCGAACCTTTTTCGGAAACCACGCAAACCGTACTGGTATTCGGCAACGGTGCTGTGATTCGCCTCGCGTCATCTGTGGCCGCGGGCCAATTGTTATTCCTGACCAACGACAAAACCAAAAAAGAAGTGGTATGCCAGGTCGTGAAGTCGAAGACCTACCGGAACGTCAGCGGCTATGTCGAACTGGAATTCACCGAGGCGGTTCCCGGATTTTGGGGCATGCGCTTCCCGGGTGAGCGCGTCGCCGCGTCTCCCAGCGCACCCGTTCCTGCAGCAATTGCTAAACCCGCCGCGCCGCCGGCGCCCACACCCAAGGCCGCACCGCCAACACCCGCGCACAAGATCGAAGTGCCGGCCGCCAGCAGCATTCCGCAGCGCGTGGAAGTAAAGCCCACGTCGGTGCCACCGCTAACTGCGCCGGCCGCGACGATCACAACCAGCGCGCTGAACGCTGAAGTGAAGCCAACTTTGAGTTTGCCGCGCGCGGGGGAGCCCAAGCCAGTAACCATTTTGCCGAGCCCAACGCAGCACTCGACGAGTGCGCCAGTCTCCGCCCTCCCCAACACCACTTTGCCGAAAGCGCCTGGCCTGACCGACGGCTTCGGCAGCGGTCTCACGTCCACCGCGCGGCCTTCGGAGAGCAAGCCGCCGGCGACGGTAGTGCCAAAAGTTTCGCAGACGCCGATTGCCGCACAATCATCGTCGGACGCACTCCGGCGCGAATCGGAACGCCTGCAAGAACAGCTGGCGTCGATGTTGTTTGCTGCGGAAGTCCCTGCAACGCCTGTGAAAGCGGCACCCGTGCCGCCTCCGGCGACCAGGATGCCGATTCCGGAATTGTCGGCCAAAGTCGTGGAGATCGCCAAGCCGCAAGCTCCGGCCACGAAAGTTGTTCCGCCACCGAAAAATGCGCAGGTCCCCTTACAACCCTCGCTGGATGAGGAAGAGGTCAAGATTCCCTCGTGGCTCGAGCCGCTGGCACGCAATGCCGCCACGCACGCCCAAAACGAAGCCTCCGCGAAGGAAGAAGAATTCGCCGACGCCCACCGAGTCATCGAGTTCGAAGTGCAGGATGTTTCCGCGCCTGCCGTAGCGCAGGCGGAGGCAGTTCCGGCTGCTGCGGAAATGACCTTCGGCAGCCATTTGCTGGAAGAAACGTCGACCCAGCCGCAGAGCGACTCCAAGGGTAAGAATAAGGGCATCCTGATCGGCGCGATCGCGGCAGGTCTGGTAGTCGACAGCCGCCGGTGTTACGTGGTACTCGCGCCAGTCATCTACTCCCGCGCAACAAACGCCTGCGGCAGCGGTGGCTGCAACATTGCCGGCGACGGCACCCGCGGCCGTGACACCGAGCGCAGCGCAACCGCGCCACGAGCCCACAACGCGTCCGAACCGTCAGCGCCGAATCGCTCGAATATCAACTCCGCGCCGGTGGCTCAGTCGCAGAATTCTTCTTCTCAACCGAATTCGCAAACGATCACTCCCGCGTCTGAGGTCACCAAGATTTCGCCAGACAAAAATATCGCGGCAGAGCTGTCGGCTTATAAGAAGCTCGCCGAACCGCCGCCTGCCGTGAAGAAACCAGGTCTCGGCGAGGTCCGCCTGGCAGCACCCACCGCGAATCGCAGCTCAATCGCTCCGGGATCCGGAGACGCGGACGTTGCGCCTTCCCTGGGCTCCAGCCAGGTGGCCCCATCGGGCGATGCGCTCGACGGAGGGTTAGTGGCTGGCAACGCGAAGCAACCAGTTGCCCCGGCTGTCCCGCTCCCCATCGGCGGCGACGTGATACCGGCGCGTTTGCTTTCCTCGACGTCACCCGCGTATCCCCAACTTGCGAAAACGCAACGCATCGAAGGGGCTGTCCGCATCGATGCTCTGATTGACGCGGCGGGCAAAGTTTCCTTGATGAAAGTCGTTTCCGGGCCAGTGCTGCTACATCAAGCGGCCATGGAAGCGCTTCGCCAATGGAAGTATCAGCCCGCAATGCTCGATGGCAAGCCGGTACCCATGCATTTGACGGTCACCATCCAATTCCGATTGCAGTAAGTTTCTGAACACAAAATTCGAAAAAGCAGGCTTCCGCCACCATCTGAAGGTTTGCAGCGGCGGGCCTTGCTCCACACTTCAAGCAACGCCGTCGCCGCCCAAGGCTGGTCTCCGCACAAATTCTCAATCCTAACGAGCGCCGCTCCTCTTCCGCGAAAGCAGTTCCGCGCTGCGCTGCGCAACTTCATTCACCAGGATTCCCATCTTTGGATGCGAGGGCTCGAAGTCGGCGGCGATCCCATGTGCACGCAACTCCTCCGAAGTCACCGGGCCAATCGACCCTACCAGAATTTGCGCAAAGGCCTGGCGCATGTCCTCTTGCAAATTCATCTCTCCCGCGATCTTCAGCAAATGAACGACCTGGACCGAAGTTGTGAACAGGGCAACATCTATCTCACCGCCCGCAAGAGCAGCGGCCGCCTGGCGCAGCGGCGCTGTGTTCTCCGGCAGCCCCCATTCGTAAACAGGAACTGGCGTGACCTTAGCGCCGCGCTCGGTAAGTCCCGCTAGCAATTCCAGGTTCGGAGCTCCATACTCTTGCACGGCAACGCGCTTGCCCCCCAAAGGGAGCGTGTCGCGGTGTCCGTCGAGAGCCGCGAGCAACTCCCGCCAGGTGTTGGGCTCCGGAACCGCCAGCGTCACCGGCACGCCCATTTCTTTCAACGCCGCCACTGGTTTGGGTCCGCGTGCCACGATTGGCACGCGCTGGAGCGCGGCGACAAACGCATCCCTTGTGCAGACCGTTTCCGCAACGCGCGCAAGTGCCCGCGTGCCGACCCCAGTCAGGAAAATGATGATCTCAAATCCGCCGGCAAGTAGTTTGCGCGTAAACTCCTGAGCTTCCTTATTCGATTCCAGAGGGATTTCGCGCATCGACGGGGCGACCATCGCGGCGCCACCGTATGTTTCGATCAATTTGGCCATTTCGGCTGCGCGGCGACTTTCCAGAGACAACACTCGCAGACCCGCCGAATCCGTTTGGTTTTGTGCGAGCGTCCATCGCCGATATCATCACACGATTTCTGATACACGGCTATTACCTCCGCGGAAACGAGCTCGCCCGCCGTTACCCGGGTAACTACCCGTGCCTCCGACTCGCTTGCGAGCGGAAACACAGCTTCGTATACTGGCGGCCCGGCTAAATGCAGGTCTTGCGGGAGGGTAGCCCGCTCTATAGACCGTTCTTTAGCCCTCAAAATCACGCCTGCTCGTCGATTGCAGGCCGAACCGTGTATGACGGTTTATCCCGTCAGAGGAGATGTCTGCATGCCGCAAGCCCCAGTACCGGAAGAGATGAATGTCTACCAGAACGCCGAAGCGCGTTTTGAAGTGGCGGCGCAGAAACTGGGGCTCGAACAGGGGGTCTATCGCTATCTGAAATATCCCAGCAAGGAAGTAACGCTCTACATTCCGATCGGCATGGACAATGGCCAGTTGGAGGTGTTCACCGGGTACCGTGTGCTGCATTCGACTGTCCGCGGACCGGGGAAGGGCGGGATTCGTTTTGCGCCGGATGTTTCGTTGGATGAAGTGCGCGCGCTGGCGACCTGGATGACCTGGAAATGCGCGGTCGTGAACATTCCGTTCGGAGGAGCGAAGGGCGGCGTGATCTGCGACCCGCGCAAGATGACTCGCGGGGAGCTCGAGCGGCTGACGCGTCGCTACACAGCGGAATTGGCGAATTGGATTGGCCCGGAGCGCGACATCCCGGCACCGGACGTGGGCACGAACGAGCAGACCATGGCTTGGGTGATGGACACCTACGCAATGCACGTGGGGCAAGCCACTACCGCGGTAGTCACCGGCAAGCCGATTGAGCTCGGTGGCTCGGCGGGCCGGCGAGAGGCAACCGGCCGCGGCGTCATGATCTGCTGCGACAAGGCCATTACGAAACTCGGAATCAAGCGGGAAGGCTGCCGTGTGGTAGTGCAGGGCTTCGGCAATGTGGGGTCTTTGGCGGCGTTTCTGATGCAGAAGGTGGGCTACAAAATTGTAGGGCTCGCGGACATCGGTGGCGGCCTATACAACGAAAAGGGATTCGATGTCCCAAAGGCCATCGACTGGGTGTACACCCAGAAAAAACCGTTGCAGGATTTTCCGGGCGGGGGCGCAAAAATGACTGCGCGCGACGTGCTTTTCCAGCCGTGTGAGATCGCCATTCCCGCCGCCATCGAAAATCAAATCACCGAAAAGAACGCTGACCAGGTGCAGGCGCGCATTCTCTGCGAAGGCGCGAACGGGCCCACTACGTGGCAGGCCGATGCGATTATCGATCGTAAAGGAATTTTCACTGTTCCCGACATTCTGGGTAACGCCGGCGGGGTGACCGTCAGCTATTTTGAGTGGGTGCAGGACCGCCAGGGCTTTTTCTGGCGCGAGCGTGAAGTCAACGAGCGCCTGCTGGATGTTATGGAAAATGCCTTCGATCAGGTGGTACGATACGCGGAATTACACAAGGTAAACAACCGCATCGCGGCCTATATGCTGGCCATTGATCGTGTTGCGAGCGCGCTGAAATTGCGCGGAATTTACGCCTAGCCCCCAGGTGTAGCTGGTGTTGGAATCCGGATGCAGGCGCCGAGCCCGAGCTCGGTCCTGCATATCGTCTTGGACGCGTACCCGCCGCGTGGAATAAACACTTGTGCACCCCATGGGTTCCGATGATAATTCGGCTCCAGTAAGGAGTTGTGTCATGGCCACGGAGTCTCTCCTACCCGGTTCTGCGAAGAGCGAGCAACAGCATCGCGCGGACGTTTGCGTCGCGGGGCGCTGGATGTACGAACGCGGATACATCGTCGCCTGCGAAGGCAATCTCTCCGTCCGCCTGGACGAGGAGCGTGTTCTCACCACTCCGACGTGCATGAACAAGGGAATGCTCTCGCCGGACGATCTGGTCATCATTGATCTCGAAGGGAGGCACGTCGCCGGGGATCGGAAAGCGTCGTCCGAGCTGGCCATGCACCTTTTGTTTTATCGCATGCGGCCGGATGTTCAGGCGATTTGTCATGCGCATCCGCACACTGCGACGGGCTTTGCGGTCGCGGGGCGGGCGCTGGATCAGGCGCTGCTGCCGGAGGTGATCGTCGGCTTGGGGCAGATCCCTCTGGTGAAGTATGGGACCCCAGGTACGCTCGAACTCAGCGCAGCAATTGAGCCTTATGTGCCGCATTACGACGCCTTGCTGCTGGCAAATCACGGAGCGGTCACCTGCGGACCAGACCTGATTACCGCGTTCTTTCGCATGGAAACGCTCGAACACTTCGCGAAGATCACACTGGCGGCGGAAATGGCCGGCACGCCCACGCTGCTCTCCAGCCGGGAAGTGGCGAAGCTGATCGCCGCCAGGACGCGCTACTTCGTGGTACCCCCACCCGGCGGTGGCGCGGACCTGCCGGTGACCTGCGACGGCGGCGAAACCGCGGGCGACCGCGTGCGGCTCACACGCAGCGAGTTGGACGCGCTGATCGACGAAGCGGTTCGCAAGGATCGCTCTCGGCGTTGACCCTGCGAAGCGTTCGTCATTTGTGCTAACCCAGATAACCGGGCTTCGGTTTGCTACATCCATCTAAGAGAACATCACCATCGGGACCAGGAGTCGAAGGTAACCGCCGGATTGATCCCGCCTTCATTCAACGGCCTTAGCGGCTCTCGCTGGTTTCATTTCACAAAGGAGACAATCATGGAACAGAGAATTGATCTCGCGAAACATGCTCACGACGCCCAAAAATCTCTGTACGCGCTCGAGAAATATATCGCCAACTCCGGCCTCGACCACAAGCTCATCCATTTGTTGAAAATGCGTGCGTCGCAAATCAATGGCTGTGCGTATTGCATTGACATGCACTCCAAGGACGCTCGGGCGTTGGGCGAGACCGAGCAACGCCTGTACGAGCTCAACGCCTGGCGCGAGACTCCGT
Organism: uncultured Acidobacteriota bacterium; assembly: GCA_963729285.1. GTDB lineage: Bacteria > Acidobacteriota > Terriglobia > Acidiferrales > UBA7541 > Acidiferrum. Next base: position 83,256 of record CAVSNL010000053.1, read on the forward strand.
TCTACACCGATCGCGAACGCGCCGCGCTGGAATGGACGGAGTCTCTAACGCTGGTTTCCCAAACCCATGTGCCGGACGAAGTCTATGAAAGCGTGAAGAAGCACTTCAACGAGAAAGAGATCGTGGACCTGTCAATCCTGGTCTCGCTAATTAACGTGTGGAACCGGCTGGCGATCTCCGCACGCACCACGCCGGGCACGTACAAAGCGCAACAAGCCGCCGCGTCCTGACTCAGTCTATCGGCTCCGAGAGTTGTAGGGGCTCAGCCGTCACGCGCCCCCGTCGTTCACTTTTCACTCGCGACCAGAAAATAGCAAGATTGAAGAAGTGCTTGGCTCCCTCGCAGGTACAATTCTGCGTGCGGCTTGACGAGGAACTGTAGCCGCTGGAGACTCGGCAATGGACAATGGTAAGGAATTCTTCGCGGCGATTCGCACCGGCGACGCGGCAACACTAAAGGCGATGCTCGATGCAGACCCTTCGCTTGCCAATGCGAAAAACGAACAAGGCCAATCGCCGGTGCTTGCCGCGGCATACAGCGGGCGCAGCGAAATCCGCGACGCACTCATCGCACGCGGCGCGCATCTCGAATTTCACGAAGCCGCCGCAGCCGGACAGCTCGAGCGCGTCGAGCACTTCGTGGAAAAAGATCCGGAACTAGCGAGAAGCTATTCGCCGGACGGTTTTCCCGTCCTGGCACTGGCCGCCGCGTTCGGCCACTTCCCGATCGTCCGCTATCTCTTCGAGAAGGGCGGCGACGTGACCGCCGCGGCAACCAACGGCACCGGGTACAACGCGCTGACCGGCGCCGTGACTGGCGGTCACGAGAAAATTGCGATCTGGCTGCTCGAAAATGGGGCCGACGCAAACTACCGCTACGGCCCCGGATATACTCCGTTGCTCGCGGCCGCGGCTAATGGACATCTCGCGATCGTGAAAGGCCTGCTCGCGCATGGAGCGGACATCCACGCAAAGACCAACGACGGCAAGACCGCGGTCACGATCGCCGAAGAACGAAAACATCTAGAAGTGGCTGCTCTTCTCCGCAACCGCGGCGGCGTCTAACGGTCCTCACCGCTGGCGCGTGTGCTTAGTCCGTCAGAGATCCTGCCAACGTCACCTGGTCTTTCCCCTGACGTGCCGCTTGACTCTTGTCTCGAACCGTTCGCGTTTTATGATGAAGTACGATAAAAAGGCGGCGGCTACAAAGAACAGAGCTCCGATTTGCAAGCGTAACTCGGCCGTATCGTCCATGCTGTGAAGAGTCCCCGTCAGAAGATAGATCGAGAGCAGGAAAAGAAGCATCGCCCAAAACGCTTTAATTCCGTTTCTTATGACGTAACCTTCTTCCAGTCTTCAGGTGGAAACGTGATGGACCGGAATCGAGCCGTAGGTTTGCGGGATTTTTATGTACACGTTTTCATAGCCGATTAAGAAGTCCTACAGGTAATACATCACATCTTGCAGTAAGTATAAGTAATTACAATACTGTGCTTATTGTAGGAGTGTTGGCGGATTGAACACGTAGATAATCCGCGAAAGAGGGACAGTTTCGGTCCCTCCTACCCCAAGTCGCGTTGACGGGATAGCGGATACGGGCGCGAAAAAGGGACCACCCCCACCCGGGCGCGGCTCTGACAACCGCTTTTCCCTCGATCTCGTTGAATCCTGAGTCATAGACTCCACCCGTTTGCACGAGCGAAACACCCATAATCCGGGTGATCGCAAAAGCGCTGACGAGCTCTCCCAACCCGTGGAACGACCTTCGCGTCGATTTGGACAGAGCGGCCCGGAACCTGGAGAGGTGCATCCGGTGGTTTGGGACCGGGGCGATACTTCTTGAGTGAAACCCGGCCAACATGATGACGATGAAAGATCTTCAGGATGGTCGTCGGTGAGACGTACGGGTGGTAATACCGTTGAATTCCCTATTTTCCATAAACCGGGCATCAGTCAGCAGGGGGCAGACACCTCAAGATGACAGGTTCGAGGCAAGGTAAGTGGAACTTTGGACTGACGAATGAAGGAGCGCAGCAAATCAGGTCGACGTTGTACCTTCTTAATTTCCGATTCGACGGTGCGGCGCAATTCCGCCACCGTAGTAGGAGAGTAATTCGGAAATCGGTCATACTTTAAATAAAACCACAGTCTATCTACCGGGTTTAGTTCTGGTGCATATGGAGGAAAGGTCTCCGCCACTATTGCGGGGACACTCTTACAGTAGTTGAGCACCGCTTCTGACAAATGGATGATGATTCGGTCCCAGACGATGCTTATCGGCCCGCATATCTGACTTCTAAGTTGTTTCAAAAACTCGACGATACTCGGACCCGAAAGTTCATGTTGTCAGGTAACATGTAATAACGTAAGCCAACACGTGCTTGCTTCGGACTAACCGTTATTGCGCCAATCACCGAAATGCGACCATGGGGATCAAAAACCTCGTTTACCGGGGTGCTTCCACGAGGTGCAAAGGTGCGCCGTATCGTGGGAGTCATCATGAAACCTGATTCATCGACAAAAACGATACCAGCGTTCCGCTTCCTCGCTTCCCATTCTATCCTCGGGAACTCTTCCGTCTTCCACCGTTCAATCTCTGTGTCGTCGCGTTTTGCCGCTTGTAGCGCTGGCCTGATGGCAGACCAGCCCAGATAATCGGTCAGAATGTGCCAGACTTGGCTGCGGCAAAACTCGATTCCAAAATATCTCTTAATAATTTCCCGGACACGGAGCGTCGTCCACAAACTGTTTTGCCAGCCGTGCGAAGTCGCACCTTTCGCGAGTAATTCTCTGAGTTGTTCAAGTTGCGTATCATTCAAACGACGAGGGCGACCTCTCCTGGGTTTCGTCTTGAGACTGTCTCCTGCTTTGGATTTTCGCATCCACACGTTTAACGAATATGCGCAGACGCCCAAAACCCGAGAAATGACAGCCTTCGACTCACCCTTTAGCATTAATTCTACCGCGCGGCGACGCCGAAACTCCGCAGCAGTTTCAATTGAGCGCATGGCCGTACCTTTGTCTTACTGTCATACGCAGATCACTTAAACTGCGAGCACGCCTTTGATCTGCTTTTTGTTTGTATTCCGCATATCATTTTGGCATGAGTACCCGATTATAGGCTCACTTTGCTGCCCTTTGGTCGGATGCCTGAGGAGCAGCCGAACCGTGGGGGAACGGGCGAATACGCAAGGGTTTGCGATCGAACGTTAACCCGCCTTGCAAGATCGGTTGGTAAGGGCGTTGACATCCATCTGCCCTGATCGCAGGAAATCAAGAAAACTCACTCCCTTGTAGCTACACGTTTGGGAAATGCTGAGCAGCACAAGATAATCTCGCATACCGCTGGTCGAACTCTTCCCTCCGATACCATTGCGGAGTCTCACCAGTGCTTTTATGGCGTGCTCTGCATTGTTGTTATTCCACGGGACGCCGTCATGGTCGAGAAACGTGAACAGCTTGTTTTTATTCTTCTCAAACCGCTTCTTGTACGCAGCGGCCACTTCGGTCTGGAAGTTTTGTTTGGAAAGCGCTTCGTAAAACTGATCCACCGAGCGCTTGTGCTTCCGTAGATAGTGCTCCTTCAAGCCAAAACGATCCACGGTCTCGATCATCGGTCGGACTAAACCAGCAAACTGTTCTGCTATTCCCTTCATCTCCTCGTTGAACGTCTCTTTGCAAAGATCATCGTTCACATCTCTCATCAGGTGAATTAGGCATTTCTGCTGGGCGCACTCGATTGAATCGTAGGCAGCATAGAAATCGGAGACGAGTACGCCTTGAAAATTTCTGAGCACACTTTGGAGCGTGCTGCCCTCACGCGTCTCGCTGTATACGAATGCCACGTTCTCTAGGTTGGTGAAAACCCAAACATATCCGTCCTTACCGCCAACCGTGACCTTGGTCTCATCTGCATGCACGAGCTTACCGGCGGAGATGCGATCGAGAATCATGCTGTAGGCTGCTTGATATCGGCTTGCTTCGATGGACTTCACGTGATTAATCAGCCCACGTGACAAAGGGAGTCCAAACAACTGGCGGACGCTCTTGGCCACAGCGTTTTGCGTAATCGGCACGTCGATGATCTGATAGAGCAGGTATGCGCAAAGTCCCGCGCCGTACTTTGGCTTGCGCACGTACAGGTGGAATGTTGCCTTGCAATTCCAACAGATGTACCGAGAGAATGAATACCGGACCACCCAACGCTTTATGCCCCCCGGAGACGATCTGAGATCATAGACGGTCTGGCCATAACGTCCCCATTTGTAAATCAGTGATCCATTGCAATGGGTGCAGGAAGCGGGTCGCTGCTCTACCACTCTGATGATTTTGTTCGGGCGCAGACTGCTCCTTGTGTGCCTTTTCTGTGCTTTGTGGCTCAGCCGCAGCAATCGTCTGTCAGATCGCACATAGACTCTATTCCTCTGATAGTCCCAGTACGCGGCCTCATTAATCTTTTGAAACGGGGGCAAAAGAAATTCAGTTTTGCCGAAGCGTTGAGGATACTCACGCTTCAACGAATCTGCACTGACGATGTCAGTCGTTGTCGGCTTCCCTGAAGAGACCGCCTGACATGCGGCAGAAAGGGCCTCCGCAACCTTCTGGGTCGCTTCACAGTCATCGGCGTTGTAAGCCAGGAGAATCTGTTTCAGATAGGGTTCGCGGGAAATCTCCCACTTTGATCGCCAAATGTGTGCGTTCAATCCAGAAGCCCCGTTCTGGGACCAGCGATAACCAAGATACTTGGCGATCTCTTTGAGACTGTTAGTATACGTGGGGAAATATACGTGTGCGTAAATGATTGAAAGTAGATTCAGCGCTGACGAGGCGATCTCGTCAAGAAAAGCGGGGTTTCCTATGTTTGGGTATTTTGCCCTCATCCCCTTCAAGAATTTCGTCTCATAGCTTCCATAATGAATGAGTCGCGGCTTTTCGATTTCGCCTAGCTTGTGAAGACAGTCTGCCCACACGCTCTCCTCTGCGCCTGCGTCATCTGCCCAGAAGGAGTAATGAAGGGTCGAGCCTACGGTCCCAGTTCTCATTCCAATCAGATAATAGAAATCACGATCTGCATCCCCTTCGACATCGAAATATACGGGTGTCCCAGACCCGTTCAGGTCCGGCGAACCCAGAATGTGAATCTTGCGCTTACGGATCGCCAGGGCTTTCAGTGCATGATAATGCTTTTTGACCAGAGGCGTAGAATGTCTCCTCGACCGGAATGTATAGGACAGTTGGGTCACCGTGAAGATTCCCTTGTCGTTTTGCTTCTTACGTTCTTTGGCGCTAATAGTCGCAAGCAGGCTGAGATCGTCTTTCTCAACAGCAATCTGGCGGCAGCGGGACTGGAATTCACACTCGGCACAGTGCCTATTCAGGATGAGTGACGGAGTCGTCGCCAGTTGGGTCGCTATCTTGTTAAGTACAGACCGGACCCTATCGAGCAGTCCGGCTAACGCCACTGTAACTGTTGAATACTGGCGACCGTGGACGATTTTGCCTGTGCGGGGGGCCTTGCCGAATACTTGCGACAGCGCGAACCCATCAAAGGCCAGCAGCAATTTGTCCGAGGTTGCAAGTTTTTCCTTCGGGACGAAACGGATCGGAATATAGGAGCGATCCGCCACCCCGAGTCCTGAACGAGCTAGCTCCAATCCGTGAAGACGAGCGCGAAGTTCTGGCGTTGTCACGACATAATCAAAAATTAGACGATAACGTCGTTGTTCGAGGTACTCTACGGGGGGCGTCCCGATATAACATTCATTTGTTTGAATGGAGGAGTGGAGTCGTGCCGACGCCGCTTCCTTGTACTCCTCCTGTACCCGCCGTCGCCATTCATGAAATTCAGACTGAGTCCCCATCGCCCCGTCTGAATACAAGTGCGACTTTGTAGGGCATTTCACAAACGCTTCAAAGATTTCTTGTGTGACCGACATGTTCAGAATCCGGGATCCCGGGATATTGGAACTTGCATCGGGCATGTCAATTCGATCGATTCCGCTCCCGATTTCACCAACGGTGTATCGGGCCGTAAGCGGGAGGTGACGACGACCTATTCCGATCGCAGCCCGATCACCACCTTCGCGAGCGTCGAGGCTTTCACCTTCTTTCCCTTCAGAATTCCGCGAATCGTTTTGCGATCAAGCCCCGTCTCTTTAGTTGTTTTCCGCAATCCACGCGCGCTGATCTCTGCGATCAAGCTTTCATTAGCGGCAACCCGTCCGCCGTCGTAATGAATACACACGTCATCGATGTTCTCGATAAAATCGTCCTTACCTTGTTCAAACCGCGAAACCTCTTTCCCAATGCAATGCTGCAAGCCGCCGTTGATCTTCATTGGGCGTAACAACCCACGTGTATGAGCCTTGCATTTCTCTCCGTTTGGTCCTAGCGATTTGATTTCAGGGTGCTGGATATAGCCGCACAAAATATCTCCCAGAGTGACGATATCCGTTCGCGGAAATTCATCCAGACGATAACTCTTCCCATCGCGTGTGTTGAAGCAATGGGAATGCGCCCAACCCGCGCGGTTTTTGCTGAATGGCGTGAGCAGTGTGAGCTTCAGCTTGTCGTGTGTTCGGGGATGCAAAACAAACCCGAAAGGACTGGCTTTGCCTTTCCTCGATTCTCTGGCTGACCATATACCGCGCCCCTACTGTGAAACGCGTCAGGATGAATGCGGTCAGCATTGGTCTTTAGACAGTCGAATTCTAGCCTAAGCGGGTGTGCCTCGTGCCCGATACCCTTCCTCTCATCAACCGCGCTGCGAACGTAACCAACGAAGCCGGGCCGCGCCTCCCTCACTAATCCTGTATTCCAAGGTCCCCCGACCGGAGGAACGCCTCTCCAGTAAGCCAAATCTCCACAATCTTTTGAAGTATGTCCATGCGGAGCGCGCAGGCAGGAAATCGAGTCTCTCCGCTGCTTCGCTCGGCCCGAGCCATCCGCCACCGGCTGATGCGAACAGAGAGAGAACTTGCAGCTTAAGTTCGTTGTAACGGTTCATTTTATTCCCCTTCGAGGTCCTAATGGTGCTATCAAAAGCTAGTTGATGAGAGCGAGAAATATGCCTGAGTCGTTCCATTTGCGCCCGACCCATGGTTTCTATTTGTTTTCTATTCTGATTTGCTCGACCCCAACTCTGGCTCTTTTTGATTGTCCCAATAGAAAAATAAAGCCAGGGCCAAAATGACGATCCCCACAACCCACCATCTCCAACCCTTCTTATAGATAGCGGCGATAGCCAGGGTTAGGCCGCCCGCCGCTATTCCGATCTTGGGATCGTAAGCAGCCACGGCCCCACCGGCTACAATAGGAATCAGAAAACCAAGCCCGCCATGCTGCGTGCTGGGCGCTTCGGGTCGAGCCGTCGGCTGCGCGGCTTCGAGGCGTCGCAGCTCTCGGCGGCGGGCTAGTCTTTGGGGGCGATGCATTCGCTCCCATTCCTTCTTCCGTTCCACGTCTTTGTAAGGCATCGAATCACCCCTTACCCAATTCTTCGAGCACCTTCAGACGCTTGTGTGTCGATTGATTCCCCATCGGATGAATCTCGCGTCGGTATTTGTGTCCCGTCGAACGCTGCAAACTAGTGTTGCCGACGACTTCTTCTTGTCGTAGCCCCATAACCGCCTTTGCGAGCGTTGAGGCTTTCATTTTCTTTCCATTCAGAATCGCCCGAATCGTTTTGCGATCAAGTCCGGTCTCTTTGGTTGTTCTTCGTAATCCACGCGCGCTGATCTCTGCGATTAGACTTGCATTGGCGGCCACCCGTCCGCCGTCGTAATGAATACACACGTCATCAATGTTCTCGATAAAATCGTCCTTACCTTGTTCAAACCGCGAAACCTCTTTTCCAATGCAATGCTGTAGGCCGCCGTTGATCGTCATGCGGCGCAGCAATCCGCGTGTATGAGGTTTGCATTTCTCTCCGTCCGGCCCGAGCGACTTGACTTCAGGGTGCTGGACATAGCCGCAGACAATATCTCCCAAGGTGACGAGGTCCGCTCGCGAGAGTTCGTCGAGACGATAGGCTCTTCCGTCGCGTGTGTTGATGCATCGGGAATGCGCCCAGCCCGCGCGGTTTTTACTGAATGGGGTGAGCAGTGTGAGCTTCAGCTCGTCACGCGTTCGGGGATGCAAGACAAATCCAAACGGACTGGATTTGCCTTTCATCTGGTCGAAGTAATGGGGTGTTGAGATTCTCATTTTCATCATCGCGGGCAGCGATATCCATGTTGGCTGACCGTCGACATCGGCTGCGGTGTCAGCATTTATGGCGCGGCCGGCGACCATCAGAACGTGAGAATCTGGCTCGATAATCTGTTTGAATTCAAGCGCGAGAAGAAAACGCCACAATTCCCACCACCATTTCGGCAGGCCATTCTCCCGTTCCTCGCTCGGGTGCAAGAAAGATCAGACCGTGGGCTTTGGGGTCAACAATCGTGACGCATTTGCGATGGCTGCAATATGGTTGGCGGCATTTCGTTGTGTAGAGTGCATAGCGTTTAGCAGCTATCGACAGTCCAAAGAGCTGGCGTTGTGCGCCATTCTCGTCGTAGTTTTCATCAGTTAGCCGCAAAAGATGTGGCACAATCTTGCGATTGTACGGGGAGAGAGAATCGAATCGGATCGTGATCTGATCGACTTCGCTCCACGAGAGTGCCTTATCGGGGAGACCGCCATCAGGCATCTGGACTGGTCCGCCGTTCTTGCTCGCAACGATAATCAGTGCGTCCGTGTCGCAGCACAAATACGTCCCGCCAGCATCCCGGACACAACGCTCGATCATTGCCAAGCAGTAGGCGTCCGCCCGATGTAATCAGAGCGCCGAGCAGGGGGAAATAAAAGCTGCCGGGCTGCTCAATCGTATCTGGCGCGGGCTGCTTGAATATGTGCTCACCGGAATAGACTGTGATTTTGGGGCGATTGCTCGCGTCAATCTTTACCGGATTCAATTCGAGATAGGTTCCATAGGACGTGCTGTTCGCTAGAATTTTGAGGAAATGTTGCAGCCGGTCATCAGCTCTTATTCTGTTTCCGGTATTCGATAACGCGGGTGAAGAAATCCTCTTTTCTCGGGTCAACAGAAATAACACCACGCAGTTTAATCGGCCTGAGGCCCCGCTGCTTTCCGTGCGGAACAATGCGGAAAGCCTCTAGGACATTCGGAATACGGCCGCTCAAGAGCACACTAGCAATTAGGTCAGGCCCGGCAATCCACATTGGCTGTTTCCAATGCAATGCGTTTAAGCCGATATTACAGGTGCCGGATTTGCTGTCGTACACGGAGCGGACCGGCAGAATGTCGCCCTCGGGCACGATTCGTGCATAGAAATTGAGTTGCTTCCAAAACGCGGGCCGGAACAAGTCGTCCAAAGTGACCTTTGCCAGCAGTGCCCGCACGTCCTCCGTCGCGTCTTCTGTCGTAAGCCGTGCCGCCGTCAATACGTCCCAGATGCCGAGTAGCGCGTCAACACTCGGGTACTCGCTTGTCAGGTCAACGGGCACCACGGGTACCGGCCAGCGCCGGATACGGCATTCTGCCCGCCCGCCGTAATAGGCTGCCATTGCGATTCCGTGAATCTTGGGCGGGATGTTCTTAAACTTCCGCATCGGCTCCACAATTCCCATTGCGCGCAGATATGCTTTGCCGATGGACGCAGGGCTGTACGCTAGATCGGGCGGCAGAGCTATGGGATGCAGTTCGTACTCATGCTTCAGAGCGTTTAGTAAACCGAGCGTAGCGCGCACATCTTGACGCGCATAGCTGATTTCCTTCTCGGTTATAAGTCCAGTCGGTTCGTGCTCCATCTTTTTCGGTTGGGAGCCGAACGCCTGAATTGCGCCCAGCCATCGAATAGCTGCTATCCGTCAGCGCAAACGCGAGAGTATGCAAATCCAGGAAATGGCCACGACGCCACCTATACTGCTCATCCTTTCGGCGCACAGCGGTTAATTCGATCTGTTCGGCTACCCCATTCAGAGGCGCAATACGGATGCGCGGGCGATGGAGATTCTCAACTTGTTTTTCGCTCAACTGGCTGAGGACAAAAGAGAATCCGCCATTGCGCGCAGCTGTCCAGCGCACGGCAATACGTGAGATGTCAAACGACAGATTAAAACCCACGATCAGCGCGCCAGCGCGGACAGATTCCCACAATACCTTCTCCACAAATGCAGCCCGCGACAGAGCAGATCAACTCCGGGTCTGCGCCTCCTGCAAGATGGTCCGCGAGATATTTTTGTTTATAAACGAGAATTGTCTGAATATCTTTAGGGGACAGCCCATCGCGATAGAAAATGCCTTCTTGGATGGCTACATACTCTAGGCCCTGAAGTTGGCAGAAACGCCAGACCCCAAAATTGAGCGTCTGTTCAAGATCAAGTGTCGTCTCCGTATCCCAGACAAGCGCGTAATCAGGCCACGGCTTAGGCGAACGCGACCGCCTCTGCGGTTGTTCCGGCTGCTCGCTATCGACGTCGGAGACAACGAGGTGTGCGCGTAGATAAAGATCGTGGATCATCGAATCATTCCTCCATTCTTTTGGCGAATCGCCAGCACGCTTTGGCCAGCAATGAAAAATGGACGGCTAATGCTCGAAAGATTGCCCGAGCAAAGGCGGTAGGTTCTTCTCTCAAAGGACATTGGCACTTCAGCGTCCCTCAAATCCTCATGCGCGACCGCATGGCAGTTTAGGCAGGCAAAAACTGTGGTCGAGTCGCGCTCGTCGCCGAATATGTGGTGGTTCACGATTCGGCGTGGACGCACGACCAAAGGGTCAGTGTTTCCGCAGTAGATACAGCGGGGCTGCTCCATTCCGAGTTGCTCTAGCGCTTCAGCGTTACGCCTCGCGGCACGTGCCGGATTGTGTGGACGCTTCATCGTGCCGCACCATTCCCGCCGCGATGTTCACGATAAAGCGCATCCAACTTAACCAAATCGGCGTCGGCCAAAATCTGAAGACGGTCGGGATCGGTGAGCAAATCAACGCCGCCCACCCGCTTCCCGATGAAGGGCTTTAGCCATTCGGTATCCCACGTTCGAAGAAATCGACCAACCGCAACCAGATGCTCCGCGGCAAGGTGCGCCTGTTTCGAAGAGCGAACTGCAACTGGCTCATAGCCATCGAAGCCAAGCACGTTCAAATCGCGCCGAAGCGTGTCGCCGCGTGTTGCTGAGTAACGTCCTGAAACGTCGCGCTTGAGCTGTTTCCCAACAATCTTCCGAACCGTTCGTGGCGTGGTGTGTTCAAGACGCGCAGCTGGCGAGAGCGATTCTCCACGGCTCCGCATCCGCGCAAGAACGGCCAGCGCCCGCGCCCGTGAGAGGCGATGCACTTTCTTTCTATTCCTGGGCATGGTTTTCTATCTCCCCATCAGTAGTGCGTGCTGCGTTCACCCTAAGTCCCCCCGCGTGGGGTACCGCGGGGTGGTAGTCCGTGCTAGTTCAATGAAAAGGTGGGAGATAAAACCGCGGGAACCGCTTGGCAGAGGTCGATTTCGTGATAGGACTGTGGGGTTTTGGGGTGAAGAAACTTACTCGTCGGGGTTGACCTTAGCGCGATCAGCTTTACGTTTCTCGAACGAACGATTCCATTTGATTTTCTTCTCTGCAGCCTCGATATGTTCGTATACCGTCTTTCGGTCAAGGCCCATTCGGGAAGCGATTTCAGCGGTCCCAAGCCCGTACTCATACTTTAGCGAAAATGCCATTTGCTGCTTGTCGGTCATGCCATGCATGTATTCTGAGAGATCAGCCTTGCGGACAAGACCCTCGGTACCTTTCGGCTGACGCTTCGAACCTTCACGCTTTGTTGATTCCTCCGATTGCGCGACGCTGGTCGCCGCTGGAATTGCTCCAGCGGCAGCGATTTCCTCGTTCCGTACCGTTTCGATCGCAGCCACCAATTCCCATAGGAACACCCGCCGGGCTCCCTTGAGTAGCAAGCGAGTGTGCGCCACGCCCAATCTTTCCTCGGAGTCGTTCGCCGGAACGTTTCTTGTCTTTAAAGGCCCAACGCCCACGTGTGCGATGGAGACTTGAAAGAGCCATGCGGGCGCGCGCCAAGATTTCGGAGGCGCGAAGGGTTGGGCGGTCAGTGGGATGGAAAAGGAAGATGTTTGCCCGGGAACGAACGGCATTGTCCCAATCGACTGCATATATTGATTTGAGCCATCGCACGCCATTATGTACCAGTCGCGAATGCATTCCACGGCCACGCCGACGGCTGGCTGAAGCTGAACCCACACCCAATCGTTAGGATCGCGTCCGGCTTGGCGCGGATGGGCAAGAGCCAGTTTGAAATAGCGCCGGTAGCTGTCCACCAGTAGCAACACAACATTCTTACGCAGCGGCAGAAAATTCCGATAAAAGATCGCCGTCTTCTGGTGGACCAGCGCAAGCTCGATCTCGGAGTGCGCCATCAGCGCTCCCCTCCATCCGCCAGAAAAGATGTCATCCAACCCCGGGAACAACAGATTACCAATCGCTTCCAGAGCCGGGGTGAGAGTGTCGGGGGGGTGTTCCTGTGAGTGTTCATTTCAGGCAATTCTATCGGACGCGTGACAGCATTGACGACACCGTTATTTTACAGCGATGAAATTCTGGTGAACTGAAGTTTGCGATAGGTGGCTAAGAGGCTTCTCGTTTGAACTGATCCGAACGAGCAAACTCTCATTTCAACGAATTCAAACCACTAGCGATAGCCTTGGGAAGGTGGTAGAATTGGCTAAGTCCCCCATATTCAATGGCTTAGAGACCGAAATAAGAGGTCCAAGTGTGCGCTTCGACTACCGTTTGTTCTCCCGTTGAAATGAAGTCAGCCCAGGAAATCGTTCCTCAGCGCGGCGTTGTAACGCTTTTCGGCTATGGAATCGACGTTCGCGTGGATCGAGGCCACCTGCTCATCAAGGACGGAATCGGGCCTTCCAGACGATTCGGTCGATTTCCCCGAGTCGGCCACGGCTTGAAGCGACTAGTGATTATCGGCTCAGACGGAGAGGTTTCGCTTAGCGCACTTCGCTGGCTCGCCGATCAAGATGCTGCGTTCGTCATGTTGGAAAGGGACGGCAAAGTTCTTGCCACGACCGGCCCCGTCTCACCCTCAGATGTACGCTTGCGACGTGCCCAATCTCTTGCGCATCAATCAGACCTCGCATCGAGAATCGCCCGTGAGCTCATTGATCAGAAACTACGTGGCCAAGGGCATGTCATCCAAAAATATTTCCGGGATTCGTTGGTTGCGGAAACGATCGCCAAATGTCGTGAGAGGTTGCGTACCACCAAATCGAGCGATGAAATCAGACTGTTCGAGTCGCAAGGTGCGCTAGCTTATTGGAGCGCATGGCACGATTTGTCGATTCAGTTTCCGAGAGTTGATCTTCCTCGGGTTCCCGAGCACTGGCAAAGATTCGGAAGTCGTGTGTCGCCACTAACGAGGTCGCCTAGACATGCCGTCAATCCACCGAACGCGATGCTCAATTATCTCTACGCTATTTTGGAGTCCGAAGCCCGATTGGCTCTAGCAGCCTTGGGCATCGATCCTGGAATCGGAGTCTTACACAACGATCTTCGATCTCGCGACAGCCTGGCATGCGATCTCATGGAACCGATTCGCCCTCAAGTTGACGCTTTCCTCCTAGATTGGCTGACTCGGGGCCTAGTGAAACGTGATTGGTTCTTCGAGCAGCGCGACGGCAATTGTCGTTTGATGGCCCCAATCGCAGCACAACTTTCCGAGACTGCCAAGGTTTGGAGAACCGCGCTAGCTCCATTTGCGGAAGGAATAGCCCGTTCGTTTTGGTTAGCGAACCCTTCGAAGGCAATTCGCAATGACGGGCTACCGACGAGACTCACACAGGCCCGAAAGCGAGAAACAAGGGGCCTCTCGCCAGAACTCCCCGCCACACGCATACCAAAGCCGCTCGCCTGGTGCCGACTGTGTGGGGTCAGCATCCACTGTGGTTTTCAGTATTGCCGAAGTTGTGTTCCGGCAATCTCTCGGGAGAGTGTGATGAAGGCCGCGAAGTTCGGCCGATTGGCTACCCACTCTCCGGAGGCGCAAGCACGTCGTTCTGAGACACAACGACAGCAGAATGCGGCGCGGAATTCATGGAATCTCGCTTCAAACCCACCGTGGCTTAGCGAGCAGTTTTTCAAAGATCACATCCAGGGGTCACTTCGTCCAGTTCAAGTTCCAATTATCCAGAAGGCCTTGTCAGTTTCGGAGCCGTACGCTTTGCGAATTCGCAGGGGGCAGTGTACTCCGCATCCAAGACACTGGAAGACGCTAGCGCGACTCGTTGGGATCACGTCGTTAAGGCAATAATGGGCTTCCGAATTCAGGCTAGTGTGCGATTTGGCCTGCTCGCGCATTTGATCAAATGTCGCTAGGTATATATACCTAGCGACATGTCTATAGAAATGCACTGAAGAAAACAAACCAGTTGCCTTCATTCCTGGTGATGTTAGGTATATATACCTAACATCACCAGCCCTAGAGAAATTGCCTTTTCCTTAGGATGCCGTGGTATATATACCTACGGAGAGGTTCCATGGCCCAACGCTTACCGGGTGCGCTCCCACGCATTCAAGAATATTTCGAGAGCTCTCGAAATCGCATTTTCACCGATCCGACCTAAATACGATTCTCACGAAACAGCGCTCCGAATGGCAACTTCCGCTGAATACAACGAGAGGGAAATTTATCGAATTCCTCTTGGAGCGGACTAAGCTGCACAAGCTCGTTTTGTCGTCTGAAGCCTATAAAAGCATCGAGCGGTATGCCTGGGGTGACATCAGCCCATATTTACTGGGACTGTCACTCAAACGAGGTTCATACCTCTCGCATGGCACAGCAGTTTTCTTACATGGCTTAACGGAGCAGCTTCCCAAAGTCATTTATGTAAACCACGAGCAGACAGCCAAACCAAAACCTTCCGGCACGCTCAGTCAAGAATCATTGGATCGAGCCTTCGCCAACAATCAACGGCGATCAAATTATTCCTTTCGTAATGATGATTGGCAATTTGTGCTGATCAACGGGAAACAAACGGCAAAACTCGGAGTAATTCCGCTATCTCGCACTGCAAATGAAACTCTAGATGCTACGGGTTTGGAAAGGACATTGATAGACATCGTGGTGCGACCGGAATACTCGGGCGGACCTTACCAAGTTTTGGAAGCATACAAATCAGCGAAGAGTCGAATGTCTGTTAATGTACTAAGTGCAACATTAACGAAATTGGACTACGTATATCCGTTTCATCAAGCAATAGGGTTTTATATGCAGAAAGCAGGATACGAAGAAGACAGATTGAATCGACTCAGAAGGATTTCCATGAGCTATGACTTCTATCTAGCGCACGGAATTCGCGACAAAGTCTACGACTCGTCTTGGCGGCTATATTTCCCAAAGGGATTTGAGTAGTTGTACTTGCTGCAACACGAAATCGACATAAAAATCAAAACTTTCGAGTTTTCCTGAAACGGTCAACTCGACCGAGGCCCAGTCTGGCCGATGAAACTCTCGGTAATCGGCGATTTTTGCCAAAAGAGACAACGGAACCGATTTTGCCGCAAAGATATGACGCACTAATCCTAAGTTTCCAATGCTAGAAAGATTTATATTTGCTGCTCTAATTGTCGAGAATATATCATAAAAATCTCGCGCACGTGCGGTGGCATACCTTCGCTGGGGATACTCTGACATCTGCTGGCATATCGCTCTGAGCTTCTCGATGACTATCATTTCCGGTGTGTAAACATAAATAGAATACGCATCCAGATTGTGCTCGACCTTACCCCCACAGTACTCATGTTTGCTGATTTGAACATGAAAGATCCGTTGTTGACCGTTGCCAATCACCAGCGACTCTCGCCTGACGCGATCCATATCCTCTTTGAAGCTATTGTACTTTTCAGTTTCCATTAACTTGAACTCGATCTCATACCCACCCCATTTGTCATCATCTGTTGTTTCCTTTGCGGGTCTCCTACCGAATTGTGTGTCAAACACCGTCAGACCAACTTCCGCAAAGCGATTAGAAAGAGCTTGGAAAATTCTTCTCTCCGAATCCTTCGGATTGTCGAAGTCTTTCTCCAACGAAAGATCGATGTCTAATGAGCTACGCATCCCAAATCCGTAAATCAAAGTTAGGGCATTGCCACCCTTAAGAGTTAGTTGGTCAAAAAGAATATCGTCAGAAAACATAGCAATGATCACCAAACGCCTAATCTCTGAAAAGTTCATCTGGCCGGTTCCTCAGCCGCATCGGGCTATTCGAGATGATAGCTATCATCGTAAAGTAACGCTCAGAATATCGGGCTGCGAACGACGGTCGAATCGGTGAGTTTGTTTTATACCTTGGAAGAAGAAAGACGCTCTTGGGAAATGGCCACCGATGATTCTCCGGGACAAATGGCCATAACCAAAATGCTTCGGCTATAGCGAATGAAAGAACCACCCAAGTACAAGTGCGGCTGTTACACTAGCTGCCCGCACCAGGATCATCGTGAAATATTCGTGGGTGTGTTCGAGTTGCTCCTTCAGTTGTTTCTCTCTACTTTTAGGCACACAAGCGGCTAGCGTGAGTTGTAGGGTCTGCCAGCGGTTTTCCTGTTCAACGTCTCCAACGTGGCTCTTCACCAGTCCAGCCAAGAAAATCAGTCCGAACGCCTGCCAAAGAGAGATTGCGGTACCATGTAAAGATGGTGCAAGAAACCAATTCCACAGCGCTGCCACTGCCAACGCGGTATAAACTGTCAACAGACTCCCGCAAATAAACAAACCAATGAAACGGAGGACTGTTAGCCACTTAGGCTTTGGTTTAGTTTTTTCCGCTTCCGCTTCCGCTTCCGCATCCGTAGCCTCCAAGGACGCTAAACGATTATAAAAATATAGGGGCGGTTCGTCGGGCCGAAGAACCATCAACTGTCCGATCATGGTCTCCGTATAAAATTTGCGATACCAATAGATTTCAGATGCTTCCCTGAAGTATGGGTCACTGGACCAAATATAGTCTTCATCTTTCTCTTCTGGTTTGACAAGAATCTGGGGTGCGCGGCTATCAAAGTGGAATGTCCCAATGATTTTATTTTCATAAACAACGAAAAATTCCTGGATCTCATCAGCATCTCTAGAGTGGTCCTTTCCAAAGTAAAACCACGCAGCAGTATCTGGATTCGCACCCGACTTGATCACCTTGGCTAGAACTTGCATTGCGGACCTAGTCGGGTATTCCTCTTTACCATCCAGCGAAATACTATTGCCTGCTTCTGTTTCGTATCTGTTACCCAGAGAGTTGCCGTCTTTTATCTTTGCAGTCGAAAGGGCGATATACGCTTCCCAGAAACTTGAAGCTTGACCATTAAGCTGCATCGGGATACTTTCCATCACCTTATGGTTCAATTCGTATCTTCCTGCGGCCAAGAACCTTCTTCCGAACGTATGCGTAGCGGCAGAGGTCAGCGCTGTTGGCATGGGCATGCCATCCTCCTTTTCAGATCGAATGAATTAATAATAAGAGCGATTTTTGTTGGCTCCTTGGTGTCTCAGGTCTGGCTGTGCTTAGTTTGCTAGCTCCAATTCGTTAATTTGAAGAGACGAAATTGCTAGTTCGGTGTTCTAGAATTGGGGCAAGATTGTGCAAACAGGGCAGTTTCGCTCTCTCCTATCCCCTATCCCACACTTCCGTTGAGGGGTATGCGTATATGCCCGCGAAAAAGGGACCACCCACTGCGAACGAATCGCTCTGGTTTGACTACGGCGTTTATAAGGATTGGAGAAAACTAGATTTCTGCGAGATAGCTTGCAGTCGCACTTTGAAGGTGGTGTGAAGTAAGATGCAGGCCCTTGATTTCGCCAGTTGAGGGCACTTAAGCCATCGGCGCGAATAACTATGGCTCACGTAGTGCGTTTGTTGGTTCCAATCTCGCAGCACGCAACGCAGGCGCGGCACTTGCCGCTAGAGACACAAACAATAAGAAGGCGCTGACTCCGAGTAATGACAGTGGATCGAAGGGATGTACGCCATACAACATGTCGGCCAGGAATCGCACGGTTAGAGCGAACCCTCCAAACCCTAGCATTAATCCGATCATGGCCAGCAGTACGCCTCTCCCCATTACGAGTCTAAATACGTCGCTACGTTGCGCGCCCAACGCCACGCGCAAGCCTATTTCAAAAGTCCGACGCGCTACCATCTCCGACAGTGCCGCATATAATCCCAGCGCCGCCAGCAACACCGCGCAACCCGCGAAACTTGTCAACAACTGTGTCTCGAATCGCGCTGATGATGTCGAGCTCGCAATTAATTCGTCGAGAGTGTGTGTTTCGGAAATCGGTAAACCGCGATCAAAAACGTCGACCATGGCGCGCACTGCGCTTACGTAGGCATGAGGATCACCCGAGACGCGTACGATGACTGGCTGCGGCCAAGTCGAAGAGTCCTGTTCGTATGCCAAATAAAACTGAGGTCCCGGCGGGTCGGTGAGACCCAGGCCGCGTACGTTCCCGACAATACCGACGATTTCACACCACGTGTTCCACCGATCACCCTCGCCCAGGTCCGGCTGAATGTACTTGCCGACGGCACCGCCAGAGGGAAAGAATTTGCTCGCTAGTGCCTCGTTTACGATCACGACCGGCTTTCCCTTCGCTCCGTCTCGGTCATCAAATAGTCTCCCTTGCAGCAGCGGGATTCGCAGGGTTTGAAAATAGCCAGGTTCGACGAGATTGGCAGTGGCCAAGGGGATTTCGCCCGCGTCTACGGGCCTTCCGGCAATCGTGAACTGGTCGGCCTGGTCATAGTCCGAGGGAAGATTTCCACCACTGACCGATTGAACACCTGGGATTGTGGCAATCGCCGGAAGCAGTTCGCGGAAGAAAGCATTCCTTTTGGCCTTTGAATACTCGACGGACGTCATTCCCAAACGCAAAGTCAAAACATGATGCGGATCGAATCCAGGGTGGACGTGAACCGTTTCCACGAAGCTGTGAATCAGCAATCCTGAGGCCGCCAACAGCACCAAACTAATCGCCGTTTCTACTATCACTAGACCGGCGTGTAGCCGTTGTTCGGAGTGGCTTCCCCGAATCCCGCGGCCGCCTCGCCCTATGCTGGACGAATCGGAACGGGAAGCCTTCCACGCAGGAACGACTCCGAAAACAATTCCTGTCAGCAGAGCAATGAGAAAAGCAAATGCCAAGACCGGAGCGTCAATTCGCACTTGACCCAGCCTTGGCAAGTCGACAGGAGCAAATGCAAGTGTCAGTTTCAGAACCAAAAATGCTACGGCTATTCCGACGACCCCTGCGCAAGACGCTAGCAAGCTGCACTCGATCAACACTTGTCGGATGACGTGTGAGGGCTTTGCCCCAAGAGCTACGCGTACTTCGAATTCGCTGCGGCGCATGAATCCACGGGCGAGCATCAATCCCGCAACATTCACACACGCAATTAGCAGGATGGCGGTCACCGATGCAAAGAGCAGATAAAGGGGTTTACGAACATCTCCGGTCAGATACTCCAGCAGTGGCTTCACCGCGACACCCGAGTCATAACGATCTTCGGGATAGTCCTGCGCCAGCCGGCGTTGTATCGTGTTCATCTCCGCGCGAGCTTGCGCGATTTTTTTTCCTGCCTTGAGTCTTGCTAGAACTTGAATGGCGCGGTCGCCTCGTTGAGGTGCCGTCCATCCACGGCCTCCATACCTCTCTCGACTCAGCACCTCCCAATACAGCGCGGGCGTATTGCTATACGGGAATCGAAAGTCAGCAGGGATTACACCTACCACAGTAAACGCTGTGTCGCTCAGTGTTGCGCGGCTCCCAATTATGCCGACCGAAGACCTGAAATCGGATGCCCACAATTCTTGACTAATGATCACAGAACGTTTACCAGGCTGTTCGTCATCCATCGTGAACGTGCGTCCCAGTATTGGCTTGACGCCGAGAACTTCAAAAAAACCCGCTGAAACGGCTGCACCATTCACGATGCGCGACCGCCCGTCATTCGGAGGGTTGAATTTACGACTACTTCCGGCGCACGCCGCGATCGCTTCGAATGAGCGACTCTGCGTCCGCCAGTCGACGAAGTCCAGATACGAAGAGGCTGAAAGTGTTCCTCCAGAAAGGTCCCGGATCGCTTCTTCTTCACGAGGAAACTCAACCGTCTCCAATGAAACTAACCGTGACGACTCCCTGAAAGCCAACGGTCGAAGTAGTACACCATTCACCAGGCTAAAGGTCGCCGTGGCGGCGCCGATGCCCAAAGCTAGAGTGACGACAACAATCGTGGTGAACTTCAGGTTTGTCCTCAGTTGCCGGACCGCGAAAATGATGTCTCTGTGCATCTTCAACTCTCAGTGAGCCAGTCGAACAGAAAAACTTGCGCCGTTTACGCGAGAAAGATATTCATGACGCCGGAGTCGACGTTTGTCGAATCAATTTGACCGTTACGGTGCAAGGTAGTTAAGGCTGTCCATTCAACAGAGTTGATATGAATGCCAAAGATAGTCCGTCGCGCATTCAGTAGACGGCCCACACGTCTAGGTCGGCTACCTTAGCCTGTAGGCTTTAGTGAATGATAAGCGCGTTACCGGACAAGGGCCCCAGGAGTCTCAGCCTTGGTGCGAGCGCAGCCAACGAAGGCGCTGAAGACCGCCTTCGCTAATTCGGTAATGTAGCGTTCCCTTGCCCGAAGATCGCCTTTCTAGAAGCCCGAAGTTCCATAGCCTCTTCAAGTATGTCCATGCCGACCGTGAAGGGAAGAAATCGATCCGGCGGGCAATATCGACGGGTCGGACCCATTCGCCGGATGCTAAAGCCGACAAAACTTGCAGTTTAAGTTGATTGTACCGATCCACGGTTCGTCAGCCTTTCTGCCTGAGCTCATATCAAAAGCTAGTTGATGAACGGCTTAAAAGTGCTCCTTGGGTCGTTCCGCGCTCGACCCTCAAACATTCGTTTGGTGCTGAACTAAGCCGACTCCGGAATTGTTTTTTCATCGGGTTCGATCCATAGGAAAAGAACACCGAGCATTAAAATGATTACCCCAGCGATCCACCACAACGCGGTTTTCTTCAAGGTTGCGGCAACGAGCAGCGTCAAACCGCCCGCCCCAATGGCAAGTTTGGGCTGATAAGCTGCCAAGCCGAGTGCCCCAAGCCCACCTACCATGGGCAAGAGAGCACTATCTCCATCGAGGGTCGGCACCGTCGCTTCTGGAGCAGAAATTTCCACAACCTCTTGTTGCCTTAGCTCCCTACGGCGAGCTAGCCTTTCGGGTCGGTGCAAACGTTCCCATTCCTTTTTTCGTGCCGGGTCCTTGTAAGGCATCTACGCACTCCTTTTCTTTTCTTCCCGCAATCCAATGACTATTTTCGCGAGCGTTGAAGTCTTTACTTTCTTTCCCCCTACGATTGCCCGGATTGTTTTCCGATCCAGACCTGTTTCCGCGGTCGCTCGTCTCAGCCCACGTTTGTTGATTTCTGTTATCAGGCTTTCGTTGGCGGCGACACGACCGCCATCGTAGTGAATGCACATGTCATCGACGCTTTCGATGAAATCGTTCTTGCCTTCTTCAAAACGTGAGACTTCCTTGCCGATACAATGTTGCAGGCCGCCATGGATCGCCATTCGGCGTAGCAGCCCACGTGTGTCAGCTTGGCACTTGGCTCCATCGGGTCCGAGCGACTTGATCTCAGGGTGATTGACGTAGCCGCACAGGATGTCGCCCAGACTTATGACATCTGCATCCGGTAGCCCATCCAGACGATAGGCTTTGCCGTCGCGTGTGTTGACGCACCGTGATTTCGCCCACCCTTCACGGTTTTTGTTAAATGGTGTGAGCAAAGTAAGTTTCAGCCGGTCGCGCGTTCGAGGATGTAAAACGAATCCGTACGGGCTAGCCTTACCCTTCATTTGCTCCAGGTAGTGGGGCGTTGAAATCCGCATTTTCATCATGGCCGGCAGATGAGCCCATGCTGGCAGGCCATTAACATCCGCCATGCTTTTGGTGTCGATGGCGCGACCCGCCAACAAAAGCACACGTGGACGTTGCTCTCGCATTTCTTTGAATTCGAGTGCCAAGAGAAATCGCCACAACTCCCACCACCACTGAGGCGAACCGTTTTCTCGCTCCTCGGTCGGGGCACAAAAGATCAGGCCATGAGCCTTAGGATCGACAACTGTCACGCATCGCCGATGACGACAGCTACTCTGACCGCATTTTGTTAAGTAGAGCGCGTAGCGTTTTGCAGCAATCGACATCCCAAAAAGTTGGCGTTGGGTACCCGTCCTGTCGAAGTTCTCGTCCGTGAGCCGTAATAGATGCGGCACTATCTTGCGGTCGTATGGAGACAGTGAATCGAAGCGGTCAGCGATTTGTTGGACCACCCGCCATGAAAGTGCCTGAACAGAATGAGTACCATCGGGCATCCGCACGGTGCCGCCGAGCTTGCTGGCGACAATGGTTAATGCATCCGTATCGCAGCAAAGATAAGTGCCCCCCGCATCTCGTACACAACGTTCGATCATGGCCAGAAGCAACCGTCCGCCCGATGTAATCAGCGCTCCAAGGAGCGGAAAATAAAAGCTTCCCGGCTGTTCGATCGTGTCCGGAGCGATTTGAACGAAACATGTTCTCCCGAATAAACGGTGATTCTCGGTCGCTTCTTCGGGTCGATCCTTACGGGATTTAATTCAAGGTAAGTCCCATAGGACGTGCTGTTGGCAAGGATTTTGAGAAAGTACTCCAGTTGCTCGTTTTTCTTGTTGTTTACGATATTCGATCACTCGCGTAAAGAAATCCTCTTTTCTCGGATCCACCGGAATTGCATCGCGTAATTTAATGGTTTTTAGTCCACGTTGTTTTCCACGAGGGACGATCCGAAATGCTTTCCGAACATCTGGAATATGCCCGTTAATAGACCGCAGAAACCAGATCGGGGCCAGCAAGCCAAAGCTTTTGCTTCCAACGAACGTATTGAGCCCGATGTTGCACGTCCCGGAGTTGCTGCCATAGACAGAGCGCACGGGCACGACGTCTCCGTCAGGGATCAACAGTGCGTAGAAATTGAGCCTTTTCCAAGTGTATGGTTGAAACAGGCCTTCTAGGGTTACGCTCGCCATTAGGACCTTACGTCCTTGGTCGCGTCCTCGACTGTCAACCGTTGGCCGTCAAAATGTCCCAGATTCCAAGTAGCGCGTCAACGCTCGGATACTCGCTCGTTAAATCGACCGGAACTACTGGCACCGGCCAACGTCGAATGCGACATTCGGCCCTGCCACCGAAATACGCAGACATCGCAATTCCGTGAATTCGGGGGCGAATGTTGCTGAATTTGGTGAATGGCTCTTCAATTCCCATTGCGCGAAGATAGGACTTTTCCAATCGAAGCGGGGCTGTACGCGCGGTACGGAGGTAAATGGAATGGGTGCAATTCGTATTCGTGCTTCAGTGCATTGAGTAAACCGAGCGTCGCGCGAACATCTTGACGTGCGTAGTCGATCTCCGTATCCGATATCTTGCCGGTTGGATCGTGCTTTTGCTTTTTGAGCTTCGAGCCGAATGCCTCGATTGCGCTCTCCAGTGAATGACTTTTGTCGGTCAGTGCGAACGCCAGGGTATGGAGATCAAGGAAACAATCACGACGCCAACGATGCTGCTCATCTTTACGACGCACAGCCGTTAGTTCGATCTTCTCGGCCACGCCGTTGAGCGGCGCGATCCGCACGCGCGGGCGATGGATGTTCTCGACGCCTTTCTTCTTTTTGGCTGAGAACAAACGAAAAACCGCCGTTACGCGCCGCTGTCCAGCGAACCGCAATGCGCGAAATATCAAAAGGCAGGTTGAAACCAACGATTAGCGCACCTGCGCGCACCGACTCCCAGAATATCTCGCTCAACGAATTCCGACCGTGTGAGCACGACCAATTCGCGGTCTGCTTCCGGAACAAGCCTGTCCGGCTAGTTTGTTTTTGGCGTAGCGAACAACTTTTTGAATATCTTTGGCGGGTAATCCATCGCGATAGAAGATGCCTTCTTGGACGAGAAACATAGACGCCATCTTGCAATTTGCAGAAACGCCAGATACCAAAATTCAGCTTCTGTTCAAGATCGAGCGTGGATTCCGTGTCCCAGACAAGTGCATGGTCAGGCCACAGTTTGGGTGTGCGCGAGGATGCTTTGCTCTTCCGCGTGGGCGATCTCTTGCCGCCGGAAACCACGACATGCGCTCTAAGGTGGAGATCATGAAGCACGTCATTTCTTGTCCATCTTCTTAGCGAATCGTCGGCAAGCCACAGCGAGCAACGAAAAATGAACCGCCAGCAATTGAAACACCGCGCGCGCGAATGCCGTGGAGTTCTTCTCGCACGTCATGCCTATGTTTGCGTCGCGGATATGTTCGTGCGCAGCTGCGTGGCAATTCAAACAAACGGGTGCCGTGACTGAATCTCGTCCCGACTAAAAAGGTGGTGCTCCTGAATTCGCCGAGGACGCACAACAAGCGGGTCAGTGTGCCCGCAGTAGATGACAGCGGACTTCCTCGCTGCCGTTCCGCTCACAGAGATTCCGCTTTTCGCCGTGCCGCACGAGCCGGATTTTCCAAGGGCGCATCGCTCATTGTTTCATCGCGGTCTAAAATCTGCTCGTCCGCAGAGGCTGCGATCGAAGCTCTCTGCAGACGAAGCAGACACCGCAGTCGCGATCAGACGACCGCGATGTACTCCTTTCCCTTGTGCTCTTTCACTTCGACCTTGACCGCGCCTTTCCAATTCTTCTCCGAGACCCCAAACCTCTCGTGGAGCTCGAATAGTTCGGAGTGCATATTTCACGGTCCACGAATACATCGAACCGTTCCCTTCACGTCGAGAACAATGCCTTCGCCAAATTCCGAATTGCTGGCGCGCATCGTTCCCAACAGATTGACCGTGCCCTTGCCTGACTTCCCGAATGCTTCCGGTGTCAGCCATGGGGCATACTCCGTACTGCCATTGCCGTCCTCCGTTTTTCTGATCAACGTCATGTTCTGTTTCCTTTCTTTTTGCAAATATGGACTTCTGAGCGTGGTTCGCCAGAGGTCCAAGGTCGTTGAGCCTATTTCTGTCGATGGTCACGATGATTGCGATATAGCCCGTCCAACTTGACTAGGTCGGCACCGGCCAACATGTGAATGCGATCTTGATCCGTCAACAATTCAATGCCGCTCACACGCTTCCTTATGAACGGTTTGAGCCATTTGGGATCGTCAGTCAGAAGGTATCGACCGATAGCAATCAAGTGCTCAGAGGCGAGGTGCGTGTGTCTCGACGATCGGGTGACCGTCGGCTCGTAACCGTCGTAACCGAGAACATTTATGTCGCGCCGAAGGGTGTCATTGCGTGTTGCGCGATAGTGGCCCGAGGCACCGCGCTTGAGCTGTTTGCCAACATGTTTCCGCACGGTTCGCAGGGTAGTGCGCTCAGCACGCGCGGCCTGGGAGAATGCTTCTCCTTGGCGCATGCGAGCAAGCACAGCTAGCGAGCGCAACCGGGCTGGACTGCTGGATTGTTTGTTCTTCACGTGCGAAGGATATGAAGGCCGCGAGGCACGGTCGATTGCTCGCGTTTAATTGCGGGCAGGAGGAATCATGCGCGTGATATTGGGTCTGCTACCTACTCGCATCTATTTGAGAGTAGGGGAAGACGCTAAACACCGTATTTACAGAGATTTTCGGGGACCCACTCGACTTAACACACGAGTACGTTCGAACATCTAACTAACCAGTTTCAGTCCCAGTAAAATCTGATGGCGGTCAGGGAAGACGAGTAAGGAGGGCATTGAACTAGAGGTTCTTTAATGCTTCTTGACGCACCCGGCGAATTCTCTTTCGCAAAATGGCATTACCCCAGGCTTCTTTCCAGGTGAGTCCGTCGCGCCAGATTCCCCCTTTCATCCAATCCAAAAGCGGCGGTGCATGACGCTTGTCCAGTTCGGCACAAAACTCAATTCCTTTCAGCTCTGGCTCGTTACTTAAGGCCTTCTGAATTGCTCCGTAGAGTTTGAGCCTTTCGCTTCCAACCTCTCCGCTTATTTGGTTCCTTTGCAGCACCGCTAATCGCAATCGCTGGAATAGCACCTGCAGCAGCGATTTCCTCGTTGCGAACGGTTTCAATTTCCGCCCCCAGCTTCCACAAGAAAACTCTTCGAGCGCCCTTAAACAGCAACCTTGTGTGTGCTTCGCTCAATCTCTCTTCTGAGTCGGTGGCAGGAACATTTTTCGTTTTCAACGGTCCGATGCCCACCACCGGCCCGACCGCGAAAAGCCACGCTGGAGCGCGCCAAGCCTCCGGCGACGCGCTTTCCGGCCTGTTGAGCGAAACGGATAACGAAACCTTTTGCCGGGTTGAAACGGAATACTCGCAATCGGCTCTACGCCATCGCACGCCAACACGTACCAGTTGCGAATCCATGCAAGCGTCAGACCGACAGCTGTCTCAAGCTGAAGCAAAGACCATCCATGCGGATCGGGTCCGCTCTGCTGAGGGTGCGCTAGGGCCAGTTTGAAATACCGTTTGTACCCGCTCGCGAGTAGTGACGCCAAATGTTTCAGCAACGGCAAGAGATGACTGTGAAACGGCCCTGGTCGCTGGCTAATTGGCCTGGTCTTTATTTCGGAATTCGCCGACAGGGCAGCAGTCCAACCACTTGAGAGAGTCGCCTCCAACTCTGGCATGAGCAAATTGCCAATGGCCTCATGCGCCGACGTGAATTTATCGTCTGGGGTGGAGTTTTTTCTCATTTCAGTCGTTGGTACAACATGCAACTAGAAACCGCCGAATTAACAGCGTATAATTGGCGCTTAAAACCTGTTTTTTCAATAGGATAGGGGCCTGCCGACTGTCAGAAGCAGACGACAAGCCCTAACGACCAAAGGAGATTCAGCTCCAATGGCAGCTACGCTGACCGTACCTCAGGACGATCAACGCTGCAATTCTGTACAGCAATACGTAATCGGTAACCAAAGCAGCAGATAG
>CAVSNL010000054.1:0-17056 GCA_963729285.1 uncultured Acidobacteriota bacterium
GCTCGTTGAGTTGCGGCTCGTACCGTCGAAGAGCGAAGCAATCCGTTTGATCGAGCAAGGCGGAGTGGAAATCGATGGTGCCCGTGTTGACGATGCGCGCAAAGAGATCGACATGAGCAAGCCCCGTGAAGTTTGTTGCGCGCCGGAAAGAAGAAATTCGTTAGGGTAGTAGTGGCGTGATGTGCTGCAGCAGCGCCTCGCTTGAGGCCGGGCCGAGCGAGCCCACCGCCATGTGTCCGCGCAAATTAGTCGATCCAGGCTAAAATATCGCCGGCATAGACCGCCTGGCCTTCTTTCTGAGCAGCCGCTCGACGGTGCCGGTCTTCGGCGAGCGCACCTCATTTTGCATCTTCATCGCTTCCACTACGAGCAACCCCTGTCCCGCCTCGACCTTATCGCCTGCCTGAACGAGCAATCGCACTACTTTCCCCGGCATCGGTGCGACGACCTGCTGACGCCCTTCTGCCTCGACAGCGCCGTGCCGCCGCCCGCGCCACGCCCGCTGATCCACGACTTCGGCCGTGGGTTGGCGATGGCCGTCCTGCAGCGTTAGCGTGCCATCGGCCGCCACAGTGATCCGCACCCCGTGCGATTCGCCGTTCAGCAAGATGGAGAAAACATTCGGCGCGATCTCGACCGCGTCTACATCGACAGCAGCGCCATTGAGCGAGACCCGCCACCTGGAGCCTTCACGTTGCAGCTCAACCGTGCGCGTCTTGCTCAAAATGCGGCAGATCGCATTTAATGGCGTGCGGTCCACTTGCTCACGCCGGCCTTCCGTCTTCCAGCGTGACTCCTTACCAGCTTCCGGAGCACTACTCGACAACGCGCTCGTCTTCCCTGCTTCGTTTGCCTGCCACAATGCGGCGGCGATGGCAGCGGCATCCGCGCTGGCGCTGACGCTTTCGTTCGCGGCGACACCGGGACGTTTGCGAGCCAAGAGTTCATCGAGCCATTTCGTGTGGATCTCGTTGCGAAGGAAATCGGGCTCCGTCAGCAGGCGGAGGAACAGCGCAATGTTGGTCTTAATACCGGTGATGGTGGACTCTTCAAGCGCCCGTCGAAGGCGCGCGATGGTCTCTTCGCGGCTGTTGCCCCAGGCAATCAGCTTGGCCAGCAGCGGATCGTAGTCGTTGGGGACGGTCCATCCTTCATACACGCCGTCGTCCAGCCGAATGCCGGGTCCGCTAGGTGCATGGCGCGAAAGAATCTTTCCCGGCGACGGGAAAAAATTGTTGTCAGGGTCTTCCGCGTAGAGACGCACTTCCATGGCATGTCCTCGCGGCGTGATCGTCTCCCACGCGAACGGAAGTCGGTGACCCGCCGCGATCGCGATCTGGAGCTTAACCAGATCAAGCCCGGTAACCTGTTCGGTGACCGGATGCTCGACCTGGAGTCGCGTGTTGACCTCCAAAAAATAAAAATTCAGATGCGCATCCACAAGAAACTCCACGGTCCCGGCGTTCGTATACCGTCCCGCGCGCGCCAGGCGCACCGCCGCGTCACCCATTTTCTTGCGCAGGTCGGGAGTGACCACCGGCGAAGGCGCTTCCTCGATCACCTTCTGGTGGCGTCGCTGCACGGAACATTCGCGCTCGCCGAGTGAAACCACGCGGCCGTGCGAATCGGCAAGAATCTGGATTTCGATGTGCCGCGGCTTCTCCAAATATTTTTCGAGGTACAACCGCGGATCGCCGAACGCATTCATCGCTTCCGAAGAGGCGTCGCGATAAGCGGAAGCGAATTCAGCGCCGCTCAACACCAACCGCATGCCTTTTCCGCCGCCACCCGCGACCGCTTTCAGCAAAACCGGAAACCCCATCGAGTCGGCGAGGGCGTGCGCTTCATCGGGCTTCTCGATCGGATCATTGGTCCCTGGAACGATGGGAACATCGGAGCGCCGCGCAATCTGCCGCCCCGCGGTTTTTGATCCCAGCGCTTCCATCGCTTCGGCGGAAGGTCCGATAAACGTAATGCCAGCTTCGGTGCAAGCACGCGGAAGCGCCGCATTTTCCGCGAGAAAGCCATAGCCAGGATGGATGGCATCGCAACCAGCTCGCCGAGCTACGCCGATAATTTTTTCGATATTGAGATAGCTTTCGCGGGCGGGAGCCGCGCCAATCGGATAAGCTTCGTCGGCCAGGCGGACGTGCAGTGATTTGCGATCGACGTCGCTGAAAACAGCGGCGGATCGAATGCCGAGTTCCCGGCAGGCTCGAAGGATGCGGACGGCGATTTCGCCGCGGTTGGCGATCAGGATTTTCTTGAACATGCCGTCTTTGCGATGCGGGGAAATTCTAGCATGCAGGTGCGGTAAGGCTGGCGAGGGAGGCGGGTTGCGTGTCCAATCGTTTCGGGTGTAAGAAGGTGCGGCAAATCGTCAAAGGCCGAGTGCTTGGATGCGGGGACACCGGGTGAGAACGGGGAGAAGCATGACCAACAGATGGAAGCTGGTTGTAGTTTTGGCGCTGTTCGCTGTCGCGAGCGTGCCGGCGTACGGGCAGGAGCCGGCGATTGCGCCTGGGGAAAACTTGGTGGTGGATGGAGTGCCGGCGATTCCGGCTACCCTCGTGGATTCCGCAGGGCGATATTCGTCGTATCGAGGGGCGACGCTGGCCGACTGGCATCCGTCGCGGCGCGAGATGCTAATTGCGACGCGATTTGGCGATACGCCGCAGCTTCACCTGGTGAAGATGCCGGGGCGCGAACGGCAGCAACTTACCTTTTTCGCGGATGCTGTCGGCAACGGAACGTTTCATCCGAATGGCGGGGACTACATCGTGTTCTCGAAGGATATCGGCGGCGGCGAGTGGTTTCAGTTGTACCACTACGACGTGACGACCGGCGACATAACGCTGCTAACGGATGGCAAGTCGCGGAACTTGCGAGGACCTTGGTCGTCGCGCGGCGATCAGATCGCGTATATGTCCACGCGGCGGACTGGGAAGGACACCGATCTGTGGGTGATGAATCCGGCTGATCCGAAGAATGATCACCTGCTCACACAATTGGCCGGGGGAGGTTGGCAGCCGCAGGACTGGTCACCAGACGACAAGAAAATCTTGCTGACCGAGGAGATTTCTATCAACGAGAGCTATCTGTGGCTGGTGGACATAACCACCGGAGCCAAGACCGAGCTGACGCCGCGCGACGCAAAGGAGAAGATTTTTTACGGTGATGCGCAATTCAGCAAGGACGGCAAGGGCGTTTACGTCACCACGGACAAGGATTCCGAGTTTCAACGGCTGTCTTATTTCGATCTGGCGACGAAGCAACCTAAATATCTGACTAGTAAGATCCCGTGGGATGTGCAGCAGTTTGATCTCACGCAGGACGGGAAGCGGATTGCATTTGTAACCGATGAAGAGGGCGTGAGCGTTTTGCATGTATTGGACACCGCCACAGAGAAAGAGGTGCCGCTACCCAAACTCCCTGTGGGCGTGATCGGCGCCCCGAGATGGCACAAGAACGGCCGCGAATTGGGATTTTCGTTAAACAATGCGCGTAGTCCGGGTGATTGCTACTCGCTGGACGTCACAACTGGAAAAGTGGAACGCTGGACAATGAGCGAGACCGCGGTGAAAACCGACACGTTTCCGGAAGCGGAGCTCGTGCGTTGGAAGAGCTTCGACGGGAAAATGATCTCTGGATTTTTGTACAAACCCGCAGCGAAATTCTCAGGCAAGCGGCCTGTGCTGGTGGTGATTCACGGCGGTCCCGAAGGCCAGTCGCAGCCAACATTTCTCGGCCGCGCAAATTATTATCTCAATGAGATGGGCATCGCCCTGATTGTGCCCAACGTCCGCGGGTCCACCGGATACGGTAAGACCTTCACGCTGCTCGACAATGGCTTCAAGCGCGACGACACCTACAAAGACATCAACACACTCTTCGATTGGATCGCCACGCGACCCGATCTCGATGCGGATCGCATTGCCGTCACCGGCGGTAGCTACGGCGGCCACATGACGCTCGCAGTCTCGACGTTTTACAGCGACCGCATCCGCTGCTCCGTCGACATTGTCGGCATGTCCAACCTCGTGACCTTCCTGGAACACACAGAAGCTTACCGCCGCGATTTGCGCCGCGTCGAATACGGCGACGAGCGGGATCCGAAGATGCGCGAGTATCTCGAAAAGATCGCGCCCATGAACAACATCGAAAAGATCAAAAAGCCCATGTTCGTGATCGCCGGAAAGAACGATCCACGCGTGCCTGTCACCGAATCGCAGCAGATCGCCGACGCCCTGAAAAAGCAAGGAACCCCGGTTTGGCTATTGATCGCGAAAGACGAAGGGCACGGCTACCGCAAGAAGTCGAACCAGGACTTCCAGTTCTACGCTACAGTGGAGTTTTTGCGAGAATATCTATTGCAATAGAAACGATAGAACTCGCCAGTTTCCAGAGTCGAGGCCTCACCACCGACACTATTTAGGAGCGGGGACTCCAAGATCACTACAAATCTTGCGAGCCAGGAAGGAGTTGATTTCGGTGTGACGTGGAACGCTACTCGTTCTGCCTGTACCCGGGTGGAAGTAAATCGAGTGTCGTCCGCCTTCGCGCAGTAATTCGCATCCATGGACGCTTAGGTGACGCAAAAAATCACGCCGCTTCATTGAAGAAGATTCAGATGCTCACCGTTATGGGTTCTCGCAAAGCGTCATGCGATCGCTGCTTTGCAGCAAGCTCGCGATTCGCTTCGATGACAAGTGTGAGGGCTTCTTTCAAGTTTCGGCGGGCCTCGGCTAGAGTGCGTCCCTGAGTGTTAACTCCGGGAATCTCTTCGATGTAAGCCACATACCAGCGCCCACGTTTTTCGATCACCGACGTAAATCGATGCTTCATGTATTTCATTCTACCAGACTCCAGCAATTCCAAACGAAGTTACCCGCCGAGAGTGATCTCCACCTCGAATG
Organism: uncultured Acidobacteriota bacterium; assembly: GCA_963729285.1. Taxonomy (GTDB): domain Bacteria; phylum Acidobacteriota; class Terriglobia; order Acidiferrales; family UBA7541; genus Acidiferrum. Next base: position 4,917 of record CAVSNL010000054.1, read on the forward strand.
GGCCGACTTCGGGAGTCCCCGCGGCATAATCTTCATCGCGCTGAGCCTGGGAACATCCAGGACAACGCTGACGACTTTATTGACCGTTATCCCCTCCATGAGGTAACTGACGGCAAGCGCGTTGGGAACCGGGTGCCCTTGCGCGACGGCGGCAAATGGCACGATGCCGTACTTGTTTTTAAGGCTGACAGCAATAGCAATCAGATCAGCAAGATTTTGAGCATCGATCCCGCTGTATTTCAGTCGTTCCAGCAGATGATAATCCAGAGAAAGTTCTCTTCCGGGCGTGGCCATTGCGGACCTCTTTTACGAAATCGCGAATGTACTACGGCCTTTGGCGCGTAGTATGGGGACCCTTAATTTAGGCTGCATGCAGCCTCCGGTCAAGGAAAACAGCGGAGTTGGCGGGTACGTTCCGATGGCGCCCTGCTAGAATCCGCCCGGTCTGCGAATGTGGCTACTATGACTATTTGCTACAACGGGATGTTGCCGTGCTTCTTTTTGGGATTAACGTCTTTTTTGTTCTCAAGCGAGCGCAGCGCAGTGATCACCTTGAAACGAGTGTCCGCCGGCTCGATCACCGCATCAATATAACCGCGTTCGGCGGCGACAAAGGGGTTGGCGAAGCGATCTCGGAACTCCGCGATTTTATCCTGCCGCAAACCATCTCGCTCGCGCTCGGGTGCGCGTTCGATTTCGCGTTTGTAGACGATATTGACCGCGCTCTCCGGTCCCATAACCGCGATTTCTGCGCAGGGCCAGGCGAAATTGGCATCGGTGCGAATGTGCTTCGAGGCCATGACGCAATAAGCTCCGCCATACGCTTTGCGAGTGATGACGGTAATTTTCGGCACGGTAGCCTCGGCGAAAGCAAACAGAAGCTTCGCGCCGTGCTTGATGATGCCGCCGAACTCCTGTTGCGTGCCCGGAAGAAAGCCGGGGACATCCTCAAACGTGATCAGGGGAATGTTGAACGCGTCGCAGAACCGCACAAAGCGCGCACCCTTCACGCTCGCATTGATATCCAGCACCCCAGCCAGGAAAGCGGGTTGGTTAGCCACGATGCCCACGGGACGCCCATCCAGCCTGGCGAACCCGACGACCAGATTCTTCGCGAAATGTTCGTGGACTTCAAAAAAGTACCCGTCGTCAACGACGGAATGAATTGCATCCTTAATGTCGTAAGGTTTCTGCGGATCTTCCGGAACCAGAGCATTCAGCGATTCGTCGCGTCGCTCGATGGGATCGGAAGTCGCGCGCCGCGGCGGATCTTCCAGATTGTTGGCAGGCAGAAAACTCATCAGTTCTCGAATCATCGCCAGGCAATCGGCGTCATCGGTGGATACGAAATGAGCAACGCCACTCGTGGCGTTGTGCGTCACCGCTCCGCCCAGCTCCTGCTTGGTGACTTCCTCGTGGGTCACCGTCTTGATTACGTCCGGACCTGTAACGAACATGTACGAAGTCTCGCGCGTCATAAAAATGAAATCGGTGATCGCCGGCGAATAGACCGCCCCGCCCGCGCAAGGCCCCATGATGGCGCTGATCTGCGGAATCACACCGCTGGCCAGCGTATTACGTAGAAAAATGTCCGCGTAACCCGCCAGCGAAGCGACGCCTTCCTGGATACGTGCCCCGCCGGAATCGTTCAACCCGATCACGGGAGCGCCAGCGCGCATGGCCAGATCCATGATTTTGCAAATCTTCAGGGCGTTTGTCTCCGACAGCGAACCGCCAAAAACCGTGAAGTCCTGCGCAAAAACATAAACCAGTCGCCCATCGATTCGGCCGAAACCTGTGACGAAACCGTCGCCCACAGGCCGCTGCTCCTGCATGCCAAAATCCACGCAGCGATGACGCACAAATTTATCGAGTTCCTCGAAGGTGCCTTCATCCAAAAGCAAATCGACGCGTTCGCGAGCGGAGAGTTTGCCTGCCTTGTGTTCACGCTCCCGCCGTTCCAGGCCGCCACCCGCTTCGGCTTCCGCGTCAAGACGCCGGAGCTCTTCCATGCGGTCCCGCTGCTTTGAGGTGGTTGGCGTTGCAGATTTGTTTTCAGCCAAGAGTCTCTCCCGGGGCGGACGGTTCTTTTTTGTGGAAGATGCGTACGGCAAGGTGCGTGGCGAGCCAAGTTGTGCCGAGAAGCAAAACTATACCCAGAACGATCTCGGCGCCGATAGCGACGGCGCGCTGTGCGGGCGATTCAATGGACGTGACGTAAACAGTCGCAGTCACAAGAGTGAACATGGCGCCCAGAGTCATCGCGACAATGAGCACGGTGGTAAAGATCGAGGCAAGAATCTTTTTCATGAGAGCGCGGCGTTTTTCCGCAGCCTGTTAAGCTGTGCCTTATTAAGGCGATCAACCCTGCTTAGCCACCGAGGGGTTTCTTTGTGTTACCACACAACTACCGGAAGTCCGGAAGAAGAATAGCGCAACCGCGGCGAAATCAGAACGGCGAGGTTCACCTGCCATCAGAGCGAGACCCAGACTCAGCGCAAACCCGACCAGTCGTCGGCAACGATGATGGAGTCGCTGGGGTTGGCGGGATCATATTTGATGCTGGCAGGCTGTCCGGTAACCAGGCGCTCGAAGCGGATCTGCCCTTCCAAGCCGGTAATGTCTTGAGCGGTGTGATAGGTCACGCCGGAAATGGCGTAGCTGTACGAAACCAGATGCCGCGTCCGCGTATCCGGAATCGGTTGCGCACGCGGACCAAACATGCGTTTAGCCGCGGGTTCCTCCGGGGGATGCTCGACCAGTTCAACAACCTGGCCTTCCGCGATCCGTCCGATCTGGTTCAACTGCAGGCGCCTCTTGCGTTCGATATTCTCCGGCGCCTCCGCGGGACGAAAAAAGGCGTACGCCACCATGGCGATGGCCGCAACCGCTGCGGCACCCATCCCGACCGCCACTTTCCAATCAGCAAACATTGTCTTCGACAAACTCCCTAACTATCCATGAATTGAAGCGCGCGAGGACCGCACTCGTTGCGGAGGTAGCCTCGTCTACGTTCATGCGGAGAGATTCGGTCAGGCCGAAAATCCCTCACGAATGCGTATTCTACCGAAACCCGACGTGAGACGCGCGTTACGCTTGTGGGGCATGCACCGGATTACGCAACACTCCGATTCCCGCAACCGATACCTCCACGACGTCATTCGCGACCAGCGGGCCGACACCAGAAGGAGTGCCCGTGGAGATCACATCCCCCGGATAAAGCGTCATCATCCGGGATATCCACCGGACCAGAAATTCGCACGGATACAACATGAGCGAAGTGCTGCCGGACTGACGCAGTGCGCCATTGACGTGGGCTTCGACGAGCACATCCGTAGGATCGAGATCGGTCTCGATGTGCGGCCCGACGGGACAAAACGTGTCGAAGCCTTTGGCTCGCGTGAATTGCACATCGGTCTTCTGCAAGTCGCGTGCGGTAACGTCATTAACACAGGTATACCCGAGGACATTTTCGAGAGCGTCGTCCGAGTCGCTCAGGTGCGAACAGCGGCGCCCGATCACAACCGCAAGCTCCGCTTCATGTTCGATGCGTTGCGAGTAGATCGGCAGCACAATCGGTTCGCCAGGACCGACGATCGAAGACGATGGCTTGAGGAAGATCATCGGCTCTTTCGGGACGTCGTTGCCGAGTTCGGCGGCATGTGCCGCATAGTTTCGGCCGACACAGACAATTTTCCCCGGCACGACGGGCGCGGCAAGGCGCACGTCCGAGAGCGGCCAGGTGTGGGTCGTGCGCGACCATTTTCCCCACGGCCCGCCCGATAGTTCGCAGACCTGCCCGTTCTCCAGCAGGCCGTAGAGGGGAGTAGCAGGCCGCGCGACGGAAGTGTCCAGCGGCAGAAACCGGCAAAATTTCATAGGTGATGGTTGGAGTGCGATACCCGATGGTTAGACATATACGATTCTCGAACTCTCCGGATGCACGTGCCGATCCAGGAGAGCGTCGCCAACATCATACACACGATGGCGCCCAAGGTGAAAATTTGAACCGCGCTGTACCGGTCACCCAGCGCGCTGAAAACCATGGATAACCCGCGGTACGTAAACGTAAGAATGCTCCAGGCAATCAGGCTGGAAACCAGCAGCCGTCCGGGCCGCCACATGAAGCGAACCACGGGCACAAGAAAGAACACTCCAAAGGCCGCGGCGGCAATGATGTTACGCTGCAACGCCACGCTCTCGAAGGCCGCAACGCGATTGGCGACGTATACCCAGGCGACCATCGTGATGGCCAGACCTATGCCTGAACACGCTCCCGTGCGCACGCCTGAATCCCGCAAGACCAGAGCGAATTCGTTGTCCGTAAAACGATTGTCCACCCGCATACAGGCCCGCATCACAGCGGGGGCCTCCCAGTTTCGATTTAATCTTAAACCCGGGACTACGGGGAATGTTGCGCGACGTCGGCAGCCACTGGCGGAGTGGGCGCACTCTCGTTGCCGGAGTGGTCGACGGCAGTCACGCGATACCAATACTGATGGCCGAGGGCTAAAGAAGTATCACGATACGCAGGGGAGAGCAACAAGTCCGGCGTAACGGACTGACCCTTGTCGTTCTCCTGCTCGCTACGATAGACGCGATAGCCGGCTAGATCGGGTTCGGCGTTGATCGACCACGAGAGATCGACTTCCGGTGCTGCACCATTCGGATTGGCCAGCACCGCCGCGACTACGCCTTGCGGAGTAGCCGGCGGAAAGGTATCCACCGGAGTGAGCACGAGCGGATCGGAATCGCTGGACTCCAGCGGATTTCCCGCGACCGTAGTGACGCTGCGCACCACGTAGACGTAAGTCTTGCCGAAGTCGAATTGGGTATCGCGGTATTCGGGCGTGCCCGAGGCAGCGACCAAAGTTAACGGCGCGATCCATTTTTCATGCAGAACGTCTTTCGTGGCGGGGTCGTGTGCCCGGGGATCGAGCTGCCCGCGGTAAACGTGATATTCCGAGATTGCGATGGGATCGCCGCCGGACGTTCGCGTAACCGCTGGCCAACTCAAGTCGATCGACGTTTCGTTCACCTTCGATTGGATGGACGCAATGCGTTCCGGCACAGGGAAAACCCGAACAGAAACAGCATTGGAATCGACAGACGCCCGTTTTTTGGAGGCACGGGTCCGCACGCGGTAAACGAGCGCGCCTCCCGGATGGGTGCGCGTCTCGTCCGGCGCGACTGCGCTGAGGAATTGGATATGGTCATCGGCTTCATATTTCTTGGCAAGCGCGCCGGGAATGGTGTCCACGATGCGAAACGAATTGGCGTCCGGCGTGCCGTCGGCCTTAGCTGCGCCGCGCAAGACCTCAATGGCTGGGGGTTCGGTAAGGCGCGCACCACGGATCGTTTTGGTCGGCATGGTGAAGGTAAGTTGCACAGCGTCGCCGGCTTGACGGCCGGCAAGGTCCGTGACGGCGACTGGAATCGGCGGCGAAGGTGCAACGGGATCCCCGGGCGCGCCACACCCCGCGAGGAAAAACAAGAGGCCGAGAATCGAAACGGCGCGATCGAAAGTCGAAAGACGAAAACCAAGACAAATCGGTACCCGGCCGAGCTCTTTCGTTCTCCGTGCCCTCTGTGCTCCGACCTTTGTGCCCACTGTGTTAAATCTTTTTACCGCCGTACCAACCGCTGACCAAAATAAATTGGTGCACGAGCAGTCGACCGGCATTCGCGTGGGCGGTGTCCGCGAGTTTCGATGGTCCATTTTAAGGTTTCGTGTTTGAGCGAGTCTCGCCTTACAGCCCGTCTTACAGAATGTAGCGGCTCAAATCCTGGTTCTTGACGATTTCAGCGAGCTGTTTGTTCACGTACGCCGCGTCTACCTTCACATTTTTCTTTTTCAGGTCGGAAGCCTCGAACGAAAGCTCCTCAAGTACTTTTTCAAGGATGGTGTGAAGGCGCCGGGCCCCGATGTTCTCAGTCTGCTCGTTGACGCTGGTGGCAAATTTAGCGATGGTCTCGACGGCGTCTTCCGTGATGTTGAGCTTCAAGCCTTCGGTTTCGAGCAGCGCGATGTATTGCTTGATGAGCGCATTCTTGGGCTCCGTGAGAATGCGGACGAAGTCTTCTTCCTTCAGCGATTGCAACTCCACCCGAATCGGCAGGCGCCCCTGCAATTCCGGAATCAAATCGGACGGCTTGGTGACGTGGAATGCGCCAGCCGCGATAAACAGGATGTGATCGGTGCGGATCATGCCGTAGCGCGTGTTTACCGTCGTGCCCTCGATGATCGGCAGAATGTCCCGCTGCACCCCTTCGCGAGACACATCTGGGCCATGACCCGATTCGCGCCCGGCGACTTTATCGATCTCGTCGATGAAAATAATACCCATCTGCTCGGCGCGCTCGACAGCCACGCGCGTAACCTGGTCCATATCCAGGAGCTTGTTCTCTTCTTCTTGAATCAGGTACTCGAAAGCATCCGCGACGCTCATCTTGCGCTTCTTCTTCTGCTGCCCGAACATGCCCGAAAGCATGTCCTTGATGTTGACGTCCATCTCCTCGACGCCCTGGTTGGAGATGATTTCAAACGAAGGCATCGAACGTTCGCGAACTTCGATATCCACCATGCGCTGGTCGAGTTTGCCTTCGCGCAGCTGCGCGCGGAGCTTTTCGCGCGTGCGCTGCGTTTGTTCGCGCTGCTGTGCCGCATCTCCTTCGGTGCTGTTCGGCGCTGGCGGCGGAGAAGGCGGCAGCAGCAGATCGAGCACGCGCTCTTCGGCCGTTTGTTCGGCGCGGTCGGCGACCTCGTCGAGCTTTTCTTCGCGCACCATGTCGATAGAGGTTTCGACCAGATCGCGCACCATCGATTCGACATCGCGGCCAACGTAGCCAACCTCCGTATATTTGGAGGCCTCAACTTTAACGAATGGACACCCCGCGAGGCGCGCAAGCCGGCGGGCGATTTCCGTCTTGCCAACGCCAGTGGGGCCGATCATCAGAATATTCTTGGGGAGAACATCTTCGGCGATCTCCGGCGGAAGCTTCTGGCGGCGCACGCGATTGCGCAAGGCTACCGCAACAGCGCGTTTCGCCGCGTTCTGTCCCACGATATATTTGTCGAGCTCCGCAACGATCTCGCGCGGAGTCATGTCATCCAGCGCGGGAAGCAGCTCCGCCTCCGCGGCAGGCGCCGCCCCATTACCACCGGGCATGTAAACAATTTCTTTGTCAGACTTGCTTGTCATTGCATCCTTCTATCTCGGTGCTGCTCTGTCTCGATGTCGATCTCAATGATTGCTCGGTGCCCACGTCCGAATTGCGTTCCCTGAAAGCGCCCGCATCGGAACGGCCGCTACACCCTCGCCGCTGAATAATAGGATGCAGCATGTCAGCGGATAGCGACCCAGTTCTACAACTCCTCTACTGTGAAGTTAGCATTAGTATAGATGCAAATCTCGCTCGCAATGCGCATCGCTTCCATGGCGAGGTCTTTTACTCCCAGCTTGGAGTGCTTGATCAGCGCGCGAGCGGCGGACAGCGCGTAAGTGCCCCCGACCCGATCGCGCAGAGCCCATCATCGGGCTCAATCACATCGCCGTTACCGGAAAGCAGAAACGTGCCCTTACTGTCGGCCACAATCAGCAGCGCCTCCAAATGGCGAAGGGCGCGATCCTTGCGCCATTCCTTGGCGAGCTCCACGGCCGCCTTTTGCAGGTTGCCGGAATGCTCCTGAAGCTTGCCTTCAAAACGCTCGAACAGCGAAATGGCATCAGCAGTGGAACCCGCGAAACCTACAATGACCTTGTCGTTGTAGAGCCGCCGCGTCTTGCGCGCGCTGTGCTTCATCACATGATCCCCCATGGTCACCTGACCATCGGCAATCAGCACCACTTTGTTGTCTTTGCGCACGCACAGCACCGTAGTGCCGTGCCACTGTGCGCTTCCAGGCCCAGTTTGCATTCGACCATTATACAGCCGCGCGAGTCCACGCCAAGCGCATGCACGAGCGCAACCCTCCTCGCCCAATTCCTCTTGTAGGGCAGGTCCTCTGCGACTCAACTTACCCAGGGCGCTGACCAGAAAGGTCTAGAGTTTTCCGCCGTACAAACCATTCACAAAGTCGCGGAAATCCCTGTCCTGCATCAGCTTCTGGAACGAGTCGTCGGTTCGCGCGTCCGCGAGGCTTTCTCCAGGCAACACATTGGCTCGGCGGTCATACGCAAGTTTCAGGTTGGCCTTCGCGTTCCGCGCATCGCCCTTCTCTCCCGCAATGCAGGCCAGGTTGTAATAGAACATCGGATAGTTGGGATCTTTGGAGATGCCGTATTCGATTACTTTCTGCGAGTTCGAGAGATCGTTGGTGATGCCATAGGCCATCGCCAGGTTGTCGACCAGCACGTACCACAGTTTCTTTTCGAGCGTTGGAGTGACCTTCTCGATGTCCAGGGCTTGCTTGTACGGTGCGATTGACCCGCGAAAGTCTTGCGCCACGAAGTACCGGCTGCCTTGCTGAAACAACTGCAGGCTTTTGCCCACCGGGACCGAACCCGTGACCGCCTCTTTCGCCGCAAAGTGAAAGGATTGCAGCAACGCATCCATCCCGGGCTGGTCCGCGGCTTTGAAAAGAATCTTCGACAGGTGAAGATCTACAAAAACCTCATCCTTGATGAGACAGGCGAAAATGTTCTTCTGGTTGGCCGGCACACCGTTGACCTCCGGCATCGAGAATTCCAGGATTTCCATGCCTTCACTCTCCCGGTAAGCCACACCTTTCAAGCCGTTCAGGGTAAGCGATGCATTGCGCTTCTCTTTGTCTTTCAACGAGCGCTGGCATTCGCCCGGCGCCACGGAGCCTTTCATATTTTCCAGAAAGACGGACGCGATCATGTGCGTCTTCTCGTTCTCAGCGAGGAAATAGCGGCGTCCGTCAGGCTGAATCTCATTCCTTTTCAGGACATACCCTGGCGCTTGGAGTTCCAAGGACCAGGCTTTCGATGGAAGCCAGATACTGAACTTTTCAGGCCCAGGTACATCTTGCGCGAAAGTACTTGCCGCGATAAGCAGCACCAAGCACGTAGTTATCATGACCTTAAATTTCTTCATTCATTCCTCTCAATAGGCCATCTAGAATAAGCACTTATATAAGTGTCGCAAGATAAAAGACTTTAACCCTTTTTAGAATGAGCACTGACACAAAACTGGGACAGGCTAGACGTTATGGTTAACCAGTGGGTTTGAGCTCACGCCAAGCCCAATATCAACTGTCGTTTTCTCGGCGCGGTATAGGAAGCGTTTGGAGATCGGCTAGTTCTGCGGTTGCCCGTTCGGCGTCGGCACGCTCTGCGGAGTGGTCGACTTCTCCAGCTCCCGCAAATGTTCCTGGAGGGTCCACAGGTGCTCGCGGGCGTGGTTCAACTCGGACATGCGCTGGGCGAGTTCCAATTGACTGCGGAGCTTGAGATCTTCCGGACCCGTGCTTAGAGCTTTTCTGGACTGATTGACCGCTTCTTCGCTGTCGCGAATAGATTGAAGCGTGGCGTCGATTTCCTTTTGAGTCTCCTCGGCGTTGCCTTCAGGCTGGCCGAAGGCGAAGCAGCTGGCGATGTTGTTGAAGCCTTCCATTTCGAGGGCCGCGGCTTGCTCTTCTTTCTGAAAGATATACAGGTCGGCTGGAGTGCGCGTGGCGATCAGTTCTTCGTTAGTCCAGACCTTGACCTTGTGCGTAGGCGACGCGGAACTCGGTGACTGTGAATCGGGCGGGGTTTGTTCTCTTGTGGCGGGCATGATTGGCATGGATACAGCTGACAGCAGTGCGGAGAGAGCGGCCGCGCCTCTGAGGAAGCCCCACTTACCCATGGACTTCTTATATCACTATTGAGAAATTTCGCGGAACGAAAGCGTCTTGTAAGTAATCGTGGGAAGGGCGTTCGTTACCAGGCAGCTGTCGTACTGAAGATTGGGATTGCCGCTGCCAGACAGCCAGTTGAGCGTCGGCGTCCCGGGAGTGCCGAGCGGCGCGTGGCTTATGGGATCCACGGTCTGCGCCAGCACCAGCGAGCCATAGAAATGCGTGAGCCGCGAGGCTTGCTGCTCGAAAACTCCCGTTCCGATCGCCAGAATCAGGCCGTCATAGGGGTGATCGACATATTGCACATCGCCCTGTACGAGCAAAATTCCCGATCCTGGCGGCGAAGGATTGCCGCTGAGGCTGCAATTACCGGTGACCATCACCACCGTGGGATTTGAAGCTGAGCCCAGGTTGCTGGTCGTGCTGCAATCGGGCACGGTGTAATCCGCGGCAGACTGGATTTCGCTTACCAATTGATTGAGTCCCGCGATGCTGGTGAGGTCCAGCGTTTGCCCCGGATGCAGCGGATCCGGAAAGCTCTGCATCGCGGCGGCGTTGCTCCCAACCGAGGCGATCGCGGGAGGTCCCGCGCTGCCGCCCGTACCGGGGTAATTTCCCGCAGGCGTGAGCTTCCCGGAAAGATTAGTGATCGAAGTGGAATTCGTGCCCGCAACCGCGTACTGCTCCGCTGCGGGGTTGCAGAAGTCTGTGCCGCTGATCCCGAAACCTCCGCTTTGATTGCCGAAGCTGGTTGCCCCGGTGTACGTTCCCACCGCCGTGACCGCGGCCGGAAAACTCATGCTCAGCACCGTGGGTGCCACGACATACTGCAGAATCTTCTGTGTGCCATCCGGCAACACCGCTAACGAGGTGACTTCCAAAGCTTGCTGGCCCGTGGAGTTGAGATTGAGATGTTGCCCATCGAAAAAGAGCAGAGTGGTGTTGTCCAGAACATGATCGCCGTTCACATCGATGTTGATGGAGGCTTCCGTGATCGGGTTGATTCGGACCCATTTGTAAAGGGCTCCGTTGATGCCCGCAACGGGCAAGGGCGCCACTGAAGCAATGGTCTGCACCCCGCCACCAGGGGGAGCGCTAAATTCCGTTGCGTATTCGGTGTCAGGATACGCGGTTAACACATTTTCCGCGCCGACCGGATTCGTGACGTACCGCACCTGGCCCAGCGCAAGCGTCGCAGGGATGAATCCGGGCGAAGTGGTGTTGAAGTAATTGGGATTTCTCGACAGCAGGCGGCCCCGGCCTTCTTCCAGGCCAGCCCTGGCGGCGTAGTAGGCGCCAGTCGACGACCGGTAATTCCCGGAAAGTGACGTTTCCATTCCAGCGGCAATAATCAAAGAGATGGCCACGACGCTGATCAAGAGGAGCGCGGAAATGGCGATGAGAAGCGCGACTCCTGCTTGGGAATGCTTGGATCGTCGATGGCGGGTGCTGTTCATTCCTTTATCGCTTTATTGATTTGGGTTGAGCCGATGGCCTCGGCCGTGAAGTTCCACTAAACGTGGCATGCCGGTCTGCGCATCGGTCGCCGTCGCCTGAACAATCAGTGTGATTTCAACATCCAGAATATTCGAGGGCGTGTTGAAAGCCCCGGCGGTCGGACAGCTTAACGGAGTACTGCCGCCGGTTTCGCACGTGTAGGTGAACAGCGGTACCGGTGTTCCGCCCGGAAACATCGTGGGATATGCCGCCGCGAATGGCATTGATCTGAGCGCCCGTGGCGTTGTTCATCACATTTTGAATGTAGGGAACCATCGCCCCCGCCGTTGCGGCCATGGGATCCCCCATCACTTTGTTGGTTACGCCCCGCATCAGCGTGGTCGTGCCGGCGGGCAATTGATAGCGTACCCACTGAACGTTCGCGTTGTTCGCCGGGTCGATGCTGGTCTCGATGATCAGATCGAAGCGCTGGGGACTCGCGCAGGTTATTCCGATGCTACACGTGGAACTCGGGCTGGCGGCAAAGGGCGTCGCCGCATAGAGGGTTGCCGCGGGCAAAACAAAGAAGTGATTCGGCGGCGGGTAGCCGGAGTCGTTGACGTCCCGAACGATTTGATCCAGCCCCAAGCGCACTTCCTGGAAGCTGGATAGGATTTGCGAGTCGGTTTGGTAACGCTTTTGCGCCGCTCCCAACAACGCGAAAGCGGTGCCCGCGACCACCAGAAACATCGCGGCTGCGACGAGCAATTCCAGCAGCGAGAAACCAGCTTCTTTCGCGTGCGTGTGGGCGCGGTTCACTTTTCCACCGTCGCATCCAGCGTCAGGGGCAGAAAGTATCCCTGGCCACCGATTTGGCGCGCGCTGATCAGGAAGCGCC
>CAVSNL010000055.1:0-106774 GCA_963729285.1 uncultured Acidobacteriota bacterium
CGAAACTCCGATAACGAAACCCCAATGACCTACGGCACCCTCCCCTCGCGATTTCTCAACGCCATCGATACCTACCCCAACCCCCGCGCCCAAATGTTCCGCCGTGACAATCTGTGGCAGCCGATCTCGTCGTCCGAATTACTCCGCCGCGTTGCCGGACTTTCCATGGCGCTTTGTCGAATTCGGCGTAAAGCCCGGCGATCGCGTAGGCCTGTTCGCCACCAACCGACCGGAATGGCACACCGCCGACTTCGCTATAACAGGTGCCGGTGGCGTCACCGTTCCTGTCTATTTCAACGAGTCGCCCGACCGCATGACCTACATTCTCAATCACTCGGGCGCAAAGATTGTCGTCGTCTGCGGGCGCACCCCAACTGCAAAAGCTCCTCGACTGCCGCGGCGCGCCTCCCGGAACTGGATCAAATCATCGTGGCCGACGGAGGACCCACGTACCCGCCGAGTGCTTTCGCTATGAAACGCTGATCGCTTCGGCGGGTGGCGCGGAAATCGCCGCCTATCGCATGCGCGCCTCTCAGGTTCTCCCCGGTCAGCTCGCTCCATCATCTACACCTCTGGAACCACCGGCGAGCCCAAGGGCGTCATGCTCACGCACACCAACCTGTGCTCGAACGTGACCGACTCCTGCGTCAACCTCTTCATGAAATCCGGCGTGGACATCTCCTTGTCCTTCCTCCCGCTGGCTCACATCTACGGCCGCACGATGGACTACGTTTTGCTCCTCAATGGCATCACCATCGCCTACGTGGAGGACGTGAATTTTCTCGCCCAGGCGCTGCTGGAAGTGAACCAACCGTGCTGGCCGCCGTGCCGCGCGTCTTCGAAAAGATCTACGCCCGCATGATGGAGCAGGGCAGCAAGAACACCGGCGTGAAACGCAAAATTTTCGACTGGGCGATCGAGCGTGGCCAAGCGCGCGGCACCGTGGCGCTGCGGCGTAAAATCCGCCAGCCCACTGCTCAAAGCTCCAATGGGCCGCTGGCCGACAAGCTCGTCTATCTCCAAAATCCGCGCCGGAACCGGCGGACAATTGCGCATCGTCTTCTCCGGCGGCGCGCCGCTCTCCAAGGATCTCGCCGAATTTTTCTGGTCGGTCGGCATCCTGATCTATCAAGGATACGGCTTGACCGAGACTTCGCCGGTCCTGACCTCCAACTATCCCCGCGAATCGCGTGGGCAGCTCCGGAAAGCCCATCCCCAACGTCCTGATCGCATCGCCGCCGACGGCGAAATCTTGGCCAAGGGACCTTGCGTCATGCAGGGCTACTACAAAAGCCCCGAATCCACCCGCGAAGTCATCGGCGAAGACGGCTGGTTCCACACCGGCGACATCGGCTACCTCGACTCCGACAACTATCTCTTCATCACCGATCGCAAAAAGGATCTACTGAAAACCGCGGCGGGAAAATTTGTCGCTCCCCAGCCCATCGAAAATGCGCTCAAGAACAGCCCCTACATCCTGAACGCGATGGTCGTCGGCGATCAGCGCAAATTTGTCGTGGCCCTGCTGGTGCCGAATCCGTGACCTGTCGGCCAAGGCCGCGGAGCAGGGAATTAGTTTCGCATCAAACCAGGAGATGGTCGAGCACCCGTGGGTGCGCGAGCTCATCGAAGCGAAGTAAGCGCCTCACCACTCATCTCGCCCAATGGGAGACCATCAAGCGTTTCGCCCTGCTGCCCGAAGACTTCACTTTCGACAACGGCGGCCTGACCTTCACCATGAAACTCAAGCGCCGCGTCGTCGAACAAAAATATCGCGACGTCATCGACCAACTGTACGCCGACGTCGCCGAGCCCCGCCCCATCCTTCAAGATTAACCCGGTTGCGTAGCGGTAGGCTTTTTCGTATTGATTTCGTTACGTCATTACTTCATTACATCTTTACTTCACTTCGTCTTCACTCAAAACATCGACAGCATCTGCCGGCAGCCCTTCCGCAAACTCCTTGCTCCGGCATGATCAAGCTCACGATCAAATGCCCATCCGTAGGGAAATCATAAAAATGCCCCGGATGCACGTAGATCCCCTTTTTCGTCAGCAGATCCACCGCCAGATCGTCATCCGACCGTGTCACCGGCACGCGCAGCACCGCGTACCACCCGCCTTCAATTTCCAGCCGGCTGCACGTTCTTGCGCATCATCAACTGCCGGTCTAGTTCCCCGACGTTCCTCCGCATTCGCGTCATCACTTGCTTCTGAAATCCATGTCTCTGCTGCAAAAAGATCGGCAGCGCCAACTGTATCGGCGCATTCATCGAAAGATAGGTGTCCGCGATGACTTCGATCCTCTCCAGCGCCTCCTTCTGGAGCGGTTCCGGCCCGCTGGCCACCAACCACGCGGCCTTCATCTGCGGCAGCCCGGAAATTTTCGACAGTCCGCTCATCGTAAAGGTAAGCGCTCCACTATTGGTGGCCAGCGTCGGCGGCTTTGCGCCGTTTCCCACGCGCGGACGTGTAACCCTGCCTAGCTCCCGCCGTCCGTTGGAGTCGCCATGCGCGAAGTCCAGGAAGACTTCGTCCGCGATCACCGCCATGTCGCGCGCCGAACAAATCTCGTTCAGCGTCGACAACTCCTCCGGCTTCACGAAATGCCCCGTGGGGTTGTTCGGGTTTACCACGATAATTCCGCGCGTGCGCGGCGTGATCGCTTTTTCTAGCGAAGGGAAATCAATTTGCCAGCCGTGATCGTATATCAGTGGATAGTGCGCCAGCACGACGTCGTTGATTCCGGCCAGGAAGCCGAACAAGGGATAGCTGGGCGCCGGCACCAGCAGTTCGTCACCGGGTTGCAAAGCGCGCGAAAAACAAACGAATAGGCCTCGCTCGTGCTCGCGGTCAGAATGATGTTTTCCGCCGCCACTTCATCGCCGCGTTCCTCGTAGTATTCCGCAACGCCCTGCCGTGCTCGCAGCAAACCCTGCGGATCGGGAACATACGTCAGCGCCGCCTCATTGCCCATCGCGTGCAGAATCGTCTCGCGGTCCTGGGAAAAACCCACTTCCGTAGGATTCGACGCGCTCAAGTCGTACAGCCGCTTGCCCGCGGCAAGGTGCTGTGCCAGCGCTTCGCTCAACCGGTTCGGCGTAAGGTTCCAATTTGTGCGTTCGGCAAACATAGCTGCGCCGCACGGTCCGCGTCGTCCATCGACGCGCCTGCGCGGCAGTCTATAGAACTACAGCAAATTTCCGTCCGCGTCCAATCGACGCGCTCCCGTTCGGCCAACTCCTTATTAACCAATGCGCTCCCAACCCGCCTCCAGCCAGTCTCTTGTACCGGCACCGCACTGCACTGCTGTGCCCAGTTTTTGCAAGCTGTTAGCTAAGATCGCCAAGTCTGGTGAATTTGTCGCCAAGCGTCGCGTAGGCTTACAATTGTACTGAGGACACCATGGCAGACGAACTCGTAATCGCTGGCCGCGCCTTCCGTTCCCGCCTGATCGTGGGCACCGGCAAATATCGCAGTTTCCAGGAAATGGCCCGCGCCCACGCCGCCTCCGGCGCCGACATGGTCACCGTCGCCGTCCGTCGCGTCAATCTCACCGACAAGTCGAAAGAATCCCTCCTCGACTACATCGACCGCGAAAAAATGTTCATCCTCCCCAACACCGCAGGCTGCTACACCGCCGACGAAGCCATCCGCACCGCCCGGCTGGGCCGCGAAGTAGGCCTCTCCCACTGGGTAAAGCTCGAAGTCATCGGTGACCAGCAAACCCTCTTCCCCGACACCGAGCAACTCATCGAAGCCACTAGAGTCCTGGTCAAAGAAGGCTTCGTAGTCCTCCCCTACACCAACGACGACCTCATCGCCGCCCGCAAACTAATCGACGCAGGCGCCTCCGCGGTGATGCCCCTGGCCGCTCCAATCGGCTCAGGCCTGGGCATCCAGAACCCCGCCAACCTCCGCATCCTCCGCGAGCGCATCACCGAAGTCCCCATGATCGTTGATGCCGGTGTAGGCACCGCGAGCGACGCTGCCCTAGCCATGGAACTAGGCGCCGACGGCCTTCTGATGAACACCGCCATAGCCGAAGCCCAGGACGCCGACTCTGATGGCCGAAGCCATGCGCGAAGCCACCCAAGCCGGCCGCAAAGCCTATCTAGCCGGCCGCATGCCCAAGCGCCTCTACGCCGCCGCCTCCAGCCCCCTATCCGGCGTAGTCCGCTAATACGAATTCCTACGTTACCTCAGCGAAATAATTTGCGAGGCAGGTGCTTGCCCTCGCCCTCAAAATCGTGCGGGCTTCGCCGCCCCCCACTCAAGGTCAATTTCCGCAAACGTCCCGGGAATCCAAGTCCTAGCGGCAGATCGAATGCTAGAATAATCGGGTGACGAAATTTCCGTCCGTGACCTCCGCTACCGCTCTCCGAAGTCGAAGATCTGCTTCGTCGCGGCAAGGGAATCCACATAACAAAAAAGGCGCATCGTCGCGCAATTGTTGCCACCATTACCGACTCCACTTTCGCCGCCACATCTAAAAAGAGCGTTAGCCTGTCATCCTGAGAGCATCCGACAAGGATGCTCGAAGGACCTCAACGTAAATTCTTGCCGCAATTGCCCATCGTCTGTCTCACCGACTCACTTCCGCCCAATGATCCAGAACCCGATCGCCGTACTCACGCACCAGGCCACTACCGTCCACTTGAACGAAACCGCAAATCCCCGCAAATTCTCCAATTTCAGTTTGCAGATCAGCGACAACTCGAACACTTGGTCCGTAATATTTCTCAGCAACTGTTCCGGACCCGCCTTCGTCATCGCTTCGAAATACGCCCCATTGTCCTTATGCCGCAACACGTGCTCGTAGTACAGCAGCGATGCGCCCTCTCGCGGCGATTGGTGATGCCGCGCGATCCGCGGCGTCAGCGCCCGCGAAATCAATAGCAACGACCACACAAACCCGGCCACCAACAACATATAAGCCAGAATATAGAGCCCGGCCGCAATCGCTCCGCTTGCATCGCCGAAGCGCATCTTCGGCACCACTTCCGTCCCTAACGGAATCGTGCTGGCCGCAAAAAACAATAAAAATGGACCAGGTACCCGGCCTTCAAGTCCGCGGCACGAATAATCGCCTGCTGATCCTCAAAGTTGTGCCACGCAAATTCAATCTGTTCGCTGATAGTGGAAGATGTCTTCTCGGCCGTATCCATGCCGTGCACTCTATCTAACGAACTACACCGACGTCCAGTCGTTGCGCGTTCGCCGCCTCACTCGTACCGCAGCGTCTGCATCGGATCCACCCGCGTAGCCCGCCGCGCCGGCACATAGCAAGCCGCCAAAGCCACTCCGGCCAGCACCACCGTAACGCTGGCGAACGTAGCCAAATCCGTCGGCGCCACACCAAACAACAAGCTAGCCATCAACCGGGTCAGCGCAAACGCCACCACCAACCCCGCCACGAGCCCGACAACCACCATCCCGGCTCCCTGCTTCATCACCAATCCGAGCACATCTGCACCCTGCGCTCCCAACACCATGCGCAACCCAAACTCCTTCGTCCGCCGCGCCACCGAATACGACACCACTCCATAGATCCCCACCGTAGCAATCGCCAGCGCCGTAACCGAAAACAAGCGTCAGCAGCAAAGTCAAAAATCGAGGCCGAGCCTGCGCCCGCTCCATCACGTCATCCATCATCCTCACATCCGACAACGGCAGCGACGCATCCATCACATTCAATCGCTCCCGCACCGCCCCCACCAGATTCCGCGGATCCCCCGACTGCGCTCTCAGGACCACATACATATCCGTCAACCCAAAATTCTCCGATTGCCGGTAATCCAAATACATCTCCGTGCCCGCCGGCCGGTCCAACCCCGCATTCTTGACATCGTCCACCACTCCCACAACCGTGCTCCAGGGATCTTTCGCCCCACCATTCGGACGCACATGCTTCCCAATAGCGCTCTCATTCGGCCAAAACGTGCGAGCCAGCGTGCTATTCACAATCACCACCGGCGACCCCGCCGCCGTATCGCGATCATCAAAAAATCGCCCCTCCATCAACCGAATTCCCATCGTTGCGAAATAATCCTTCGTCACCACCTGATCGAAATCGACATTCTCAATCGGACCACCTTCCCGCTTAACAAATCCCTCAAAGTCCGTATCGTTCATATTCGGAGCTCGCATCGGCGGCATCCCATAAACCAGCGCCGCCGACTTTAATCCCGGCAGGCTGGTAATCTGCTCCGCAAATCTTTCCCAAAATCCCGCAATCTTCTTGTTATCGGTATAAGTTCCGCTAGGCAGCGACACCCGCATCGTGACCACGTTGTCGGGCGCCATTCCGGTATGCACTTCCTGCAATTTCCAAAACGCCCGCAACATCAACCCGCAACCAATCAGCAACACCAGAGCCATCGCCAGCTCACCCACAACCAGCGCTCGGCGGAACATTTGCGCCCCGCCCGCCGCCGTCGTGCTCCCCGCGGCATCTTTCAACGACCCGGAAATCCCGCTAACCAACAAGGGCACCAAAGGAGCCAACCCAAAAACCGCTCCCGTAACCAAACTAATCCCCAGCGTAAAAACCAACACCCGCCAATCCATGACAATCTCATCCGCCCGCGGAATCCCTCCCGCATTTGTCAGCTGCACCAGCCGCACTCCACCATAAGCCAGTCCCAAACCTAGAATCGCGCCACAAAGTGCCAGCAAAACTCCCTCGGTAACAAACTGCCGCGCCAGCCGACCCAACCCAGCCCCCATCGCCCCGCGAATCGCAATCTCCCGCCGCCGAGCTTCCGCTCGCGCCAGCAACAAATTCGCCACATTGACACTAGCAATCAACAAAACAAACGCCACCGCCCCCAGCAATACCAACAAAGCCGGCCGCACGCTGGAAACCACCTCCCCCTGCAACGGATAACTAACAATCGTGTGACTTTTCGGATCAAAACTGTGCGTGTTCGGCGACTTATGCTCCCCGTAAGCCTGCACCAGCGCCGCCAACTCCCCCTGCGCCGCCGCCGCCGACACCCCCGTCTTCAACCGTCCCAGCAAGTAGTAGTTATGCCCGCCGCGATTGTCTGGCTCGCAGGATCCAGCTGCAGCGGCGCCCAAACTTTCGGCGGATCGGTCTCCCCTGGAGGAAACTGAAACCGTTCCGGGCATCACCCCGACAATCGTGCACTTCTTTCCATCAAGTCGCGTCTCCCGCCCAACAATCCCCGGATCGCCACCAAACACCCTCTTCCAAGTCCCATACGAAATGTCCGTCACAAGCGGTGCCCCGGGCGCATCGTCAGTCGCCGAAATCAACCGCCCCGAAACAGGGGCAACTCCCAATGACTCCAACAAACCCGCCACTCACACTAGCCGCCGTTACCCGCACCGGCTCGGACTTCCGCCCAGATTCGCGCCGCCAGTCTGCCAGGCATCCAGCGAAGCCCACGAATGCGTATCCCGCCGCAGATCAAAGAACTCCGGCGCCGAAGTCCAAAACCGCGGAAGCCCGCCATTCGGGAACGTCGGAAACTCAGTGTACACCCGCACCAATTGCTCCGGATGCGCATAGGGAAGTGGCCGCAGCAAGACCGCATTCACCACCGTAAAGATTCCCGTCGTAGCCCCGATCCCCAGCATCAAGCAAAGCACCGCCGCCGCCGTAAATCCCAAATTCTTCCGCATCATCCGCAGCGCAAACAGCAAATCCTGCCCAAACGTTCCCATTTGTTCCCCCCACCAGTAGTTACGCGCCAAAACCCAATAAGGTTCCCAGAACTCTCCGTGCACTCTGTGCTCCGGCCTCCGCGACCTCTGTGTTAAGTCCTATTCCGCCTAACTCAGCGATTCCACATGGTTCCGCTTATAAGCCCCCGCCAGTTGCTGGATGCCGCATTTGCTTTTCAAGGGCTTGACAGGAATTTGCACAGTGCGGATTGCTCCGACGTGCTCGGCGTTGCCTCCGACGTTGACCTCCCACCGCGGCTCCGCACTCCCCCGTCGCCGCCCCAGAACTCATCCGCCGTACAACTCTGTCATCCCGAGCTCCCGCGAGGGACCTGCTTTTCTGTGCCGGGCAGCCCGGACTAGACTACGTCTCCCGACAGTACAGAGACGCGGAGGGTCCCCAGGTTCGGTTTGGGAACCTGGGTCTTGGGGTTGACCTCTCGTTCCTTGGGGTTTCAGCGGTATCCCGGCCCAAGTTTTCCGTCCATCCCGTTCGAATACTCGTTGAGTAAATAGTTCTTGACTTCTGCTTACTATTATGATACCCTCTGTCGTGTTACTCGAATCCAGCCGTCGTCGATTCCCTCGAAATAAATCCCTAAGTCCTTCAGAATCCGCACTTCCACAAAATCCGCCCGTAACTCGTTTAGAATCCGCACTTGCAAAAAAGGGTGGGGGGAGGGTGCAAATTGTTAACCAGCTTTCGCGCCGCCTCACAAAGTCCGAAACAGGAAGTGCCAGATAGTGTCGACCAGCGCATGAACGATCGCCGAAGCAAATATCGAATTGCTCTTCCGCCAAGTCCAGCCATAAAAGATCCCGGCAATGGAGGCGAGGATCACGTACCGCCAATTGGGAAATCCCATGTTCGTAATATGCGAAAAGCCGAACAGAACCGAAGCGGTCCACCATCCGGCGTGATCGCTCTTACTGGACCGCACCAATATATTCTGCAGCAGGCCACGGAATAGAAATTCCTCCGGCCAGGCGGTGAAAAACAGAATCGCGACAAGGAGAAATGGCAGGGATCGCCAGGTATGCCATTGCGGAGCGAATCTAATAAAGTGCATGCCTTCGCCAAGCGGAATCGCAATCGCTCCGAACACCACGAAGCTGGCAATCACGTAGAATCCCCAGCGGCGGCCCCAGCCGATGTTGTAGCCGATGCCGTGTATTTTGCGGATCAGCACAAACGCCGCCAGCGCGACGTTCAGGCACAGGAGCACCGTGAAGACATAAGCGAGCCGCTCGCCCGGAAAAGGCCACAGCCAGTGTGACGGAGAGAATTTCACGGTGACCCAAATTCCAGCCAGCGTGAGGTAGTCCTGCCAGGCGCCGGGAGGCTGGCGCTTCGCTGAGACAGCCAGAACCAGCGGAATGACAATAATGGCGATCACGACACCGGCGCGCGCCAATGCGAAAGTATTTGTTCCGATGGCGTAAATCAGGTATGCAAGGAGCGCAGCCGCGCCCAAGGCATATGCCGAGCGGGCGCCGAAAAGTGCCGAAAGAAACTCCGGAACGCCTCGCGCGGCGAACAGCAGCATCACACCGAAATAAAAGGAAAATGCGGTGAGCGTCGCAGCAAAACCGCGGCCGCCGTAACCGTGCCAGGACGCATACAGGCCGCCAACAAAACACAGCGCGGCCCACAGACCTAAGCGTAGAAAGGACCGAGTTGGCGCGTGGCGGACAGAATTGTGAGTTCACGTTTGCGCGGAAGCCGAAGTCAGCGCCCAAACGCGAAGAGAGAGATTGTAGCGCACAGCGGCATGGCGGACCAAGAGATCGCAACCAGCCACCCTAGGTCGAACGCTGAACCGCAGATGACGAAGCCCGCGTCGGCTCGCCTACATCGATTGGCTGCGCGGCCTAGCGTGCATCGGAATGTTCCAGGCGCACTGCTACAACTCCTGGCTGAACGCCGACGCTCGCAAATCTGAATTTTATCGCTGGTCGCAAGCGGTGGCACCTTGCCCGCGCCACTCTTCATTTTCCTGGCGGGCGTTTCGTCAGCGATGGTGACGCACCGCTTGCGCGAAAAAGGAGCCTCGCGTAACGCCATCGTGCGAACCACGATTCTCCGTGGGGCAGAGATCTTCGGACTGGGCTTGCTGTTCCGTGGGCAAGAATATCTGCTCGGCTATCCCAAATCTCCCTGGACCGATTTGCTGCGTGTGGACATCCTCAATATTTTGGGATTGTCGATGATGTTGACGGGCGTGCTGTGCTGGCTCACCGCTTCGCACCGCCCCGGAGAAGTCGAGTAAAAGAGGAATTGCATGGGGAGCTGATTTTGGCGACAGCGATCGCGATCGCGTCTACGCCCTGGCTCTGGACTACACATCGGCCAAGCGGGCTGCCCTGGCCGCTTGAGTCGTACATCAACGGCGTGCACAGTTTTACGCAGCCGCAGACGTGGTTGTTTCCGATTTTTCCGTGGGTGGCGTTCGCGTTTGTGGGCCTGGCGGTGGGATTTCTGCTGTTCTCTGACTTATCGCGAAAGGAAAAGAAATCCCTATAATCGCGGCGCTGGGCGCGGCCGGAATCGCCGCGTCTCTCTGTCCATGGTTTTCGATGCCGCTCCGGTCCACTGGTACTCCGCCGCAATTTACGATTATTGGCACACCAGCCCCAATTTCTTCCTGATGCGTTGCGGAATCTTGCTGGCGCTGGTCTTTGTTGCCTATGCGTGGTGCCGCTGGGGGTGGGCGCAACGCGGCTTTAGCCCAGTTATTCAACTCGGGAACACGTCCTTGCTGGTGTACTGGGTACACATCGAATTCGTGTATGGCCGATTTTCCATTTTGCCGAAAGGGCAATGCACCATCTTGAAAGCCTCGGCGGGTCTGCTGGTTATTTTTCTGGCCATGGTGGCCTTGTCGGTGGGGCGCACGAGCTGGAAGAAAACGCCGAGCTAAGGCCGTGTGCGCGACTCCGGCGCCAGCTGCTGTGACGGCGGAATCCGGATAATGATTTCGCCCGGTTTGGCGCGCTGCAGATCTTCGCGCGCGATTTTTTCGATCAGCCGCGGATCCGTTTTCAGCGCGCGAACCTGGTCGCCCAATTCGATATTCTCTTTGTTCAAGCCGATCCAGGTCTTTGCGGACGCTGTCGATTTCGCTCTGCGTGCGCCGCATGGCAATAAAACCGTGCGGGCCGAACACGTCGTGGACCACAAGCGCGAGCACAAACAGGCCGAGTATGGTCCGGCCATGACGCTCCAGGAATGCGCCAAACCCTTCTTTGGGTTCCTCCTTTTTCAGCCTTTTAGTACCCACTCGGTAGCCTCGCCTGCCAGCCGCGCGGACGCCGCCGCGCTGTCCGCTTCCACGTACAGGCGAAGCAGCGGCTCGGTGCCAGAAAGACGCAGCAGCATCCAGGTGCCATCATCGAAGACAAATTTTGCTCCGTCGGTACGGTCGATGGAAACTACTTTTCGCCCCAGCAGTGTCGAAGCATCCACGGCGACTTTCTTCACCGCGTTTGCTTTTTGTTCGTCGCTGAGGTGCAAATTTTCGCGCAGCGGCCAGAATTCGCGCCCGATTTTCTTGAATAGCTGCTGAATGTGCTCCTTGATCGAGCCGCCGCGCGCCGCAAGCATTTCGGCGACCAGCAGGCACGCGAGGATCCCATCTTTTTCCGGGACGTGGCCGCGAATCGTGAGCCCGGCGCTCTCTTCGCCGCCCAGCGCAATTTTGTCTTCGCGTATGAGCTGGCCGATATATTTGAAGCCGACCGGAGTCTGAAATGTGGACTGCCCGCGCGCCTTGGCCGCCGCGTCAATCATCTGAGAAGTCGCTACGCTGCGTGCCGCGGGCATATTCCACTGGCGCGTCTCCACAAGATAGTCATAGACGAGCGCCAGAATCTGATTCGGCGAAATCCACGTGCCGTCGCGGTCAATGATGCCAAAGCGATCCGCATCGCCATCGGTGGCCAGTCCCGCAGCGGCCTTGGAATCGGTGACCGCCTTGCGCAGCGGCGCGAGATTTTCTTCAGAAACGTCAGGGCCCGTACCGTCGAACAAACAATCGCGATTGGTCCGCAGTGCCTGTACCGAGACGCCATGGTCGACAATGCACGGTCCAGGTAACCTGTCCCGCAGCCGTGCAGCGCATCGACAACGAATTTCGATTTGGCTTTGCGCAAAACATCAAAGCGCACCAGCTCTTCCAGGCGCTTGAGGTACGTCTCGCGCAGATTGACGGTTTCACCTTGGTGTCTTTCGTGGTGCGCGGCGTGCAGCCAAGCGTGCCCTTTTTTTCGATTATCTTTAGACGCGAGCTTCGATGTCTTTGGTCACTTCCGGCAGCGCCGGTCCGGCATCGGAAGAGGAGAATTTCAGGCCGTGATATTGCGCGGGGTTGTGGCTGGCGGTGAAGTTAATCGCGCCATCCAGTTTGCGGCGGATAATTTCATAAGCAATCGCCGGCGTAGGAGTGAACGTTTCGCAAAGCAGCGTGCGGATTTTGTGCTGCTGTAGAATATCGACCGCTAGTTGCGAAAATTCTTCGGAGTAGAAACGTGTGTCGTAGCCAACCAAGATGGTGGAATTCGTCTTATGGCATTAATGTGTTCCGCGATGGCGTTGACCGCCAGGCGGACATTCGCGAACGTGAAATCGTCCGCGATCAGGCCGCGCCAGCCGGAAGTGCCAAACTTGATGGGAGAAGAAGACATCGCGCTGTATTCTAGCCCGGAGCGACGGAAGAAAAAAGGCGCGCCTGAGAGTTCCAATAATTCAAAGCCATCTCCATGCGCAGGAAGACAAATTGGGCTGCGTTGCAGGCGGATAGGTCGTTGGTCGCTTGCAGTCCAAAGAAGTGGTCGGGAAAGGTAGGGGATGACGGCGATGGTCACAGGAAAGGGAAGCCGGCTCGTTCTGGTGACGTGCGGTTCGATCGGCGAGGCACGAAAAATCGCGAGCCATGTCGTACAGAAGCGATTGGCAGCCTGCGTGAACATCGTGCTGGGCCCGGTTCAATCGATCTATCGCTGGAAAGGCAAAGTACAAAGTGCTCGCGAAGTTTTGATGGTGATCAAGACGACAGACAAGCGCCTGGCGGACCTGGAGAAGGAAGTAAAGCATTGGCACAGCTACGACGTGCCGGAGTTTGTTGTGATTCCGATGGCTGCGGGGTCGCGTGAGTATCTCGCATGGCTGGAGGAAAGTGTTCGGCCAACCGGAAAGTGAGTGAACGGCCGGAACTTAACACGCGTGTCCGGAAGTGCTACTGCGGGAGCTTGGCGTATTCGGATTTGGCTTGTTGGAGGATGGGGATGTCGGGGTCGGCATCTTTCCAGAGGGCGAGAAAATCCTGATAGGCGGTGCGGGATTTTGCGGTCTCGCCGGTGAGTGCATAGGATCGTGCAAGTCCCAAGTGCGCCAGCGGAGTGATGACCGAGTTGCCGGCGATGCCCGGATGGTCGATGATTTTTTGGAATTCGGCGACCGCTTGTGGGCCTTGTTTCAATTGGAGGTAGGCCAGGCCGCGCAGATAGATGGGAACGAGATTGAACCCAGGGGTAACTCCCCCTAACTCGTAACGCGCTGCGGGCGACAAGGCGTCAATCGCCTGGGCGGCTTTCTTGTCGTGGAGGAAGACCGAAGCGCGAATCATGGGCACCAATCCAAATTGCAGCATGGTGTCCTCTGCGTACTTCTTGGAGAGATCGTCGCCGATACGAGTGGCTTCCGAGGCTTCTCCTCCCAGGCCCAGCGCCATGGCGGATATTCCGCTGACTGCGCGGTTGTTGGAGAGGGCGAGAGCGGCGCGACCCTGGCGTATCGCCAACGGAGTATTTCCGATGAACGCCTCGCGCACCGCAGATATGGCCTGCTGGGTTCCGGCGCGCTCTTTGATGTCCGCGCGCACCGCGGATTCGATCGAGCGATCCGAGAATTCCCGGGCTTTGACAAACTGTCCAGAATACGCGGCGGTATCGGACTGAATTCCAAGAATCTGGTCTTCATATCCGCGCGAATTCGTCAGATGCTCGACGACGCGGGCCATTCCTGGCGGGTCATGCTGCAGGAAGGCGATCATATAAACGTCGATGTAAAGGTAGGGCGCGTCGAGTTTACGCGATTGGGCTTCCTGGGCGATGGATTTGGCCTCGTCCAGGCGATTCAGGGCCACATAGCTGTGGCAGAGGTTCGCATAGCCAATGCCGTCGGGGGTCATCTTGAAGGCGTCGCGAGCCGCGATTAAGGCTTGGTCATACTGGCCAAGGATTTGGTAGAGCACGCCGAGATTGGTGGGGGGAACTTCATCGCGGGGGTAGGTGCGAGCCCAGAGTTCGTAGGTGGTTCGCGCAGCTTCGGAGTTGCGTTCGACGAAGTCCTGGTAGTGCGAAGTGATATAAAACCGCTCGCGCTCGCTGGCGCGCTCGCGAAGATCATAGGCTTTACGCAAGGCCTCGCTGGAGCGCGCGTCTTCGCCCAAGTTGTTGTAGTTCGTGCCCAGCCGGGCATAGGCCATGGCGAAATTGGGATCGAGCTGCGTGGCGCGGAGGAACAACGGCACGGCTGCGGCAAAGTCGCCTTTCACGGTCATGGTTTGATAGCCGAGGCCGTAGGCCTGCAAGGCTTCGAGGGACGCGGTGGTAACGCTTTCGGGAGGCGCGTCGAATTTTTGCAATGACGATAGCGATTCACCGAGCTTTTCGCGGATTTTAGTGGCGGTGTCACCCAGAGCTTTGAGTACCTGCTCCTTACTGCTGGCGGTGGTTTGGTCGGCGGCCAGTTGATCGCCATTGTGGCAGTTCACGGCTTTCAGGCCGACGACGTATTGCGTGCCCAGGCTGGAGATGGAGCCTTCGATGGTGGCGGCGCTGGCGGTGCGCTGGCAGACGTCGCGAGCGAGATCGTGAGTGAGGCGGGCGTCCTTTGGTTGGGCCATGAGGGAGAGCGTCTGCGCGATGCGCTCGTCGGAGAGCAGGTTCAAGAATGGGGACTGTTCCAATTGCGACGAGAGGCCCTGGCGTAGCGCGCCATCGAAGACGGAGTCGCCGGTGGTGTTGACGAAGTCGGCGAGGACGATGGTGTCTTTTTCGGTGAGCTTGGCGGAGACGTGCGAGCGCCAGTAGACGGCGGCGACGACAAGGATCGCGATCGCGATGAGTGCCGCGAGCGGGCCGCGCCATCGAGTTCGGCCGGCCGCGGATGGCGCTACGGCAGCGGCAGAAGCGAAAGCCTGACCGGTTGCACTGGGTGGGTCAGGCGGAATCGGCGAGCCGGAACGCGGTGTCGACGGAGCCGGAGTCGCGCTGGTGGGACGAGTCGACGAAACAGATGTGGCTTGCGTGGGCTGCGCTGCGGGTGGAGGATCGGCGGCGGCGGGCAGGACCGCGCTGCGGCCGGAGTCGGTGTCGCGCTTCAGGCGCTTGAGTTCGGCGCGCATTTCGGAGGCGTGCTGATAGCGCAGGTCGCGATCTTTTTCGAGGGCGCGATTGATGATGTCTTCCAGTCTGGAGGGAAGATCCGGATTGATGCGGACGGGAGAGGCCGGAGCGCGATTGAGGATGGATTCGAAAATCAGGCCGGAGGTGTCGCCGCGGAAGGGAAGCATGCCCGTGGCCATTTCGTAGAGGACGACGCCGAAGGAAAACAGATCGCTGCGCGCGTCCACTTCTTTGCCGCGGACTTGTTCCGGGGACATGTAGGCGACGGTGCCGAGCGTGGTGCCGGGGCTGGTGAGATCTTCGGGTCGGACGCCCAACGTGGTGGTGGTGTCGGATTTCGAAGAGGAGCTAGCCAAGGCCGCGACTTTGGCGAGGCCGAAGTCAAGAATCTTGGCATTGCCCCGCTTGGTGACGAAAATGTTTGCGGGCTTGATGTCGCGGTGGACGATGCCTTGAGAGTGGGCGGCATCGAGAGCGTCGGCGACTTCAATGGAATAGGTGAGGAGTTGATCGAGTTCGAGTGGGCGGCCGGTGATGACGTGCTTGAGCGTGGCACCATCGAGAAATTCCATGGCGATGAAGGCTTTGCCGGAGTCTTCGCCGATGTCGTAGATGGTGCAGATGTTGGGATGGTTGAGCGCGGAGGCGGCGCGGGCTTCGCGTTTGAAGCGTTCCAGCGATTGGGGGTCGTGGGCGACGTCTTCCGGAAGAAATTTGAGGGCGACGAAGCGGCCCAGACGAGTGTCTTCTGCCTTATAGACTACGCCCATGCCACCGCCGCCGAGTTTTTCGACGATGCGATAGTGTGAAATGGTCTGGCCGGTCAGAGACGGCAGGTTGGACATGTGCCGGGGATTTTAAGTGGAGTGGTGGGGTGAGTCAATGCATGTGCTAATGAGAGGCCTTGCGGGTGGCGGCCGGTTTCTCTAGTTGGGTTTCCGTGCGTTCTTCGAAGTTCGACCACCAAATACACCACTACAGCGAGATTGATGAGGAGCAAGACCACCTTCGCGGCGGATGGGCTTTTGTGGATTTCAAGAATCTCGATGGGCATCAGCGACGCCGTCGAAACAATGGTCAGGTATTCCGCCCAGCGCTTCCGGAGCGCGAGGCCAGTACCCTCGCATAAGAAAAGCGCTGAGTAAAAAAAGGTGCCCACGCTCAACTCGCGCATTTTTTTCTCGTCCACGTTGGCGACTTTTCCGAGTATCCAATGCAGATAGTGACTATGCGGGTCGATGCGCAGGAGATCCACCCAATGCGCTATCTCGGCGGCCAGGTCGCGGTGCAAAAAATGCAAAGCGCCGAATCCGACGGCCATCAGCAGTATCCCTTTTAGGAGTTTGAATACGGCAATCAACATCAGACCGCGGCCCTGCTTCTTTGTTTTTTGCGTGGAGGTCATTGGGAGACAGAGACTCTACCATGTCGAATGAAGGGACCGCGCGAGGGCCAGACTCCGCTCTGCGCTGGGATTGCTGATTTGGCTAGCCCCCTTGCTCTTTGGCCTTTCCTGCAGGCGTTCAAAGTGATATCCACAAGCTAGGCCCGGGTCCCAATCCGCTCGAGGAGGGAGAACCCATGAGGATGTTCATCGCAGCGGCCGCCCTAAGCTTCGCTCTCGTTTCCGCCGCCACTTCGGTTCCAGACGCCCCAACGGGCTTCGACAATAAAACCAACGGCATGGTGGATGACGCCACCCATCAAGCCGACCAAACGACCTTCGAGGAAGTGGAGCAACTCAGTGATGGGTTGGGTCCGCTGTACAATGCGCAGTCCTGCCGCGAATGCCACCAGAATCCTGTGTCGGGCGCGGCATCTCAGGTCACCGAGTTGCGCGTCGGCCATCAGGGACCCGACGGGCGTTTTCGCAATCCCGACATCCCGATTGCGCACGGCGCTGAGGTAATCAGCGGCCGCTCGCTGGTGAACGATCGCGCCATCTGCCCCAGTGGGGCGTTTCCGAACAAGGAAATTCAGGAACGTGTTCCAGAAAGCGAGACGATTCGTACCCTGCGCCTCTCCGTGAATCTTTTGGGTGATGGTTTCGTCGAAGCCATCGCCGATCAGACGCTTGTTGAGCTTTCCAAACAACAATGCAAATCCTCGCATGGGAAAATTTGCGGTCAGGTTCTATATGTGCCCATCGTGGAAGCGCCTGGACAGATGGGCGTGGGCCGCTTCGGGTGGAAGGATCAACATGCCAGCTTGCTGTCGTTCAGCGGCGACGCATACCTGAACGAGATGGGCATCACCAATCGTCTGCAACCCACGGAGGTGACCAATCTTTGCAACACGGTAGCCGAGCCAAATGACAAGCCGGGAACGGACGGCCTTTCCGACATTGACCACTTCGCGCGCTTCATTCGCGCTACCAAGGCGCCAGCGCGCGATGCGGAGCTCGCGGGCACGGCGTCTGCGCGGAAGGGCGTCGCGCTGTTTGTCAAAATTGGTTGCGCGACGTGCCACGTCGAAACACTGACGACCGCGGCCACGGGCACAAAGATCAATGGCGGAACATTTACGATTCCTGCCGCGCTGGGCTCCGTCACCTTTCACCCCTGGAGCGATTTCCTGATGCACGACGTGGGCACCGGGGACGGAATTCTGCAAGCCACGCGGGAGCATTATGGACAGAAAGTCTTCGACCAAATGTCCGCGTATCTTTCGAAGCAGAACTTCGAGAGCAGCCGAAACAAGATTCGCACCGCTCCTCTGTGGGGAGTGCGCTTGCGTCCGCGGTTGATGCATGACGGCGCTTCGCTGACCTTGCTCGACGCCATCACGCGACATCGGGACGAGGCTGGGCACGTCGTTCAGGAGTTTGAAAAGCTTAAGCGGCCGGACCAGGACGACATCATCGCGTTCTTGAAGTCGCTGTGAATGTTTTGGAGCGGGATGAAGTTTGGGGATTTCTTGGTGTGCCCCCGGGAGTAGACGTTGGGGGGCGCCGGGCTAAAGCCCAGCGCCTACATCCGCGGCGCCGACCAAGATTAGGTGTGGAGGAGGGCTTGGTCCAGGTCGGCAATGATGTCCTCGACGTCTTCGATGCCTACGGAGAGGCGGACGAGGCCTTCGGTGATGCCTACGCGCTCGCGGACTTCGACGGGCATGGAGGCGTGGGTCATCAGCGCGGGAAGGGAAATGAGAGTTTCGACGCCGCCGAGGCTTTCGGCTAGCGAGCAGAGTTTGCATTGATTGAGGAAGCGGCGGGCGGCGTCGAGGGTTTCGAGATCGAAGGCCAGCATGGCGCCAGGGCCGCGCTGCTGCTTGCGGGCGATCTCGTGGTGAGGGTGCGACGCGAGACCCGGGTAGTAGACTTTTTTGACTTTGGGGTGCGCGTCGAGATGGCGGGCGACGGAGATGCCGTTGGCATTGTGCTGGAGCATGCGGACGGCCAGCGTTTTGATTCCACGAGAAATCAGGAAGCAATCCATGGGAGCGAGGCCGGTGCCCGCGGAACGCTGGATGAAATAAATTTTCTCGGCGTCTTCAGGGCGCGTGAGGATGACCGCACCGCCGGTCGAGTCGCTGTGGCCGTTGAGATATTTGGTCATGGAGTGGACGACGATGTGGGCGCCTAGTTCGATGGGGCGCTGGAGATAGGGGCTCAAGAAAGTGTTGTCCACGACGAGGGTTACGCGGCGGTCATTGGCGATGGTGGCGATCGCGGCGATGTCGGTCACGCGCAGCGTGGGATTCGTGGGAGTTTCGATGTAGAGCATCTTGGTGTTCGGACGAAGAGCGCCGAGCACCGCTTCGGGCGCAGAGGTGTCCACGAAGCTGAATTCCAAACCGAAATGCACGAGGAGTTGCGTCGAGAGGCGAAAGACGCCGCCGTAAACGGCTTCCGAGACGATTACGTGATCGCCAGGTCGCAGGAGACGGAAGACTGCGTCGATGCCGGCCATGCCAGAGGAAAAAACGTAGGCGGACTGGCCGCCTTCGAGCTTGGCTACGGTGCGCTCGAGCGCTTTGCGGTTGGGGTGATTGGTGCGCGCGTAGTCGTAGCCTTTGTCTTTGCCGAGCTCGGTCTGTACGTAGGTAGAGGTTTGGTAGATGGGAGCGACAACGGCGCCGGTGGAGGGATCAGGTTCCTGGCCGACGTGAATAGCATTCGTAGCAAAACCCATGGAGACTCCTGTGTCCTGGATACCGCATACGCCTGGCTGCTTCCGGACTTGCGTTTAGCCGCGATGCGCGGTCAGCGAGCCACTTCGCTCGAAAGTTTCTTCGGGCGCTCCGTTCAGCAAAATGGACGGATTCTCGGGGCCTTTTCCACTAGGAATCGCAGGTGATGCGATCCGACGTCAATGGCCGCCAAGCAGCTGGAGGAAACCTGAAAAGAAGGTATCGTAGCGAAACCTGGCAGTCAAACTCCGGACCGCCAAGAGTTTCCAGTGGCTGATGTGGCGGGTGGGCATGCGTGAGCAGCACGCGAACCGCTATGAGCATCGAAAATAGTGGCTCAGAGACTTGACCAAGCTGCGCGCTCCGTGGAGGATGGAGTATTGACGGAAATGAGACTTCGAGCATCAGCAGCAGTGTGTGTGGCTGCGTTGGCACTTTGCGTCACGCATTTGCCGGCGAACGCGCAGACCAAGGCGACTCCGCCTTCCAAGCAGACGACGACGGAGCAAGTGTCCCGAATTACGATCGAAGTTTCGGGCGGCGAAGCCGAAACGCCCGTGGAGAACGCCAGCATCTATATCAAGTACATCGAAGAACGTAAAGTGAAAAAAGATAAGCTGCTGGAACTGAACGTGAAGACCAACAAAGAGGGCACGGCGCACGTTCCGGATGCACCGATGGGAAGAGTTTTGGTGCAAGTGGTTGCGGATGGATGGAAGACGTATGGGCGCTGGTACGATGTCACGGATGTGAAGCAGACGATCAAAATTCACCTGGACAAGCCGCCGAAATGGTACTGAAAGGCGGAAAGGTGTGCACGGGCTGAAGCCTGTGCCGAATGTCGGCAGATTTAGGTTTGAAGCCGCAGAGGGTTTTAGAAGACGTGAGCATGGCGTTCTGCGTCGATGGCGAGCGAATTTATTTTCACGCTCGCGATTGCCTCGATGGAATCGCGAAAGGATTCGCGGCGGCGAGGCGCGCAAAACAGAGTTGCACCGAAATTGTGCAAACCGCGTCAGGGTACTGACAATCGTGTAGTTAGCCCTGGAGGAAGCGAGCTTTTCCACAAACTTATCAACACATGTGTTGAAAACTTCACGAAGCAGAAATATTTTGGCGGCGATTCGGCACCTGCCTTGCAAGCGGCGAGTTTGCGAACTGGATTCCACGGATGAATGACACTTTCGACGGACCTTTTTCCCTGGTGCAAATGTTTTGGGGCAACATCGCGGCGCGGCCGTTGCGTTGCGCGCTGAGCGTGATCGCCATCGCGATCCAGGTGATTCTGGTGTTGATGATCGTCGGGCTCACGTCGGGTGTGATTTCAGAATGGGGCAAGCGCGTGGAAGGCGTGGGCGCGGATATCCTGGTGCAGCCGCCCAACTCCTCTATTTTCTTTGCGTTCTCCAGCGCAGTTATGCCGGAGACGCTTGGAGAGCAGATTGGCGCGCTGCCTGGCGTGGATGAAGTTGCGCCAACCGTAATTTTGACCGAACCGAAAAATCTGGTGATGATTTATGGCATCGACTACAAACGATTTAACGCGCTGAGCCGCGGATTCTTATATCGAGCGGGCCGCCCATTTCAATCGCCCAACGAGGTCATCGCCGACGACATCATCGCGCAATCCAAGCATTTGAAAGTGGGAGACCAGATTACGCTGCTAAATCATTCGTTCACGATCAGCGGCATTGTCGCACACGGGAAGGGCGCGCGGTATTTTATTCCCATCAAGACAGCGCAAGAAATTGCCGGCGTGGAGAATCGCGTGTCGATGTTCTACGTCCGGAGCAAAGGAAATACGGAAGAGACGCGCGCGGAAATTTTGAAGCTGTCGCCCAACAACCGCGTGAGGTCGATGGCTGAGTATGTGACGCTGATGAGCTCGTCGAACTTGCCGGAGCTGAAGCCGTTTGTGCGATCGATGGTAGGCCTGGGGATCGTAATCAGCTTCCTGGTGGTGCTGCTGAACATGCATACGATGGTGATGGAGCGGACGCGCGAGGTCGGGATTCTGAAGGCTCTCGGGTTTTCGCGATTCGACATTGTCGAGATGCTGCTGGGTGAGACGCTGGTGCTCACGCTGATGGGGAGCGTGGTGGGCATCATGGTCACGTTCCTGACGCAAGCCATTCTGAAAGAAACCAATCCCGGACTGATGATTTTAATTACGCCGCGGTGGGTGCTGTCGTCGATCGTGCTGGCGCTGGTTGGTGCAGCGGCGGGTGTGGCGTACCCAGCGTTGCGAGCCGCGAGCTACGACCCGGTTGTCGCATTGGCCTACGAATAAGACGTTCAAGCTCTCCAAGCACCGGCATTGGTCGAGTCGCGCTGCCTTTCAACGGTTTTTATCCGGGAAAAATAGTAAAGCTTGTGAATACCGGTGAGCTTCGCCGTATAATCCCGCAAGCAGCTACGCCTCAAAGATCCAACAAGGAGAGAACCATGAAGCGACCCCATGTCGTGTTGCTGCGGCGGTCGGATGCCTATCCCTCTCGGGCAGCGTTGCCGGGCAGATGGGAATGAATCTTTTCAAGAAGCCGAATATCGCGGATATTTTCAAACCGGTAGTCGGCGAAGGCAGCGTATACGAGCAACAGCGCGACGGCCAAAAGCGGGCTGACACGCCGCTGGAAATGACCATTGTCGGAAAGGACACGATTGATGGGCAGCCCGCATGGTGGATGGAAGTCGGGCAAGTCATAGGCACTTCTGCAGGGATGGTGTATTCCAAGGTGCTGGTGACGAAGGATTTTCAATTTCGGAAGGTCGTCATCCAGCAGCCGGGCCAGCAGGCCATGGAGATGCCGTATCAGATGGTCGCGGGGACAAGACCGGCACGTGCAGGAGGGGCTCGACAAATGGCATCAGTCCGGAACGGAAACGATCACGGTACCTGCTGGTACCTTCAACTGCGTGCATTGGAAGAGGGACGATGGTGTCGGAGATGCGTGGTTGAGCGACAAGGTCACGCCGATGAGCATGGTGAAGTGGGTCGAGACGGGGCGGACATCGGTATTGGTCAAGGTGATTACGGGAGCTTCGGATCACATCACGGGGCCGGTGGCGAAGTTTGATCCGCAGCTATTCCAGCAACAGATGATGCAGCAGCGTCAAAAGCCGCAGTGAGGGTTTGGAATGGCGGCTGACGGCTGAAAGGCTCGGGAGAAATATGCAGACGACTGGCTTCAGCCAGGCGCGGCCCGTGAGCGGCAGCGTCAACTCGCCGTCGAATATCACGTAGGAGAAACTGGATTTGTAGGAAACGCTTGGCTAAAGCCAAGCGCCTACACTGTGATCTAGACGCCTGGTGCGTTGGCCTCAAGCTCGTCGGCTACATCGCGCATCACCGCCAGGGGGCACGCGACGTGGACGTGCTCGTCGGGTTGATCGACATCGATCAAGAGTTTCCCGTTGTGGGTACTGATGCGGACGTGCTGGTCCCCGCCGTCGCGGACGTCGACGAGTTCCGCGTTCGGGTACTTCTCGAGTTCCTTGGTCAGCGCGCGAAGGGTGGGAAGCCAAGGCCTGACCTGTTGAGCCGCGTGTTGCATGTTGTGTCTCGGAACGAAATGCATCGCCATCGGCACAATCGCCGCGGGGGCCCATACGCGGACATGGCGCCCGTTCGAGTTATCCTCGTCAACGCGCATGACACCGTCGTGCAGTGTATACACGCCTGCGAGGACGATGGTTGCGCCAACACCCAAGGCTAAGTTTGCGAGCAACATATTCGTCTCCTTGCCAACGCCTTACCAAGTTCCGCTTTCCCAGCTGCGAGCGCGAATTAATCGGGAACGTTTTTGGAGTCCAGCCAGATGCGAACGGTATTCTCTTCGTCCTTAACCGACACCAGTTCCGTGTCTCCCTGGGTGGATAGAGCGCGCAGTCCGGCCACCAGGTCAAGCTCGTCTTTGCCAGCAGAGAACAGCGCATCCACGACCTTCATGGGCATCTTGACCTCCACCTGCGACTTCTTGGACGCGTGCTTGCGATCGACCACATGGATTAGGAAATAGTTGTTTTGCTTGGCCACGCGAACGTCGGAATCTTTGTTCTGGACGGTAACGAATTCGCCGTCCTTCGAGGTGCGGACAGCATCCAGCAGGGCATGCAAGTCGACGCCGTGGCAATCGATCTCGTCGATCTTGACCTTGCCGCTCTGTAGACGGTCGCGGTTGATCGATGGCAGGACCTTTTCGGCGAGTTCCAGGGGAACGTTGACACGGACGGTCTCTTCCTTAGAGTCGGGATTATCGACGCGGATGTGCAGCCAGCGCTCTTGCTTGGCGGCGTCGGAGGACTTCCCGGAGCTATTCTGCGAAAAG
Source organism: uncultured Acidobacteriota bacterium (assembly GCA_963729285.1). Classification (GTDB taxonomy): domain Bacteria; phylum Acidobacteriota; class Terriglobia; order Acidiferrales; family UBA7541; genus Acidiferrum. Next base: position 23,559 of record CAVSNL010000055.1, read on the forward strand.
CCTGAGATTGGTGTGAGGGCGATTGCAGCGGCGAACAGTGCGAGGGCCGGAAGCTTTCTGGTGCGGTCGGTCATGTGGAGTGCCTCCTTCGCGGACGTGGGAACGTTGGAAGTCCCGGATGCCAGGCTTCGAGGGAAAAGCTCGAGTCCCGCACCTTGGCCTGATATACGAGGCGGCATTGGAAAATGTTTCCAAGAGTTTCCGGTTGAGGCGCGGTCGGGAGGTTCACCCGGTGGTGAGCCTCGATTTCAGTTTCTGCATCGGTTGACGCCGGGCGGGGCAAGCCCCAAGGCTGTCCCAATTAGACGGGCGGCGGTGGGGTAAATGCCGAAAAGATTGCGAATTTGAGTGGTGGCTGCATCATTTACGATGCAGGTTGGGTAGATGCTGTCCAAGCTAGCACGCTAGAAGGGCAGCCCCAGTTGACCGTCGTGCAGGCCGGCCAAGGCGGGCGGCGCTTCAAACGGGGTATCCAGCCAGGCTTGCAGATCACGGTAAACAAAGAGTGGTTGGCGCAGTAGGGCCACCAAATTCGATAGCGACCAGCCGTAGCGTGCGCGCAGTTGCAAATATTTCAGCAGCAGCATGGCGATCAGTGCTGTCCAAATCTGGATGTGCAGTGCGTTGGCGCTGGTACCCACAAAGGTTTTGATGCGCAGGTTCTGCTTCAAATAGCGGAAGAAGACTTCGATCTGCCAGCGCTCTCGATAGATTTGCGCGATGGTGGTGGGGCCAAAGCTGAGGTGGTTGCTGAGCAGCACCAGGATTTCCTGACGTTCCTGGACCCACACTTCGACGCGGCGGAACGGCCCCGTTGCCCGATAGTGCGGACTGCCCAGCGAGATAATTTCATCCTTGAGGATGTGGCGATTTTTCGGGACGGGGAGTTGTTTCTGAACCCCATAATGCGCATCGTGGCGGAGGCGCGTCACAAAAAACACACCCTCATTGGTGAGCCTTTGATACCAACGGTAGTCCACATAACCGCGGTCGAAGACCAGGATGGTGCCGGGAGCAAACTGCCATTCACGAGCTATGTTGACTTCCGAAGCCTTTCCTTCGGTAATGACCGCGTAGCGCGGCAGATGGCCATCATGATCCAAAACCAGGTGTAGCTTGGCCGCGCCTTTGGCTTGTTGGTAGTGGGCCCAGTCAAACATGCTGGCGCAGAGATCGATAATCGTGCCGTCGATGCTCAGCAGCGGGTTGCGAAAACGGAAACGGTGGAGTGGGCTGGCTGCCTGTTGGCAACGCGCCAACAAAAGGTCAAAGACCTTTTGATACAACGGCCAGGGACGATGCTCATTGGCATAGGCGAGCGTGGACTTGTTGGGTGCCTGGGGCACGCCAAGATGTTTCAGCTTGCCTTCGCAACCCGCTAGCCCGCCGCAAATCTCGCGCAGCGAACGCGCTTGCCCTAGGTGACAGAACAGCATGGCCACGAATTGGCCCCAGCAAGTGAATCCACGGGCATGACGCTCGGCGCGGGTCTCGCGAACGGCATGTTCAAATTCCAGGCGGGGAAAGAGCTGCAACAACTGAGAAAAAATGCTGCATACTCGGTTCAAGGCGGAATCTCCTGTCCTTAGAGTTGGTTCTTGTCACGGAACCCAACCCAAAGTAACAGGTCTTTCCGCCCTTTCCCGAAAACCTAATTTGGACAAGCTTGGGGCAAGCCCCGCCCCTACAAGGGAGTAACGGCATTGGTTAGAGCCGCGCCGAGGGCACCCGCGGGATTCTTACCAGGGCACCCATTTCAGGAAGACGGCGGCCAGCGGGGGCAAGGTCATAGGTAGGGAGCTCTCGCGGCCCATGTGGCGCACCGGTTCGGAGTGAATACCGCCCATATTGCCGACGTTGGAGCCGCCGTAGACGCCCGCGTCGGTGTTCAGGACTTCCTTATAGAAACCCGGCTGCGGTACGCCGACTCGATAGCCCTTCCGGACCTCTGGCGTCGCGTTCAGGATCACCACCATGATGTCTTCCGGCCTTTTGCCGCGCCGAATAAACGAGAAGGTGCTGTTCTCGGCGTCGTTGCAATCGATCCACTCGAAGCCGCGCCAGTCGAAATCCACCTGATGGAGCGAAGGCTCGGCGTGGAAGAGTTTATTCAGATCGGCGACGAGAGTTTGCAGGCCACGATGGGTATCGTACTGCAACAGGTGCCATTGCAGGCTGTGGGCTTCGGTGAATTCCTCGCGTTGGCCGAATTCCTGACCCATGAAGAGTAATTTCTTTCCCGGATGTCCGTATTGGAATCCGTACAGGAGCCGGAGGTTGGCGAACTGCTGCCACATGTCGCCGGGCATTTTGTGCAGGAGTGAGTTCTTGCCGTGGACGACTTCATCGTGCGAAAAGGGAAGCACGAAGTTTTCGGTGAAGGCGTAGAGCAGGGAAAAGGTCAGCTTATTTTGCTCGTACCGGCGATAAATCGGATCGGTCGAGAAATATTTCAGCGTGTCGTTCATCCAGCCCATGTTCCACTTCAGGCTGAAGCCGAGGCCGCCGAGATAGGTCGGACGCGAAACCGCAGGCCACGACGTAGATTCCTCGGCTATCGTCAGGAGGCCGGGAAAGCGTTCGTACGCGACTTCGTTCAGGCGCTTTAGAAAGGCGATGGCGTGAAGGTTCTCGCGACCACCGAATTCGTTGGGAATCCATTCGCCTTCCTTGCGCGAATAGTCGAGGTACAGCATCGACGCAACGGCATCCACACGAAGGCCATCGATGTGGTACTTGTCGAGCCAGAACAGCGCATTGGAGATGAGATAGTTCACGACCTCGTTGCGGCCGTAGTTGAAGACCAGCGTGCCCCAGTCGGGATGAGTGCCTTGCCGGGGATCGGAATGCTCGTAAAGATGCGTGCCATCGAATTCGGCAAGCCCGAATGTGTCGCGAGGGAAGTGGGCGGGGGTCCAGTCGAGGATGACGCCGATGCCCGCGCGGTGGCAACGGTCGACGAACTCCATAAATTCCTGGGGCGTTCCATAGCGGCTGGTCGCGGCGTAGTAGCCGGTGGTCTGGTAGCCCCACGAGCCGTCGAAAGGATGCTCCATGATTGGCAGGAGTTCGATGTGGGAGTAGCCAAGTTCCTTGACATAAGGAATCAGCTGGTCGCCTAGTTCGCGATAGGTGAGCCAGCGGTTGCCTTCGTCGGGGACGCGGCGCCAGGCGCCGAGATGCACTTCGTAGATGGAGATCGGGTACGCGAGCCAGTCAGTATCCTTACGGCGCGACATCCATTCGGAATCGTTCCAAGCGTGATTGTCGAGATTGGCGACGATCGAGCCCGTGTGCGGTCGCAGTTCCGCGCGGAAAGCGAACGGATCGGCCTTGAGCGGAAGCATATTGCCATTGGGGCCGATGATTTCGTACTTGTAGATGGCGCCTTCGTTGAGCTCCGGGATGAAGAGTTCCCAGACGCCTGAGGAGCCGCGGGCGCGCATGGGGTTCACGCGGCCGTCCCACTGATTGAAGTCGCCGACGATGCTGACGCGGCGCGCGCTCGGCGCCCAGACTGCAAAGTTGACGCCGCGCACACCGGAAACGGTTTTCAGGTGGGCGCCTAGCTTTTCGTAGGCATCGTAGTGGCGGCCCTCGCCCATGAGATACAAATCGAACTCGCTGAGGAGGTAGGGGAAAGCGTACGTATCGTACTGCTCGAAGGAATGGCCCTCATGCGTCTGGTAACGGATGCGATAGTTCTGGGCGTCGGGCCGGTCGCGATAGTTTTCGGGAAGGGCGGCCTCGAACAGCCCTTGATCGCGGCGTTTTCTGGCCTCGATGGGGCCGGGAAGGCCGGACACCTGCACGCTCGCCGAGGCGGCATGCGGGTGGAAAAAGCGTATGACCCAGCGGCGTCCTTCCTGCGTGAGAGCAGGTTGGGGGCCCAGGAGGGCAAAGGGGTCGGCGTTTCGTCCGCCTAGAAAAGCGTCAATTTGCGCTTCGATCTGCGATTCCGCGGTAGCTTGCGGCGAAACGGAACTTTCGGCGTGTTGTTCAGGCACGATTCAAATCTCCCAGTGCATAGCCGCCTGTGCGGCAGGCTCAGGTTGGATGCTCAGCCACGTCGATTCGATTCTAGGGGGGGAACCGGGGAAATTCCCACAGAACTCCTTTGCAGTGTGCGACGACTGGGGCGTTACGTCAATCCATGGGCGCGCCATGGCTTAACAAGGTCAGTCCCGGTAAGCAGGTCGTCAGGCACTCATTGCATCGTTACGGAAAACGGATCGTTGCGGAAAACGCATCCGCGCCGCTCATCGGCGGTCCTCACTACTTCACTACTACTTCGGCACACGGGGTGAGGCTCGACGAAGTCGGGGCGACGAGCGATTGCTACACTAGGTTCCGATCCCTATGGTCCCGTTAGCCCCTGCTCTCGCCCATCCGGCTACAACCTCAGCTGCTCCAAATTCCCAACGAAGTTGGAAGAGGCTCGATGGCGTGGACGTACTCCGCGGGCTGGCCATACTTTTTGTCGTGCTGAACCACGTACACATGCGGCTGTTGATCGCAGACATTGCCTACGTTGCCGATGCCCACAAACAACTCGTCGCCTCTTTGGTTTGGAACGCACAATTCGGCGTTCAGATATTTTTCGCTGTGTCCGGTTTTCTGATTACCTCCACAGCGCTGCGGCGTTGGACGAAACTCTCGAACATCAGCGTCCGAGATTTTTATCTGCTACGCCTGGCACGAATCGCGCCGATGCTACTTGCACTGCTCGCGGTCCTAACAGTCTTGCACTGCGCCAACATCGCGCCATTTGTCGTTACCGCCAAGACGGGTGGCCTTGGCCGCGCGCTGCTGGCCGCGCTGACGCTGCACGTCAATGTATTGCAGGCGCAACGTGGATGGCTTCCCGCCAATTGGGGTGTGCTCTGGTCTCTTTCCGTTGAAGAGATGTTCTACCTCTTTTTCCCGCTCGTCGCCTGTTTTTTTGCCCGCAGCAAGTTTTTTCTGGCTATTCTTCTGTGTTTCGTCGCGTTGGGGCCTTTCGCACGCACCGTATTTGCGCGCGGAAATGAAGTATGGTCGGAGCAGTCGTATCTAGGCGGCATGGACGCCATCGCGCTCGGATGTCTCACCGCGCTCCTCGTCGCCCACGTTCATTTCTCGCGCGCGGCGCTGCGCGCCTTCGCCGTGGCAGGCGCGGCGTTGATCTTATTCATCCTTGTCGGATTGCGGCTAGCCTACTTGCCGCTTATCGGAGAGTCCGGACTGGACATGACCATCATCGCGTTGGGGACTTGCATGGTCATCATCGCGGCTGCGCAAACGCAGTGGAAAGGCCCGCGCCTGCTCACGCCGCTGCTGCATCTCGGCCAGCGCAGTTACGAAGTGTATCTGACCCACATGTTCGTCGTTTTCGCATTCTTCGCGATTTTTGTGCATTACGGGAGTCCGATCTGGTCCGTTCCCTTGCTCTTCGTTGCAACTGTTATCGCCACGGCCCTCGTAGGAGAAATGGTCGCCCGCTACTTCTCTGAGCCGATCAACCGGATGCTTCGTAAGCGTTGGAGCGAAGGACCCCGACAACTCGGCAGCGTCAGTGATTCGTAGGGGTGCATCGACTGGCTAAGTATTCCGCGCCCGGCATTGACCATGGTACCGAACCTCTCCAGTAAGTGCGCCATTCAGGAATTGTGAACCACAGCAGCGTCGCGCTCGGGTCGACGGATTTGATTTCCAAAAGAAGAGAGTGCTTCGTTTTCACGACAGCTTCAAAATCCGTAAAGCCTCGCAGGATTCTCGACCAAGATCGACTTGCGCGTGGCAGCGTCCGGGGCCCACACCGCCAATTGGTTGAAAAGTCGTCCGTCGTCGATCTGAAACAGCGGCGAAATCTCGATTTTCCGACCTGGCACCTGCGAGGGGTGGGGCCAGTCTGTGCCCCACAAGATCCGTTGCGGGTTCTCCGCGATCAGCGCCTTCGCCAGCGGCGCGACGTCCGGGTAGTCTGGCGCCAGCGTTGAACTCCGGTACGCGCCCGAAATCTTGACGTAAGCCGTGCCCGATCGCACCAATTTCAAGAGCGTCTCGAAGCCCGGCTGCGCAACGCCCAGCGCAGCTTGCGCTCCACCGAAGTGGTCAAACACCACCGGCATCGGCGCGGCCGCGATAAGGTCCGCGGCGGCCTCGATCACCGACAGTCGTGCGTACACTTGTATATGCCAATTCTTGCGGCCCTTGATGCGCTCAACCCCTGCTTTAAAACTCTGCCGAGCAATCGCTGGATCCGCTTGCCCGTTGGTCTCCAGGTTGACCCGTATGCCGCGCACGCCCGCGCGATCCATGTCGTCGATCGCGGCCTCCGGGGTTTTGTCGTCGATAACCGCGATGGCCCGCGCGCTCGAGCCGAGCTGCTTCACCGCGTCCAACGTGCAAGAGTTATCCGTGCCGTAAACGCTGGGATTCACGACCACCACGCGCTCCAGGTGCAGCGCCCGATGCAATGCGCGCAACTCCTCGACCGAGGCCGGCTCCGGCGTGTAAGTACGCGAAGGCGAAAACGGAAAACGCTGGGGGTCTTCAAAAACATGCACATGGCAGTCACACGCCCCTGCGGGCACTTCAAATTTCACCGGCGTGCCCGGCTGTGACGCCGAAGCCAGCGCCGTAGTCCACGGTCGAATGACCGCAGCCGCACCCGCCGCTGCCGCTGTGATCAGGGCCTCGCGCCGCGATAACATGCTCATCCTCCAATACCTCCGGGCCTGAGCGGTTACCTGTCGTCTGCGCCTTCGCAAACCTCAGCCGGACAAATTTCCACACGACCCGCATCAAAAAAGTTTTTTGCCTGGTTACGGCCCAGAAGTAATTGCAATAAGTTCCCATAAGCCGACATCTCGATACTAATCGGTTCCTAGACAGCGACTCAGCGATAATGCGCTCATTGACAAGCCAACTAGTACTCTCCTAAATGATCGGTCACGCTGTTTGGTCAACCACCTTCATTTGTTCTTCATTCATCCGGCCACCGTGCACTTTGATTTTAGAGACAGTAGTGTCGATCTCACGAAGGTCCGCAGGCGTCAGCGGAACATTGATTGCTCCTAGGTTCTCGTTCAGGTGATCGATGTTCCGTGTGCCGGGAATCGGAACAATGAATCGCTTTTGCGCAAGCAACCAAGCCAGCGAAATTTGAGCCGGGGTTGCGTTCTTCTTCTCAGCAAACCGTCTCAGCAAATCAACAATCGGCATATTTGCTGCTATGTTTTCCGGAGAAAAGCGCGGGAAGGCAGATCGCATGTCCATTTTTCGGTCGAACTTCGTGCCAGCATCTATTTTCCGAGTAAGATACCCTTGTCCAACCGGGCCCCATGGGACGAAGCCGATTCCTAGCTCCTCACAAGTCGCGAGGACGCCGTTTTTTTCCGGGTCTCTTTGCATCAGCGAGTATTCAGTCTGAACGGCGGTCACCGGTTGAACCGCATGCGCTCGGCGGATTGTTTTGGCACTCGCCTCAGAGAGGCCGAAGTGCAAAACTTTCCCTGTCTTGATCAGATCTTTAATGGCACCAGCTACGTCTTCGATTGGCACTTCTGGATCGACCCGGTGCTGGTAATAGAGATCGATGCGATCGGTTCTGAGGCGCTTCAGTGATTCCTCAACCACCCTCCTGATGTGCTTTGGTTGACTATTAAGCGTGCCGCCATTCTCGTTGTCGAAGCCAAATTTGCTTGCGATAACGACTTTGCCGCGGAAAGGCGCGAGCGCCTCTCCGACAAGCTCCTCATTTGTATATGGGCCGTAAACTTCGGCCGTATCGAAGAAGGTGACGCCTTTTTCGCGGGCTTCACGAATGACCTCAATGCCTTGATTTTTGTCAGCGGGAGGGCCGTAGTTGGCACTGATACTCATGCAGCCAAATCCCATTTCTGATACTTCCAATGTCCCGAGTTTTCGTGTTTTCATTTCGTTTCCCCGCTATTGCGCTCTTTTCACTTTAGTCGTTGATTAGATCCCTTTACTGCCTTCGCCGCTTCGTTCATTGGATTGCTTCGACCCTCTGCTCAGCGGCCAACCAATTTTTGCAAGTGTTCCGGATACCGGGCACCTTCTACCTTGATTTCTGAAGCCGCGCTGTCGATTTCGCGTAAGTCGTCTGTCGTTAGTTTGATGTTCACTGCCCCAAGGTTTTCTTCCAGCCGCGACACTTTGGTCGTGCCTGGGATCGGAACTATCCACGGCTTCTGCGCCAGCAGCCACGCCAGCGCGATCTGCGCCCGTGTCGCCTTCTTCTGTTCCGCGATTCTGCCCAGCAGATCCACTACTGCCTGATTTGCTTTCCGCGCCTCGGGAGAAAAACGCGGCACGATGTTGCGGAAATCGGAACTGTCAAACGTCGTCTTATCGTCGATCTTCCCGGTAAGGAAGCCTTTCCCCAGCGGACTGAAGGGAACGAACCCAACTCCGAGTTCCTCCAGCGTCGGTATCACTTCCGCTTCAGGTTCTCTCCACCACAGCGAATATTCGCTTTGCAGCGCAGTCACCGGCTGAACTTTGTGTGCGCGACGTATCGTTTGCACTCCCGCTTCCGAAAGGCCGAAGTGTTTCACCTTTCCTTGCTGAATCAGTTCCTTCACCGCGCCCGCCACCTCTTCGATCGGTACGTTCGGGTCAACGCGGTGCTGGTAGAACAGATCGATCGCATCTGTCTTGAGTCGCTTCAGCGAGGCCTCCGCGACCTCTCTAATGTGCTCTGGCCGGCTATCCAGCCCGGCCTGTTTCCCGGTGCTCGGATCAATTTTGAATCCGAACTTCGTCGCAATCTTCACTCGGTCACGAAACGGTGCAAGAGCTTCGCCCACCAATTCTTCGTTCGTAAACGGCCCATAGACTTCCGCCGTATCGAAGAACGTTACACCACGTTCGACAGCTGCTCGAATCAGGGCAATCCCGTCTTTCTTGTCCACCGCCGGCCCTAAGCCGAAACTCAGTCCCATGCAGCCCAGCCCCAGAGCCGATACTTCTAAGCCGCTTTTTCCAAGTTTGCGCGTTTCCATTGTCTCTTCTCCTTAGCACTTGTCTCGTCCCGAGATTAAGAGCAAACGTCCCGCAGGCGGTAGCCTGATCCTTCCGATTTATTGCCTATTCCTCTTGTCAACTGAAAAACTATTGGTATATCCGAGGCCGAGTGGCTATCTTAGGGTGGGGAACAAGAGAGCCGATACATGAAAACCTCCAGGAAAAACATTACTCCGCTGCAGAGCCGAGTCCCTGAATTGCTCAACGAGTTGGCCAGCAAGATTGCCTTTTTCGTTGGCTCCAAAGAGAGACTGTTGACCGACGTGCCAGGCTTGCTGCTCAGCCGCCGCACCGCTCCCTCGGCGCCTGTCTCCGCCACCTATGAGCCGAGCCTCGCCGTCGTCGCACAAGGCCGCAAACAAGCAAACCTCGGTGGAACCAACTTCATCTTCGACCAGTCGCGCTACCTGCTCACCTCGCTCGATTTGCCGGTCATCTGCAACGTAATTGAAGCAAGCGAACAGATCCCCTATCTCTGTTTCGTGCTCAAGCTCGAAATGCCGGTGATCCGCGAGCTTCTGACTCGCGAGGAAATTCAGGAGCCCGAGTTGCCGTCCGACAAGCCGGCCATGGCCCTTGGTAAAACGACCCCCGAACTGCTAGATGCTTGCTGCCGCCTCGTGGACCTGCTGCACTCTCCACAAGATATTCCATTTCTTTCCGGGCTGATTCAACGCGAGATCATCTACCGCATTCTCCGCGGACCGGAGGGCGCGCGTCTCCGCGCAATTGCGACCTTGGGAGATCAGAGTCATCGCACTGCGAAGGCTATCGCCTGGGTTAAGGCCAACTTCGCGAAGCCGCTACGCGTGGAAAATCTTGCCAACATCGCGGGCATGGGTGTCTCCACGCTGCACCATCATTTCCGCGCGCTCACCACCATGAGTCCTCTTCAGTATCAAAAACAACTTCGCTTGCAAGCCGCTCGCGAACGCATGCTCATGGATGGTCTGGACGCCGCCAGCGCGGCCTTCGAAGTCGGCTACGAGAGCGCCACTCAATTCAATCGCGAGTACAGCCGTTTCTTCGGCCAACCACCCATGCGGGATATTCGGACTCTCCGCTCTCCGGGCGCTCTGCCCTTAGAGTCGGTCAATAGTCGGCAAAGCGTTAGCTGAGAGTGTTGTTAACAAGCACGACATCCATGGTGAGTCTCAGCATGGTGAGTGATTGCATAATGGGACCGGTCTATGCAACGCCTTCCGCGAAGCGCCATTGAAATCCGCTTACCGGAACTGTTGCGGTTCTAAGCAGATGACGGGCAACCAGAAAGTTATCAGCTCGCTGGTTGGGTTAGTATCTCGACCTTTTCCTATCGATTTCACATTGGTACAAACGCTCTTGTGGTCGTTAACGAGCCGAACTTCCGGATGTCGGCCTTGATCGGAAACGCCTCGGCCAAGGAGTTCTCTGGAAGACGAGAGATTATGCCCGAGGCGTTTTCGATAAGGAGACTAGGAGGAAGCCGCTGGCGTTTGCGGCGGACGCGTTGAGTTATGGGATTTGAATGGTAGTTTGGTACCGAGGCGAGAGCCGGAAGAAGGCCAGCGAACGGAAAAGGCCGCGTGGGGAACACCGCAGGCGCAGCAAGTACGTGCAAGAGCACTCATGGAAAGTTGCGCGAGAGGGTGTCGGCAGAGAGTGGATACACGAATGGATCGGCGTGCTGGAGCACGTCTACAAAGCGCGATCGAAGAGAGCGTTACGAAGAATCGAAGTAAGCACATGTTGATAGATCCGCGGCGGTAAATCTTTGAATCACGATCATGGCTGCACCGCAACGCGGGCAGTGCCAGAGCGTAGAACTCTCGGAGGGAATTTGGCAGGTTGCAGTTTCCGCGCACCCAGGGGAAGTGAAGTTCAGAAGTTGTCGGCACCGCGCCAAACGAGAAACTCGCAAGCGATTCGCGAGAAATCCGAAGTGCCGGATGCGTACGAACCCCTTGGGGAGCACGTGCAGAAAGAAGCGCCGTAAGAACTCCGTGGCGACCAGGGTCATCTTGCCTGGCTTGCCACCGTGGGCGTAATCCTTCCAACGGAAGGTGACGCGCTCTTGCTCGAAGGCCAACAAGCGATGATTGGAAATGGCTACGCGGTGAGTGTAGCGGCCCAGATAGCGTAGCACCTGCAGTGGCCCACCGAAGGCAGGCTTGGCGTAGACCACCCAGTCGTGGCGGTACAGGCGGCGGATCAGTTTGGCGAACTGCGTAGAGTCGGCCAGAGCCACCGCCGGGCCAGCGCAGTATAATTTTTTGCTGCGGTACAGACGTTTCAGAGCAGCGAGAAGCTTTCCACGAAAGACGCGACTGAGAATCTTCACTGGTAAGAAGAAAGGATATCGAGGACGGATCCAACGACAGTGGTCCAGTGATAGTCCGCCTGCGGGAATGGCGCAGTGGATGTGGGGATGCAGCAACAGGTTTTGCCCCCAGGTATGCAGAATGCTGATCACGCCAATTTCCGCGCCCAAGTGTTTGGGATCAGCCGCAATCTCCAGCAAGGTTTGCGCGCTAGCAGTGAACAGCAGGTCGTAGAACAAACGTGCGTTGTCCCAGGCCAGCACAGTGAGTTCATGGGGCACAGTGAACACAACATGGAAGTAGCCGGTGGCGAGGAGCTCTCGCTCATGGGCCGCCAGCCAACGCTGGCGCGCTTGGGTCTGGCACTTGGGGCAGTGCCGATTTCTGCACGAGTTGTAAGAGATGGCCTGATGTCCACAGCGTAGGCACGCATCCCGGTGGCCACCCAGTGCTGCGGTGCGGCAGCGCTGAATGGCACGCAACGCTTTGAGTTGCTGGAAGTCAAAGCTGGATCGATAGCGGTCCAGGAAGCGATCGCTCTGAGCGCGTAGGATGTCGGCCACCTCCAGGGTGGGCCGAGTCATCCCTTAGTTCTTGCGCTTAAGAGTGCGGCTGATGTTCTGAACACTGGACAAAGAGAGGTTGTCCAGTGGATTCGTGACCGTCTGCAAGTGTCGCTGCGAAAGATGCAGATATTGCGCGGTAGTCTCCAGGTCGCCATGACCGAGCAGGACCTGGATGGTGCGCAGGTCGGTGCCAGCTTCCAGCAAGTGGGTCGCCCAACTGTGACGCAGGGTGTGAGGGGTGACGCGTTTACTGATGCCAGCCCGGCGTGCGGCCTCGCTACATGCGATCCAGACGGTTTTGTCCGAGATCGGCTGGTCGAGTCTTCGGCGATAGGTGCGTGTGGGAAACAGATAGAGTCTCGGTTTCCGCCAGCGCCAGTACTCCCGCAGAATCTCCAGCAGGGCTGGACTTAGAGGCAAATCGCGATCTTTGCCGCCCTTGCCGGCCACCACGCGGATGATCATCCGCTGGCTATCGATATCTTTCACCTTGAGGTGCGCGAGTTCTGCGCGTCGCATGCCGGTGCCGTAGAGGGTCATCAACAGCGTGCGTCGAAACAATGTTCCTGCCGCATTGATCAGGCGCGAGACTTCTTCCCGACTCAACACCGTCGGCAGTCGTCGCCGGTCCTGGGGATAGGGCAAGAACTCGCGGAACTGATGGCGCTTGAGAGTCTTCACGAAAAAGAATCGCAGGGCCGCGACCCAGTTGACCACCGTGCCAGGTGTCAGCTTGCCGTCTTGCAACAGATAGGCTTGATAGGTCCGAAGTTCGTTGGGGCCGAGCTTGTCGGGGGACTTGCCAAAATACTTAGCGAAGTCGGCCACGACTCGCAGGTAATTACGCGTCGTGATGGTCGAGTAGTTGCGACGTTGGAGTTCCTCCAACATCATCTTCCGTAAACGGGTCACAGGAGTCTCCTTTCTCCGTGACCCACACTACGTCAGCTCCCCAACTTTTCCGTTCACCCCACGCGTAGCGTCCGCCGCGCCAGCGGCTTAGTCCTAGTCGGCGATTCGGAAGCAATCCAGTTGCACGTCGTGCGGAAGCTACCGGAAATCGGCTTACCGGAAACTGACTTGTCGCTCAAGGCTTGCGGGAGAACTGCCGTCGCGATAGAGTGCGGCACTTCCCGGTGTGACTTGAAAGCGGCGCGTGATCGGGAATTCGTCGGGCCAGGATGCGCGGGAGAATATGAAGAATCCGAAATATTTGTGTGGGCTTCTTTGCGCGGTCGCCGCGTTGTCGACGACGCTGGTGCGTGCACAAGACCGCGGACAGGCGCGGTCCATGGTGATTTCGCGTGGGGGAATTGTCGCGACGGAGTCACCACTCGCCTCGCAAGCTGGCGTGCGGATCCTCGAGCGCGGCGGCAATGCCGTTGATGCGGCGATTACCGCGAACGCCATGATGGGTGTTCTCGAGCCGATGATGAATGGCATCGGCGGCGACCTGTTCGTAATGGTCTACGACGCTAAGGCCAACAAACTCTATGGATTGAACGCCAGCGGCTGGGCGCCCAAGGGACTCACCATCGAATTCCTGCAGAAGCAGGGTTTGCGCGACATGCCGCAGCGGGGGATCAACGCGGTCACCGTTCCCGGAGTTGTGGATGGCTGGCAGAAACTCGCGGACAAGTTCGGGCGCAAGAAGCTGGCGGAAGATCTGAGCGCCGCGATTCGTACCGCGCAGGACGGCTTCCCGGTTCCGGAGTGGGATGCGGCTTACTGGGCGGCGGAGGTCGATCTGCTCCGCGCCGACGAGGCCGCCGCAAAGACCTACCTGCCGCAGGATCATGCCCCAAAGGTTGGAGAAATATTCCGCAATCCCGATCTGGCGGCGTCGCTGCAACAGATCGCCAATCATGGCCGCGACGCTTTTTACAAGGGCGAAATCGCGGCCAAGATTCTGGAAGCGTCAAAGCGTCACGGCGGCACCATGACCGCTCAGGACCTCGCCGAATATTCCAGCGAATGGGCCGAGCCGATTTCCACCACCTATCGTGATTGGACCGTATACGAAATGCCGCCAAACGGACAGGGGCTCGCGGCGCTCGAAATGTTGAACATCATGGAGACGTTTCCTCTGGGGCAAAAGGACTGGGGCTTCGGTTCGACCAAAGCGCTGCACGCCATGATCGAAGCAAAGAAGCTGGCTTACACCGACCTGGCGAAATATATCGGCGATCCACGAAAACAGAAGCTGCCGGTTAAGACGCTGTTGTCGAAGAGTTGGGCCGGCGAACGCGCGAAGCTGATCGATCCGCAACACGCCAATTGCGACACCCAGGCCGGCGATCTGCCGCCCGGTAGCGAGACGACCTATCTCACGGTTGTGGACCGCGATGGCAATATGGTCTCGCTGATTCAGAGCAACTATTCCGCGTTCGGATCGGGTATCGTCGCTCCCGGTACCGGATTTGTTCTCCACAACCGCGGAGGACTCTTCAATCTCAATCCGGCTTCGCCAAACGCGCTGGCGGGTCGCAAGCGTCCGCTGCACACGATCGTTCCGGCGTTTGCCCAGAAGGGCGACACGCGCATGGCCTTTGGGATCATGGGTGGCTGGAACCAGGCGCAGGCCCACGCGCAGTTTATTGCGGATATCGCCGACTTTAAGATGAACATTCAGGCAGCCCTCGAGGCTCCGCGCTTCTCCAAATACACCTTCACGGGCTGCGACTTGTTCATGGAGAACCGCTTTTCGCAAAACGTCCGCAATGAGTTGGGCGCCGCCGGTCACAAGATTGAGTTGAAGGGCACGTTTTCCAGCGTCGTGGGCGGCGGACAGGCGGTGCAGCGGGACTTTGCCACGGGCGTGAACTATGGCGCTTCCGATCCGCGGAAAGACGGCGAGGCGGTACCGGAGCTACCAGACTGAAGTGCGAAAGAGGCGCGAAAAACGAAGCGCTTAACTAAATTGGGCAGCGTAAGAGTCTGCAAAAGTTTTCCACAAGAGTGTTCCGGCTGTGCACAAAGTGTTCTCAGAGCGAACCAACCTTCTTTTAAGTGCCTTGTTATTAGCATGTTAACGACCATGAAGTTGGCGAGTCGCGTGCACCGGGATACCTGTCCTAAGGTACAGGGCCACGCAGAGGCCTGCCCACGCGGAGGATTGGATTGACGCCGAACCCCTATCTGTTCAAGTGGATTCACCCGACTCTGCTCGCTGGCCTTTCTATCGTCTTCATTCCTTCAAGCCACGCCCAGACCCTCAACGTCTCTGGCCGCTACCAATGTGCGACCGCCACGGTCCAAGGCAAATCCGTTCCTTGCAGCGCGGCTCCCCTCATTCTCAAGGGTGACGGCCATTTCGAGCTGCGCGGCTGGGAAGGCAACTACCTGGTCAGCGGCGAATGGGTCGAACTCTCAGACTCGGTCGTTCGTTCCCGCGCCAAGATCGAACCAGGCCACAAGATCGTATTCCGCTATCGCGGCAAACATGGCTGGTGCGAAATGGTTTATGAACGGCGTGTCGCGGACCTGGGAAAAACCTCGCTAAGCTGAGACTCAACGGAGTTTTCTGGCAGACCGCTAAAAGCACCTGCAGGCCTTAATTCCTCGACCCAGGCACCCTCAGACCAGCATGTCTACTGGTTGTACCAGCGGAATCCCTTGCGCTGTTCCTCGGCAATTTCCTTGGCGACAGCTAGAGTCAGCGGCCGGCGATACTGCCCACACGTGGCAATAATCGCGTCGAGCAGCGAAATTGGGGCGGTGAACGACACTCCGAACGATGCTGCGTCAACGGACGCGAGGAAAACTTCATTGCAAGCGCGCGCTAACGGGGACAGGTACGTGTCCGCGATGCCAATGCAATAGGCGCCGTGCGCGCGGGCCTGCTGCGCGCCCTCGACGGTCTGCCGCAGTCCGCGCCGGAAACTGATGGCCACGACTACATCCCGCTTGTTCACCACGCGCGCTGTGTGCGTCATGCCGCCCGCGGAGGGTACCGCGATGATGGGCAGTCCCAGGATCGAGAGCTGATATTCCAGGTATTCGGCAAGCATCGCCGCGCCGTCCGCCGCAAAAATCACAATACGACGGGCGTTGTAGAAACGCTTTGCAACACGCGCCAGACGTTTGGCGTCCAGGCTGTTTTTGAGCGCATGTAAATTTTTGACGCCCTGCGCCAGTGACTGGTGCACCACGGCGGGCATGCTGGAATCGCTGCTGGAGGACTGCATCGCGTCCACAGGGGTGGCAAACGCGATGGAGAGCTCATGCAGATGATGCTGGAACTCGCGGTAGCTGCTGAAGCCGAGTCCCTGGACGATGCGTACGATGGTGGCTGGATCCGTTTTCAGCTGCTGCGCCATGGCGCGCACGCTCAACAAAACGTATTCCCGCGGATGCTCCAGGATAGGGCGAATGATCTCCTGACGTTTTACCGTAAGTTTTTCAATGGATTGCGCGAGGTTGGGAGACGACACCGGGGACCGGGGTTCTTGCTTTTTCATGGCGCGAGAGAATCGCCCAAATCCACGGTCATGTCAACCCTGGTGAGTTCACTTTCTGAGAATTAAGCTCGGTGGATTAACTAAAGGTAACGCTCGCCGAGGCTATTTCTCGGATGTGGCCGCCTTCGTGGCCAGACCCGGCGCAACAACGGGCTGAAGAAAGGGCATCATCGCCCGAAGTTTTGGCCCTAATTGTTCGATAGGATGGGTTTGCTCCCGTTGACGGGTGGCCAGGAAGTTCGGGCAGCCCTTGTCGTTTTCCTCGATCCATTTCTTCGCGAAGCTGCCGTCACGAATTTCGGCGAGGATCTTCTTCATCTCTTCGCGGGTCTTCGACGTGATGATCCGCGGCCCGGCAGTGTAGTCGCCCTGCTCGGCGGTGTCGCTGATGGAATATCGCATGTAGCTGAGCCCGCCGCGATAGATGAGGTCAACAATCAGCTTTAGCTCGTGCATACACTCGAAGTAAGCCACTTCAGGCTGATAACCAGCCTCAACGAGGGTGTCGAAGCCCGCCTTGATCAATTCGCTTACGCCCCCGCACAAGACCGCCTGTTCGCCGAAGAGGTCGGTCTCGGTTTCTTCGGTGAACGTGGTTTCCAGAACGCCGGCGCGTGTGCAGCCAAGCCCCTTGGCGTAGGAAAGTGCGAGCGCCCTCGCGTTTCCACTGGCGTCCTGCTCGATGGCGATCAACGCAGGCGTTCCTCCGCCTTCGGTGAAGACTTCGCGGACGCGGTGGCCCGGCGCCTTGGGCGCGATCATGGAGACATCGACGGAAGCAGGCGGCTTGATCGTGCCGAAGCGGATATTGAAACCGTGCGCGAACATCAGCGTCTTACCGGCTGAGAGATGCGGCTCGATCGATTCCTTATAGAGTTTCGGCTGCTTGGTGTCGGGCGTGAGGATCATGATCACGTCCGCCCAAGCGGCGGCTTCCGCGGGCGTGTTGACGGTCAACCCTTCCTTCTGTGCGCGCGCCAGCGATCCACTGCCGGGTTGCAGGCCAACGCGAACGGAGACCCCGCTGTCGCGTAGATTCAAAGCGTGGGCGTGCCCCTGCGATCCATAGCCGATGATCGCGACTTTTTTGGCCTGAATCAGCGCCAGGTCTGCCGAATTATCGTAATAAAGTTGTGCCATGCGTTCGTTTCCTCTCGTTTGTAAGGTGGCATCGTCAGGGCGCGGCCCGAGGTGCGATGGGCCATGCGTTAGCGGTTGCTCTTCAATCCGGCTTAAGTCGCTGAGGGCCGGTTGGGAGTTGCCACGCAGATTTCCAAGGTTTCTAAGCTTTTGAGCTTGCCGTCTCGAGTTCGCCATCTTTCGGCGGAGCGTTTGGCGGACGCAACAGATCGCCGCCGCGTGTCATAGCGATGCGTCCCGAGCGCGCCATTTCCAAAACTCCGAACGGCCGCAGCACTTCCAACAAGCCATCGATCTTGTCCACGGTCCCCGAAACTTCCAGGATCAGCGACTCCGGCGCTACGTCGATCACGCGAGCACGGAAAACCTTGATCAACTCCATCAAGTGCGGCCGCGTCTTCTGATCGGCGGTAACCTTGATGAGCGCCAGGTCACGCTCCAGCAAAGGCCGCTCGGAAACATTCTCGGCCAGCAAGACATCGACGAGCTTTTCCAGGCTAGCCTCAAGCCGGTGCGCACCGCGCTCGTCGGTGTGCGCCACGATGGTCATGCGCGCGATCTCTTCGTTGTCGGTGGGCCCGACGGTAAGCGAATCAATGTTGATGGCGAGCCGCCGCGCCAACGAAGAGACGCGGTTGAGCACGCCGGGTTTATTTTCGACATAAGCCACAAGTGTCTGCATATCATCCTCTTAGCCGAAGGTCGTCAGCATTATTTCCGGAACGGGACTCGAACCCCACCCCCCCTGGTTTTTGTGCAATGATCTGATTCCAGGGGATTTAGCCTTTCGTTTGGCGCAGTGATTTGATTCCATTGCACTTAGATCGTTCCTTACAGCTCGGTTGCCGCGGTTTCGACCAGCGGACTGTTCGGCCGGCGAATCATCTCGTGCAGCGATCCGCCCGCAGGCACCATCGGGTACACCGAATCCTCCTGCTCGACCCGGAAATCGATCAGCACGGATTCCTTGCTCTCTCGCGCGGAACGAATCGTCGGCGTAACGTCGGCGCGCGAAGTAATCCGTTCGCCGCGAATCCCGAAGGCGTTCGCCAGCGCCGCGAAATCCGGCGCCACCAGCGGCGTGGCGACGTAGCGCTTGTCGTAGAAAAATTCCTGCCACTGGCGCACCATCCCGAGGAAACCGTTGTTGATGATGGCGATGTTCACCTTGATCTTTTCCTGCACGATGGTGGCAAGCTCGCACATGGTCATCTGGAAGCCGCCGTCGCCCACCACAACCCAGACATCGGCATCCGGCTTGGCAAATTTCGCGCCAATGGCCGCTGGAAGCGCAAATCCCATCGTGCCCAGTCCGCCGGAAGTCACCAGCGAGCGTGGCTGGTTGTGGTGGTAATACTGCGCCTCCCACATCTGATGCTGACCCACGTCGGTGACCACGATGGCCTCGCCATTCGTTTCTTTCCACAAATCATTGATCACGTGCGCGGCGTAAAGATGTCCGTTGTCGGGCAGGCCCTGAATATCGCGCACCGCGGAGTCGCCTTTGAGTTCGCGAATGTGCGCTAGCCAGTCGCCGCGGTCGCGATGCTGAATCGCGGGAATCAGCTGTTCGAGCACTTCGCGCGCGTCGCCGACCAGCGCGGAGTCCACCTTGACGTTCTTGTTGATTTCCGATCGGTCGATCTCGATATGAATCTTGCGTGCGTCGCGTGCGTAGGTGCGCAGGTCGCCGGTGACGCGGTCATCAAAGCGCATGCCCACGGCGATCAGCAGGTCGGCTTCCTGAATGGCGTGGTTCACCCAAGCCTCGCCGTGCATACCCATCATGCCGAGGTTCATCGGATCGCTGGCAGGGAAGCAGCCGATGCCGAGCAGCGTCATGGCTACGGGAATATTTCCGGTGCGCACAAATTGCTCAAACGCGCGCATTGCGCCCGAAACCATGATCCCGTGCCCGGCCAAAATCAGCGGACGCTTTGCCGAGTTCAAGAGTTCCACCGCGCGGTCGAATTCCGCCTTGTCGTAGTTCACGCGCTGCCGCTTCACAGGGAGTTTCGGCGCGGAAGTCTCCCAATTGAAATCGCAGGAAGCCTGCTGCGCGTCCTTGGTGATGTCCACCAGAACGGGCCCGGGCCTACCGGAATTTGCGATCACAAATGCTTCACGGACGGTGCGCGCGATATCTTCCGCGCGCGAAACCACCACGTTGTGCTTAGTGATCGGCATAGTGATGCCGGTGATGTCGATTTCCTGGAACGCATCCGAGCCCAGCAGCTTGCTGCTCACTTGCCCGGTGATGCACACGACCGGAGAGGAATCGAGCATCGCGGTCGCAATACCGGTGACCATGTTCGTTGCGCCGGGACCTGATGTGGCCATCGCCACACCAACGCCGCCGCTGGCGCGCGCGTAGCCGTCGGCCATGTGCGTCGCGCCTTGTTCGTGGCGCACCAGAACGTGATGCAGCTTCGACTTACCGAGCGCGTCGTAGACCGGCAGAATCGCGCCGCCCGGATACCCAAAGAGATCGCGGACGCCGAGATGCGTCAGCGTCTCGCATAAGATTTCCGCACCGGTCAGCTTCATAGGGTCCTCGCGTGCACACCTTCAGAGATCGAACGACTGAAACTTGCCGGCGGCGTGGTCACCGCGCCTTGCGCCGCCGAGGAAACCATCAGAGCATACTTAGCCATCACGCCCGTGCTGAACCTCGGCGCCGGTGCTCTCCAAGTCGACATGCGGCGTTGAATTTCCGCATCGGTCAGCGATACGTTAAGCGATCGCTTGGGAATATCGAACTCGATGGTGTCGCCATTGGCGACGGCTGCAATGGGTCCGCCGTTTACCGCTTCGGGCGCTACGTGCCCGGCCATCAAGCCGTGGGTCGCGCCGGAGAAGCGGCCATCGGTAAGCAGGGCAACGGAATCGCCGAGCCCGGCCCCGATCAGCGCCGCGGTGACTTGCAACATTTCCCGCATGCCCGGACCACCCTTTGGTCCTTCATACCGGATGACCACGACGTCGCCGGCCTTGATGCTTCCGCTTTCCACGGCCGCAAAAGCCGTTTCTTCATTGTCGAACACACGTGCCGGGCCGCGAAATGTCTTGTAGTCATGACCCGCGACCTTCAGAACGCAGCCTTCCGGGGACAGGTTGCCCTTCAAGATGACCAGACCGCCGGTGGTCTTCAGCGGCGCATTTAGCGACCGCACAACTTCCTGCTTCGGCGTTTCCTTCGCGGCCGACGCTTCTTCTCCAATCGTGCGTCCGGTGACCGTAATGCACTCGCCATTCAGCAACTCCGAGTCGAGCAAGCGCTTCGCCACCAACGCGGTGCCCCCCGCTGCATACAGATCGGTAGCCACAAAGCGCCCGGCGGGCTTCAAGTCCGCCAAAATCGGCGTGCGCATGCTGATTCGATCAAAGTCGTCGATGGAAAGAGGGATACGCGCTTCGTTTGCGATCGCCAGCAAATGCAGCACGGAATTCGTCGAGCCGCCGGTCGCCGCCACGCCGGTAATGGCGTTTTCGATCGCCGCTTTGTTAATGATTTTCGAGGGCGTGACGTCCTTGCGAAGCAGATCCATCACCAACTCACCGGCGCGGTGCCCCGCATTGTGCTTCGCCGGATTCGTTGCTGGGACACCGGACAGCCCCATCGGCGCAATACCGAGGAATTCGGCAACGAGCGCCATGGTGTTGGCGGTAAATTGCCCCCCGCACGCGCCCGCCCCTGGGCACGCCGCGCTCTCCAGCGCGGTAAACCGCGCGTCCGTCATGGCTCCGCGCGCGTGGCTCCCGATCGCTTCGTAGACGTCTTGAATGGTTACCGCATGGCCCTCGAACTGGCCGGGCGCGATCGATCCCCCGTAAAGGACCAGGGCCGGAATGTTCAACCGTGCCGCGGCCATGATGCCGCCAGGTATGGTCTTGTCGCAGCCAACCAGAATGACAATGGCGTCGAACATGTTTCCGCGCGTGACCAGTTCGATGGAATCCGCAATCACCTCGCGGCTCACCAGCGAAGTGCGCATGCCTTCGGTGCCCATGGTGATGCCGTCGGAGATGGAAACGGTGTTGAACTCGAGCGGCGTACCGCCGGCCGCGCGAATCCCGGCTTTGACGTCGGCGGCCAGCTCTCGCAGGTGATAGTTGCAGGGGCCAATTTCGATCCAGGTGTTGGCCACGCCGATCAGCGGCTTTGCGAAATCGTCATCTTTTAGTCCGCAAGCGCGCAGCATGGAGCGGGCGCCGGCGCGATTGGGTCCGTCAACAAGCGCATGGCTTCGGGGCTTCGGCAAAGGGGGTGTCACTGCGTCGTTCCTCCAGATACTTTCAAATCGGCAACTTCTTGAACCGGTCGCGATAAATCTTCCGCCACAAAAAACTAAGGCCATCATCCTGGTCTGGATGATGGCCGCGAAAGTCGTTGTTACTGCTTTGGCTAGGCCGCCATCATCCTGGTGTACAGCCCCGAACAATTACGGGACTAATTCGTACGACGACGCGCGATACCTGGACCGTGGTAACGGCCGAAGTGGCTCGCGCGTGCGTGATGGCGTTGCGAATCATGACAACGCCATGAAGATACAGGATCAAGGAAGGGAAGTCAATCAGTCCAATTAATACTTATGCGAGAGAGCATAAATCTGGCTTATCGACGAAATTCCTGAATAGACTCTCGCGTGTATCGGCGAAGCTCCTTGTCAATCAACTCAGGTGACGACCTTTGCGTCACGCTTTGCATTTGGACCGCTTGGGGTCTTCTGGAAGTTCTTCGACCACGGCAAGCATCCCGACATCCTCAAAGGCCAACAACGCCGGCCTCAGAAGGCCGCCGCTACAACTTCGCCAACAATCTTGCCAAGCGAATACACCGCCCACGCCGCGGTTGATGAGGAAGCCGCCAGCGCTTCGAACTAATCTTCCGGTTCCTGCGTCACGATGTGAACATCGACCGCGGGGGATTCCCGGAGGAAACGGTGCACCGCGGAAAGATAGAGATATTTTCGCCAATCGTGGACGGGAGCGCGGCCGAAAATTACCTGGGTAATATGTTTGGAGCGCACGAACTCGGCGACGGAATCGGCAACACTGCGACCCCGCAGGCGGATTACCTTCGCTCCGAGATTTTCAGCGAACTTCAGATTCGCAGCCAGGGCAGCCTGATTCGATTCCCTGGGACCAATCTCGCGGTCGACGTGGACGACATAGAGCTCCGCGTCCATGCGCCGCGCCATACGGGCGCCACGCGCGATCAGATATTGCCCCGCGGGATTCGCCGAAATGCAAACAGCCATGCGCTCGCGGACACCCCAGTTCTTGCGGATGTCCTGGTCTTCCATGTAGGTCTCGAGGCTGCGATCAACTTGTTCGGCAACCTGCCGCAAGGCTAACTCGCGCAGGGCGATCAAATTGCCGCGGCGGAAGAAGTTCTTGAGGGATCGCTCCACCTTTTCCGCGCTATAGACATCGCCGCGCTTCATGCGGTTCATCAGCGCTTCGGGGGTGAGGTCGACCATGACGGTCTCGGAAGCGGTCAGCGGCACCCAATCCGGCACCGTTTCGCGCACGATGATCCCGGTGATCGAACGCACCACTGGAGCGATGCTCTCGATATGTTGAATATTGAGCGTAGAGACCACGTCAATCTTGGCTGCGAGAAGCTCCTGGACATCTTCGTAGCGTTTGCGGTGTTTGCTGCCGGGTATATTCGTGTGCGCCAACTCGTCCACCAGCACCACGTCGGGATTTCGCGCGAGAATCGCATCGACATCCATTTCTTCAAAAATCGTTCCCTTGTACTCGAGCTTCTTGCGCGGCACGATTTCGATTCCTTCGATAAGCTCTTCGATGCCTTTGCGGCCGTGCGATTCCACAACGCCGATGACGACGTCTTCGCCGCGACTGCGGCGGCGGATCGCTTCGCTGAGCATACTGAAGGTCTTCCCGACACCTGGGGCGTAGCCCAGAAAGAGCTTGAAGATGCCCCGCGACTTTTGGGGAGGCGAGGCGACTTCGAGCCACTCTTCAGGCTTCTTAGGCAAGGTTTTTGCTCTCCGTGGTTGCTTTCCGCAGCGCAATGGAAGGTCATGTCAGCAACATGCTGTAGAATATCGACATGCAGCGATTCCTAGGCGGCCGCGTCGTTGGCTTTACCGTATCGGTGGCCATCGTGGCCGGCGTCACGTTCATTTACTACCGGGTCCTGCACGTCAACCACACCACCGTAGCGCTTTCATTTCTTCTTGGAATTCTAGCAGTTTCAGCGGTCTGGGGAATGGCCGTTTCGGTGTTTATGTCCGTGCTGGCGATGCTGTCGCTGAACTATTTCTTCTTGCCGCCGGTGGGGATGTTCACGATTGCCGATCCGCAGAACTGGGTGGCGCTGATCGTATTTCTGATTACCTCGATCACCGGAAGCCGGCTTTCCTCGCGGATTCGCACCGAAGCCGACGAGGCGCACCATCGAAGACGCGAGGTGGAGCGGCTCTATCGCTTCAGCCGAAAGCTGCTGGGTGAAGGCAACGTGATTCAGCTGATGAACGCCATTCCCGATTACATTGTAGAAAGCTTTGAGGCCGGAGCAGCGGAGCTATTTCTGCCGCAGAAGGACAAGTTTTATCGGTCCGGCTTCGGCGCGTCCCATCTGGATGAAGAGGGGATGAAGGCCGCCTACGCGAACGACGAAATCACAATCAACGCGGGTAGCGGGGTATATTACATTCCGGTGCGGCTGGGCGTTCGCCCGATCGGCAGCCTGGGCATTTCGGGGTCGCAGCTTTCGCGGCAAACGGTGGAAGCGGTCAGTACGCTGGTGGCCATCGCCATCGAGCGCGCGCGCGCTGTGGAACAACTTGGACAGACCGAAGCCGAGAGGCAAGGGGAGCGGCTCAAGTCGGCGTTGCTCGATTCGATTACGCATGATTTCCGCACCCCGTTGACATCGATGAAGGCGGCAGTGAGCAGCCTGCTGACTTCCGAAAATACAGACCCGGCGCAACGCCGTGAGTTACTTACCATCATCGACGAGGAATGCGACCGTCTCAATCGCCTGGTGGAGGAAGCGGGGGAAATGGCCAAACTGGAGGCGGGCGAGGTGGAATTGGACCTTGAAGCGACGCCGATCCGGGAGATCGTCGATGCCTCGCTGGCCCATTGTAAGATGGCGCTGGCTGGCCGGCCCGTCGATATTAAGGTGAATGCCAATCTTCCGCCAGTACGCGCCGACCGCGAGCGTGCGAAGGAGGCGATGGTGCAATTGATCGACAACGCCAACCTGTATTCGCCGAAGGATCAGCCGATCACGATCACGGCCGAGTTGGCGGGCGATTCGGTCACCACGAGCGTGGCGGACCGCGGTCCAGGGATCGATGACTTCGAGCAAACCATGATCTTCGACAAGTTTTATCGAGGTAAGGACCAGCGGTACCTGGTACGGGGTACTGGCATGGGTTTGCCGATCGCCAAGGCGATCATCGCGGCGCACAAGGGCTCGATCAGTGTCACCAGTCAACTCGGCCACGGCTCGGTTTTCTCTTTCACGCTGCCAGTGGACCGGAGCCAGGACCGAAATCCCGACAAGGGCAGACGGGAGGCGAGGTGAGCGGCGAGAACATCCTCGTAGTTGACGACGAGCCGCAAATCCGGCGGGTCATGCGCAGCACGCTCTCCGCCCACGGCTATGTGATCACCGAGGCCATGACCGGGGAAGAGGGCGTCGAGTCGGCACGCAAGGAGCGGCCGGACCTGGTACTGCTGGACATGAATATGCCGGGCATGGGCGGCCTGGAAGCGTGCAGGGAGATTCGGCGGTCGACCGACGCGCCGATTATCGTGCTGACGGTAAGGAATGCGGAGCGCGACAAAGTCATGGCTTTGGATGCCGGGGCCGACGATTACGTGGTTAAGCCATTTGGAATTGAGGAGTTGCTGGCGCGCATCCGTTCAGCGTTGAGACGCTACGCGCCGGGTGATGCGTTGGCGCCGTTCGAGTCTAAAGATGTGAGCATCGATTTCGAAAGCCGCGAGGTAATCGTGCGTGGGCGCAGCGTGCATCTTACGCCAAAAGAATACGATGTCCTCAAGCACCTGGTGGCCAATCAGGGAAAGCCGCTGACGCATCGGCGGCTGTTGCAGTCCGTGTGGGGTCCTGACTACGGGGAAGAGACCGAGAACTTGCGCGTGGTGATCAACCAACTGCGGAAGAAGATCGAAGCTGACCCGGCGCGTCCGAAATACATTCTGACCGAACCTTGGATAGGATACCGGTTCCAGCCGCAGCGGCCGAACACGGCCAAAACTCCTTCGAGAAAATCGTAGGCGAGGTAGCGTTCAGCCTCGTCAAGTGGTCCAAGGCGGCGCTTGGCGACTGCCGAGGTATGTCTGATACCCCGGAATTCTGGCGAGCGGTCGGGCTATGGTGTCAGCGCTCCTGGGATTATTTCCGTGCGAGTCGCGTCCTGCATACGTCATTAGTTCGTTTTTAGCTTTACTAGGACGTGAAAAGCCTCGAACTCCCTTTCGAAGCGTAAAAATGTGCGTCGGATTGTCCACGCTGTGGAAAAACGTGCAACCTGGCGAAGCCAAATCTAGTCCAATTGAATAAGGGCCCAACCCTATGCGTCATATGCAGAGCGTTCCGTGGCAGGTGAAGATCGCTGCCAAGATCGTGCTGGCACGGCTGCCCCTACCGTATCACTTCTGGGAAAAAATCGGGCTTTTCAAGCAGGGAGGGATGGATCGCCCCGAATACGCCCTGCGGATATTTCGCCGGCACTTTGACGCGGCCGGCTTAACGGGAAAAGCAGATGGCTTTGTGGGCCTGGAGTTAGGGCCCGGTGATTCGCTGGACTCGGCATTGATTGCCAAAACGTTTGGAGCTTCAAAGACCTTTCTGGTGGATGTCGAGTCCTGCGCGTCGACTGACCTCGGGGTTTACCGCCGGATGGAATCCCACCTGCGCCTGCTGGGCATGTACCCTCCCAACCTTGATCATTGCAGAACGATCGACGATGTGGCCGAGGCTTGCGGGGCGGAATACCTGACCGAAGGTCTGACCTCGCTAAGGAAGATCCCGTCGGCGTCCGTGGATTTTGTTTGGTCGAATGCCGTTCTGCCCTACGTGCGGCGCAACCAGTTCGTTGCCACCTTGCGGGAACTGCGGCGCGTTCAGCGCGTGGGCGGGGTGGCTTCGCACTGCGTTCCGATCAAAGACATTATCGGGGGCAAGCTGAATGACCTGCGCTTCAGCGAGGGCATCTGGGAGTCTCCCCTTATGGCGAACTCCCGCTTCTACACGAACCGCCTGCGGTATTCAGAGCTCTTGTGGCTATTTCGGGAGGCTGGATTCGAGCCGGAAGTTGTGCGCAAACTGGAGTGGGAGACGTTGCCGACGCCCCGACGGAAAATGGCCGAGCAATTTGCCGTGCTCTCGGATGAGGATCTGAGGATCTCTGAGTTTGATGTTCTGCTTCGTTAGAGATTCGGGCTCGACACTGATGGCAGTGTGCGCTCCCCGTGGAAAGCACAGACCTTTATAAAGCACAGGCCTTAATAAGGTTAGCGGTCACCGATTCGCTTGCGAGGCGCTAACTGCATCGCGGTCAGGATGATCGCTTCGGGTAGGCTGCGTCGAGGTCGAGATTCAGTTCGAGAACGCGGACGCGGGGTTCACCGAGGAATCCAAATTGGCGACCGAGGGTGTGTTTGGCCACCAGCGCGCGGACGTCGGCTTCGGGGATGTTCCGCTCGCGGGCTACGCGAGGAATTTGGAATTCCGCGGCGGCTGGAGATATTTCGGGGTCGAGGCCGGAGCCTGAGGCGGTGACTAAGTCGACGGGAATAGCGGCGGTGGGATTTTCGGCGCGGAGTTTCTCGACGTCGCCTTTGACTCGATCGATCAGCTGGTGATTTGTGGGCCCGAGTTGCGAGCCTGAGGACTGCGACGCGTCGTAGCCTGCTCCAGCGCTGGACGGGCGGGTGCGGAAGTAGCCGGGCGAGGAAAAGGCTTGGCCGAGGAGTTGCGATCCGACTACCTGGCCGTTCTTGGTGATGAGGCTGCCGTTGGCCTGAGCGGGGAAGAACAGTTGGGCGAGGCCAGTTACAGCCAACGGGTAGATGAGCCCGAAGATTACCGTGCTGACCAGAGTGAATAAGATGGCGATGCGCAGGTTTTGTTTCATGGTGTTCTTCCTCTGGTCCTTACGTGAAATGCAGATAGGTGATCAGTAGATCGATCAGCTTGATGCCGATGAACGGGGCGACTACTCCCCCTACTCCATAGACCAGGAGATTCCGGCGGAGGAGCGCGGCTGCACCCACGGGGCGATAAGGAACGCCTCGGAGAGCCAATGGAATCAGCGCGATGATGATCAGCGCGTTGAAGATTACCGCGGACAGGATGGCAGATTGCGGCGTGGCCAGGTGCATCACGTTCAGAACGTTTAGTACGGGGAAGGCGCCCGCGAACATGGCGGGGATGATAGCGAAATATTTGGCGACGTCGTTGGCAACAGAGAAAGTGGTTAGTGCTCCGCGAGTGATCAGCAACTGCTTGCCGATTTCCACGATCTCGATGAGCTTGGTCGGGTTGGAGTCGAGATCGACCATGTTGCCGGCCTCTTTGGCTGCCTGGGTACCGGTATTCATGGCGACGCCTACATCGGCTTGCGCCAAGGCGGGGGCGTCGTTGGTGCCGTCGCCGGTCATCGCGACCAGTTTGCCCTTGGCCTGCTCACGCTTGATGAGCGCCATTTTGTCTTCGGGCTTGGCTTCGGCCAGGAAATCGTCGACGCCGGCTTGACGCGCGATGGCTGCGGCGGTCAGTGGATTGTCGCCGGTGATCATCATGGTGCGGATGCCCATTGCGCGCAGGTGATCGAAGCGCTCGCGCATGCCTCCCTTTACCACGTCGGTGAGGGCGACGACACCCAGGACGCGGCCGTTTTCTGCGACGAGCAATGGCGTGCCGCCGCCGTTCGAAATCTCGGTAACGTGCTGCTGAGTTTCGGCAGGGATCTTGTTGCCGCGCTCGCCGACGTGCTTGGCGATGGCTTCGCACGCGCCCTTGCGGATTTGCAAGCCGTCAAGATCGACTCCGGACATGCGGGTCTGCGCGGTAAAGGGAATAAACACGGGATTGAGCTGGCTTAGCTCGCGGCCGCGAAGGCCGTATTTTTCTTTTGCCAGGACTACGATCGACCGGCCCTCGGGAGTCTCGTCCGCCAGGGAAGCGAGTTGCGCAGCGTTGGCCAGCTCGGCCTCGGTGATGTTGGGGCTGGCGAACAGCATGGTCGCCTGGCGATTCCCCAGCGTGATGGTTCCGGTCTTATCGAGGAGCAGCACGTCAACGTCGCCGGAGGCTTCCACGGCGCGGCCGGACATGGCGATCACGTTTCGCTGAATCATGCGGTCCATGCCGGCGATGCCGATGGCCGAGAGAAGTCCGCCGATGGTGGTCGGAATCAGGCAGACCAGGAGCGAGACGAGAACGAAAATGCTCTGAGGCGCGCCGGAATAGATGGCGAAGGGCTGGAGGGTGACGACGGCGAGCAAAAAGATGATGGTCAGGCCCGCGAGCAGGATGTTAAGCGCGATTTCGTTGGGGGTCTTTTGACGCGAGGCGCCTTCGACCAGCCGGATCATGCGATCGAGGAAGGTCTCACCGGGATTCGAGGTGATGCGGACATTGATGGAGTCGGAAAGAACGCGAGTCCCGCCAGTTACCGCGGAGCGATCGCCGCCCGATTCGCGAATTACCGGTGCGGATTCACCGGTGATGGCCGATTCGTCGACGCTGGCCACCCCCTCGACGACCTCGCCATCGCCGGGTATGAACTCGCCAGCGGTTACAACGACCACGTCGCCGGTGCGCAGCTTTGAGCTGGCGATGACTTCGATCGAGCCGTTGGGGCGGAGTAGGTGGGCTTCGGTTTCGGCGCGGGCCTTGCGCAGCGTGTCGGCTTGGGCTTTACCGCGGCCTTCGGCCATGGCCTCGGCGAAGTTCGCGAACAGTACCGTAAACCAGAGCCAGAGAGTGATTTGCAGGCCGAAACCAAAATTGCCCGCGTGGCGCAACGTGTCGACCACTAGTTCGATGGTGGTGAGGACTGCGCCTACCTCCACGACGAACATCACCGGGTTCTTTACCATCGTCCGGGGATTCAATTTAGTGAATGAGTCCGCCATCGCTCGCATGACGATCTTCTTGTCCGCGAGTGGCTGGGGCTTGGCTTGGGAGGAGTGATCCATGAAGACCCTAGAAAACCTTTCCGGCTTGCATCAGCAGTTGCTCAAGAATGGGTCCCAGGCTAAGCGCCGGGAAGAACGTGAGTGCGCCGACAATGACGATGGTGGAGACCAGAAGGACGGCGAATAGGGGTCCCGTGACCGGGAAGGTGCCTGCCGAGGCAGGCGCCGCTTTTTTAGCAGCGAGGCTGCCGGCGATCGCCAGGATCGGAATGACCACGAAGAACCGGCCGAGCAGCGTGGCGACGCCAATCGTGCTGTTGAACCAGGGAGTGTTGGCGTTGATGCCGCCGAAGGCCGACCCGTTGTTACCGACCGCCGAGGTGTAGGCATAGAGAATTTGCGACAGTCCGTGTGGGCCGGGATTGGTGATGCCCGCGAGTCCTGGCTTGGTGACAATGGCGACGGCGGCGAACGATCAGGATGGTGATCGACGAAGCCAGCACCGCAAGCATCGCCATCTTGACGTCGAAGGATTCGATTTTCTTGCCGAGATATTCGGGAGTGCGGCCGACCATCAAGCCGGCGATGAAGACGGCGAGGATGACGAAGACAAGCATGCCGTAAAGTCCGGAGCCGACCCCGCCGAAGATGACCTCGCCAAGCATGATATTGAGAAGCGGGATCATGCCGCCGAGGGGCGTGAAGGAATCGTGCATGCCGTTGACGGCACCGCAGCTAGCGTCCGTTGTGACCGTCGCGAAAAGGGCGCTGTTGGCTATTCCGAAGCGAACTTCCTTGCCTTCCATGTTCCCGCCGGACTGTAGGGTACTGGAGGCTTGATCGACGCCGGCAAGCTGAGGATTTCCGCCGGCTTCGGCGGCGTAGGCCGCGGCGACGCCGACCAGAAACAGAGCGGCCATGGCGCCCCAAATAGCCCAGCCGTGACGCGGCGCCTGGTCATGCGGCCCAGCGTGTAAGTGAGCCCCGCGGGGACCGCGAAGATCAACACGATTTGCAGAAAATTGGTGAAGGGTGTGGGATTTTCAAACGGGTGGGCGCTGTTGGCGTTGAAAAAGCCCCCGCCGTTGGTGCCGAACATTTTAATGGCTTCCTGCGAGGCTGTTGGACCGAGAGCGATCGGTTGCTGGGTGACCGTTTGCGTTACAGTTTTACCGTCCGCGCCCTGTGTTTGCACGGTTTGCGGATCGAGCAGTTGGGCGCTCGCATAAGGTTTCAGGTTTTGGAGCACGCCTTGGGAGACGAAGATCAGCGCGACGACGATGCAGATCGGCAGCAGCACCCAGAGGAACGAGCGGGTTAGGTCAACCCAAAAGTTACCGATGGTTTTGGATTCGCGTCGAGCTACACCGCGAATCAGCGCGATCGCCAGGGCGATGCCGACTGCGGCCGATGCGAAATTGTGGTAAGCGAGCCCAGCCATCTGAGTGAGGTAACTCATGGTGGTTTCGGGGACGTAGGACTGCCAGTTAGTGTTGGTGGTGAAGGAGGCGGCCGTGTTCCAGGCGAGGTCCGGGCCGACGCCTGCCAATTTCTGAGGATTGAAGCCTAGCCAGTGCTGCGCGCGCTCGATGAGATACAGGAGGAACATGGATACGCCGCTGAACAGAAGCATGGCGGTACCGTATTCAATCCAATGCATTTCCTGATCTTCTCGCACGCCGCAGAGGCGGTAAATCATGCGTTCGATGGGACGCAGAGCGAAATCGAGGAAGGTCTTGTCTCGCTGGAAGACGCGCGCCATGAAAACGCCGAGCGGCTTGGTGATCGCAAAGATGACCAGCAAGAAGAAAAAAATCTGGAACCAACCGTTGGAGGTCATGGGCTAGAAGTCTTCCGGGCGGAGAAGGGCCATCAGCAGATAACCGAACAGTCCCGCGCAAACTACAATGAGAAGAATATTTTCGAGCATGAGTTAGCCGCGCTTCTACTTAAGCCGTTCACAGCCGCGAAGATACCAAATGGCCACCACGAAGAAGGCTAGAGTCGCCACTGTGAACGCTACGTCTGCCACGAAAGTCTCCTTCTGACTATCAAGCACACTGGGTTCAAACCCACTCGCAGACCTTGATGATTAAATCGACGCCGAGGTTCCATCTAGCAGCTGTTATCTTGGCCCAATGTGACCGGGGCCAAAGTGACCGGGCACGCCGCGTGCCAGCGACGCCTAAAGATTAGAGACTGACCGCTTAGGAAGTGATGAAGTGGACCTAAGGATTTTGTAAGGAAGGACGGCGACGTAACAACCATGAAGAGAAAGATTTAACACAGAGTGCACCGAGGTCGGAGCACAGAGGGCGCGGAGAGGCGTTGCAAGGTTTAACACAGGCCTATGAATGGCTCGCCGGGCTAAAGCCCGGCGCCTACATCGATCCGGGGCCAAACGCCACCATCCAGACTTAGAAACTGGTGGTGAGACGGAGGGCGTAACTGCGGGGTGGTCCGATGGCATTACCGGAAAAGAGGCCGCCGAAGTCGATGACGTTGAGGCGGTTGTTGATGTTTTGCACGTCGGCTTGGATGCGCATCTGAAGTTTTTCCGTGCGCCAGAGATCGGCGCCGAGTGACGCATCAATCGACAGGGAGGGGCGCACGCGACCCTTGGCAAAGTTCACGCGATCGACGACTTGCTGGCTGTATTGCGCCAAGGCATCTTGCTCGGTGCCAGTGAATTGGAAGGGAAGTCCGCTGCCGTATTCTCCGCCGACACCACCCCAGAACCGATCGGTGAACTGATATCGGAACCGCGTGCGCACCGTATTGCGCTGATCCTGCGAATCCCAAAAGCGCCCGGTGATCCGGCTAATTGCATTGCTCGCGTCGTCGCCCAGGAAAAGACCCCCGGTGACCGGAAGATAGGCCGAACCCACGATGTAGGAATAGCTGACGAAGCCGTTGATGCGCTTCCAGTGAGGGATTTCGATCTTTCCCTCGGCGCCGTAGATGTAGGCCTTTGCAAAGGCGATTGGGAAGCTGACTGCGGTGCTGAGCAATTGGTCGTCGTCGGCGTAGTTGTTGACGCGGCGATCAAAGACATTGGCGTCGAACTTGAGCTGCCCGAGAAAGCCCTTGCTCAAGCCAACCTCGTAGTAGTTGCCGTGCGAGGGCTGGACCGGGAGCCGCAAGACGAGGTCACTCAGGGAAACAACTTCCGGCGAGCTGGAGATCAAGAGATTTTCGGCGGACGGAGTTTGGAAGATTCGGTCATACGAGGCATGCAAGACAAGATCGAGACTTGGGATGTAGTAGGCCACTCCAAGTCGCGGACTGACCGCATTCTGATTTACGAGCAGCTGGTAGTGATCCCAGCGCAGGCCTGCGCTGACCGTCCATCTGCCCAAGCGGATTTGATCCTGGACGAAGGCGGCCTGCTCAAGGTCGGGCTTGCTGCCCGTAAAGGCGAACGTCGGAGGCGTGGCGGGATCGAATCGCGAGAAATCGGTGATGGCATCACTGAAGCGCTCGTGCAGGAAGGTCGCATCGGATTCGAGGCCGGCTTTCCACTCGTGGCGGCCGTGATGGATTGAAATACTTCCCTTGAAATAGCCTTCGCGAAAGTAATTGTGTTGGAAAGCGATTACAGGTGTCGATAGCGGGTTGGAAAAGAGATCGTTGGAGTTGTCGCGGACCATTCCGCGAAGGTCGGTAACGATATTGGACGAGAATATGTGCTGGTACGAGGCGGTGCCCATCGTCTCGAAGTTGTCGGCGTTTTGCAGTTGTCCCGCGGCTTGCTGGACTAGCTCGTTGGGGATTTGGAAGCGCGAGAGTTCGTGGCGAAGACTCACGCTGATGCGGTCGCGGTCCGTCAGGTCGCGTTCGTAGCTCAGAGCAAAATCGCCGCTGGTAGCCTGGTTCGTGAAATTTTGCGGAACTACCGGATTCAGGTAGCGGTCCGTCATGTCTCCACTGGCACTGGCTGCCAGCGTATTTTTTCCCCAAAGATACTGCACGAGCGCGAAGGCGCCAGCGGTATCGAAACTCCCTCCGGACAGCACCACCTGGCCGTGCACGCCTTCGCGAGAGTCTCGCGCCGTATTCACTTCCACGACGCCCCCCAGCTTGCGCCCATATTCGGCGGGGAAATTCGCGGTGTAGATGCTCATCGACTGCACATCGTCCGCTTCAATTTCGGGGCCGAAACTGGGCGAGCGGTTGTCTGTCAGCGGGATTCCGTCCACCACGAGCTGAGTCTGATACTCCGAACCGCGGGGGTGCAGGACCGCGTTGCCTTCGTAAAGCCAACCCGGCTGAGAGTTGACGAGATCTTGCAGCGAGCGCCCGGGCAGGGAACTCACTCGCTCCTGGATCATGTCAGAGCCAATGCGATTGATGTCGCCGGTGCGATGGGGATCGATCAGGGTATCAGCGTCGTTTACCAGCACGGACGTGTTTGCGGCGGCGATGCTGAGTTTGGCGGTATAGTCCAAGGCGACGGCGGAGCGGACCTCGATCGAATCCCGAAACTCGGCGAAGCCTGGATGGTCGATCTGGACGCGGTAAACTCCGAACGGAATGCGCTTGACGACCAGATCGCCCGCACCATCGGTGGTTAGGGCCTTCTGGAACTGGTTGGCCTCGGAGACCAGTTCAACGGCGCTCTTTACGCCGAGACCTGAAGGGTCGGTGACGCGGATGCGCAATTCGCCCGTGTTGCTCTGTGCCAGGAGGGGTGAGGCGCAGAGGAAAATCAGCGCTAAATAGCGTATAGATTTCGGAAGGCCCACAGCGCTTATTATGGGGGAGGATTTGCGCGCGTTCAGCCCTTTTGTTCTGGGGGTTTGGCAGAGTTCACAATATCCGATAGAAACCCAAAGCGATGTAACATTTTCACTCTCCGGTTACGTCTAAAGGAATGCCGTCGTTTGCGGCGAACCGGCCGAGCTGCGCGTGGTTGAGGAAATGAACGAAAGCACCTACAAGTCACTGAACTATCGGCGTTTGCGGATTTTCGCAGCGATGCTATGCCTTGGCTTGATTAGCGGGCTTTCGTCGCTAAACGCGCAAGAGGCGCCAACAGCGACCGCCAAGGCGGTCGGCACGGTCAAGAGCGCTTCGGGAAAGAGCATCACGCTCTCCGCCGAGGGTGGAAGCGATATCAACATCGTCGTCCAGGACGGAGCCCGTTTGCTGCGCATTGAACCCGGCGAGAAGGACCTGAAAAACGCGGCTCCACTCCAGCTGCAGGATCTGCAACCAGGTGATCGCATCCTCGTTCGCGGGTCAAACGGCCCAGACGGTAAATCGCTGTTGGCAGTTTCCGTAATTGCCATGAAAAAGGCGGACCTGGCCGAAAAGCATGCGCATGAGCGCGAGGAGTGGCAAAAACACGGCGTCGGCGGCTTGGTGAGCGCGATGGACCCGGCAACGGGAGCGGTTACGATCTCGACCTCGGCACTCGGCGCCAACAAGAGCGTGACCGTGCACGTCTCCAAGGATACCGTGTTGCGGCGCTACGCGCCGGGTTCGGTAAAGTTCGACGATGCAACCCCGGCCCCGCTGGACCAGATCAAAGTGGGAGACCAGCTTCGCGCGCGCGGCGCTCGCAGCACCGACGGCGCCGATCTGACTGCCGACGAGGTCGTTTCCGGGTCGTTCCGCAACATCGCGGGCACTATCGGTTCGATTGATGCCAGTGCGGGTACGATCAACATCTCGGACCTGGCGACGAAGAAACTGGTCGTGGTCAAGATTAATGATTCGTCGCAACTCAGAAAGTTGCCGCCCGCGATGGCGCAAAGAATTGCGGCTCGGCTCAAAGGTGCTCCTGGCGACGCGCAACCTGGCGCTGCTGGCAATGGGACACCCGCAGCCGGGGCCTCGGGGCAAAAGCCGCCTGACGCAGCGGGGCAGAGAGCCGAAGGTGGTCCGCGGCAGGGTGGTGCTCCAGGTGCTGGGCAGGGCGGAGGTCAAGGAGGCGGGCAAGGTGGAGCGCCGGATCTTCAGCAGGCCATCGGACGCATGCCCGCCGCAACGCTGGCCGACTTGCAAAAGGGAGACGCGGTCATGATCGTGGCCACTTCGGGATCGCGGGACGGCAGCGTCGTTGCGATCACGCTTCTGGCGGGAGTTGAGCCGATCCTTCAAGCTTCGCCGAGCGGCGGCCAATCCATTCTCACGCCATGGAGCCTCAGCTCCTCCCCTGGCGGCGATGCGGGAGCGCAGTGATCTGCGAAGAGCCGACAAGTTCTGTGGCTCAGCCATTCCTGGCCATGCACCTCGGCGAAGTCTAGTAGACGTCCGTCGCTTCCGGGAGATTAGATGGGTTTCAGGCAGCTTCAAAAATACGTCGTTATCTTTGTCTTAGCTTTGTTTGTCTTAGCATTGTTTGTCGCGCTGTCGCCTTTCCCGCTCGCCGCGCAAACAAACTCCTCCACGTTGCGTGGACAAGTTACCGATCCGTCCGGCAGCGCGGTGCCGACTGCCACTGTGCTGGTCACCACGCCCAACGGGGACGCCATTACCGCGAACACCAATCGCGAAGGCATTTATGAGGTCAAGGGACTTGCGCCGGGAAAGTATGGCGTGAAAGTGATCGCCACTGGATTTACGCAATTTGAGAAGGACGGGGTCGAAATTGCCGCAGGCCAAACCCAGAAGTTGGACGTAAAACTGGCCATCGAGACCCAGGAACAGAAGGTGATCGTCACCGATCAGGCGGCCGCCGCTCTGGATGTGAACCCCGCCAGCAATGCCGGCGCGATCATAATCCAAGGGAAGGATCTGGAAGCGCTTTCTGACGATCCGGACGAATTGCAGTCGGACCTGCAAGCTCTGGCTGGTCCTTCGGCAGGTCCGAACGGCGGACAGATTTATATCGATGGTTTCACCGCGGGGCAGCTGCCACCGAAGGCCTCGATTCGAGAGATTCGAATCAATCAGAATCCCTTTTCGTCGGAATACGATAAGCTAGGTTACGGAAGAATCGAAATCCTGACCAAGCCGGGCACGGATCAGTGGCACGGTTCGTTGTTTTTGACCGGCACTTCCTCGGCATTCAACTCGCGCAACCCATTCGAGCGTTTGCCAGAGGGCGAGGAGCCCCCAGGTTACGAGTCCACGCAGTTCAGCGGCAACATCGGCGGTCCGCTCAGCAGGAAAGCCTCGATTTTCTTCAACTACGAGCAGCGCAATATCAACAACCTGAACGTTGTGAACGCCCAGATTGTTGATCCCACAACATTTCTCGTCACTCCGTTCAGCGAGGCGGTGCCCAATCCGAACACGCGCATCAATCTCAGCCCGCGGCTGGACTATCAGGTGAGCGCCCGCAACACCCTGTCGGTGCGCTATCAGTATTATCACCAGACGCAGGACAATGAGAGCGTTGGCGCTTTCAATCTGGCGTCACTCGGAACGAACCAGTTGGATTCGGAGAGCACGCTGCAAGTCAGCGACACGCAAACGCTGAGTCCCCGAACCATCAACGAGACGCGCTTCCAATATATCCACGAAGTTGCGAATCAATCCCCGGTCTCCACCGCTCCGATGATCTCCGTGACCGAATGCGTTTGCCGATGGCGGCAACACCACCGGCACCAATGACGACACTCAGAATCGCTACGAACTTCAAAACGAAACCTACATGACTCTGGGGAAGCATTCGCTCAAGTATGGCGGGCGATTGCGCGCGACCACCGATTCAAATTCCACCAACGCGACCTTCAACGGCGAGTACTCCTTCGGGAAGAGGACACTTAGCTCCGTCGGTTTGCGCTCCGACCGCCGCCAACAACAATTGCCAAATTACTCCACTGCAGTCCTATCAAATGATGTTGGAAGACCTTTCGACCGGTATGACTTTGGCGGAAATTCAAGCGATGGGTGTAGGCCCTAGCTTCTATTCGCTCGCGGTAAACTCAACCGGCCGGGCGAATGCCGACATCACCTATGTCGATGGAGCCTTATTCGTTCAGGACGATTATCGCCTGCGCCCAAATATAACGCTGAGCCTCGGCTTACGCTATGAGACGCAAAATAACCTGGGCGATCACGCGGATTTTGCGCCTCGACTGGGCTTCGCCTGGGGAATCGGCGCGAAGGGCAAGAACGCCTCGCCAAAAATAGTGCTGCGCGGTGGCTATGGGATTTTCTACGATCGCTTCACGGAAGACTTGATTCTGGCGCAACAGCTGCAAAACGGAGTGATCCAGCAACAGTTTCTTGTCCAATTCCCAGCTTTCTTCAATCCCAACCAAACGGTTCTGCCGTCGGGATTTGGAGGATCGAGTCTCGCCCCTCAGTCGGTCTACCAACCGAACTCCAATCTTCGGACGCCGTACACCATGCAAACGGGAGTGAGCCTCGAACGCCAGCTCACAAAATCCGCCAACATCGCGTTTACCTATCTCAATTCTCGCGGAGTCCACTGCCTTCTACACCAATTTCATCAACGCCAACCCCGCGGGCGCGCTGCCGCCGGACCAAATTTTGTACCAATACCAATCGCAGGGCATTTTCAAGCAGAACCAGTTCATTGTGAACAGTAGCGTTCGCATGGGCGCCAAGCTCACCCTGTTCGGCTATTACGTCCTCAACTACGCGGACAGCGACACTTCCGGCCCGACCTACATGCCTTCCGACCCACTCGATCCGTCTCTGGACTATGGCCGAGCGTCGTTTGACTACCGCAATCGTCTCTTTATAGGCGGCAGCATAGGCCTGCCAAAGGGCTTCCGTCTGTTTCCGTTCATAGTCGCCAGCTCCGGTCCGCCGTTTAACATCACGACCGGCGATGATCTCTTCGGCGACGCCCAGTTCAACGCGAGGCCGGCTCCCGCCACGTGCTCGGCGACCCTCGCGCCCAACGTGGTGCAAACTAAATACGGCTGCTTCAATGTTGCCCCAGCCGCTGGCGAGGCTCTCATTCCCATCAACGACGAAACGGGGCCCGAGCGCTTTACCTTGAATTTGCGTCTGAGCAAGACCTTCGGCTTTGGGAAGAAAAAGGAGACTACCGCGCAAGCAGGTCCCGGCGGCCCCGGTGGCGGCGGCACGTTTGGACGCGGACCGGGGCGGCGGTGGTGGGCCGAGGTGGCGGCGGTTTTGGCGGAGGTGGTGGCGGCCGCGGCGGAGGCCCTGGAGGCTTCGACTCCTCGAACAATCGCTATAGCCTTACCTTTGCCGTGGCCGGGCGCAACATTCTTAACAACGTGAACGTGGCCGCCCCTGTGGGCGATTTAAGTTCTCCTTTCTTCGGTCAATCGAATGCCGCCGCTGGCCAGGTGTACAACACGAACACCGCAAACCGGCGCCTCGATCTGCAGGTCACGTTCTCCTTCTGACCGAGCGCATCTGGTCCCGGAACCTCGAATCTCGGAACCTCGAATCTTGTCGGGGCAACCGTCCTGAGCTAAGCTGGCGCCGCCGGGGCGCAAGCGCCAGAAGAACCCGGGTGTAGCTGCCCCTCTTTCGAGGGGCGCAGTCTGCCATGAAAAAGCGCAAGAAGAAAATCTTGGATGTGGGCCAAGTCGCGCGCCGAAAGGCGAGGGAATCAGGCCTCGCCCCAGCAGCGACACGCCTCATTCCCGACAAGCGAAAGCGACCCCCGAAGCACAAAAAGGGATCATTCGACGACGCCGACAGCGCCTAGCGTCAGCGGCATCGCTGCTACAGTAATACCCCATCCAAAACGGAGATCGAACGGAGGTGCACTCCGTGACGAACTCTGACGGTGCGTTCATTAAGGTTAGGTCCCGACCGGACCTAGTTTTTGGAGCCTCACCCAGGCTTGTGCTCGGGAATTTTTTCGTTGGGCAGGAATAAGGCAGCAGCGGGGAGTTTTTGACGTTGGGCCAAGAAGGAGCCAATGTCCTCGAGCCCGTTCCTCTCGAAGCCCATGCAAACGATTTTGGTCGTGCCATCCGTGTCGATCAGAAAAATCGTCGGTACACTCGTCAGACTGTAAGCGTTGGAGGCAGGATAGCCTTTCTCGTCCAAAGCCATTGGAAACGTGACGCCGTATTCAGCAGCGAATTTCTTGGTGGCCTTCGCGTCGTCCTGGGATATCCCCAGGAACGTAACTGTGTCTCTTCCGTAGCGCTTGAAGAGACGCTCAAGGAAGGGAAACGTGAACTGGCACACCGGACACGAAACTTTGAAGAAGGCTGCGAGCACGGGACCCGTCTCCAGCAAGGAGGGAAGCGAATAGCTCTTGCCATTCAAATCCCTCAATGAAAAGGCAGGAGCGACATTTCCGGGATTGACGTGGGTCATCTCACCATCCGTGTGCAAGACGCGCGATATCCATTTCGGTAGCGCCATACCTTGAGTCTAACGTAGATAACAGGACTCGGAAAATGCACAGACGCGGGATTGTGTCCGATCAATGGATCTGGCGGGTTTTCCGCTGCATGTAGTCCATGAGCAAATACTGACCCAGAGTGTATGGAGTCGTGAAATAGGCTTTGCCGCGGCACATTTCCGTGATCTTTTGGACGAAGTTCACCAGGCTATAGTCGCTCGCGAGCATGAAGGTGTTGATCATGATCCCGGCGCGCTTGCACTTGTTCACCTCTTCGAGCGTTTGCCCCACGACGAAAGGATCCAAGCCGAAGGCATTCTTGTAGATACGGCCGTCTTCCAGCGTAAGCGCGGACGGTTTGCCGTCGGTAATCATGATGATCTGGCGCATGTCTTTCTTTTGTCGCAGCAAAATGCGTTGCGCCATACGCAGCCCTTCGCGCGTGTTGGTGTAGTAGGGGCCGACCTGCACGCGCGCCAGTTCCGCGATCGGCACTTCTTCGGCGCTGTCGTGGAACAAGACGAGGTTCAGCGTGTCGCCAGGATATTGCGTGCGGATCAGATGCGACAGCGCCATCGCCACGCGTTTCGCCGGCGTGAAACGGTCTTCGCCATAGAGAATCATGCTGTGGCTGCAATCGAGCAGCACGACCGTGGCGCACGAACTGTGATACTCGCATTGGTGCACCATCAAATCCGAATAGGTAATCTCGATCGGTACCTTCGCGCCATCACGCCGGACGGCATTGAATAGGGTCTCGCTGACGTCCATGTTCAAGGTGTCGCCAAATTCGTACTGGCGCGAAACGCCGCTCGCCTCGATTCCCGTGGCCAGGTCCCGAGTGGAGTGGCGACCAAAGCTGCTGCGCCCAAGAGAACCGAGCAGATCCTGCAAAGTCTTGAAGCCGAGAAAATCGATGGTCTTGTCGGTAATCTCGAAGCGCGCTTCGGTGTCGCGCCCCTGCGGCTGTCCGACCTGTCCGCGTGCGCTGCTCTGGGGAGGGGGAGTGACCTGCGGAGGCTGCTGCGGATTGATGTAGCCTTCTTCGGCCATGCGTTCCATCAATTTCTCAATCAGGTCGCGGACCGCTTGGCTATCCTTGGCAGTTTGCGGATTTTGCAGCAACTCTCGCAACTCGTCGCTCATCGCGTCCTGCGGCAACAGGTCGCCTTGCTGCAGCGCCCGTAAAATGGCTTCCCGCAAAGCCTCCATCGACTTCTCTGGGTCCATCTCCGACACGCCGTAGAATTGAGACTCGAATCCGCTCTGCAAGAAAAAATTCCCGAGCCGCTTCACCAGCTCTTCGAGGTCCACCGCGTCGGCTGGTTCGCCGACATATTTCCCATAGCGAACAAATTTCATCGCAGACCTTTCCGCTAAAACTCACGAAAACTCAGTTGAACTGGCGCCGCGGCCGGTTCGGTGTTTCGCGGTCGCGAGGTTCCGGCTGCCGTGGCTTTTCCGCAAAGTAGCCGCGCTCCTCGGTGCGTCCAATTCGCCGGTGCGCCCACAGACCTTCCAGGATCATTTCCGCCGCAGCCGCGGCAGCGCCCGCGTCTTTACGGTCGTGCACCCCAAGCTTGCCGATCTGATCCATGAGGCCTTGGATCTTCGACAGTTGGTCGTAGCGCTCGGCCGTCGGTCGCGAGCTCCGGGAGCTTTAGTTCGCCCCCCAATTCAAACCATTGAATCACCGGCTGAAAGCTGACTTCACCGAAACGCTTGCTGAACACGCGGCCGACCGCTGCTCGAATTAGTTCGCGCGCGATGGTGTCCGCGCCCTTCAACTCGCCCTCATATTCAAGTTCGAGCTTTCCGGTGATCGCCGGCATCGCCGCGTAAATGTCGGCGACCCGCGCAACGCCAGTTTTCTCGCCCGTTCGCGCTGCGCGCTGCTCTGCGCTGCTTACCGCGCTTTCCAGCGTAGTGATGGGAAGCCGCTGACTAACGCCGGACCGGCGGTCGACGCGCTTATCTTCACGCGCCTGAAACGCGATTTCTTCCACAACCTCGCGCAAATAGTCCGGCACTTCGATCTTGCGAGCCGCATCGCGCCCCACCCAGGCTTCCTGGTTGGTGACGGTCATGCCCTCAGCGACGGTCGCCGGATAGTGTGTGCGAATCTCCGCCCCGATGCGGTCTTTGAGCGGAGTAATGATCTTGCCGCGCGCGGTGTAGTCCTCCGGATTCGCCGTGAAGACCAGCAGCACATCCAACGGCAGGCGCAGCGGATAGCCTTTGATCTGAATGTCGCCTTCTTGCATGATATTGAACAGCCCGACCTGGATTTTCCCCGCCAGATCCGGCAGTTCGTTGATCGCAAAGATGCCGCGGTTCGCTCGCGGCAGCAAACCGTAGTGAATGGTCAACTCGTCGGATAGGTCGCGTCCACCGCGCGCCGCGCGGATCGGATCAACGTCGCCGATGATGTCTGCAATGGTGACGTCGGGCGTAGCCAGCTTCTCAACGTAACGCTGGTCCCTGGGCATCCAGGCGATCGGAGTGGAGTCTCCTTCCGCGGCAATTTTCTCCCGGCAAGCCCGGCAAATCGGGTTCAGCGGATTGTCGTTGATTTCGCAGCCAGCTATCACCGGGATTTCGGCATCCAACAGCTGCGCCAGTCCGCGAAGAATCCGGCTTTTCGCCTGCCCACGGAGGCCCAGCAAGATGAAATTGTGCCGCGACAACAGGGCATTGACGATTTGCGGGATGACCGTGTCTTCGTACCCGTGGACGCCTGGGAAGAGCGGCTCTCTCTTCTCGATCGCGCGCAGCAAATTGCGACGCAACTCATTTTTCACCGATATCGATACCGTACCCGCGTCGAAGTCCGGGATACCGCGTAACTCGCCGAGTGTCCGCGGCTTCGGGTGTCCCGGCCGCGATTGTAACGATGTGCTAGCTGTCATTCGTCCCCATTTCGCGTGACGATTGCTCGCCCGCCAAAATCTAATTCAATCCGTGTCCATTTCCGTCCGCGTTCTGGCGCAACATCTCTATCTTTTGTAGATGCGGCGCCCACGCACGAAGATGTGTCACCAGGCGCTCCTGCCTATCCGCTTCCGATCGCAGCTCCAACACTTGCTGCTTCCACATCAAGTCCATGGGCAAGGTACCCGCGACAACGTAGGACAAGGCGCGTTCCGCATTGGCGGCAAGGTTTTTGGGATAATCGTCGAACAGAATGGTGTGGCACACCTCGTACAACTCCACGAGCTCCTGTCGTATCCGAGGATTTGCCGGCGCCTCTCGATCATCCAGATAGTCGACTTGTCCTTCCAACAAAGTGTCCTCATTAAACGCTTCCAGATTCGAGATTTTGGTGATGCGAAAGGGCGCGCGGCCAATCGCCAGGATGTCCATTCGTCCATCGTCGTAACGCTTGGCCACGTCGACGATCTCGGCGGTGCATCCCACACGCACTACACCCTTCGGCAGCGACAACAGCATCCCGAACTCAGTCTTGCTTTCGATGCATTGATGAACCATCCGGCGGTATCGCGGCTCGAAGATGTGCAGGGGAAGATCGCCGCCGGGCAGAAGAACGACGTTCAAAGGGAAAAGCGGAATTGTGTTCGGGACGCGTAGATCCCATAACTCATGATACCAGACGCGCAACGGTGGGTCGAAATGTCTGTCGGATGAACCGGATCGGCGCCTTTGAATCCAAATGCGCCCGCTTCGGAAAGCGGCCGCTACAACTAAGAGATCTCCGCCAACAAAGTCTCCATCTCCGATCGGGCGTGCTGATCGCCCTTCCGGTCAGCCGCAGCGATGCCCGTGGATAGCACCTGCCGCGCTTCCTCGGCGCGTGCCTCGCGGGAAAGCATCTGCGCATACATCAAATAGGCCGGCACGTAGTCCGCATTTCGCTGCAGCAATTCGCGGAAGTGCCCATCTGCGGCGCCGGTGTCGCCGCCGTTCATGCATTCCATGGCTAAGCCGTAACGCGAAAACGGATCGTCGGGTTTCTTCGCTACGAACTCTTCCAGCATCTGCCGCCGCGTTTTCTTTTGTTCGCTCATAGGGTGTTCCGTATTATACGTGCCGCGCGAATCGGACCAAAGCCGAGCAAACGACGGAGCGCATGGATATCGCCAGGACGCAGAAGAAGCAACGAGATCGAGAGGTCCTCGAGGGCAAACCCGTAAACCCAAGGCTCTTCGTTATGGAGGAAAAAAGCTCTAGCTGACGCCGCCGACCCACATCGGCGTGCTGGTGGGCTGCGGACTTCCGCCGGCGGGTTCCTCGGTGATCGCCAGAGCTTTCGTCTGCGCCATCACTTCCGGCGGATCGTCGACCATCTCTCCGATTTTTCCGTTGGCATCCGGCCAGAAGGTGTGCGAGGGCATCGGTTTGCCTCCGGCTTTGGGGATCAGCCACAACTGCAGAACTTTGTTGCCCTTGGGCATCGGCATCTTCTGCCCGGTGATGTAAATACCGAGTTCCGGGTGCCACATGGCCTCGAGCTTCGGCATTTCCTTATCGCTCGGCATGATGTCGATCTTCTTCGTGCTCGGGTCGGTGAGGATCCAAGCTTCGTGCTTGGCCTCGGTCAACTCTTGTTCCAATTGCTCGCGCTTCTTGAGTTCCGCGGCGGCGCGGGCATTGACGTCTTGCACTTCCTTTTGGAGTTTCCGCGCGTCCCACGTCGAGTAGATCGACAGGACCAGCAACGCGGCAACGCCAGCCCAGAGCCAGTACGGAATCGAAGGGCCAGAGGGTCTCGCCGCTGGCGTCCGCGCGACGCCCTCCTCCGCTCGCACCGTGCGCATCAATCGAGCCTTCAGGAACTCAGACGGCTCCGCCGGCGGCGCGA
Source organism: uncultured Acidobacteriota bacterium (assembly GCA_963729285.1). Lineage (GTDB taxonomy): Bacteria > Acidobacteriota > Terriglobia > Acidiferrales > UBA7541 > Acidiferrum. The sequence goes on from CAVSNL010000055.1 coordinate 68,291, forward strand.
GATACGCCAGCTGGCTCACCAGCCAGCGCGCCTCTTCCAGCGCCTTGGTACACTCCGGGCAGCCTGCGGCGAGGTGCGCTTCCAGCGCCGTCCGCTCGTTGGCATCGAGCGCGCCGAGGGCGTAAGCCTCGATCAGCTCCCGAAATTGGTCCTGTTCACTCACGATGCTGTCTGCAGTCCTTCCTTCAGCCGTAATAATCCGCTCCTGATCCAGCTCTTCACGGTGCCGAGCGGTTCTTGGAGGGCATTCGCGATCTCGCTATGACTTAGGCCTTCAAAATAGGCCATCTCAATCGCTTTCTTCTGCGGGGCGCTGAGCGTCCCGATCAACGTACGAACGCGCTCCGCGCGCCGCCTTTCGTCCAGGGCCTTCTCATACTCCGGGGCCTGCGAAATTGCCGGAAGATCCTCGGTCTGGTCCTCGCGGCGGCGTTGCTTCTCGCTTTTCAGTCGGAGATGGTCGAGCGCTCGGTTACGCGCGAGGGTCAGCAGCCAGGGAACGAAGGGGCCGCGGGCGGCTTGATACTGGGCGGCATTGCGCCAAAGCTGGAGAAAAACATCCTGGACCACTTCCTCCGCTGTAGGCGCCTGCTGCAGGATGCGCACAACCAGGGCGTAGACGATGCGTGAGTGGCGGTCGTAGAGCTCCTCGAATGCGCTCACGTCCTTGTGAAGAAGCCGGTCCACCAGCGTCGCGTCAGACGACGCGCCATCGCCATACTTTGAGGTCATGGCCGCCAGGAACACAGGTCAGGCTCTCTTCGTCTCCTGCAGGATATACGGCAACCGGATTGAGCCGGATGAGTTTACAGCCTTAGCGCTTCATCCGCGAGAGTATTTCGTTCGCCACACTTAGAGATTGCTCCACGCAGGCGCCAACGGACGGGCCACGAAGATAATTGCCCGCCAGCCACAGATTCGGGAATTTCGTTCGGTGGCCCTCGATCGCCGCGAGCCGATCCGCGTGTCCCAGATTGTATTGCGGCAGCGCGCGCGGATAGATCGTCACATGCGAAAACGACCCGCGAAACTTGTAGGAGCGGGGCTCGCCCCGCCCGGCCGTCGCGTCTTGGCGAATCTTCATCAACGGCGCGACTTCGTTATCAACCAACGAGGTCAACTCCTCTGGGGAAAGCGCGGCCGCTCCCGGATCGGTCGCTCCACCCACGAAGCTCGTCAACAGAACCTGCCCTTCGGGTGCCCGGCCCGGGAACAACGAAGAATTCCAGACCGTGCCGAGAACACGCAATCCGGCGGATCGCGGCACCAAAAAGCCGAAGCCAACCAGGGGATGACCCACGTCAGACCGCCGATAACCCAACGACACTACGGCGACTGGCGCGTATTCGATCGCGCCCAACAAAGACCCCAGGCTTGGATTCACATCGCGCAAGAGTTCTCCGGCCACGTCTGGCGGGCGTTGCCACAATCACATTGTTCGCGAGGATGGTTTCATCCTTGTCCGGAGTGCGGATCGTCAATTGGAAAGACGTGCCGGCAGCGTCCAATTCAACGCGAGTCACGCGAGCGTTCAACTGAAGCCTGTCGCCGAGTCCAGAAGCAATCGCGCGCGCGAGCGCTTCCGTGCCGTCGCGAAAACTCTGCAAGGTAGGCCGCTGCCGAGGGCTCTCGCCGGACTTAGCCATCATCCCGCGGACGACGCTCCCTTTTCGTTTTTCCGCGTCATGCAACATAGGGAAGGCGCTTCGCAGGCTGAGTCGCTCGGGATCGCCCGCGTAGACGCCCGAAACGAAGGGGCCTACAAGCCGGTCCAGCAATTCCGCGGAAAATTTGCGCCGGACGAAAGCCGCTACGGATTCGTCCTGATCGGGGGCGCGACTCTTGCCGAATAGATCGCGAGCGAGGGCCCATTTTGTTCGCGCGCCTACCAGATCCGATGTGAGGAACGCAGGCGGGCTGAGGGGAACCTGCTTCAGCGCGCCACCGACGAGAATATAACGTGGCGCGTGGGGCGGCGCCTGGATGAGATCGGCTTCGATGCCGAGTTCCGCGCAGAGCGCGAGCAGCGGCGTCGTGCTGCTGAAACTCTGCGGGCCGAGTTCCAGCAGGTAGCCGTTGCGCCGTACGGAATGAATCGATCCGCCTGGGCGGTCGGATGCTTCGACCAGCAGAGCGTCCATCCCCGCTTTGCGCAGCGCGTGAGCGCACACCAAGCCCGAAATTCCTCCGCCAACAATCAGCGCTGGGACGTGACGAGTCATGGCGTGGCGAAATACCTCGCCATATCAGAGAGTTTTCGAGAACAAGGGCTTGGCAGCGAGTTGCTGCCGTTCCAGGTAGGGATCGAAGATCATGGCCAAGTTGCGAATGAAGATCCGCCCAAGCCAGGTAGTGCGAATTTCGCCGCGCTCCAGCAGGACTAATCCGTCCTCGCGCGAGGGCTCGAGGCGTCGCAGTTCGTCGGCAAAGTACTCATCGAAGTCGACGCCAAACTCACGCGAAATCTCATCCTTGATCACAATGGTATGGCACAGCAGTCGGCTGATCACCGCTCGACGCAAGAGGTCGTCGGCGGAAAGGTGATAGCCGCGCATGGTCGCGATGCCGCGATCGGCCACCGCTTTTTCCCACGACGGCAGATCCCGGTGATTCTGGGCGTAAGCGTCCTGAATTCCGCTGATTGCGGTGACGCCCATGCCGTAGAGGTCCGCGCCCGCCTTGGTCGTGTAGCCCTGAAAGTTGCGGTGAAGCGTGCGATTGCGCTGGGAAACCGCCAGTTCGTCGCCCGGCTTGGCGAAGTGGTCCATGCCTATATAAAGGTAGCCGGCTTCCAGGAACTTCAGCATGCCGGTGCGGAAAATCTCGAACTTTTGCATGCCTTCCGGCAGGAAGGCCGCAAACGCGCCTTGCTGTTTCTTTAGCCAGGGAACGTGCGCGTAGCTGAATAGCGCCACGCGGTCGGGAGCCAGCTCCAGAATCTGCTCGACGGTGTGGCCGAAGCGTTCCGGAGTCTGGTGCGGCAAGCCATAGATCAGATCGACGTTGATGCTGTCAAAGCCCAACGCCCTCGCCGTGGCAATCAGATCGCGGGTCATCTCGAACGGCTGAATCCGGTGGATGGCCTTTTGCACCTCGGGATGAAAATCCTGAATGCCCATGCTGAGCCGGTTGAATCCGAGCCGCCGCAACGTCTCCAGATGCGCGCTGGTGGTCACCCGTGGATCGACTTCAATGCCGATCTCCGCGTCGGTGGCGAAGGTAAATTGTTCTCGGGCGGCGCCGAATAAATCTTCAATCTGCGCGGGCGTGAGGTACGTCGGCGTTCCGCCGCCCCAATGGAACTGCACCACCGAGCGTTCTTTCGAAACGCTGCGGCTGACCCGCTCAAGCTCGCGCTTCAGAATGCCGAGATACGGCGGCGCCACAGCTTTGTCTTTTTGAATGATGACGTTGCAGGCGCAGAACAAGCACAAGCTTTCGCAGAAGGGAATGTGCATGTACAGCGACACCGGCGCCCGAGCACGGTCGGACTTTTCGTGCACGCGCTCCAGATCATCCGGTCCGAACGTATCGTTCCATACCGGAGCGGTCGGGTAGCTGGTATAGCGCGGGCCCGGTCGATTGTATTTCGCCAGGAATTCTTCGCTGACGCGGAGTTCCTCGCTCATCTGCTGCAAAGTTGGGTTGGCAAGTGTCACGGTCATCCGACCTCAGCGCGACGGAACCGCGGGCTTTGACTCCGGCAGCTCGGCCCTCTGTCCAGTTTCGATGAAAAGCTGCGCGTTCTCGACCGGCGTGCCCGGCAAAATTCCATGACCCAAATTCAAAATATGCCCGACTCCGCCTAGCGACCCCGCGGCCTCGAGGGTAGCCTGCCGAATCTTCTCCGGCGGGCCAAACAATACCGCAGGATCGACGTTACCTTGCAAAGCGATGCGTGGCCCCAGCATCTCCCGCGCTTCGCGCAAATTGATGCGCCAATCGACACTCAACACGTCCGCGCCCGATCGCGCGATCGCTGGAAGCAAATGATGCGAAGCCTTGGTGTAGTAAATCACCGGAACCTCGCTATCGATTCGCGTGATGATTTCTCTCACCGCGGGCAACGCATACGTTTCGTAGTCCGCCAGGCTGAGTTCACCGCACCAGGTATCAAACAGTTGCACGGCCGCCGCCCCAGCCGCGATTTGCGCCTTCAGGTATCCAACCGTAGCTTGCGCAATCTTGAACAATAAGGTCTCGAAGGCGGCCGGGTCGCGGTACAGAAAATTCTTGACGGTGGCAAAGCCTTCCTTTGTGCGTCCCTCCACCATGTAACACGCCAAAGTCCACGGCGCTGCCGCAAAGCCCAGCACCGGGACGGTAGGGCCGACCTCCCGCACGATCCGCCGGATGGCCTCCATCAGAAAGCCGGTCTCTCGTTCTGGATCGAAAATGCGCAGCTTGCCGACGTCCGCTTCCGAGCGCACCGGTTCGGGCAAATTCGGTCCGGCGTCGCCCAGCTCCAACTTTAGTCCCATCGCCTCGGCCGGAATCAAAATGTCGGAGAACACAATAACGGCGTCGACGCCCAGCCGGCGAAACGGCTGCAGGGACACTTCGAGCGCCAAGTCTGGCGTCTTGCAAACCTCAAGAAACGCATGCTTGGCACGAATTTCGCGATACTCCGGCAGGTAACGACCCGCCTGCCGCATCATCCATACAGGCAGTCGCGCCACAGCCTCGCCGCGGCACGCGCGCACAAACAACTCTTTGCGATTCAATGGAGCAGTCGGCAAACTCATGATTTCTTCTCACAGAAGCATAGCAAATCCCGTCAGCCTGTGCTGAAACCCTGTCCGAGCGGACAGGCCCCTGACAATGCGCCGATCTCGATGCGGCCCCGAAACAGCTGAGCTATACTCAAGGATTGACACTTGGTCGGGGATTCCGGAAATGGCCTTGGATCGGCGGCCTCGGAGCACTCGCGGCGAAAAGCATCCAATGCCTCACCTGTTCCTATTTCTGACCGTGCTTGCGTACACCTTGAGCCTCGGCTCCTACGTCCGTTTCCTGCGCTCCGGACGTGAAATTGCCGGAAGACTGGGCACGATATTTCTCGGGCTCGGGTTGGTCGCCCACTATTTCGCACTCCTGGAACGTTCCCGGGGGCTGCACACTGTGCCCTATCACGATCTCTACGGCTCAATGTCGCTGTTCGGGTGGCTGCTGGCCCTTACTTATCTCGGCCTTGAATTCTTCCATCGCCAGCGTTCCGTCGGCGCATTCGTCCTGCCGTTTATCCTCGCGTTCTTTCTGGCCGCTCATCTCGCTCCGGCTGACCGGCTAACCCCCACCATCGCTCATGGCCCGATATTTGCTTTCCACGTCACGCTCAGCATCTTGGCCTACGCGGCTTTTGCGCTCTCGTTTGTGCTCTGCTTGATCTTCCTCGTTGAGAACCGCCTGCTTCGGAATCGCCAGCTCAGCGAACTGGTCTGGCGCTTGCCGCCACTCGAACTGCTCGAGCGCATGAGCCGGTCCAGCGTTCTGGTTGGGCTTATCTCGATTGCCGTTGGGACGGTCCTTGGCTTCATCTGGGTGGACCGCCTTACCGGTCAATATTGGTATTACGACCCGAAGTATGTCATTACGCTTTTGGTGCTCTTGCTCTATGCCGCGTACCTCCAGCTTTCACGCACCACGACCTGGCGCGGGGCACGCGCGTCGCGCCTTTGCATTTTTAATTTTGTGATCGTGGTGCTGAGCTTTACCGTCGTGAATCTTTATCTTTCGCACAGTCACCGCTATTTTTAAGGAGTGCCCTAGCAAGAGAATGGAAATCGTCCTGGTCGGCCTGAACCATCGGACTGCGCCCGTTGAGGTGCGAGAGAAGGTGTCTTTCACCGCCGATCAGGCCCGCCGCGCCGCCGACGAACTTCGCTCCCGGGGCATCCTCGAAGAAACGCTCGTGCTCTCGACCTGTAATCGCAGCGAAGTCTACGGAGTTCCCCCGGAGACTTCCCACAACTGCCTTTCCGGGCTCGCCTCGTTTCTTAGTGAATTTCATTCGGTCGGCCCGGACGTTCTGACCAACTCGCTTTACCATCATTACGATCGCCATGCGGTCCGGCATCTTTTCCGCGTTTCCGCCGGGCTTGACTCGATGCTTCTGGGCGAAGCCGAGATCCTCGGCCAGGTGCGCGAAGCTTACCGCTCGGCGCACGAACAAGGCGCGACGGGTCCCGTGCTCAACCGTCTCTTCCAGGGGGCGCTCGAGGTCGGAAAACGCGTCCGCACGGAAACCGAGCTTGGTTCTCGCCCAATGTCCGTCGCCGCCGCTGGCGTAAAGCTTGCGGAACGGATTTTCGGGAAATTGCCGGGGCATAGCGCTCTAGTCCTGGGCGCCGGCGCCGTGAGTGAGCAGGTCATCACTACACTCCGGGACCGCGGCGTTACCGATGTGCTGGTCATGAACCGCTCTCAGGATCGTGCCGTGGAACTGGCCGAAAAATTCAACGGGACTGTGGTCGAGTGGGCTGACTGGGACGCCGCGCTCGTCAAGCCCGACGTCGTCGTCTCTTCCGTCTCCGCCGACGAACCGGTCGTGTCGCGCCGCATCCTCGAAGCCGCCATGAATGCCCGCGGCAACCGCGCACTATTCCTGATGGATCTTGGCATGCCGCGTAACATCGAAGCCGCTGCCGCCGAACTTTACAATGTGTACGTGTACAACTTGGATGACCTTAGCGCCATCGTTCAGCAAAATCGCCAGGCTCGCGAAGGGGAAGTCCCGCGCGCCGAATCCATCGTCGAAGATCACGTCGGCAAGTTTCTTTCCTGGCAAGCCAGCGTCGAGCTTGTCGGTCTGGTGCAGGCCTTGCGCGCCCGCCTGCGCGAAGAGCGCACCACCTTTCTTCACGCGCGCCTGGCCTCTGTGACACACCTTAGTCCTAAAGACCGCGAACACATGGAAGTCCTGATGGATGAACTGCTCGAAAAGCTCCTCGTTGAGCCCGCCGAGCGGCTTCGCGGCGAACGGGAGCTTCGTCGCAAGATTCAAAACGTCGAGGCCCTACGCGATCTCTTTCTCTCCGATCGGGATAAGCGATGAAGCACCTTCGCATCGGCACACGCGGCAGCCTGCTGGCAAAATGGCAGGCCGAATTCGTGCGCAAACAAATCTTTCAAACTTCTGGCATTGAGGGTGAAATCGTCATCATCAAGACCACCGGCGACAAAATGCAGCAATCGGCGTTGTCACAAATTGGGGGCAAGGGAATCTTCATTAAGGAGCTGGAAGACGCCCTGCTGGATGAATCCATCGACATCGCCGTCCACAGCGTAAAAGACATTCCCACCGAAGTACCGCCCGGGATGTCATTTCCCGCCATCTGCCGCCGCGAAGATGTCCGCGACTGTCTTGTCTCCGGAAATGGCGCGACGCTCGCCAGTCTTCGCCAGGGGGCGCGTGTGGGCACCGGCAGCCTGCGCCGCCAAGCTCAACTGCGTCACGCCCGCCCGGATCTCGACGTGCGCGATCTCCGCGGCAACGTGGACACCCGCCTCCGCAAAGTGGAATCCGGCGAGTACGATGCCGTCATGCTCGCCAAGGCAGGACTCGATCGCCTTGGCTGGACTCATCGTATCAGCGAAACGCTCTCGCCCGACGTTTGCATGCCCGCCGTAGGTCAGGGTGCGCTCGGCATCGAGTGCCGCGCATCAGACGCCGAAACCTCCGCCGCCCTCGACAAACTCAACGACGCGGAAACTCGCTCCGCCATCGTCGCCGAACGCAGCCTGCTCTCCGTCCTTCAGGGCGGCTGCCAGGTTCCGTTAGGCGCTTGGGCGCGCATCGAGGGTAACGAACTGGTCCTCGACGCCTGCGTGTGCTCCATCGACGGGCTTCAATACGTTAAGCAGCGCGCCACGGCACCGCCCGAGCAGGCCCGCGCCCTTGGCGAACGCATGGCCCACCTGCTTATCGAAGCCGGCGCGCAAAACATCCTGGAAGACGTGAGTCGCCAACGTGGCTGATCCCTCCGCGCCTGAATCGTCCTCGCGCCAATCATCTCTGGCAGGCAAGCGCATCGTCATTACCCGCGCGGCACTGCAGGGTTCTGAACTATTTGAGAAGCTCTTGGAACGGCGCGCGATTCCCAGTGTCTCTTCCACTGGTCTCCTTTTCCCCGCCACAGGACTACGCTCCGCTCGACGCGGCCCTGGGCCGATGGCGAAAACAAGAGTTCGATTGGGTGCTTTTCACGAGCGCAAATGCCGTTCAATCGGTGGTGTCCCGCTCCGCCACGCTCGGCTTTCGCCTGGCGCAACTCGGAGGTACGCCGAGAGTAGCCACCGTCGGCCCAGCGACCGCGGAGGCCGCCGCGAAAGCCGAATTCACCGTCGAGCATGTAGCGAAAACGCATCTGGGCGTCGCGCTGGCCGGCGAGTTAGCTCCGCAACTGCGGGACAAGAACGTGTTTCTGCCGCGTAGTGATCGCGCAAATCCAGACCTGCCAACGGCTCTCCGCGAGCTGGGCGCACATTTGACGGAGGTGGTCGCCTATCGCACACTTCCGCCCACGGACGTAGATCGTGAGCGTATTTCTGGGATTGCCAATGGCGAGGCTGATTCCATTTTATTTTTTAGTCCAACCGCCGTCCATAATTTTGCTGACTTGATAGGGAAACAGCGGTTGAGCGAAATCCAGCACCAACTCGCAATCGCCGCGGTCGGCCCGGTAACATCCGCCGCGTTGCGCGAATACGGAATTCATCGCATCGTAATGGCCGCCGATACTACGACCGACGCGGTCATCGCGGCGCTGGAGGCGCACTTCACGGCCATGGCCGCCGCGCAACAAGCCACCGCGCAACAACCCATCGCAGGAGCCAAGCACGGATGAGTTTTCCCACCCATCGCCCCCGCCGCTTGCGACGCACCGAAGCCCTTCGCAATCTCGTCCGCGAAACCCGCCTCACCACCGCGGGGCTGATCTATCCCATGTTTGTTTGCCCGGGCACAAACGTCCGCCAGGAAGTCAGCTCCATGCCCGGCATCGCTCAACAATCCGTCGATCGGATCGTCGAAGAATGCCGCGAAGTAGAGTCCCTGGGTATCCCCGGAGTGATTCTCTTCGGCCTGCCCGAATCGAAGGACGCCACCGGCGCAAGCTCGACCTCGCCGCAGGGCGTAGTGCAGCGCGCGGTCGAAGCTATCCGCAAAGCCAATCTCAAGCTCGTCGTCATCACCGACGTGTGCCTGTGCGAATATACCGACCACGGCCACTGCGGCGTCATCGAAAACGGGGAAGTCGCCAACGACGCGACACTGGGCATCCTCGCCAACCAAGCCCTCTCCCACGCTCGCGCCGGGGCTGACATCGTCGCGCCTTCCGACATGATGGACGGCCGCGTAGCCGCTATCCGCGGCAAACTCGACGACCACAAATTCGAGAATCTCCCGATCCTCGCCTATGCCGCTAAGTACAGTTCTGCCTTCTACGGCCCGTTCCGTGAAGCCGCCCAGTCCACCCCGCAATTCGGCGATCGCCGCAGCTACCAGATGGACCCCGCCAACGCCCGTGAAGCGCTGAAAGAGGTTGCCCTCGATCTGGAAGAAGGGGCCGACATGGTCATGGTCAAGCCCGCGCTCGCCTATCTCGATGTCATCCGCCGCGTCCGCGACGCATTCGACGTGCCCGTGGGCGCCTACAACGTCAGCGGCGAATACTCCATGGTGAAAGCCGCCGCCGCAAATGGCTGGCTGGACGAACGCCGCACAGTGCTCGAAATCCTCACAGGCATCCAGCGCGCCGGCGCCGACATCATTCTCACCTATCACGCCAAGGACGTAGCCCGCTGGCTGGCTCCGTGATAACTTACAAATTACAAAGTTGTAGGGCGCAGGACTCCTAGGATTCGTCTCGCAAAACCGCTGTGACTTGAGAATAGGCTTGGAAGCAACAGGCGGCTAAGCCCCTTGAAACGCTCATGACCGCACCGCAAACCAAGACAAGAAATATCCGCCGCCGCTCTCGCGAAATCTTTGAGCGCGCCGAAAAACTCCTCGTCGGTGGAGTAAACAGTCCCGTCCGCGCCTTCCGCTCCGTAGGCTGCGACCCTCTGATCATCGACCGCGGCGAAGGACAATACCTCTACGACGTAGACGGCAACCAACTCCTCGACTACGTCGGCTCGTGGGGCGCGATGCTCTTGGGCCACGCCAACCCCGCGGTGACACAGGCCATCAGCGAGCAAGCCAAGCGCGGCACGAGCTACGGCGTGACCACAGAACTCGAACTCGAACTGGCCACGCTGATCAACCGTGCTATCCCTGCGCTCGAAAAAATTCGGTTCGTCTCCAGCGGCACGGAAGCTACGATGAGCGCCGTCCGCCTGGCCCGCGGCGTCACCAAACGCGATTACATCTTGAAATTTCGTGGCTGCTACCACGGCCACGCCGACAGCTTTCTGTCCGATGCAGGCTCTGGTCTCGCCACCCTCAGCATCGCCGAGTGCCCAGGCGTCCCCGAAGCTCTCGCGCAGCTGACGCTCAACGCTCCCTACAACGATCTCGAAACGGTCGAACATCTGTTCTCTGAGCACAGGGATAAAATCGCCGCCGTCATCGTCGAACCTATCGCCGCCAACATGGGTGTGGTCCTTCCCGAGCCCGGTTTTCTGACGGGCCTCCGCGCAATAACCCGCAAAAACGGCGCGCTCCTCATCATCGACGAAGTCATCACCGGCTTCCGCATGCACAACGGCGCGGTACAACAATTTCTTGGCGGTGAAGCCGACATCACCACGCTGGGGAAAATCATCGGTGGAGGCCTCCCGGTCGCGGCCTATGGCGGCCGCGCCGAACTCATGAACCACATCGCGCCGCTCGGCTCCATATACCAGGCAGGCACGCTAGCAGGCAATCCGCTGGCAATGGCGGCCGGCATCGCCACGCTCAGGCAATTAGCCGTCGACGGCCTCTACCACCGCATCGCCGAGCAAGCCGACCGCCTCGCCACCGGCCTCCGCAAAGCCCTGGTCGAAACAAAAATTCCAGGCCAGGTCAATTCCACTGGTTCCCTTAGCACGCTCTTCTTCACTGAAGAGCCGGTCCGCGACTACGCCGGTGCCAAGCGTTCCGACACCAAGCGCTATGCCCGCTTCTTCCGCGAAATGCTTGACCGTGGTATTTTTCTCGCGCCGTCGCAGTTCGAGGCCGCCTTCGTTTCCACGGCGCACACCTCACAGGATATCGACAGAACGATCGCTGCCGCTGCTGATTCTCTCAAGGCCATCGCGGCCGACGGCGAAAACTAGTCATCGAAAGGAAGCCTTCTAAAATGTCCGAAGGTATCGAACTGCCCGAAACTGAAGAAACCGAAGAGCGCACGATGCATCCGCTCACCATTCCGGTTTCGGTGACCATCTCCATCCTCGCGGTACTTGGCGCTATCGTCACTCTGCTCGGCCACCGCGCTCACACCGAGGAACTTCTCCTCCAGGCCAAAGCCAGCGACCAGTGGGGCTACTACCAGGCGAAAGACATCCGCATGCACGAAATGGAAGCGGTCGGCGACATGGTCGGCGCGCTCGCTGCAAAGGAAAAGGAAGAGACCTCGGCGGTTCAGGAAAAGTACAAGAAAGAAGTCGAACGCTACAACGACGACAAGAAGGAAATTCGCAAGAACGCCGAGGAACTCGAAACCGAACGCGACCTCGTTAGCCGCCGCGCCGACCGCTTCGACGCCGGCGAAGTGTTCCTGGAAATGGGCTTGGTCATCTGCTCCATCACGCTCCTAACCAAAAAGCGTTTCTTCTGGTTTAGCGGCATAGCCATCGGTGCCGTAGGAGTGATCCTAGCCATCACCGGCGTCCTGCTACATTAACTTCGCGCCGCCACGCTCGCGGCAACTTGACCGCACCACTCCGCCGTATATGCCTTAGCGAACTCTCGCATCTTGCTCAACTCAAGCATCGTGGGCCTCTCTTCTTTGCTTCGCCGGTGCGACCTCCATCCCAGCCTTGCGCAAGCCTTCGATCAGATGTTCAACGAGTTCCGCATCCCACCACTTCCCAAGGTCCTCGCGCGCGGTCTCCGGAAATGTTGGCCGGATCACGAGCAAGTCGCGCACGGCCTTCGCCGCCGAGTCTGGTTCGCCAAGCTGTCCGTAGACCGCGGCGAACGCGAAGCTCGTTCGCCAGAACCCGGGCATATTAACCTTCAGCAGTGAGTCTGCCGCGGCTGCGGTAATCTTTTTTTCGGTAAGCCGCAAAGACGTCGGGAAACCAATACCATCCCGGATGATGCGGATTGAGCTGCCTCGCGTGTGCCACCAGCGCGCAGCCACGCTCCCATTCCCCGGCATAGGCCAACAGAAAACCCATATAGGCGGCCGTGAATCCGTCCAATGGATTCAGCGCAATGGCCCGCTCCGCCGAATTCCGGAACGCTGGAATCTCTCGTTGAAAGAATTGCGCTGAAGCCAGCGCATGGTACGCCAAGTGATTCGATGGCGCGATTTCCACCGCCCGCCGTGCAGCCACGAGTGCCCGTCCGATCGGATCGGGCCGCACATTAAACCCATGCGTATGCTCTTCCCTGGCCAGCATCGAGAGCATGGCCCATCCGTCCGCGTATCCCGGCGCCTTGTGCATCGCCCGTTCCAGAGTGGCTGTGGCCGCGGCGTGCTCTTCGGGGGAAAGACGCGGGAAGTGTGCAAAGCTGCGAAGCACTGCCTCGTAGGGCGTGAGCTCCGCTACGACGCGGCTACGCAAAAGCTCGCCCATATTCCGGGGGAGCACTCCGTACGTATCCGCCACCGTCGAAACGATTCGTGCTACGACGTCATCTTGCAGCGTAAGGATTTCTTCCGGTTGAAATGTCCGATCGTAGGTTTCGGCCCACAGATGAGCACCCGAAGTTGCGTCCACCAGATGGCAACCGATCCGCAGTCTGGAACCCACTCGTCGAAGGTTTCCTTCGATGACATAGCGCGCGCCGAGTTCCTTGCCGATTGCTCGTACATCAGTGGCCTTGTGCGCGTGTTTCGACAGTCGAACTGCGCGCGATCACTCGCAGATAAGAGAATCGCGACAGGCCAGTCACGATATCTTCCGTTAACCCATCGGCGAGAGCTGTCAGGTCAGCGTCGGTGCCCCCATATTCGAACGGCAGTACAGCAACCCAAAACCCCTCCTCAGCTCGGCTGGTGCCGGAGTCTGTCGCCGGCGCTCTCCGAACCTGCGGCATCTCTGCGGATACGCCTTGCAACGCATGGCGAAACTCTCGCGCCGAAGGGAATCGGTCCGCGGCCCGCTTCTCAAGGCATCGGAGGATGATTCTTTCCAACAACTCAGGTACGTCCGCTCGCAATTCGCCCACTGGCCTCGGCAAGTCGCGCAGAATTGCCGAGGCCAGTTCGGCCGACGAGCCTTGCTCAAAAGGTCGATGACCTGCCGTCATCTCGTACAGCACGATACCCAGCGAAAAAATGTCCGTGCGATGATCGATCGTGCTGCCGATGATCTGCTCGGGTGCCATGTAGGCGGGCGTTCCCATCACTACGCCGGTCTTTGTATAGCCGGCCGACGTCATCGTATCGTCTCTCGATGTGGTCGCGGATGTTGCCTTGGCGAGGCCAAAGTCCAGCACCTTCGGATTACCCGTCTTCGTGATCATGATGTTCGCGGGCTTCAGGTCGCGATGCACGATACCTTTCTCGTGCGCGGCGGCGAGAGCATCCGCAAGCGCCGCACCAATGTCGAGTATGCGGTCCAGTGGCAATCCATGCTCCGGGATGATCGTCTTGAGCGGCTGCCCCTCAACAAGTTCCATCGTCAGGAAATGGATGCCTTCCGCTTCCTCGACGGAGTAAATCGTCACGATGTGTGGGTGGTTCAAAGCTGCAACGGCTCGCGCTTCTCGCTTGAAGCGCGCCAAAAATTCGGGATCGCGCGCCATTGGGGCGGGCAACACTTTGAGCGCCACGTCGCGGCCCAGCTTGGTGTCCGCGGCCCGATAGACTTCGCCCATACCGCCCGCACCAATCGCGGCAGTTACCTGATAGTGGCCGAGCCTGCGTCCGATCAAAGCGACCTCCTTACGAGAACGGCACAGTGCTATGCCGTTGCCGGATCCTGGCTCTTCCGCAGCCTCGCCAATTCTTCGGTCACCATCTCAAACCTCCTCATCACCTCCTGATGACGCATATCCTCGGTGTCCGGTTTCTTCCCGATAAACGTCAGCGTTCCTCCTGGCTCCAGTACACATTGACGCACGTCGGACAATTCATCAAACCCCTGCTTCCGCGCCGCCGCCGAGAGCTGCTGCATGGTGATTAGCTCTCGCTTCAAATGCTCCGTCCGCACTTTGCCGTTGTCGATTAACACGTCGGCCTTGCCCTCCACCAACTGATCCAACTTTCGGTGGTTGTAAAGAAAGCGCACGACCAGATAATTCACTGCCAGCAGGGAAGTGGCCCCGATAAGCCCGCCGCTCACGCTGTTATCGTCCCCGATGATCGCGTTCTGCACGGTGTTCGACAGCGTCAACAGCACCACCAGGTCGAAGGGATTCAATTGCACCAGCTCGCGTTTGCCGGAAAGTCGCAGGCTGATGACGAGGAATGCGTACACCACGATGGGCCGTAGAATCTTCTCCGCAAGTGGCAAGCCCATAACGAACATGTCCTTCCAGATCGAATGCATCGCGCCATTGCCTCCTCAGCGGCTACCCGCAGTTTTGAAATTGATCTCGAAGATCTCGCTCGGCTGCCGAGCGTAGCACGCCCGCACAAGCCCAGAAAGCCCCGGGCAACTGAGTCACCCCTGTCCTTTGGTACAGTCATTTTTTCGCGGCACTCTCGTACTTGCCGGTCATTTTGTTAAGCGGTTTAACTTATCCTATCCCCATCACGTTCCTCGGCCCGTTTCGATGCGGTCGTTATAGCACGAGAATCTTCAGCGGAGGCTGCCGGATTCACCGCTGCCCGCGATGCTTTGTTTGCGGGCCGCTTCGCATGCAACGTCCACATGTCACAGCGCCTATCTTCCGAGCAACTCATGCTGAGCCCCGAGCAACTTTCTTCGTTGCTGGGGTCGACGCGCGAACTCCTTGCTCTTCTCGACAGCGACGGCTCGGTTCTCTATGCAAATGAAGGATTTGGACGCGTTCTCGGTTATTTCTCCGGCGATTTGGTCGGAAAGCCCATCGTCAACTTGCTGCATCCGGACCAACAATCGCCCGCGCGCGCTCGCCTTCAACAATTGAGTGAATCGCCGGGCTCCTGGTTCAACGCCCGCTGCCGCCTCCAACGCAAAGACGGCTTGTGGCGTTGGTTTGAGGTTTCCGCCCAGAACCATTTGCGCTACCCCGGCGTCGAGGCGATCGTAGTCAGCTTTCTCGATGTCACCGACCTGCAGCGCATGCAGGAAGAGCGCCAGGTCATCTCCGATATCGTCCACGCCCTGAATCAAACCGCGAACCTGGACCAATTGCTTCTCAGCATCCACCAGTCGCTCAAAAAAGTTCTGTACGCGGAGAATTGCTTCGTCGCTCTTCATGACGCGGAGACCGATACGTTCCAATTCCCGTTCTTCGCGGACGAGTTCGATCCTCCGCCTGCTCCACAAAAAGTAAGCCGCACCTGTACCGCTTTCGTCTTTCGGACTGGGCGAGCGATGCTGATTCCGCAATCGGAGTTCGACCGCCTCGCCGCTCGCGATGAAGTCGAACTCGTGGGATCACCCTCGCCGGCGTGGCTCGGTGTCCCGCTGAAAACTCCTACCGCCACCATCGGAGTGCTCGTCGTCCAGCACTACAAGAATGAAAAAGCCTACGACATTCGCGATCTCGAATTTCTCGACTCCGTCGGCGGTCATATCGCGTTAGCTATCGAGCGCCGCAGCGCCGAAGACGCGTTGGTCAAGAGCGCATCGATGTTCCGGCTGCTCTTCAACCACAACCCGCTTCCCACCTGGGTCTTCGACAAAGAAACGCTGCGCTTTCTCCAGGTAAACGATGCCGCCGTGCGCCAGTACGGCTACTCCGCCGAAGAATTTGAGGGCATGACCGTTCTGGACATTCGCCCTCCGAGCGAATACGCCGCTTTCCGCGAATACCTGCTCAAATCGAAACAGGACGAACAGCACAAGGACCATTGGAAGCACATTCGCAAAGACGGAAAAGTCATCGATACCGAAATCATCGCTCACCAGTTGGAATATGCCGGACGCGCGGTGCACCTGGTCGTCGCCCAGGACGTAGGCGAGCGCCAGTTGCTCGAAGAGCAGCTTCGCCAGGCACAAAAAATGGAAGCGGTCGGCCGCCTCGCCGGCGGCGTCGCCCACGACTTCAACAATCTTCTGATGGTGATCAAGGGTCACACCGAGCTACTGCTGAACGCGTTGCCTCCGGGTGATCATTCGGCGCGAAAAATCGAACTGATCGATCGCGCCGCCGATCGCGCCGCGTCGCTCACCCGGCAGCTTCTCGCCTTCAGCCGCATGCAAGTGCTGCAGCCACGCGTGATGAGCCTTAACAACGTCGTCGAGGAGATGGGGAAGTTGATTCCCCGGCTGATCGGCGAAGACGTCGAGCTCGTTATCCGCACCTCGCCTGATCTCGGCGCCATCCGCGCCGACGCCAGCCAGATGGAACAGGTGATTATGAATCTCGCCGTCAACGCGCGCGATGCCATGCCCGACGGCGGCCGGCTGCTCATCGAAACATCGAATGCCGAACTCGATCGCGCCTACAGCAACGCGCGACCCATCGTCCAGCCCGGCAACTACGTCCTCCTCGCGGTCAGCGACACCGGCACTGGTATGGATGCCGAAACGCAAGCGCGCATCTTCGAACCATTCTTTACTACCAAGGAGCAAGGCAAGGGTACCGGCCTCGGACTTTCCACGGTGTACGGCGTGGTGAAGCAAAGCGGCGGCTTCGTCTGGGTCTACAGCGAAGTCGGTAAAGGAACTTCCTTCAAAATTTATCTGCCCCGCGTCGATCAGCCGGTCGAAGGAACCGGACCGGCAAAGCCCCTGGCGGAAGCGCCCCGCGGCACCGAAACCGTGCTGCTCGCGGAAGACGAAGCCGACGTTCGCGAACTCGCCCGCGAATTTCTCGAAGCCTCTGGCTACACCGTGATTGAAGCGCGCAACGGCCAGGAAGCGCTCAAGCTCGCCGCCGAACACTCCGCCGAAATCGATCTGCTCGTCACCGACCTCGTCATGCCTGGAATGACCGGCCAGCAATTAGCAGCCCTGCTGCAACAAGCACATGCGGGCCTCGGCGTGATTTTCATGTCCGGCTACAGCGAACACGCCGCGACCGAAGCCGCGCAATCCGGATCGTCGGTGCGTATCCTCACCAAACCATTCAACCGCGGCGCTTTGCTGCGAGCCGTACGCGAAGTCCTCGGCGTCGCCCGGAAGTAGCACAGACACTCCTGCCTGTGTCCCCGTACAAAACCCCGCAATGTCCCCGCGGAGCATAAAGCAGATGTTTTCAGGCCAATTTCGGATGCCGCCGGTGCCAGTCCGTATGCGATTGAAATGTCCGCCCGGCCAGTATCACCCCGAAATCGTCCCCGGCACGCGCAACGAACTGCAAGCCAACCGGCAGATGCTTCTCCGTAAATCCGCAGGGAACCGACAAAGCCGGCAATCCGCAAAGATTCCCGATAGCCCCCAAAGGATCGGGAAAGGAAAGTCCAGTCTCGAGATTGAAATCCAGCGGCGTAGCGGGCAAGGGCTGCGACACGGTCGCCAGCACATCAAACGAGTCGAACAAATCCGCCATCTTTTTCTGCAGAATCTCGCGCACCCGCGACGCCTGCATATAATCCGCGCCGGAGATCTGCTCGTTGACATACCCATTAATCTGTCCGAGCGGGTCCGCTAGTTCGCTCACCTGCCCGCTGCGAATCAAGCCGCGGAAAGAAGCCGTCCCTTCGATCCCCATGATGACGTTCCCGGCGTCGTCCCAAGGCCCTTGAGGCAGCGCCACGTGATGGACAACCGGAAAAGTCTTCCGCAGGGTCTTTTCGGTAGCGTCGGCAATTTTAGCTACGGCGGGGTCCATCGTTTTCCATGCATTGGTGAGCCAGCCGACGGTCAGCGACCGCGTCTTCAATTCCATCGAGGGCGAATACGTGAACGCGGCCTTGTCCACCGCCAAGGTTCCGTGATCCTTAGGATCGTGCCCCGCCAGCACCGCGAAAATGCGTGCGCAGTCTTCCGTTGAGCGCGCCATCGGCCCAATCTTGTCCATTGAAGGCGCCAGCGCCATGGCCCCATACCGGCTCACGCGCCCGTACGTGGGCCGCAGCCCGCTAATTCCGCAAAACGCAGAAGGGCAGATGATCGACCCCCAAGTCTCGGTGCCGATGGTAAACGCCGCAAGGCCAGCCGCTACGATCGCTCCCGAGCCGGACGACGACCCGCATGTCCAGCAAGACGTGTCCCAAGGATTTTTCGCCGCCCCCTGCAGCGACGCTGACGCAAAGCGGTAGTTCATTCCGCCCGCCAGCTCGATCATCGAAGCCTTGCCGAGAAGCACCGCCCCGGCACGATTCAAATGTTCGATAACGGTAGCGTCGTAGTCGAAGACCTGATTCGCATAAGGCTTCGCGCCCCAGGTAGTAGGCACGCCTTTCACGGCGAGCAGGTCCTTAGCAGCGTAAGGAATTCCGTGCAGCGGCCCGCGATAGTGCCCGCGCCGAATCTCTTTTTCCGCCGCCTGAGCCTGCGCCAGAGCAATCTCCGGAGTAAGCCGCGCGTAAGCGTTCAGTCGCTCGCCAAACTTCTCACTCCGCCTGAGATAAAGCTGCGTGAGCTCCACGGGCGAGACTTGTTTCGTCTCGATCCGCTTGGCCAGCTCCGTAATCGGCAGGTAAAAGAGTTCCTCGGTGGGCATCCGCCATTTCCCTCAGGGTTTTTTCGCGGCGCCGGATGCGGCCGGGGGTGCAGCCGCAGCTGGTTTCGCGGCGCCGGGTTGTGAAGTGGAGGGTGGCTTCGGCTTCTTTTCGCGCTCGAACAGCGGCTTCAGGTACAAAGCGGTGCCGTCGCCGTTTTGCACCGGATAGGCGCGCAAACGGTCCAGCGGGGGCTGCGCCAAGATGCAAAGCCGGTGGAGATCGGTCTTCTGTTCTTCGGAGAAACGGCCGCCGTACTGCGCGAGAATCGCTTGAAACCGTGCATCCGCCTCGGCCTGACTTTCCGGCGAAAGCCTCGGCATGTTAGCAGGAAGCTGCGCCTGAGCAGCCGCCGAAGGAGCAGCCGGAGCCTGGTTCGCAGACTCGGACGGCTGCGTGGCCGTCGGAGCGATCCCAGCGCCGACAGCGCCAGTCGGCCCGATCGACACCACAGCCGAACCAATCGCCGAAGCTAGCGCGGCGCGCCGCGCAAACTCTCGCCTGGATATCGCGCTGCCGGGTTTCTCAGCCATCGAAGTCCATCCTTTCTCGTGCCGACTCCGGCGTTCGCTTGCCGCTCTTCAGGGGTCGCGCACGAGGCTACTGAATCAAGGATGGAGCGTCAACTAGTCGGTGGGACAGGTTTTCGACGTATCCCCAGAGTTGCGTTCGTTGACTTGCTTTCGGACAAAACCTAAGATGAGCGCGTAATGCCGGATTCCTCGTCTCTCATCGGCCACACCATCTCTCATTACCGCATCCTTGAAAAGCTGGGTGGCGGAGGTATGGGCGTTGTCTACAAGGCGCAGGACACGCGCCTGGATCGTTTTGTCGCGCTCAAGTTTCTACCCGATGATGTCGCCAGAGACGCGCAAACTCTGAGCCGCTTCCGCCGGGAAGCCAAAGCGGCCTCGTCCCTGAATCATCCCAACATTTGCACGATTTACGACGTCGGTGAAGACAAGGACCAAGCCTTCATCGCCATGGAATATCTCGACGGCGACACCCTCCGGCACCGCATTGGCAGCCGCCCGATGGAAGTGGAGACGCTACTCTCGCTGGCCATCGAGATTGCCGACGCTCTCGATGCCGCCCACTCCGAGGGCATCATTCATCGCGACATCAAGCCCGCGAATATATTCGTAACCAAGCGTGGTCATGCCAAAATTCTCGATTTTGGCTTAGCCAAACTCTCGTACCTCGGCGATGGTTTCTCGATTACCGCCACCGCAACCGCGGAAGAATTGCTGACCAGTCCCGGCGCCGCGCTCGGCACCGTCGCCTATATGTCGCCCGAGCAAGTGCGCGGCAAGGATCTCGACGCCCGGACCGACCTGTTCTCCTTCGGGGTGGTGCTCTACCAGATGGCCACGGGCACGTTGCCATTTCGCGGTGATGCTTCCGGAGTCATTTGCGAAGCGATCTTGAATCGGCAGCCGGTCGCCCCCGTACGTCTGAACCCCGATCTGCCTGCCAAGCTGGAGGAAATCATCAATCGGGCGCTCGAGAAAGATCGCGATCTTCGCTACCAGCATGCGTCTGACCTGCGCGCCGAACTACAGAGGCTTCGACGTGACACCAGTTCCGGGCGCTCGCCGGTTCCTCCTTCCGCTGAAATGTCTCAAGTGGAGCTTGTGCCGCCACTCGCGAATTTGGACAACCGGCCAAAACCGTCGCGGCGAAAGATCTACTACGTTGGGGCTGCAGTCTTACTGGTGGGGCTTGGAGCCGCCGCGTTTCTCATCCAGCGCGCGTCTCGTCACAATCCTGCTCCAAATAAAGATTGGGAACAGTTGACTTTCTTTACTGATTCCGCCGTTTACCCGGCGCTCTCCGGGGACGGACGCATGCTCGCCTTCATCCGGGGGAGTAATTCGTTCTTTGGTCCCGGACAGATTTATGTGAAGTTTCTGCCAGACGGCCAGCCTGTCCAACTGACGCACGATGCCACCCGCAAATTGAGTCCCACCTTCTCTCCCGATAACTCACGCATCGTGTACGGTACCGCCGGACCGTTTGACACTTGGGAAGTACCGGTTCTGGGCGGGGAGCCTCACGTACTGCTCCCGAATGCTTCGTCTCTGACATGGATTGAAGGCGGCAAGCGACTCCTGTTTTCTGAAATTCAGCAAGGTCTACACATGACAGTGGTAACCACCGACGAAGGGCGCGGGCAGTCGCGTCTCGTCTACGCACCTCCCGGCGAGCGCAGCATGGCCCATCATTCGTATCTTTCCCCAGATGGACAATCAATGCTGGTCGTGGAAATGAGCGACCGAGGCGACCTTTTGCCCTGCCGTGTTGTTCCATTCCGGAGTGCGGGCGAAACCCGCGCTGTAGGTCCGCCCGATGACATCTGCATTTCAGGCGCCTGGTCTCCCGATGGCAAATGGGTCTACCTCAGCGTGATGACCGACAAATTTCACATCTGGCGGCAGCGTTTTCCCGCCGGGGAACTCGAACAACTGACTCACGGCCCAACCTCGCAGGAAGGCATCGCCATGGCTCCCGACGGCAAATCTCTGATTACCTCCGTCGGCTCGCAGGACAATACCGTCTGGCTCCACGACCAGGATGGGGATCACCAGCTCTCCTCGGAAGGCAGCGCCAACGGGGCTTCGTTTTCTTCAGACGGAGCCCGGATTTATTTTCTAATGGCCAACGGGCAAACCCATGGTTACGAGCTGTGGGTCCACGAACTTGCCTCTGGAAAAGTCCAGCGAGTCGTACCGGGTTACTCCATGGCGAGCTACTCGGTTTCGCGCGATGACAAACAAGTGGCTTTTGCCGTGGATGACCATGGCGGCAGATCCAGCTTGTGGGCTGCTCCAACCGATCATCGTTCCTCGCCAGTTCGTATCTCCTCCACGCCAACCGAGGACTCTCCCCATTTTCTGCCGGATGGCGACTTGGTTTTCCAGGCAATCGAAAGCGGTGGGCACTTCCTTTATCGCATGAAGGTCGATGGCACGGGCCGCCGCAAGATCACCCCGGAACGTGTGCTCACCGCCCACACGCTTTCGCCGGACGGCCGCTGGTTTGTCGCAGGCTCGCCCAGCCCCGATCCAGAGCAGCCCGCCGGAGCCAGGGCGTTCGCCGTCGACGGAAGCGGCTCAGAGGCGCTGTGCCATGGCTACTGCGTGTTCACCTGGGACGCCACCGGCAAATTCGTGTACCTCAACTTCCCAACACTGTCCGAGTCTACCTATGTCCTGCCAGTCCTTCGTGACTCGGGCCTGCCAAAACTGCCACCGGCCGGATTCTCGGGTATCGAAGAACTCCGAAACGCGAAACCCACAGCTGTGCTTCCTCAACCCATTGATTCAGCTTGGAGCGTATCCGTCTACGCGTACACCCGCCAGGAGACTCGCCGCAACCTCTATCGCATCCAACTGCCATAACTAGACTGCAAAGCAGCGCAGCGACGCCGAGACACCGTCAGAAGTCTCTCGAATCCCCTTCAGATTAGAAGCTTGGATGGCGAGCTAGTCTCCACGACCACATCAAGAACGATGTCGCCGTGAGATCAATCCCAGGCTCGGTGGTGCTGAACGACTGCACATTGTCTTCATAGACGGTTACCTGCGACGCGTCAAAGGCCCCATCGTTCCCGTTGAATTTCTTGAATTCATCCTTGCCGTTCGCCGGACACAGAATCATGCCGCCCACGACTCCCGATGTCGCGGAATTCGCCGGACCTTCCGAAGCCGCACCCCAAAGCACCGGCACTCCGCCCGAGGTCCCATTGAGCGCGCCAGCCAAGTTCGCGACCTGATGCTGAATGCAGTTCGGGAAGGTGCTCCCGTCACCCACGATGAACGACGAACCCCACGCATTTGCGCCCAGAATGTTGCCAAGCCATCTCTGCGAGTAGGTATCGTAGCTCGTGTCGCGCGTCAGGTAGCGCGCTTCGCTGGCCATCACCGACAAGCCCGCCCCGTGAGACGTTGTGTCGCCGGAGTTCCATTGTTCGCCGAAACCCCACGCATCGGTCCCAGCCTGCGTCGTCGCGTCCGCAACCTGCTGCAAGAACTGCTGCCGGATGCTCGCCTGGGAAACCTCCAGGTTTTTCGGGTCTCCGGCCATATCCAGCGCCCGATACAGCTCGAAGTGCGCGAGGCCGCTGACGTCGTAGAGATT
This sequence comes from uncultured Acidobacteriota bacterium, assembly GCA_963729285.1. Taxonomy (GTDB): domain Bacteria; phylum Acidobacteriota; class Terriglobia; order Acidiferrales; family UBA7541; genus Acidiferrum. The sequence continues at coordinate 91,291 of CAVSNL010000055.1, forward strand.
GAGCGTATCGCTGAAGCCCGACTGGTAAATTCTCGTGATGTAATTGTTAGCAAACCTCGCCGCGTCCACCAGGTAGTCTTCAGGATTCGTGTGTAGCAACCCGGCCGGGAGGTTTTGACTCCCTCCCGCGCACTGTAGCGCGAAATAGAGCTCCGTCGCCCCCAACTCCATGTCGTCGTCCCACACATTCTCGGGATAGCCGTCAAAAGGCACGATCGTCAGCAAGCAATTGCTGCACGAGCCGGAATCCACGGTAGGAGCAGGATCCGGAAACGAAGTGTCCGCCAACGCAAAAATATCTTCTGCATTCTTCAAACATTGATTCGCCAGACCGGAGTTCGTCGTTCGATTGAGTTGATAGCAGAGCGCGAAATCCGCTGCCAAACGCCCCGCAAGATTGGGGCTGATTTTCGATCCCGCCGGGCCCGCGACATACACCGGGCGGTTGCAGATGTAAAAGGTGGTCAACGGATCGCAGGCCTTCGGGTCGCCGGGCTGCTGAAAGTTGTCCGCCGCCTGGGGCAACGTCCAGATGTCATATTCGGTGATCAGGCAATCGGGACTCGCGAACGTTCCACCGCAACTACCGGCCATGGAGGCCGGATCGCCCTCCCCGTAGTAGTTCCAGTCTTGAGTATTGTCCACCTGGTAGTACAGTGTCTTCGTCTTGTCATCCCACATCTTCATCAGCCAGTTGATGCCGAACCGCGCCTCCGCCGTGAAGTCCGACGAGGCCGGCGCTCCCGGCCCGCTGGTGCCGGCATAAGAAACCGAACCAGGCGGAATCGGAGGATTCACCGAAGCGTATGCCCCCATCTGATTGGGGAAATCGCGAATCCCAATTTCCATCAGCGCCACGGTATAGCTGGTGGTTTGAACGTACTTCTCGTAATCACCCGCATCCCACCACCCCCCGGAAGCGTCGATATTCGGCAACCCCGCCTTCATCAGGGGCGCCGCCGGCGGCACATTATTTATGAAATCGTTGACGTCCAGCGGAGGCGTGTCGTACACCGCCGCATTGGCGTCCTTCAGATGTCCCGGCGCCGTCCGCAGCGCGTTCGGGTCAAAGTTCTTCCCGTCTCGCTCACTTTCGTAAAAGAAAAGCGTATTCAGCAGCAAGCCGGAATACAGTCTCTCCGGGGAATCCACCGCGAAATCCGGCGAACTGGCTGCTACTGGACCCGATACCTTGATGTTGTAAACGTCGCCTCCCGGCACCGTAAAGTCCAGCGCGTACACCTCATACGCTACCGTCTTGCTGTGGCTCCACGTCCCCAGCAGCGCCCCGATTTTCCCCGAATACGCCACCGCCCCTTTCGAGTTGATCACTTTGAACGTAGCTCCGGTCTCCGCCGCTGTGGACATCAAATACGCGCGACCTGACACTCCTGCCTCGTACCCAACTTGATTGACGCGCACGTACGCAGAGTTGGCCGCCGATGCCATGGGCGAACACGCAAGCAAAGCTGGAAAGACAATCGCAACCAAAATGTGTCGGATACGGCTCGGAAGGGAAACGCCGGACGGCGCCATAGTTCCTCCTCGCGGCGGGGAATGCGCTGCGTATTAAATGGGTTTAATACAGGGGAATCCTCCTCTTCTGCCACCTCCATGTCAAGTACGTTGTCGGGCCGCACAGGCCGAGGAGCACTACAGTTCCAGGAAGGCGAACAGAGGTTCCACGATCAATTCGTTTGAGAAGGCATTCCTTCGTGTTTCCCAGACTAAATTGCAGACGCTATTCATCCTCGTCCCAGGTAGTTTGCGACCACGTTGCCGCAGGCTTCCACAAACTCCTGCTCCGTCCTTGTGAACGTGTCGGCAAAATAGCTCTCGACATCGAGTTCCGCCCGCAGCTTTTTCTTCACGAAAATGGGCACAACGATTTCAGATTTCACCAACGACGATCCCGCCAGATACCGCGGATCTTTGGACACATCCTGCACCACAACGACCTTGCCGCTAGTGGCTGCCAGGCCGCACAGTCCGGTGCCCAGCGGAATGCGCACATTAGGCGTAAAGCTACCCGCGAAAGGTCCGACAATCAGGAAACCTGGATCCGTCGGATCGACAAGGTAAAAACCCGCCCAGTTATAGCGCGTCATCTTCTCGTGAAGGCCATTAGCCATACGCTCCATCAGGGACTCGACTGTGGGCGCGGTCGCGGCGCACTTCTGGAATTCCTGGAGCATCTCTTGATGTGCCGGCGTCATGCTTTCCACTCCCCTTGCTCCCACGCAAACGTATACCACGATCAGTGACACATGCAGAATTCTTTGCAGTTGGCGGAAAGGGTGGGGTCCTCTGCTTATCGCCCGTTAGGATTCACGGGAGCGTAGCTTGGGGCGTGAGGTGTCAACTTCCGGATGACAAATTCTTGAAGCAGGTTCGCAGCGGCCGTTGTGCCAATTCCGATGAGTGCGTTTTCGAACGCAAAGGCCACCCCGTTGCGATCCGTATCGGGATAGTAAAGATTCGAGAGGCCTCCGGCAGCGAGTCCGCCGATGATGCCGGAGTAATTTGCCTGCCAATGTCCATTGTCGCCTTTGCAGATTACGGACATGGCGATCGCATAGAAAACCCGCGATTTCTTGGTGCCGGTCCCCTTGTAAAAATAGCGGGGATCTTGCTTGAAAAGTGACGGCAGCACCGCACCGCCGATAAACGTACCGGTAACAAGGTCAGCGTAGCCAGCCCCGTAGCGCTTCGCATAGCCTTGGGCGCCTTGCCCGTACCCACTGAAAGCGTCGGTCGCCTGCTCAATGCCGGCAACCGCCCCGTTCAAGCCAAAGTTCACCGGATCGATTGTCGCTTTCCACGCAAGCTCGAACTTCTGTTTCGGCTTGAGAGGAACTGCCGCGGGGTCATAGGTCACATAGAAATTTGGAACGAACCCGAGTATGCGCTGTTTCTCCTCGTCCTTAATCTCCGCCTCGGCCACCTCGGTCGGTGAGAGGGCAACCTGCACCTCGGTGGACGCCGCGGCAACCACCAGCACAATCGGGGCCACAATGCAGTTTTCCCCTGATTGCAGAGTCCCCGAATAAGTATGTTTCGCGAAGCCCTCCGACGATGTCGTGAGCTGGAATGGTCCCGGGGCGATGTCGGCAAATGAGAACCGCCCGTTGTCATCGGATACCGCTTCTATGGATTGATTTTCACGCGTAAGCCTGACGCGAGCCCCAACGACGATTGCTCCCGTTCGATCCACAACCATTCCGCTGATGGATCCCGCCGTTTGCGGTTCGGGCGCCTGCTCGCGAGCGGTCTCCGCCGCTCCGGTGGTGTTAGCCAAGCCGCGCTGCTCTGAGCTCACCTTAAAGGCCTGTGAAGGAAAGGCCTGTGAAGGCTGAGCGGAAATCGAAAAATCGCACAGCAGCAGGATGCCCAGGGTCAAATGGGGCCAGAACCCACGGCCCAGGACCGACCTCCAAACGTCTCGGCGAAAAACTCGGTTGTCGAAGCTCTTTTTCCTGGAATTCACGATTCCTGGCCCTAGGTCCCGGCCTTACTCTTGCTGGCCTTAGTGTTGCAAGGTCTAGTCTGTGAAACAGCCCAAACCTCTCCACCCACAACTCCTATAGGATGACGTTTGCTGCCACCGGGTTGGTTACATTTCTGGCCCCGATTGTGGTCAATGAAGGACTAAAGGTTACCTGAACCTTGGTACAAGTCCGCAAGGCACCTTTCCACTCAAGTAGTCCCACGCGGTTGTTCTTCGCAGCCAGAACAATTCCGGTCTGGCGAGCCGCCGGGCACGTGCTTGTGCGACAACCAGAAAATTGTCCAAACTCAGCGATCGCACCGTCGCCAGTTCCCCGGGTCAGCAAAGAAGTCAGACTTGCAAGTTTAACTTGCAAGTTAGACTGTTTATCTGCTACGCTGTTACCGCCATGCCGCGAAAAAACCTCGAAGCCTCTATTGCCGACCTTGCTCAGGCCATCGGCCTGTTAGTGCGCCGCGTACGCGCGGCGAGCGCCTCCCATGAGCTCTCTTGGACAGAGTCCGCCGTCATGGCGCGCCTCGCTAAAGACGGGCCGGCAACCACCGCCGACCTGGCGCGCGCCGAAGCCATGAAACCCCAATCGATGGGCGCCACCATCGCGGCGCTTGAGGAAGCGGGCATCGTCGAGCGCAAGCCCCATCCAACCGATGGCCGCCAGGTGATTATCGAGCTGACCCCGAAGGGCGCCGCCGTGCGGAAGAGTGCCAAGGACGCGAAGCGGACATGGCTGGCGCACGCCATCGCGCAGCTCGACGACCACGATCGGGAAACCCTGTTCCAGGCTGGCGAGATCATCAAGCGCCTGGTGGAATCGTGACCTTACCCGAACGCGACGAACGCGACTTCAAACCCTTCTTCCGCGCCAGCTTCGTCGCCCGGCTCACACGAGGCGCGATGTCCGATCACTCGACGTTGATTTCGATGACCCGAACCATCAAAAGGAAAAACCATGCCTCTAACGAAACTCGATACCACCGCTGCCCTGATCGTAATTGACCTGCAAAAAGGCATCGTCGCACTGCCCACAGTGCACCCTATTGGCGAAATCATCGGCCGGTCTGCCCGCCTCGCGCGTGCTTTCCGAGATCGACATCTGCCGGTCGTTCTCGTCAACGTAACCGCTCCACCTCCGGGCCGCACCGATGCCGGGATGCCCAAGTTTTCGCTCCCGCCCGATTGGACCGAACTTGTCCCTGAATTGGACCGGCACCCCGGCGATCACCTCGTCAGCAAGCAACGATGGGGCGCATTCCTCGGCACAACGCTAGATGATTACCTGCGTCAGCGCGGCGTAACTCAAGTCTTCGTTACGGGCGTCGCGACCAGTGTCGGCGTGGAATCGACCGCGCGCAGCGCCCACGATCTGGGCTACCACGTGGTCCTTGTCGTCGATGCCATGACCGACCGGAGCGCCGACGCCCACCGCCACACCGTCGAGAACATTTTTCCCCGGCTGGGCGAGACGGACACAACCGACAACGTGTTGAAGCAGTTGAACGAGGCGCCGGCTCGGTGAGCTGGTCATGACCAGCAAAGTGCCGCAAGACCAAAGCACTACTAAAAGCGATTCCGCCTCGCCATTTGGAGGTTCGATCTCGCACGCGTGGCGAGCCCTGCGGCACCGCAACTTCCAGCTCTTCTTCGTTGGTCAAAGCATCTCCGTGATAGGGAACTGGATGACCCGGTTGGCCACCAGCTGGCTGGTCTATCGCCTCACCCATTCGGTGCTGCTGCTGGGGATCGTGAGCTTCGCAGGCCAAATTGTTTCGTTCGCGCTGGCGCCATTTGCCGGCGTGTGGGTCGAGCGCCTGGAACGTCGCAAGATGCTGGTCTGGACACAAGCCGCCGCAGCGGTCCAGTCGCTAGCCATGGCCGCGCTCACTCTGGCTCACGTCATCACGCTCGGCGAAATCATCGCGCTCACCGCTGTGCAGGGGATGATCAATGCTTTCGACATGCCGGGCCGCCAATCCTTCCTCGTTCAGATGGTCGAGGATCGCAACGACCTCAGCAACGCCATCGCCATCAACGCCTCTATGGCCAATGGCGCCCGGCTGATCGGCCCGGCCATCGCCGGCTTGGTGATCGGAGCCGTCGGCGAAGGCTGGTGCTTCCTGATCGACGGCCTCAGCTATTTTGCGGTGATCGCATCCCTCTTGCTCATGCGCATCAAGCACTTGGAGGTGCGCCGCAATGCCAGCAGTATGTTCGAACAAATGCGCGAAGGCTGGGACTACGTCCGCACATTTCGCCCCATTCGCACGATCCTTCTGCTCTTTATGTTGATCAGCCTGATGGGCTACTCCTACGCGGTGCTGCTTCCGGTTTTCGCCGCCCAGGTGCTCCACGGCGCTGCGCCGACCCTCGGCTGGCTCACCGGAGCCTCCGGTGTCGGCGCGCTGATATCGGCGCTCTCCTTGGCAGTCCGCAAGTCAGCAGTCGGGCTGACACGCATGCTTTACATCGCTTCCGCGATGCTGGGAGGCGCGCTGATTCTCTTCGGCCTGTCGCACACGTTGTGGCTATCACTTACACTGATGGTCTTCGTCGGCTTCGGCTTGATGCAGTGCGCGTCGGCCAGCAATACCGTGATCCAGTCGCTGGTAACCGAAGACAAGCGCGCCCGCGTGATGAGCTATTACACGATGGCGTTTTTCGGGGGAGCCCCGTTCGGCAGCCTGCTGGCGGGCTCGCTAGCCCACCGGATTGGAGCTCCCCACACCGTCATCATCACCGGCGCGTTCTGCGTAGCCGGTTCGCTTTGGTTCGTGCTCAAACTACCGAAAGTCAACGCAGTCATGCGCCCCATCTACCAGGAAATGGGTTTGCTCCCGGATTTTCCGCAGGCAACTGCGCGCGTTAGTCCTAGTCCCCAGTAGCGGCCGCCGTCCGCGGCGGGCCCGGCCGGAAAGGAAGGAAGCGCGTCGCGCTCACTCTACGAGATTCTCCTGCTGACGAAGACCTCCCTGCTAAGGAAGAGTTTGAAATTTGTCGATCGGTTCCGGGGCAGCATTGGGTCGCACAGCCAATACCTCGGAACCCCGGGCGATTAGGGCGGCATTTGCGTACCCGAGGAAGAGCCCGTGCTCGGCGATACCCGGTATCTTTTCCAACCGCGACGCCAGTTCAGCCGGAGACTCGATGGGTTCGAACTTGCAATCCAGAATGTAATTCTGTTGATCCGTCAAATAGGGCTCTGATCCTGAGTCTGCCTTCTTTCTAAGCACCGGATTGCCGCCAATCTTGATAATCTCATCCATCACCCAAGGCACCGTGAAGGGAATAACCTCGATGGGTAAGGGAAAAGCTCCCAACATCTGGACCAGTTTCGAGGCATCGGCGAGAACCAGGAAATAGCGAGAGGCCCGCGCTACCACCTTCTCTCGGAGCAGGGCCCCTCCTCCTCCTTTAATCAAACTCAGGTCGGGAGCGATCTCGTCCGCACCGTCTACATCCAAATCGAGCACCAGTCCTTGGCGCGGCGTAATCAGAGGAATGCCGCACTCGCGCGCGAGTTCCTCGCTGTCCCGGGACGTGGCGATGCCCTCCACGTTCAACTCGCCTCGCCGCACCCGTTCACCGAGCAGCTTGATGAACCAATGAGAAGTGGTACCACTCCCTAACCCGAGCCGCATCCCGCTTCGGACCCAACGCAGGGCCGCTTCCCCAACGGTTCGCTTTTCCGCATCGTGCTGTTCTTTCATATGCATATGCCCCCAATTTAACCGTTCGGCTGGCCGCGCAGAACTCGGTTAGATAGATGGCCTAAGAATCAGGAAGGTTAACACAAGGTTTTTGTGGCATAGGCTTCACAGACTGCGGGAAAAGTCCTTTTCTTCAGGAGGTCGGTGCTTTAGCGCCGACGTAAACTGCGTGCTCTCAACGGGCTTCAGAGTCTGTGTGAGAACTCGGGTTGACGCGTCTCTTATACTGCATGAGAGAGGGGACGCGATGACGAAATTTTTGGAGTACAACCCGGACCAGGCGTATTTGCTGCCGCCGAGCGTGCGGGATGTGTTGGGTTCGGGTCATCTCTGTTTTTTCGTGCGGCGCGTGGTGGCGAAGCTCAACTTGGACGCTTTTAGGAAAGAGTACGGGGAAGAAGGCGGCCCCGCCTACGCGCCGGAGAGGTTGGCTTCGGTTTGGCTGTACGCCTACGCGCTGGGGGTGACCAGTTCGCGAAGGTTGGAACAGCGCATTCGCGAGGATTTGGCGTTTCGCTATTTGGCGGGCGGGGCCGCGCCGGATCACTGGACACTGAACGCGTTTCGGCGGCGGCACGCGAAGGGATTGAACGATTTGTTCACGCAAGTGGTGGAGTTGGCGCGGAAAGCGAAACTGGGCAAGCTCGGCCACGTGGCGATTGACTCGACACGCATCGCGGCAAACGCCTCGCGGAATCGCGTGGACACCGAGCAAGCGCTGCGGGACGCGCGGGCGCGCATTCGGCGGGACATTCGTCGTTGGCAGCAGCAGTGTGATGCGGACGACCCCAACGAAGGTGCGGGCCATGAAGTGGACCGCGAAGTGATCGAGCGGCTGGAACAGCAACTTGCCGGAATTCCTGAGCGGTTGGAGCGGCTGCATAAATCGGGCCTGCACAAGGTGTCGCGGACCGATCCGGACAGCCGTTTTCTGCGCGAGCGCGGCGGATTCACGCTGGGCTACACCGCCACGATGGCGGTCAGCGAGGATCACTTGATTGTGGCGCAGCGGGTGACGCAGGAGACCAACGACAATGAATTGCTGCTGCCCATGGTGGATCTGGTGGAGCAGCAGTGCGGAGAGAAACCGCAACGCGCCAGTGCCGACAGCGGATTCTTCTCGGTGAACAATCTGCATGCTCTGGAGGAGCGCAAGATTGATGCCTATGTTCCAGACTCGAATTTGGCGCGCTGGTTGAATCGCGGGGGCCGGCTGCGGCTGCGGGCCAGCGATCCGGCACATCGCCGCATGCGACGAAAACTGCGGGACCCCGTGGGCGGTATGATTTACGGGCGGCGCAAAGCGATCGTCGAGCCGGTGAACGGAGTGCTGAAAGAGCAGCGGGGGATGCGGCGGTTCCGCCGACGCGGGCTGGAAAAAGTTGCCGTGGAGTGGGCACTGACAACCACCGCGTTTAACTTGACGCGAATGTGGCGCGCCAACTAAGCGCCCTGCAGCCAGAACTTTAACGAAGTAGTCAGGAGTCATCGTCCTAGGCTCGTATTCGTGGTTCAAAATCAACGGGCCGCTGAGTCTTCACACAGACTCTGAAGCCCCTGAAGGAAGCTTCTTCCTCGTTTTGTTGCATTTTTCGCAGCATGTTCAGCCTGTGAGCATTCGTCCGGCCTCGCGCACATTCTCCGTACCTGCACACCCGTACAGTTGTCGATCGGAACATTGTAGTACTCCTGCTCTATCGGCTCACACGCGGCAGCGCGTCAAAATCACTCCATTCAGCGGACTGCAATTTCGTACCTAAGGCAGCGAATTTCGTCGCTGTCTGGGCCCTGAGACAACGCAAGCGTCAAAGAAAGTAGGGGATTGTCATGAAGCTTTTCAGCCAACCGAGGATTTGGATGCCCTTAGCGGGCCTGGGCTTAACTCTGGCACTGGCACCGCAATCCCGCGCCCAAGCCGATGTCGCCCCGGATAACTTCGAGGTAGCTTACTCTGCGACTCCCGCCCCTGCCGCCAAAGTTCCGGCGCCAAAGGCCAAGCCGCCTGTCGCACCCTCGGCGCAGGCCGCGAACAAGAAGCACACCCAGCCGGCACTCCAAGTCATTTCGGCCAGGAATGTCTCCGACTCCGAGAGACCCGACGCCCTGGCGATCCAGGACCAGCGCAAAACGCCTCCTCGTAAACCGGATAACCAATAGCGTCGGGCCCGCTATTTCTTCGTCTATTCGCGGCGAGAGCTAAAATTGACCGTCACCGCCAGGTAATCCTTGACATACTTTACCAATATGGTATAATAGCGTTTATAGTTCGGTGCGGTTCTTTCACCGCGCTCCGCAAACCATGTCCGTCTTCAGTACGGTCTATCTGCTTCCTTCAAAATCCACACCCCGTGGGCAGGCACCTTTCGGTCAAAATAATCCGACCGCTAAAGCCCTTAGAATCCACACTTATGGAACTGTTGATTCTAAACATCTTCAAGCTCTCTGGAATGAACACTTACGAAAAACCGGGGGGGAGGGTAGCAGAGGAGTTAACACTGAAAATCGAAAGAACGGACGAACGTATCCGTCCGTTCCTGCGGCTCCGGATGGCCGGAGCGACCTTTACAACTACTTGCGCTTGCGTGTCAACGTCGCGAGGGATCGGCGGGCGTCTTCGATGGCTCGATGTTCGGGACTCCCGTACTCGATGCAGCTGCGCAGGCGCTCTTCGATGGCTCCGAGGGCTGCTTTGACGCGCGAGGGGATCAGCGTCAGGTCCATCTCCAGAACTGCGGAGTCATAGGGCGTTTGCCACCGGTAGACCGTTGGGCTCGTCATTAATCCTGCTTTCGTAGGGCTTTCGAGTGATTCCGATTTCGCCTCTAAGTGGGAGTCTTCACTCTACGCTGTTGCGCGCCAAAGAGATACAGGTCATTGCGACGAGCTTCAATGTATCGGCCCGAGAGTGGCTTGGGCTAGATTGTTGAGCACTTCGGCGAAAAACGGCTGCATCACGCTGAAGGTAAGGCCCATGCCTTGATGAGGCTCAAGAAAGGCCACCGTGGCGTGCGTTTCCAGAAATTCCGTCTCGGTATAGATCTCAATCAGGACGTTCTTGCCGGGTGGGAAAGATCGTTCATTTCCACGTAGCAGCCGCCGAGGCTAAGGTCACGGACTCGGGATGGTGTACGGGAATCGTCTTGCTCGTCCAGGATTTCCGCGTCCGCGGAAAACGGAACTCTGGGTTCACGGCGGCGTTCGATTGGCTGCATGGGTGTCCCCTTTTCTGGGGAAGGGCGGGTGAAGCAATGCTACCGCGGATTTGGCGAGAGTTTGGAGGAAACGGATCGCCCTGTGTGCGGGAGTAACCGTGCTTGGACGCAACTGTCGCCGACGCAACCCGCTCCAAGCCAACCCTGCGCTGAGGCAACCCTGCGTAGATGGGGCCGCGGGAGAGAGCCTGCTTCCGGCCTGAAGCGAGGCGCCACTCGATCCATTTGAGCGGCGGCGCGGTGAAGTCATTTTTGCTTGACGCGATTGGTCCGGAGGACTAGGCTCGCGGTAATTTCGTCGAGGCCCTCATGTTTTATTTCACCCGGGCCAGGAAACAGGTCAAATCTCTATTCACACCTCACAGCGTTTCGCGTTGGGGTGTCAGGCTTCGCGGAGTTACGCCTTCCCACGTCGCGCGTGATTGCTTTGAGGCCGATCGATTCACGCCCGGCGCCCCCAGTCGTCTTAGCGAAACATGTTCGTGGCGAAGCGTTTTGCGATGGCCACTAATGCTAGGAATTACTTGCGTCTTGGCCGGGGCGGGTCCGGCGCAGTGCCAGGATAACGGCAGCGAATCGAAAGAATTCTTCGGAAATGGAGCGGAGATCACCGTGATGGTGCGCGACGCTGAAGGGCAGCCAATCTCTGCGCCGGCTACCGTGAAGCTTTATCGCGAGGGATCGATTCCCAGCGGGCAAGGCGCGACTTCTCAGGGGCGCTTGCAATTCGTGGTGACCAGTCTTGGTGAATTCACCGTCACTGTGCAACTTCCGGGATACCAGAGCGCGCAAAAGGATGTGTCGGTGCGCGAGCCGGTCAGGACACAGGTCGACGTGTATCTGCGGCGGGAGCGAGTTGGAGAAAATATTGTGGGTGTGCCAGGGAAACCTGTATTGGCGCCGAAAGCCAGGGAGTCGTTCGACAGGGGATTGCGGGCGCTCAGCGAGGACAAATTGCGGGATGCGGAGCAGTTTGTGGGCGAAGCCGCGCGGCTGGCGCCTGGGCATCCCGACGTACTCTACCTGCAAGGCGTTTTGTATTTGAAGCAGCGGAATTGGGAGCAGGCGCAGAGCGCGTTGGAGAAGGCGACGCAGATTGATCCGAATCATGCGCGGGCATTTGCGGCGCTGGGCATGGCGCTTGAGGACCAGGGGAAGTATGACGCGGCGATTATCCCGCTGGAGAAATCGCTGTCGTTGGATGCGGGCGTTGGGTTCGAGACGCACTGGGCGTTGGCTAAAGCGTATTACCAGAGCGCGCGGTATGAAGAGGCGTTGAAGAGCGCACAGGCTGCGCTTGCGGAATCGAAGGGAAAGGCGCCGGAGATCTCCTTGCTGGTGGCGCAGGCTTTAACGGCTGTAGGGCAGTATCAGGAGGCGGCGCAGACGTTGCGGGTGTTTTTGCGGGAGCACGGAGGTCGGCCGGAGGCGGGGAAGGCGCGGCGCTGGTTGGAGGGGTTGCGGAGCAGCGGCAAGATTGGCGCGGAGTAGCCGGTCATATTGTTCGCGCGAGGATGGCGGGTGGTGATTACGGCTTTGGGATGAACCTCAAAATCGCGGCCTTAGAGCACTCTGGGGGACATTTTCGAGGCGCGGCGAGAACGGAGTGAGATTCGTTTGAAAAAGTGGAAGTGACGTGGGCGCGCGCGCGATTCTTTGGATGTGCGTCCCAGTTGGGAACAGCGCAACACCTTCGTAACAGCTTGGGCGCGGATTTCGGGGACACAGACCCTTCGATGCTCAGGGTGAACAAGAGTGTCTGTCCTACCCGGAAGTTATTCGGTGTGGGTTAGGTCGTGGATTTGGGATTCCAGGGCTTGGTTGTATTGGCGTTCGATTTGAAGTTCGGTTTGGAGCTTCTTAACGAGCAGTTCGAGTCGCGCGACTTCGGCGCGAAGTTTTTGAGCGTCGCCGCTGGGTACCGCGCGGACGGGCGCGTGAACAGGCGGTTGCGCCGGCTGGCCGGCATGAACGGGTTGGTTGGCGTGCTGCGCGGGCGGGAAATTTGGTGGCGCAGTGGATGCTGGTGACGCGGGGCGCGGCGTGAAGGCTTCGGCTAACGCGCGGGGCCAAGCTGATTCCGGGACACGTTGTTCGGAGGCGTGCGGCTGCGGCGCGGCGTGTGTTGGCCCGGGTGGTGGAGGCGTCGCTGGCGCGAAGAGGCTGCTCAGCGAGTTTGCTGCGCTGGGGGCATGCGAGATATTGGGAACGCCGGGGATGTTGTGAATCCCAGGGATGCTTGGCGCAGCCGGGCGATCCGTCGCGGAGGGCGCCGGGCTTGCTGGTTTCGGATTGAGCAGGGCTTTTACGCGGCCGATTAGTTCTTGCGGCTGAAATGGCTTGCGGATTAATTCGTCGGCGCGGACAGATACTGCTTTGTCGGCTACTGTTTTGTTGACCACGCCGGACATCAGCACTACCGGGATATGTCCAAATTGCGCGTGCTGCTTGATTTGGGTGCAGACCGAGTAGCCGTCCTGATCCGGCATGATGACATCGGTGATGACCGCGTCGGGGGGATTCTGCTCGAACTGCGCGAGCGCGGAAGCGGCGTCGGCGCAGGCGATGACGTTGAAGCTCTCGCGGCGAAAAGCGATCTTGATGACTTCGCGCATGGTCGCGGAGTCGTCGATGAAATAGATGGTGGGCGTGCGTTTTGCCGGGGCGTCGGTGAGTTGTGGAACGGACATTAGTTCGCTCATAGCGCTTCCTTGTCGGCTAAATTTTCTTCGGATAGACGATGTTGATCGGCGAGTTCGCTTAAGATCCTGTCGACTTCGAAAGTTTCGTGCAGTGTGATGGCGGTCGTTGAGTTGTCGGCCGCGGCGCTTTCGTGCGGCTCGTGCTCGTGCTGCTCGTGTTGGGGCGTAGTGTTCTCTTGCACGGGCGAAGGCGTCTTGAACCGTGCAGGCATCTTGCACCGAGGTGTCTTGCACTGAGGCATCATCAGGAATGTCGGTTAGGAGGCCTGCTGTGTCTTGCGCCTCGGGCGAGTCTGCTTCTCGGGTGCACTCGGCGACTTCGTTTGGGTTGGCATGGACCCTTTGAGGCTCAGGGCAAGCAAAAGTGTCTGCGCTACTCAGGGCATCGAGCGCGCGCGGTTCCTGCGCACTATCTTCAAGCGTGGCGTTGTTCGCGTTTTCGTCGTACTCGCGCATGGCGTCGAGCATCAGGTCCGTGGCCGACCGCAGTACGGTTTGTTGAGCGGAATTGGCGCCGTAGACAAATTTGTAGACTCCGGTGCCGCCATGGACACAGCTTTTCACGATGTGGATTACGGCCTCGTCGCCGAACAGGTTGCCGCATTCGGCGTGGGTGATCGTGCCGGCATCAAAAAACAGGACCGCGTCGGTGGCTGCGGCATTGATGTGCAGCGCGCCGGTCTGGCGGGCGTGGCCGAGCATCTGGAGCACGCCGGGAAGGTCGTGATGCGAGAGGCTGCCGCTGAGGCTGGTGTCGGCCTGGGCAAGCATTTGCGTGGGCTGGAAGCCTTCGGCTTTGCTGATGATGATGTTGCGAATGTGAGTGGCGATCACTGCCGGTTGACGCCCGCGATCGATGTAGTCATCGCAGCCGGCCTGGAAGGCTTCCATAAGAGCGCGCTGGCTGCCGTCGCCGAGAGCGATGATGGGGAGCGCAGCGTTTTTGGGATCAGCGTGGATAATTTTGGCGATTTCCAGCGCGCCCATTTCGCGCATATTGGTGGCGCACACTACGGCTGTTGGCGCGTCGTACTCGAGGGTGGTCAGCGCAAATGCGGGTTGTGTGCTGGAAAGGACTTCAAAGCCTTCGCGTTTCAGGGCGTCGCTTAGGCGTTTGGAGAAATAGACGTTGCTGTCGATCAGCAGAATTTTTGCTACGCGGCCTGGCTCGATCATGAGAGCGCCTCCCGCTGCTGCAGGGCTTCGGTGGGCGCTGGGGGGATCGTGGGATTTGGACCGGGAGTCAACGCGTTGAGATTGAGGACCTCGATGACATCGCCATCGTGCGAGAGCCAGCCGGAGACGTGCGGGAGGTCGGCTTCGCTTGCCGGAATCATTTCCGCGAAGATGAGTTCGCAATCCCCGGTGACTGGGAGAGCGATCCATTCGGTGCCGTTGGTGTAGCGGCGTTGTGCGATCAGATAGAAGCGGCGGGAGAGGAGGCTCTTGCCGATTAATCTGGCGGCGACGTCGCAGACGGGGACGATACGGCCGCGGCGGAGGATTACGCCCTCGATTTCTTTCGTGTGGTGCGGGAAGCGGAAGATGCGGCTTGGGGCCACGAGTTCGGCAATGTCGCCCGCGGCTACGGCGAAACGGCGCTCGGCCAGGCGGAGGAGGACGAAGGATTCGGAATCGGTTTGGGTTTGCGGGCTCATTGGGCGAGGCTCGCTGGGTCGATGGTGTCGGTTGGGTCAAAACCCGCACCCTTAAAACCCAAGGGTGCGGCACCCGGGTCGGAGTTCGACCGGAACTCGGAATTCATCTCCAGCGGCGCTTTGTTGCTTGGGAAATCGGTGAACGCTGACTCTAAACCCCCACCCTCAAAAACCGAGGGTGGGCCACCCGCGGCGTCGGATGCCGCAGAGTCGGACGCCTTCGGCTGAAGGCTCGAGTCCAGGAGGAAGAGTTCGTCTGGGGTCAGGAAGCCTTCGGGCTTTACTACCGGGACCACTGTTTGGTCTATGGCGGTTACGCCGCGGTACCAGTCGCGCTCGTCGTTGCAGAAAGCTTGCGGGAGAGCTTGGAGGCGCGTCATGGTGGTCATTTTCTCGATGCCATCGACTAACAGGGCAGTGCGCGTGTGGCGGAGGACGAACACCAATGCCGGCGCGAGTGGTGGCAGGCCAAAATGCATGGCGCCATTTACAACGTAGAGAAAATGTTCGCCGCGCTGCACGATGTGGCGGACTTTGCGGAGGCCGGCTTGCGCGATTTCTTTTGCCGCGCCGGACAGGGTGTCCACGCTGCGGACTTCTTTTACCGACGCAGACGAGACGGCGAAGAGTTGGCCGCTGACGCGGAACAGAATGTTCTGCTCGGTGCGAACAGGTTGTGATTTTGGGGGCGCGGGGAGGC
>CAVSNL010000056.1:0-24991 GCA_963729285.1 uncultured Acidobacteriota bacterium
CTGTGTGAGAACTCCGGTTTTCGTCAGGGCACGGCTTCAGCCGTGCCGAACTGAAGCCCAATCAACAAGGCTTTACCGCTGAGGGCTTCTTCTCTCAGTTCTCACACAGACTCTTCAGCCCCTGAAGGAAGCTTTCTTCTGGTTTTGTTGCATTTTTCCGCAGCCTGCTACGCTCGCGTCACAATACGCGGGTAGAAAGTGAACCGTTCGAAGATGCTGACAACGTCTAGTGCCGGGAGTAGCTCAGCTGGTAGCTCGTCGGTCTGTGGAACAGAATGGCGCGGGTTCAATCCCCGTCTCCACCCCAATTTGACTTTTTTCCACGTGTTACGGGCTACTTTTTCCTGACAACTTCAGCCGCTGTTGCCGCCAATGGTATGCCCACAGCATCAGCCAGACGCCGCCTAAAGTTTTCCCAGTCTGTGCCCTTGCGTTCTAAGAGTTGTGTGACATCAAACCATTCAGTGGTGGTTTGTGATTCTTGCCTTAGCTTGTCCATGTCCAAGCCCGTCGTTGAAATGATTGTCCAAAAATCTTTGAAACTCTCCCGCTTCGCCTTCAGATGGGATTTCTCTGCTTCTCCCGCGCGATTATGTGCGTTGGCGACATCGGTGCCGCCTTTCACTTCAATGGCAACCTTGTTGTGAGTATGACCTTCAACTTGTTCTTGCACGCAGACATCAGGGTCATGTGAAAGCATAACCAAGACTGTTCGGCCGGTGGAGTTCCTGAGTGTCAACTTGCTGTCTTCCCTTTCCACGATGGATTTCTCGAGAATCTCAGTGATGGCAAGAAACACTTCCTGCATCGCTTTCTTGCCTATCTGCGTGTTGTTGGAGCCTTGCAGCTGCGAACCGAAGGTAAGCAGCGGCAGTTCGTGGAGGTCTCTCTCAGTGAAACTGGGTATCTGGCGCACCAAGTCTGCCAACGGTTGCGCCATCGCTGTACAAAAGGCCGATACGTAAGGCCTTTGCTTCGCAGAGACTGTGCCAATTTCTTCCATCCTCTTGAAAATACCCATGCCCGTTGAGCTTTTGTAAAAACTCTTCTGCGGAGCACCCAGTAGAAGACGATAGTAGCCAATCAGTGTGGGTTTCGCTTCGATGACAGCAGAAACAGGGAAAACATATTCGTCACGTAGACCTGCCGCGGCCAGCAGCTTTTGCACGTCGGCTGGTACGTGAAAGGCAATCTGGGTCTTGATTAAGTTTTGGTCAAGAGTGCCCAGCGCTTCTTTTAGCGCGTCCATGAAATACTTTTTTCGTGCGGCAACCAAGAGTTGATGAAAGCCAAGCTGCCTCGAAGCGCTTGGCGGCCTGAGCGAACGTTTCTCTTCAGCGGCACGCGCTGGAACGGGCTTTCCTGGTTTGGGCTTCAAGCTACTCACATCTGTCAGATTTACGAAAAATAAGCCAGTAGCAATGCTGTCTGCGGCTGTGATGCGCCTTCTTCCACTTGGGGTCGATGATTGGCCCTCCGCGTATTTTCACGATGCAGTCACAAGGCGTCAGACCCGCATCGCGAGCGGCGTTGATAAACTCTATATGCGCCCACTGATAGCGATGGTTGTGAACATAGTCAGCGATTTTGCAGAGCAATATGCCTTCCGATTTCAGAATGCGATGTGTTTCTTTGACGAACGGAGGGAACGTATGCGTGAAGGTGTATTGATTTTCCTTCGACGAGCGCAAGACAAGGCCGAATCTTTTGTTAAAGTCTTTTGACTTGTCCTTGCCCTGATTCGGGATGTGCGGAGGGTCATAGACCACCACGTCAAAAGACGCATCACGAAACGGCATTCTAGTATTGTCAGCGACGAACGTGGGCCGATGACGGGGCTCAATGTCTATTCCGATAACGGACCGCTCGCTGCCTCTCCAAAACCTGCCGCCGTTCACCGTCGCGTCCAAGATTTTGCGCGGCCTCTTGCGTGGGTAGAAACTGAGCAGCTTCTCCAGTAGCTCCGCGTCCTCTCCGTACCACACAGAGGCGAGCGGCGTGTATTCCGATACTCTTTCTTCTGAACCTGGTGGGGTTTTCTTGGTGAGCGGGAATAGTTTAGGAGCGGTTGCCATCTTTGTTTGCCTATTTTGTACACTCGCACGCTATCGGGCGCAACCGTGAACTGCCGTCATCAAGTTTCGCTTGTGGATTTCGCAACAGGCTGTCCCTGCTTGCGGCTAATGATTGACAAGACTCTTTCTGCAACACCGAACGGAGTCATCACGAACCCTTCAGCGGACGCGCCGTCGTGGCCATCCCAGCCCATTCCTTCATGCGCGGAGCAAACCAGTCAACAGTTAGGATTGCGAGTACGCCCCTGCGGCTTCGTCCACCGACGCAGTCTAGCATATTCGCTTTACCTTCGCCAGCCCGCTTCGGTATACTGGTAACTGGCAGGTTAGAAGAACAGCAGCAGAATCGGCTGAGAAAACCACGAAAGCCAGGGAGAACTGCAAGCACGCTCTAGTATTTAAACTGAGTCAACTCGGTCACCCCAAACTCCCGCCTTTGATGAAATTTCGTTTGGCGTGATTCGCACTGCGTAAATCGAATTAAGGTTGTGGCATGAATATTCGTACTCTCGGTGTCCTATTCGATCTCGACGGCGTGCTGGTAGATTCCACCCCCGCAGTCGCCCGCTGCTGGGCCAGATGGTCGCAACTCCACGGCTTTGTCGCCGACGAAGTCATCCGCCGCGCTCATGGTCGCCCAAGCATCACCACCCTCCGCGAACTCCTTCCCAACGCCGATCTCGAAGCCGAAAATAGCCAGATGGAGCGCTGGGAAATCGAAGACACCGACGGCGTCATCCCGCTCCCCGGGGTCATAAACCTATTGCAAGCCCTGCCCCCCGACCGCTGGGCCATCGTCACCTCCTGCACCCGCCCCCTGGCCGAGGTCCGCATCCGTGTCGCCGGTTTGCCGCAGCCAAAACATCTCGTCACCTCCGCCGACGTTCAGCGCTTCAAGCCCGACCCCGATCCTTACCTGAAGGGGGCGGAGTTGCTGAAACTCGCGCCCGCCGATTGCCTCGTCGTCGAAGACGCCCCAGCCGGCATTCGCGCAGGCAAAGCCTCCGGCGCCTCCGTCCTGGCCCTGCGCACCACCGAAGTAGATCCCCTACTCACCGCGGCAGGCGCCAATTGGATCGTCAACGACTTGGCCTCCGTCAAGCTCGCTCAGCATTCGGGCAACCACCATCTCGGGTTTTCCTTCGACGACGAATCTCGGTAGTGAGTCAGTTTCCGATTACCCCGACTTGAACTAAGCCGCTGGCGCGGCGGACGCTCCGCGTGCTATGCTCCGCACGTCATGCCCCAACGTAGCGCATGCCATTGCGGTTCTCGCACATGCTCGGTTTCTAAGTACCGCAAAACCAACACCTTACAGGTGAGCGAAAAGATTGAATTCCCATAGCCGTTAGATCGGGTCCACTAGCCCGCATCCGCCGCAACCGCCAGCGTCTTCCTTCAAGTCGTTGTATCGAAAGCGCGCGAACACACCGTGCTCGTGCAGGTGCATTGCCCTTCGCGCTTCCGATACAACCCTAAGACTAATCGGGAGTTGACACGCTTTTACTTAATTTTCGTTGCAATCAGGTCGCCTAATCCAGTACGGACAATGAAGTGGCTCACTTTGCCGGTATCGTCCTTGATGTAGATCACCTCTCCTAGTTCGCCTCGTGCGACAAACGTTGACTCGGACACGGGCACGTCTTCTGTATACACTGCATCGCCGGGCCATCGATCCATGAGCTTGTCGCCTTCGCGCTTCACCTTGACGATATAGTTCGGCGTTATTTGATACTCACCAACATAGGCGTCAAACAGTTTCGGGTCCACCTTGGCAGCCACACGCCGGGCATTCGGGATGGGGGTTTCATGGTGAGCGACCAGCAACCATTTTCCTCCACGCCAGGCGAAAGCATCGTTAATCCGCGAAGCCTCGAACAGCTTCTGCCCGGCCCAGTCCTCGTCGAGTTCAACCCGAAAGCTCGCCACGGCTATGTCGCCATAGACATGCACCGTCAATTCCATAGGCTCGCTGCCTTTGTGCAGAATGCCGGAACGAGAGTCGTCGCCCCACTCTTTGGCTATGTTTTCCGGCTTGATCAACGCTCCGTTATCGCCTGTCACGATGCAATCGTCGCCGAAATAGCTTAGGTAGGTTTTCGCGTCTCCACGCCTGAGCGCATCCAGGCGTTGGTGGATTGCTTGCTTGATTTCACTTTCGACCGCCGCCGAATGCTGCGCTGGAGGAGGTTCACTTCTGACCTGACCGTACGCGAGAGTCGGAAGAAGGAAAATCGAAAGCGCGAAGAGTTGATGTTTCATGAGAGTAACTCCCAAACTAGAGTTGCGGCATTCTACTTCTGTCCCAATGGCCTGGTAAATGCGCAAACCGGAGAAGTGTGTGGAAATCGGGCCACAACCAGTTGTCCGGTAACCGGAAACTGACCCACGACCCGAATCTCCA
The DNA here is from genome assembly GCA_963729285.1 of uncultured Acidobacteriota bacterium. Taxonomy (GTDB): domain Bacteria; phylum Acidobacteriota; class Terriglobia; order Acidiferrales; family UBA7541; genus Acidiferrum. The sequence continues at coordinate 4,480 of CAVSNL010000056.1, forward strand.
AAACTTTGACTCGCGTTCGCGCTCTGTTAGAATCGCGCCCGCAAACACACATTCTCACGGGAGCCCAGCATGACCAAAGTCTCGCGCTCTATCTTTCTGACCAGTCTATTTCTGATTCCCATGGCGTCGCCGAACCTCCGCGCCCAGGAAACGCACGAAAAAGAAACCAAAACCGTCGAAAAAGAAAAGCCCGCCGAGCCCGCCCCGCCACCTCCCAAGGAGGATTCTTCCGTAACCGATCACACCCTCAAAATCGGCGTCGCAATCCATTCCCTACAAAGCCACCGCCGCCACCATCCTGCTCAAAAATGAAAAGGAAGAGCCCACCGCTCTGATCTACTACACCGCCTACACCCGCACCGACGCAAAGGACACCTCCCAGCGCCCCATTTCCTTCGTTTACAACGGCGGCCCCGGCTCCGCCTCCGTCTGGCTGCACATGGGCGCGTTCGGTCCTAAGCGCGTGGTCACCGCCAACGCCGAGCCCACTCCGCCTCCGCCCTACAAACTCGCCGATAACGTCAGCTCTTTGCTCGACAAAACCGACCTGGTCTTCATCGACCCCGTCGGCACCGGCTTCAGCCACGCCGTCGGCAAATCCGAGAACAAGGATTTCTGGGGCGTCGATTCCGACGTCAAATCTCTCGCCGAATTCATCAACATCTACGTCAGCCGCACCGACCGCTGGAACTCCCCCAAATTCCTCATCGGCGAAAGCTACGGCACCTTCCGCTCTGCCGCGCTCTCCAACTACCTCCAGAACCACAACGGCATGTATTTCAACGGCATTGTGCTCGATCTCTTCGGTCCTCGATCTCGGCACCATTTCCTTCAGCCCCGGCGACGATCAGCCCTACATCTTTTACCTGCCCAGCTACGCCGCAACCTCCTGGTATCACAAGGTTCTTCCCAATCGCCCGGACAATGTCCACACCCTGATCGACGAAACCCGCCAGTTCGCCGTCACCGAGTACGCCGCCGCGCTGCAAAAAGGTTCCAAGATCAGCCCCGCCGAAAAAGCCGACATCGCCAAAAAAATCTCGCACTACACCGGCCTGAGCGAAGACTACCTCATCAAAGCCAACCTTCGCGTCAACCTCCCCCAATACATGATAGAACTCCAGCGTAGTCGCGGACTCACGACCGGCCGCCTCGACGCCCGCTTCTCCGGCTTCACCTACGATCTGCTCGGCGAATACGCCCAGTCCGATCCTCAATCCGACGCCATCACCGGAGCCTACACCGCCGCCTTCAACAACTACTTGCGCGACGAACTCAAATTCAGTCTGCAGGACAGAAAATATCTCACCGTTTCCGAAGAGGCCGAACCCGCCTGGGACTGGAAACACAAAGCAGGAGAGAATTTCGGCTTCCCCGGCTCCCCCAACGTCGAAGGCGACCTCATTCAAGCCCTGCTCACCAATCCGCACCTGCAAGTCGAAGTCGAAAACGGCTTGTATGATCTGGCCACTCCCTTCTTCGCCACCGAATACACCATGGACCATCTCGGCTTGCCCGAAAAGCTCCAGAAAAACATTCATCTGCAGTATTACGATGCCGGACACATGATGTACCTGCGCGACGACGATCTAGCCAAGCTGAAAGCCAACGTCGCCGCATTCATCGACGCCTCCGCAAAGCACGACTAGCAGTCATCTCATAAATGCATCTCAGGGGGTCGGAGCTTTGTTGCCCTGAGGCACGAAGGGAGCTCCGACATTTAAGGACGCGCAAAATCGGGCTTTAGTTCATCCTGAGGAACGAAGGGCCCCTGAGGAAATTCTTTTCTCGTCCCAGCCATTATGAGATGGCTGGCCTCTAGCCATATGAACCAAATCGGAACTTGACATTCTGGTGATCATACGCTACACTCTCGTCTAATTAATGCGGGGAGGTGTGTGCATTTTTCCGCCTGTAGCGTCATACGAGGCTAACTTGCCTGGAATGAACACTTGCAAAAGTCTATCAAAACAAATGACTTTAACTCCCTCCAGAATGAACACTTACAAAAAAGGTAGGGGAGGGGAGTGCTAAAGATATAACTACCGGATGGCGCGCCTTCAGGACTCTGTGTGAAGAATTCCGGTTTTCGTCAGGGCACGGCTTCAGCCGTGCCGTAACTGAACCGAATCAACAAGGCTTTAGCCGCTGAGGCTCTTCTCTCAGTTCACATGGCCGCCTTTCAGTAACGGGTAATCTTCTCGCGCCAACTCCGAAGACTTAACACAAACAGGCTAGTAACCTCGTCTACACTAATCTCGTCGGACGGCCACTCGAATCGGCCCTCTTCAGGCGACCCAGCCAATTTCGAGTCGAACCAAACGGAGAAACACAAGAACCCATGGCAACAACTCCGCAGGCACCACCATCTCAGGCACCCGTTTCTCAAACACCAGCTTCTCAACGCACCATTCACACGGCCCAGCTCATCACCGCGATGCTCAAGTCCAACAGCCACGTCAGCGACCTGATTTTCTCGCCCGGACGCGCTCCGCAAATCGAAGTCAGCGGCGAACTCGTCGAGTTGAAGTTCAAGGGTCTGGAATCCCTGAGCCCGGATGACACCCGCTTCATCGCCTACGACATCATCGGCAAGAACGACCATCCCATCCGCAAACTCGAGCAGGATGGCTCCGCCGATCTCTCCTACGGACTCCCCGGCATCGCTCGCTTCCGCGTCAATATCTTCCGCCAGCGCGGCACCTACGCGATCGTCATGCGCGTGATTCCCATGGTAATTCCCGGTTTTCAGCAGTTAAACCTTCCGTCGCAACTCGAAGATATCGTGCACCTCCGCAACGGCGTCGTCCTGGTCACCGGCCCCACCGGATCTGGAAAATCCTCCACGCTCGCCGCCATCATCGACAAGATGAACGAAGACAAGGCCTTCCACATCCTGACCATCGAAGACCCCATCGAATTTTTGCACCGCCACAAAAAGTCCACCATTCACCAGCGCGAGCTCCACAGCGACACGCCGACCTTCGCCCTGGCCCTGCGCGCCGCGCTTCGCCAGGCTCCCAAAGTCATTCTCGTAGGCGAAATGCGCGATCGCGAAACCATTGAGATCGCTCTCGAAGCCGCGGAAACCGGCCACCTCGTGCTCTCCACCCTCCACACCATCGACGCCTCCAAAACCGTCGAGCGCATCATCGGTGTTTTTCCGCAGAGCGATCAGCAAGGCATCCGCACGAGATTCGGAAAAGCCTTCCGCTACATCGTTTCGCAGCGCTTGCTTCCAAAAAAAGACGGCAAGGGACGCATCGCCGCCATCGAAATTCTCAAAGCCACCATGCGCACCCGTGAGTACGTTGAAAAGGGTGAAGGCGAAGGCAAGACGCTCCTCGACGCCATGCGCGACGGTGACACCGAAGGCATGCAGCACTTCGACGGCGTCATCGAAAAATTCATTCGCAACGGCACCATCGATTTCGAGACCGGCATGGCCTTCTCCACCAATCCCGGCAACATGCGCCTGGAACTCGCCGACTTCATCGACAATCCTCGCGCAGCCAAAGCAGCCGCGCCAAGACCCAGGGAAAACCGCCGACCGAACTCGAAGTCGAGCCGTAGCACAGACATTCCTGTCTGTGTCAAAATGCAAATGCACCCTAAGCGCATCCGCCTAGCAAAACTTCGATCAGCGAGCGTTGACCTCAACGCAAATTAAAGCAGCCAAACCTTTCCCCAACTTGCCTGCAGAAATTCTCGGCATTAACCGGCCAAAAACAGCCTACAATTCCTCGTTCATGACCGGACTTGACGACGCGACAACTCTCCGAACTCTCCACATCCTCGCAGTCTCCTTCGGCATAGCCTTCGCGCTAGGCGTGATCGCGCTGCTGTTTCCGCGCGCCGCACAAACCCTGTTCGACCGCGTGGAACGCACACTCGCGAAGTTCTCCGAGCGCCGTACGCTCGCGATCGTGGCCCTGTTCCTCGCGGTAATCGCCATCCGGCTCCTCGCGCTCCCATTCCTCCACGTCCCGGTCCCCGGCATCCACGACGAATACAGCTATCTGCTCCTCTCCGACACTTTTGCTCACGGGCGACTGACAAATCCTACGCATCCGATGTGGATTAGTTTCGAGACATTCCACGTGAACTGGTTTCCCACTTACTCCTCGATGTATCCGCCCGCGCAAGGAGCCGCGTTAGCGCTTGGGCAAATCCTGGGAAATCCCTGGATCGGCGTTCTACTCAGCGATGCCGCCATGTGCGCCGCGATCCTGTGGATGCTGCAGGCCTGGCTGCCCGCGCGCTGGGCCTTGCTCGGTGCAGCGATCGTCGCGCTGAAATTGGGAATCGCCAGCTACTGGATGAACAGCTACTGGGGAGGCGCAGTCGCGGCCATCGGCGGCGCGCTGGTCCTGGGTGCCGCCGCGAGAATCGTCAAGCGCGCGCGTATTCGGGATGCGCTTCTGCTTGGATTGGGCATTGCCATTCTCGCGAACAGCCGCCCATACGAAGGAACTCTTTTTTGTGTTCCTGTCGCGGTGTGGCTCTTGTGGTGGCTGATGGGCAGAACCAAATCAAAGGACGTGCTGCGTGTTCGCCTCACAAAAGTTGTCATTCCTCTCACCGCCGTTGTGGTTCTTACCGCCGCGTGGATGGGCTACTACAACTGGCGCTTAACCGGTAATGCGCTGCTGATGCCGCATGTGCTCAATACCCGCACTTATCACACCGCGCCACTTTTTCTGTGGGAACAGCCGAAGCCTGAAATGCACTACCGCAATCAGCAGTTCGAGGATTTTTACAACGGCTGGGAGCGTGAAAATTATCACCAAACCCGCGCTGATATCTTTCGCGTCTCGTGGGAAAAACTATTTCGCGGCGGCGTCACCTATTTCTGGCCGGGCTGGTTGCTGGCAATTCCAGCGCTGCCGTTCGTATTGCGCGATCGAAAAATGCGTCTGCCATGGATCATCGCGGTCATTGGGGTGGCCGGCGTTTTTATCGTCATCTGGTCCAACGCTCATTATGCCGCGCCGATCACCTGCGTGCTTTATCTGCTAGTGGTACAAACCATCCGCCACTTGCGCACGATGCGTATGGGCACGCGCCCGATAGGCTTGGCATTGTCGCGAGCCATTGTTCTGTCTTTGTTTGTCGGCACGGGAATCCACGTCGTTCGCCATGTCTGCGATCCGCTCTTCTGGACCTGCCAAGGCGATCCCAGCCGGACAGCGATTGCCAACAAATTAAAGCAAACGCCAGGGAAACATCTGATCATCGTGCGCTATTCGGAAGATCATAACATCCATGACGAATGGGTCTTCAACGGCGCCGAAATCGACGACGCAAAAGTTTTATGGGCCCGGGAAATCAATCCCGAACAAGACGCCAAGCTCCTGAGCTATTTCAAAGATCGCAAAATCTGGCTCGTGACTCCCGACACGGACAACACCTACCTGGAGCCCTACACGCCGCCGGGCGCCCCGCTCGTCCCGGAGCAATAGCTCGAATGAGCTGGAATGAGCTGGAGACTAGGAAACAAACGCCTCCCACACTGCGGTTTGTGGCGTCGTTTGCTCGTGCACATTAAGAATCAGGGGCGCAAACAATCGCTTGCGCCCCTGACCTTACTTTACCTAGCCTTTGCCTCCCGCGGCCGGAAAGGAGGCACAGCAGGCCACGGATGCGCAGCCTTTTCGATCAACGCGAGAGATGTCTCCAGGTGCGGACGGTACCAACTAACTGCCCGCGGCGGCTTCTCGCGATAAACCTTTTCCCAATGTTTCTCTGTATTCATGTTTGAGAAGGGCCTAGCCAGGCTGCGGAAAACCTCGAAATATGTCATTCCGAGCCCCGTTCGGTTTTTGAACGGGGTGAGGAATCTGCTTTTTCCTTGGCTTTCTTGCGAACAGCAGATCCCTCACGCGCAAACGACACGGGTTCGGGATGACAAACGCGCCTTTTTCCGCAGCCTGCTAGGGGATCGAGATTAAGAGGCCCCCGGTGATGCCAACCGATTGTTCATGGCCACGCGCAAAGTTGTACTCGTAGGTCGGTTCGAGATACCACCCGAACCTATGCTTACGGGACGGCCAGAACATGAAATCTCCTATGGCCTCTCCGCTCACAGAGTTGGTCGTTATTCCGAATTGCCTGGAGTGATCCCATTCCGGGCCGATGCCAAACATAAATTCCACTTTCGGTGAAAGGTCCCACGGCTTCTTAAACAGGAGGTCGGTTCCCCATTCGGTGGAGTGCCGCCGGAAGAGCGCCGTAGTGCCGAATTCCAGTTCGAGCCAGTTTTTAACGGGCGTTACCTCGACGGCAACGGAAGGGCCGAAGCTGTTTGTGGCATCGCCGGTGACATTGCGAAATGCGGCTCCCCCTATCTCAACGACCGCATGCTCTTTCTCCTCCTCGACTGATTGTGCGGCAGCGTTTCCAGCGCGAAAGAGAAAAAATCCTATCAAAACGAATCTGGCGCAGCTGAACATCGCACAAGTTTATATTGAGTCTTCCTGTTTCGGCTACTGGGTGGAATCTTAGGTAGCGGGTCAGTTTGAAAATCAATGGTAGGCTTCGGAATGAGTCTTGATTGAAGTCGTCCCCTGGTCTCTTTGCGGTGAAGATCTATGACCTATCCGAATTTCGTCGATCACTTCGTCTTGCGGGTTGCCGAAGTTGGCAGAACAGAACGGTTTTACACGGCGCTTCTGGGACAGCCCGCGCAACGAGCAGAAGGCAGCATCATGTATCAAGTCGGCGATACACGTTTGTTTTTCACGCGTGCAGATAAGTATCAAGCAGGACTCTACGAAAAAGAAAAAGTCGGTTTGAACCACCTTGCCTTCGGTGTGCGTACGCTTGAGGAACTGCAAGCGATTCGGGCACAACTCGATTCTTTGGGAATCGCCCATAGTGGCATCAAGCGGGACAAATATGGTGAGAACGAATTCATCTGGCTTGATGATCCGGACGGCATGCGAATCGAGTTCTACAGGCGACCCTTATAATATGGTCGCGCCCGCTGACCGCGTCGCACAAAAGCGCGCACGTGCGCGAACGCATGAGTATGCAGAGAGAAAGGAAAAATCACACGAGGAGACTCTTGACACGGCTGGCGTCGTTAGAGATGACCCACTACCACCGTCAGGGTAAAGCAGTGCCGCGACGCCTACAACGATCATGGCGCGTGGCGGTCAGGCCGCACTGAAAATATTGGCATTCAGGAATTCGTTGCGAAATTTTCCCTGCGGATCGAATTTCTTGCACAACGCCACAAACTTGGGCAGCTTTTCGTAGTTGGGATGAAGCTGCGCGGGAGGTATGGTGAACAGCTTTCCCCAGTGGGGACGCGCTCCAAACGGCGCCAAATTTCTTTCGATCAGGGGGAGCAGCTTTTGCACCGCGGGCCAATCCTGCTTCCAGGTGAAGTGGATCGTCACGCAAGGTTGCTTGTAGCAGGGACTCATCCACAGGTCATCGGCCGCAATCGTCCGGATTTCCGAAATCAACAGGTGCGGGCTGATCTTTTCGTGCAGCTGCTCCACCGCCATCACCGCTTCGACCGCATTTGGCCGCGGCACGAAATACTCGGATTGCAGCTCTTTACCGGCACTGGGCGTAAAGCCCATTTTAAAATGCGGCAGCCGCTCGTACCACGGACCGGGCACACCCATCTGCTCGGTGCAATTTTCCGCGGAGAGTTCCGCGATGGGGTGCAGATTCCTGGTCGCGCGTTTGGCCCCGTAAAATTCTTCCGGAGCATAGATCGCCTTGCCCTCTTCCACCCGCTTCTTCAGCCAGACCTCGTTGAATCGCTGTTGCTTCCAATCGGTGAAGAGGCTGACGCTGTAAGCGCTCGATTCAATAGCCTCAAAGTTTTCGGACCACTGGCTCATCGGCAGATTTTCGTACACGAACTGCCGCACCTGGAAGGTCGGTTGCACGTCCAGCGTCACCTTGGTGATCACTCCCAGGGCGCCAAGTCCCACAACCGCGCCGCGAAATGTCTCGCCATCGTCGCGCCGGGACAATCGCACCACGTCGCCGGACGCGGTGACCAGTTCCAGAGCGGAAACCGCGGTCGCCAGATTCCCGTTCTTATCTCCGGAACCGTGCGTTGCGGTGCTGCATGCTCCGGCAATCGAAATGTGAGGAAGCGATGCGAGGTTGTGAAGGGCGAAGCCCTTGCTGTCGAGATCGGGGCAAAGCTGGCCGTAGCTCATGCCGCCCTCGACGGTGACCGTGGGCGCCTTGTCGTCCAGGGCCGCAATTTTCGCCATCGGCCGCACGGACAGAAATTGGTCGGTGCTGTTGGCGATGGTGTTGAAGCAGTGCCGCGTGCCGAGGACCTTCAGCTTTCCCTGCTTCGCTACAAATGCGCGGACCTCTTCCAGGGAGTTCGCGGAGTACAGGCGCTCGGTGCCATATTCGAGATTGCCTGACCAGTTTTTCAGTTTGTCATCGGGCATGGCCGCCAGCAGCGGCGAGATGATCGGAGTGGCCATCATCGCCGAAGAAAGCTTGATAAATGTTCTCTTGTTCATGGTTTTTCACCTAGTGGCATCTTGTGTCAAGACTGCCGTGATTGCACGGCAGTTTAATTGGGCGCTCAAATGTCGGCGCCTGGGCTGTTCGGGGCGCAGCAATGCTGCGCCCGTACAAGTTGTGATCACCGCGACGCTACCATTAAATTATTTAGGCCGACCTCGAATCGCTCGTGATGGAACTCTTTGAAGCCAATTTGCTGGAGCATCGCTCGCAAGGCCTCGACGGGAATCCGTTTCTGGTGTTCGTTGCTTTCCATCTCATCGCTAATCAGGCCCAGCGCATACAGAACTTTCAATAGGGGATCCACCATTTCCGAAGGCCAAGTCAGGATCAGCGACCCGCCCGGCGCGAGAATCCGATACGCCTCTCGCAGCACCGGGTCCGGGTCCGGAAGATGTTCGAGGACCGCGAGCATCACGACATGATCGAATTGCCCCGATTCCAGGGGCAACGGCGCTCCAATGTTTCCGCGAATGCGCCACCACCGCCCGCGCACGCCGTCTTCGACCTGGTCGTCGACGCCGACGCCGTGCGAAATTTTATCGCCAGCATAGTTCAAGAAGGCCGCTTCCAGTCCGCAACCCAAATCGCAGACACTGGAGCCGGCGCGGATATAAGGATATGCCGCGCGAAATCGAAGTTTCGCGATGAAATGGTCAAGTCCGGTGTAAGCCATCTATTTAAGGTCGTAATCGCCGATGTAGGTGCCGCGGCTGATGCCCAGCATACTCAAGAAAAATGATGCGAAGATCACCTGAATCCCGATAAATAACCACATCGACCAGAACAACACGGCGCGCACCTGGTGCAGCGGTCCGAACCCGCTGGCCACCCAGCTCCACACCACCCAGACGCAACCCGCAAATCCCACGACAAACAATCCGCCGCCAAGGAGCAGCCCGGATTCCAGCGTCACGTGGGTCAGCGCGCGCCGCAACGAATGATTGCGGTGATCGAAGCGCTCCGCGTAGCTGAACACTTTGGCGAACGCTCCGATCGACAGAATCTGCACGCCCAGCAGCGTAAACATCAATCCAAAAATCATGGTGTGCACGTCCAAGGTCACGCGCGGCGTCAAAACACGCGGGCCAGGCAGCAGCCAGAACACCAGAAACAATCCCGCCGCCACCAGCGACGCGCCCGGTAAAAGAAACAACCAGTTCGGCGCATACAGCAGCATGAAGCGCAGATGCCGCCAGCCATCGCGAAAACTTCGCAGATGGGGCGGGCGTCCCCGTTTGTCCGGCCACAGTGTGATCGGAATTTCCGTTACCTTGGCCTGCAACTGCGCCGCCTTGACCACGAATTCCGAGGCAAACTCCATTCCGGTGCTGCGCAAATCCATGCGGTCGTAGACCGCGCGCGTAAATCCGCGCATCCCGCAATGACTATCTCCGATTCCTGCGTGGAAAAATAAATTCAGCACCCAGGACAGCGCCGGATTCCCGATGTATTTGTGGTGCCAAGGCATGGCCCCGGGCTTGATCTCGCCGCGGAAGCGGTTTCCCATCACCACCTCGTAGCCCTGCCGCCATTTCTCGACGAATCGCGGCACCTCGCTGAAATCGTAGCTATCGTCGGCGTCGCCCATGATGATGAAAGCGCCGCGCGCCGCCGCGATTCCCGCCCGTAGCGCTGCTCCGTACCCACGTCGCGCCACCGGAACCACCCGCGCGCCGAGCTTTTCCGCGATCTCGACCGACCCATCCGTAGAGCCGTTGTCGGCCACCACGACTTCTCCGCGGAGTCCGGCCGCGCGAAAAGCCTCAAGGGCCTTTCCCACGCAGATGCCAATCGAGTTGGCCTCGTTCAAGCAGGGAATCACTACCGACACATCGGCCGTGCCCGCGATCGTTTGCGTCTCGAGGCGCGTCGAAATCTCCGCATGAACGGTGTTAACAGTATCGGGGGTCAATTCATTATCCCGAATCATTATCCCGAACAACACTTCCGGTCGTTATCCCGAGCAAGACATCCGGCTTGCATTTTCCCGCGCCGACACTATTATGGCGACGTCGCTGCAAGCTCCCCTGAGACCCCATTGTCTAACACATCCGACGCGTCCACCACCACTCCCGTCGGGCCAATAGGCCCCGTGGTTGTAGGCGCCGCCGACGGAGTACGCTCACGCGGCGGCCTGCTGAAAGTTCTCGGAGTTTGGTTCGGGATCGCCGCGGCCGTGGGCAACACGATCGCTGCGGGAATCGTACGGGCTCCCGGCGACATCGCGCAGTGGCTGCCGAATATTTATCTTTTCTTCGGGGTCTGGATCCTCGGGGGACTTTACGCGCTGGTGGGCGCATCTTCGATGGCCGAACTCGGCGCGGCCATTCCGCGCAGCGGAGGTCAATATAACTTTTCGCGCCGGGCCATGGGCGACTACGCCGGGTTTATCGTCGGGTGGAGCGATTGGCTTTCGACCTGCGGCACCGCCGCCGCCGTTGCCATCGTCATCGGCGAATACAGTGGCGCGCTGATCCCCGCACTCGCGGGACACGTCCAACCCATCGCGATTGTGGTCATCGTGGGATTTTTCATCTTGCAGTGGCGCGGAATCAGCTGGGGCAAGGGCACACAACTGGTCACCGCTGCGATGAAGACCGTCGCTTTCCTGATTCTCGTTGCCGCATGTTTCCTCTTTGGCGGCCAAGCGCGCAACGCCGTCCCAACGACGGCACAGGCCGCCAGCGCAGCCCACGCCGCCGCAGCCATGCCCACGCTGCAATCGGGCTGGCCGCTCATCATTGCTTTTATGCTAGCGCTGCAAGCCGTCCTGTATACCGTGGACGGATGGGACGGCGTGGTCTACTTTGGCGAAGAAGTCCGCAACCCCGGCCGCGATGTTCCGCGGGCCATCTTCGGCAGCGTCTTCTCGATCATGGGGATCTACCTGCTGATCAATGCCGCGGTGCTTTACGTTCTGCCGCTCAACCAAGTCGCCGGCAATATGTTCTCGTTAGGCACCGCGGCGGACCGCATCTTCGGCCACCTGGGTGATCCCATCATTCGTTCGATCATGGTGATCTCGCTGCTGTCGTGTATGAACGCGAATCAACTGTTCTGTTCGCGCACGCTGTACGCCATGAGCCTCGACGGTCTGTTTTTCCGGCAAGCCGCTAAAGTCAACACGGGAGGCACGCCCGCGTTCGCCCTCTTGCTCAGCACCATCGTCGCGGTGGTGTTCGTGCTCGGCGCATTCGAACGGGTCATCGCGATGCTCTCGTTCTTCTTCGTAGCGAACTACACGCTCACGTATGCCTCGCTGTTCATCCTGCGCAGGAAAGAACCGCAAATGCCGCGTCCCTATCGCGCGTGGGGTTATCCGTACACCACGACCATCGCGCTGGCGGGCTCGATTGTCTTTCTGATCGGGTCGATCGCGACTGACCGGGACAACGCGCCGCTGGCGCTACTTATGCTGATCGCAAGCTATCCGGTCTACCGCGCGATGAAATACGTGAGTGCGAAAGGCGAAGTAAAGATGTAAAGAAGTAAGGAAGTAATGAACGAACGAGGAGAAATCGGAGGCTCAAACGTCGCGACGAAACAGAATCTAGAGTGGGCTACTTTCTTTACTTCATTACGTTCCTTAGGTCATTGCTTCAGACTTTTTCCGCGATACTTTTTCCCTGCAGGAACAACAACAGATAATCCTTCCCGCCGGTCTTCGAATCCGTTCCCGACATATTAAATCCGCCAAACGGATGGGCGCCCACCATGGCGCCGGTGCATTTCCGGTTCAAATACAAATTTCCGACGTAAAAGTTTTCACGCGCCTTTTCCAATTTCTGCGGATTGCGCGAATAGACGCCGCCGGTCAACCCAAACTCGGTGCCATTGGCAATTTCCAGGGCGTGATCGAAATCCCGCGCCTTGATGACCGCCAAGACCGGGCCGAAAATCTCTTCCTGCGCGATGCGGGCCTTCGGATCCACATCGGCAATCACGGTAGCTTGCACGAAATAACCATCGCCAGGGGCACGATCGCCGCCAACCAAAACGCGCCCTTCTTTCTTTCCCACATCAATATATCCAAGCACCGTCTCCAGCGCCGTCTTGCTCACCACCGGACCCATATAATTGCCGGGTTGTTCGCTGGGCCCCACGGTGACCTTCTTCGCGCGCTCCGCAATCTTCTGCACGAATGTGTCATAGACCTTCTCCGACACAATCGCTCGCGAACACGCCGAGCATTTCTGACCCTGATACCCAAAGGCCGCCTGCGCCACGCCCTCGACGGCCGCGTCGATGTCCGCCTCTTCATCTACAATCGTTGCGTCCTTGCCGCCCATTTCCAGGACGGTGCGCTTGATCCAGATCTGGCCCGGCATTTTCTTTCCCGCGGCCTCGCTGATGAGCAAGCCCACTTCCTTGGACCCGGTAAAGGTGATAAACCGCGTCTTCGGATGCTTCACCAAAGCATCGCCCACAATTTCGCCGGCGCCGGTCAGAAAATTCAAAGCGTGCCTCGGAATCCCGGCCTCGTACAAAATCTCGACCATCTTCGCCGCCACGGCTGGTGATTCCTCCGAAGGCTTCAGGATCACGGTGTTCCCGGTAACCAAAGCCGCCGCCGTCATCCCGGTCGCGATTGCTGCCGGAAAATTCCAGGGCGGAATCGCGGCCCCCGCGCCCACCGGGATGTACACCATGAAATTCTTCTCGCCCTTCATCGGAGTGGTGGCCTGCGGTCCCGCCAAGCGCAACATCTCGCGCCCGTAATATTCCAGAAAATCGATGGTCTCCGCGGTATCCCCGTCGGATTCCACCCAAGACTTGCCGACCTCGTAACAGATCCAAGCGGAGATCTCGAATTTCCGCTCGCGAATAATCTTCGCCGCCCGAAACAAACATTCCGCCCGGCGTTCCGCGGGCACCTTTTTCCACGATTCAAAGGCCTTATTCGCCGCCAGGACGGCCTCATTTGCATGTTCGGCATTCGCCGCCTGAAATACTCCAATCACCTGGGAGGGATGCGAAGGATTGGTAGACATCATCTTCGCGGTAGTGAAAACCTTCTCCCCGCCGATGTACATGGGATACTCGCGCCCAAACTCCGCAGCCACCTTCTTAAGCGCGGCCGCCATAGCGGCCTGGTTCTCGGGCCGAGAAAAGTCCACGAACGGTTCATTCGCGAAGTCACCAACCCGAACGGTTGTCTCTGCAGTAGCCATCAATTTCTCCTTGCTCTGCTCGATCCTCCATTCTACGTCGCGCTGATCATCCTCACAACGCCTACAACGCCACAACGCCGACAACGCCCCAAGACTCATGGCGGTTCACGCTCGTGGACGGCATCGGGGAAACCAGATGGGGGCAAAGAGAACGAGGGGCAAATGGAACATCCGGCAGCAGGATTCCTTGCTACCCAGATGTTCCTACGGCTTCATTGCGGATGCAGGGACTCGGCGAGGCTCTCGAGATTTTGGGGCGACACGTGGATGAGTCCCTGACGCGGGCTATCAATGTCGGCTATGAGAAAGAGCGATATGGAAAGAGCGATGGGTAGAATGAGAAAGAGGAAGGCGCTTCTTCCATGCGCAACATAACCTATCAATACGTTACAGAAAATGGCGATCGCGAACAAAAGTAACCATGCCGCGATGGGAATGCGGTTCCACCAGGCGGCCTGAGTGTATCCCTGAGAGTTCAATACATCGTTCATGCCGCTAACGACGAGAGCGGCGACGGGCGTTGGTTGAGCGGCAGCGGGCTTGGTGACGGCGGTCCAAAGCTGCGTCTGCAGCCGAGCGGTTTCGGCGTTGATCTGGCGAAGTCGTTGATCGCGACGGGCTTTGTAGCCGAGTATGCGCTGGTCGAGATAGCTGCTGAGCAAGGCGCGCACTTTCGAGGCGTCCGCCTCTGGCAACAAGTCGGCTCGGACGTATTCCGTTCCGATGGCGTTGGCTTCCTGCTCCTCGTAGTTCTTCCGCTGATCATAGCGATTGACGGCCATCGAAAAAGTGAAGGCGATGATAAGACCTAACAGCGTCAGAGTACCGCCGAGGACGAACGCGAAATCATCGTGAGCGTCTTTCGTTTGGTCCGACTGTCTCCCGCGGAGCTTGCTGCCAACCCACGCTGCGGACCAGAAAACAAGCAGGGAGACCGCGAGAATGAGAAATGGGTGGTCCAGTGAATTGAGCATTGCGTTGTGCTCTCCAGCGCGATCGCCAAAGGTATCAGGCGGGCGTGCCTCGCCTGACGTTGGGAGACTAACATAGCAGAACGGGAGGGCGGCTACAGGTATAACGCTGGACCGCGAAGTAAGGCGTTGAACAACGAGAGGAAAAACACGAAAACGATCTTCCGCTAGCGCAACAATGCTATCAGCTACGGTTTGTCGGGACTCTCCAGCGCATAATACAGCACAATTCCAGTGGCCGCAGCGCTAGCGATAATCACGTACATCAAAAATTTATTTTTACCCGCTTTTTTCGGCGGTTTCTGAGCCGCGGGCCCAGCGCCCGGCGAGCTGCCATCGTCCGACACGGAATCAGGATCGAGGACCACGCGATACGCGGTGCCCTCGGCGATCATTTTTGTGTCGTCGTCTACTGAGATCGCCAGCGACCCGCGCGAGCAACTCACCCTCAGCTCTTTCGGGCTGACGATGGAGACGCTGCCGACGGTCGGCCCGTCACCGGTTGGGCGAATCACTGCGGTGGAGGCGTGCAAGGCAAAGGCCTTGGCGGAGGCGGTGGAAAACAGGGCGGTCCCGCTCTTCAGTGTAGCCGCGGAGGATCCCTCGTCGGCCCCCCAGGTTACGCGGCTCGAAGCGGTAAGCAGCAAACGCGCCGCTCCCGATCGTACTTGAAGGCTTCCCAGCTCTTCGGTATCGAGACTGTCGCCGGAAAAAACGGTGGTCCCAACCGACGCAGCCGCGCGCCCCACGTGCGCATGTTCCGCCGACACCACCGTCCCGAATCCAGGAGCGGAAGCTGTGGAGATAGAAGTGGCGGTCAAGGCAAAGGGCAAGACTACGGCGGCGGTAATCCGTGAAAGGTCGCGCAAGCGCGCCATCGCTTCTCCAAGAGGGCTGGAGCCAAGAATACTTACCGCGGCATTCCGCGTCAACGTGTAAAAGCACTTGTGCCGAAACAATCTTTCGGGGTCCCAAGACACTGAGGTATTGCTCCCTCGCACTAGCCGCGGGAGGTTCTCGCTGCTACAATGCGTCCAGAAATCAACCTATGGCGGACTGGAAACAAATTACAGCGCGCATTCGCCGCGCACGCACTGGCAAGGATCCCGCGGCGCAACTCTCCAATCTCTACGAGAAGACGCAGGACGCTATGGTTGCCTTTGAACTGGCGCGCCATTTTGAAACCGCCAGCCAAAATGCCGAAGCGGCAAAATGGTACACCACCGCCGCGGCCCGTTTTCGCCGTGCGGATTGGAAGACCAAGGCACAGGAAGCAGCCGTCCGGCTCGGAGGGGAAGCTCCGCCGCTGGAATCGCAGTCTGATCTTCCCGCTATCGGTCCTTCTCTCACGATGCCAGAGCCTGGGCTTCCGTTCGAACAAAGCGCGACGGTATTTGAAGCCATCGCCGCGCCGCCACAACAAGACGAGCAGGTGCCGGACGAGCAGCCCGAGGCGCCGTCGGATCCTGCCTCCGCGTCAAGACCTGCCGCTGAAGGCCCACGTCGCCGGCGAGGCCGACGCGGTGGCCGCAACCGCCGGAAAGGAAGCGTCACTCGCGAAACCCCTGCCGCCTCGACGCAACAAGATGGCACAGGACCTTCCTCCTCGCGCGCGTCGGTTTCTGCGCCGCCTGAAGATTCCGTGGAGCCGCGAACCAGCAGATCTTCCGAATCCGTGATGCCTCGTCTTCCGGTCGAACCGATGGGTGACGCCGGAGGCATCGCGCTCCGCGGGCGCTACGGTGACCCCGGACTTTCGTCGCGTCTTTCACTTTTGGAAATGCAATTCCGCCGGTTGCTCACGTGCGCCCCGGTAAAACTTGATGAAGCCGACCGCGCTCCCGCTGGTCCGGGTGTGTTCCTGGTCACGGATTCCGACCTCACCAGCTATTACTACGTGGAAGCCTGCCAGACTTTGCGCATCGCGATCCCCAACTTGTTGCGCGGTGGCTCGAGCCGTCGCGGCACCGATTCGATCAAGCCACAACTGGCGTCCCATTTGGGGATTGCAGAGGCGCGCGTCGGAAAATATTTAGCCGACCATTGTGTCGTGCGCTGGCTGCAACTCGATGAAGGCGCGTCGCACTTCGCTCACTTCGTCATCTCGGTACTACGCCCGGTCCTAAACGAGTAGGACTCGGTTGGTACGTTTCCTGCGCGAGCGGCTGGCACATTTCTTCCTTTACTTTTTCTTTTCTCAACCAGAAATCGCTTATGGGTAACCTCCTCTAGCGGTCCTTCCGGCTACCCGCAAACCCCCGTTTTCTACCGTTCGACCCCCGTATTCGACCGTTCGCCGCAACCCGCTGGCTTATGGCCCCCGTTACCCTCAAACTATACGAGGTCAAAGACTTATTGGCCGTACCCCTCTCAGGTGGTACGGTTTTTCAAGCCCGGGGGCGATCGTTATTGTTTGTTCCAACGATTGAACGGGCAGCATCAAAGGCGTGGGTCACGGTAGCTCGCATTTTCGAAAGCTGGAGGGTGGAAGTTTATGCCGAATCAAGTAGGCACGCAGGTGTTGAGAACGATCGATTGGATACTTTGCAAGGCCGCAGCGGTGACGTTCAACAGCGTTCAGCACTTCAACAAGCGCAATCCGAACCCTTCCGTGACTCCGCAGTGGTCTGATAAGCCGCTGCTGAAGTCGTGGGAAAAGACCAAGCCAACGCTGGGCTTCCCGAGGCAGACCGATTCACTGTGTCCCGCCTGCGTCAAAGAAGCGCGCGAGTCGATTATCGCCGGTAAGAAGGATTGGCGCGACCTGATGCACGAGAAGGTCGGCGAGATTAAGGCGCAGATCGTCGAGCGCGATGGCGAAATCTGGATGATCAAGGATTGCCCGCAGCACGGCCACTACGAAGACATGATGGCCATCGACGCCAAGTTTCTCGACTGGATCGAAAAACAGTTCCCCGGTCGCGACATTCCGGCGCACAACGACGAAGATCTCCACAAGCACGGCTCCAGCACGGTCCGCTACGGCCGCGGCTCGGTTCTCACCGTCGACCTCACCAATCGCTGCAATATGATGTGCGATCCGTGCTTCATGGACGCCAACCAGGTTGGGTACGTGCACGAGCTTGGCTGGGACGAAGTTAAGGAAATCTTAGACAACGCGCTGAAGATTAAGCCGCGCCGCCAGATGTCCGTACAGTTCTCCGGCGGCGAGCCCACGATGAGCCCGCTGTTCCTCGAGGCCGTGTCGTACGCCCGCAAAATCGGCTACAACAGCGTGCAGGCGGCTACCAACGGCATCGAGTTCGCCAAGAGCAAGGAATTCTGCAAGAAGGCCTTCGAAGCAGGGATGCGCTACGCGTACCTGCAATTCGACGGCATCGGCAATGACGCCAACAGCCATCGCCAGATCGGCAACCTCTTTGACGTGAAGCTGCGCGCCATCGAGAACATGCATGAGGCGGGCATCGAAATCGTGCTGGTCGTCACCATCGTCAACAATGTGAACAACGACCAGGTCGGCAGCGTCGTGAAGTTCGCGATGGAGAACCCCAAGAAGATCGCGTTCGTCAGCTTCCAGCCGGTTTCGTTCACCGGCCGTGACGAAGACATCACTCCGGAACGCCGCCTCCGCCAGCGTTATACGCTTTCGCACCTCGCGAAAGATGTAAGCGCACAGGTCGGCAAGGTTGAGCCTACCCGCGACTGGTTCCCGATCTCGTTCATCAGCACGTTTGCCGGATTTGCCGACATGGTCAAGGGCAACGAATCGCAGTGGGGCTCGCTCTCCTGCGGCTGCCACCCCAATTGCGGGGTCGGTACGGCGATGATGATCAACAAAGACACGAAGGAATGGGCACCGGTTCCGCGCTTCCTGGACGCCGTGCAGCTCACCAAGGACGTGACGGCCATCACCGACGCGGCCCGCGGCAAGAAGTTCTCAAACTTCATGATGGCTATGGCCCTCTTGAAGAATTACAAGCCGTTCCAAGGGCCAAAGGGCTTGACGCTAAGCGCGCTCTTCAAGAAGTTCGACAAGACCTGGGCGCTCACCAAGAGATCCACTGTGAAGTATGGCCGCACGTCTCCGGACCGCACCTACGAAGACGCCATGAAGCGCCGCCAGACGGACCCGTGGAACTTCCTGTTCATCGCCGGGATGTGGTTCCAGGATCTGTTCAACTACGACTTCCGCCGGACGGAGATGTGCATCATCCCGTACGCCACCCAGCAGGGTGAAATCAGCTTCTGCGCTTACAACACTGGAGTTGGCTGGCGGCAGATCATCGAGAACATGCACAAGAATGCGACCGTCGCCGAGTGGTACAAGAACCACGGGAAGCACGAGATCTACGCCAAGGGCAAGAAGGTCAATCTCGAGAGTTTCGAGCACTCGCTCCGGATTGACTCTGATGATGCCGCCCGCGTGCGCCACCTCGAGCACGACATCCCACTGACTGCGGCCGAAGAAGATCGCGCGCGCCGGAAAAAGGCGTTCGAAGAGCAGGCCAAGGTCCGCGCCATCTACGAAGAACTCGTCTTGAAGAAGCCTCAGCCGACGGTGGTCCAAATCGGCACGGTCCAGGACATAGCCAAAGCCGTCCCAGCCAACTTCGCCAACGCCGGTAAACCGGTGAGCATCGCCCCTGCTGCGGGTAATGGAAGTGGCAACGGCCATTCGAACGGCAACGGGCACAGCAATGGCAACGGTGCGTCCGCGCCGCACGCCGCTGAAAAAGCGACCGAAGCCGTAGCCGGCGACTGACCCGACGCTAGTCTTGTGTTCCTCAAATGGCTCCGGCAAAACCGGAGCCATTTTCTTGCTCTGCGCCTGAACAAACGCAAAATCGGGCACGCTGTTCCCGCCTTCTCCGAGAGGCCGGGTCTACTGGCTGCGGAAGAATGCAAGAAAATGAGAAAAAAGCTTCCTTCAGGGGCTGAAGCCCGTTGAGAGCGCGCAGTTTACGTCGGCGCTAAAGCACCGACCTCCTAAGGAAGGTTAAGCACTGACCTCCTGAAGAAAAAGACTTTTTCCGCAGCCTGTCTAGACGTGCCTGTGTTGCTACTTCTCGTCCCTTGCTTCGGCTCCTCGCGACGACCAATTTGCGCGATTCCGGTTGTCGTGAGATTGTTTCTGTCTATATTCGCGCAGAAAGAGTCCCTCCGATGGTCACACTTTCAGGACGAATCGCTCTGGTCACCGGCGCGAGCCGAGGAATAGGCAAAGCTATCGCTCTGGCTTTGGCCAACGCCGGCGCCGACATCGCCGTGAACTACAACTCCCAAGCTGACGCCGCGGAGGCGGTATGCCAAACCATCCGCGGCGCGGGCCGGAAGTGCATAACGGTCCAAGGCGACGTCTCAAAAACCGCGGACGTGGAGCGGCTGGTAACAACCGTGGAAGAGAAACTGGGCCCGGTCGCCATCCTGGTGAACAACGCGGGGATTGCCCAAGTGCTTCCGCCAGATCAGGTGACCGAGGAAGTCTTTGAACACTTTCTCCGCGTAAACTTGACCTCGGTCTTCCTCGTGACCCAGCGCGTGCTTCCGGGCATGCGGGCCGCCCGCTGGGGCCGCATCATCAATCTCTGCTCCATTGCAGCGCAAACCGGGGGCATCATCGGACCGCACTACGCCGCCTCCAAGGCCGGCATCCTGGGCCTAACCCGCTCCTATGCCTCCCAATTGGCCAAAGACGGGATCACCGCCAACGCCATAGCTCCCGGGCTGATCGACACGGACATGGCCGCCAGCGTCCCCCAGGAAATTCGCGACAAAATTCCTGCCGAGACCGTTGGCTCGGCCGACGAAGTCGCCCGCATCGCTGTCCTCTTCGCAGAAAACAAGACCATCACCGGCCAAACCTTCAACATCAACGCCGGCCGTTACATGAGTTGA
>CAVSNL010000057.1:0-39992 GCA_963729285.1 uncultured Acidobacteriota bacterium
GGTGGGAGAAAAGGAATTCGTGGGATTGGCCGCCGCTGAGTTTGAAGAGCGGACGGAAAACGTGTCAGGGATCGCGTCCCCCACGAGGGCGTAGGGAGTTCAAGAGTAAAGAAAAAGCCCACCTTTCAAAAACCGCAAGGATGGGCCACCCGCGGAAAGCCAAAACCCGCAACCTTGAAAGTCACAAGAGTGCGGCACCGACAGAGGCAAATCAGAAGTCATTGTCTTTGCAGAATTAGAATTGGGCGGTCATTGCGCTCGAACTCGGAGATTCGGAGGGCGTTGGTACTGAGTACGCGTGCGGCGATGTTTGTGGGATAGTCGCAATTCTCGAGAAGGACAACTTTGGCGGATAGCCGAGGATGTTTGCAAGGGTCACAGAACCCGCTGTCTGCGGTGACGATTGCAAAATCATTTTGGTCGGCATATTCCCAGATGGCGCGATCGGACGCGCCGCGGGCAAGGCCCGTGCGCGTGATGTGGACGGAGCCGGGAAAGAGCTGGACGACCGCTTCGACTAGTCGGAAAGATTCTCATCGAAGAGCAACTTCATCGGGGCTTAACGAAGGAGGCAGTGTCTCTAAGCGTGGAGGCCCACTGGAGAGCGGCCAAGATGTCTTCTTCGCTGAGCTCGGGGTAGTCGGTGATAATCTGAGCGTGGGTTGCGCCCGTGCCTAACCACTTGAGAATGTCCCAGACGGTGATGCGCGGATCGCGGATGCAGGGCTGTCCGGAACGTAGGCCGGGTGTGATGGTGATTCTCGAAAGTAGGCTGTCCACGGCGTGCTCCTGTGCCATTCCCTATTATCGCACAGGGAGTGATGGGAGCGGAGCGGGGAAGAAGAGATCATCAGGGATTCGCTACGGCGCGCGGGACTATAGGAAAAGGCAGAACTAAGAAGATGAAAGCCAAAGCAAAGAGAACGCACAAGCGCGTCGCTCGCGTGACCCAAGGCAGCGGGAATGTGTTCGCCGACCTTGGCCTTCCCAATCCCGAGCAGGAACTGCTGAAGGCGCAGCTCACCTTGCAGATTTACACGATTCTCAAGGGCAGCGGCATGAAGCAGGTCGAGATTGCCAAGATTCTGGGCGTGCAGCAGCCGCAGGTTTCGCTGCTGATGCGGAACCGCGCGGGTAATTTCTCCATCGGACGCCTCATGGAGTTTCTTACCGCTCTTCGCCAAGACGTCGAAATTATTGTTCGGCCCGCTCGGAAGGAACACGGAGCGCTGTCGGTCATTTCTGTCTGAGCCAAACGTAAGACTGTTTTGCTATTCGGCGGCTTGCCGGGTGCCCCAGGTTCGGTTTTTGAACCTGGGTCTTGGTGTGCGTTTATCCTTGACGTGTGCTTCTACACGACTTACAGACCAGCCCGTTGCCGCTTAAAGCTCCCATCTGCCACTCACGTCCCAATTCTTACCGTTCCCTACATAATACTTAGCCAATTGATACTCACATGCTAAGCTCTCCCGTGTATGTCGCCTCCGATCTCCGACCATTCCCTCTCCGCCGCCCGTCTCACCGCCCGAGACCACCATCCGTCTCCCTAAGCCCTGTAGAATCCGCACTTCCACAAAACAGCCGCGTAACTCGTTTAGAATCCGCACTTCCAAAAACACTAGGTTTAAAGTCCTTTAGAATCCGCACTTACGAAAAATGGCGGGGGAGGGGGGTAAATTGTTAACTAGAGACGAAGAACGGAAGCGTCTAAACCAGCACCCTTGGAAAGTCGAGGTTGCGGCAGCCCAGGGGAGCGCTCGGCTCGGTCTCCAGTGGTCATATCGGAACCGTCGCATGTGGTTATTGCGTATGGAAAGGGGAGAGGCGAAATTCACTTATTGCTTTAGGGACGCCGCGTCGATAGGGGTGTGCCTGGGCCACGCTTCGATCGATGCACGCTGCGATCCGTGAATGTGGGGAGGGTGCCGCTGATGGAAACCAATGCTCGTTTGCAGGACGTGAACTCTTCCGACGCGATCTCGGCCGTGGGATCCGGGCTCGAACGGGCGATGGATGCGGCGCTCCGGCTGGGCCTGCCGGTGTTTGCGATTGCGAACATCGCTTTGGGCGTCGAGACGTTGGTGGGCGCGCATTTCTCCACTGGCTCAGGTCCACATGCCGTCATCCCGATCCTTCCTTTTCTTCCTCCGATCCCCTGGCTGGCTTACGTGTTCGGCGTGTCTGGATAGCTTGCGGCGCCGGACTTTTGTTCCGGGGCTCGCTGCGAACGGCTGCGATGGCGCTGGGGAGTCTGCTTTTGTTTCCACTCTAGTGCTGGAAGTGCCGAGATATGCCACGGAGCTGGGTAACATGGCGTCGCGCACAGGGGTGTTTGAGCCTCTGGCGATGGCGACGCTGGCTTGGCTTTTACCGGGACCGGGGACGATCCCGGGTTGGCTGGTGCGTTTGAGTCGCTATCTGCTGATGCTGGCGCTCGTCGTGTTTGGCGTGGATCATTTTCTTGGCCTTGCGTTTATTGCGTCTTTGCTGCCGAATTGGATTCCATGGCACGTGTTCTGGGTCGCTTTATTTGGCGCTGGATTCATTGCTGCTGGTTTGAGCATCGGCTTCGACATTCTGGAACGCTGGGGCGCGGCGTGTCTTGGGCTGATGTTCGCGATTTGGGTCTTCACACTGCATCTCCCTCGAGTGCTGGGGCTGTATGGCATTCCGGGGGCGCCGCACAGTCCTGCCGAGTGGTCCAGCTTATTTATCGCGGTCGCCTTATGGGGAGGCCCTTGGGCGCTGGCCAGCAGACACCCGCAAAATTTGGACGCGAGAAAGTAGCCGCATGTTTTGGCGCGGTCGGACCCGCGGCGGCGCCTCCGCATCGCGAGAAAAACTGCGCAAGAAAAAAACCGCACCCTTAGAAACCAAGGGTGCGGCACCCGCTGAACCCGCAAAAAACTGGCGGTTACAGCGTCGGGACGCTCTTTGGGTTTTTGAGGATTACCGGGTCGGTTGGGTAGGAGAAGGTGTCGGCTGGCGTCGTGATTTTTCCGGTGCGGTCGATCTCGGTGGAATGACCGGTGATGGATTTTTTGTCGATGGTTAGCGTGAGGTAACCCCAGCAGAATTTGCCGTAAATTAGCTTGGCTTTGGTGTCGGGCGCGACGTAGCCGTTGGCGGAGTGGATCTGGTGGAGGTTGTGGTAGCCGCCGTTGCCGGAGACGATGAACGGTGTGGGGCCGTCGGGGGCGATGTTTTGCTCGATGCGCTGGTAGTCGTGGACGTGGCCGGAGAGGACCAGGTTGGGGACGCGGCCAGTGTCGCGGATGGCGTTTTCGAGGGCGTCGGCCATTTTGGAGCTGCCGCTGTGGAAGACGTCGAAGGAGTAGATCGGGTGATGGAGGGCCAGGATTAGCGGGAGGTCGTCGGGCGCGGTGGCGAACTCGTTGGTCAGCCATTGCTGCTGGATGGAGTCGATGGAGCCGCCTTCCGGGACGTTGGTGTACATGCCTACGATGGTGGCTAGCGGAGTGAGCAGGGTCCAATAAGGATTGGGGAGATTCAGGCCTACGCGAGGGGCGTCTTTGGAGATGGGATCGACGTTGGGATTGGCTTGCATGAAGTAGTCGACCCAGCCATCCAGGGAAGTTTGCTGGGTGGGGTCGTCGACCTCGCCATCGTGATTGCCGGGGATGGCGAAGATCGGCGGAGTGTACCGCTCGTAGGGCTCGTAGAATTGGGCGTAGTAATCGTCGTGAAGGCCGGTGAAGTAGACGACGTCGCCTACGTGATAGCAGAACAGTGGAGCGTTTTTACCGGCTTTCGCGAGGGCCGCCACCATTTGATCCGCGACGTTGGATTGAAACTCGCCGTCCTGAACACCGCCGGAGTCACCTAAAACATCGAAGACAATCTCGCCGGAGTCGGTGATTTGCTCGGCCAGGGTCGCGAAGTGATCGCTGAGGGCGTAGCGATAGGGGGCCATGCCGAGCGGCTTGGGTAATGGCTGGAACCCGGTATTGCGATGGGTGAGCGGATTGAGCGGGCTCACGCCGGGATGCAATTGCGAATCGCCTTTTTTTACGTGAGCGCGAACAGCGCCAGGCTGCAACATCGTGGGGCCTCCCGTATAAAGTGCGGACGAGCGTTTGTGAGTTTGATGCGCGGAACGGTGCGAAGGCGGCTTCTTAGGCATTTGAAAGGTATATATGATCCTAATTAATATCTTGTTGCAATCGAATTAATCTTAGAATAGAGGGGGAAACTGGCCCGAGAATATTTTGGAGTCGAACCGGCGGGGAGCGCGCGGCCGTGGCAATGGAAGAAGACGGAGTGAAGGCGAAGCTGGCCGGGAAGTCGCACGATGCGTATTTCTTTTGGCGATGACACAAGGCGACGCCGAAGAGAGGAATTCGTTTCATCGGAACAATAAAGCTTTTTGAGAATTATTTTGTTTTGACAGGTGGCCCCTTGTGGGCTACGATGCGGGCACTGAAAGGCCATTTTGGCCTGGGCGGGAGGGGGAACCCCGCTTTGTTGAGGTAGAAGTTCTGCTCAAGGAACGCCTTCCGGTGCACGGTAGCTGTGAGGATAGGTTTCTTCTATCGAGGAAGAAATACTCACGGGGCGGGGCGTAAGAGCTGGTCGTAGTGCAATCCATGCGAGTGGTGTCGAGTCGAGGAGTTGAACTCAAATTTGATTTGAGGGGGATATCCATGCGGCGACTACTCTTCGCGGTGATGCTAGTACTGGTTTTGGGAATAGGGGTGAATGCGCAGACATTTCGTGGCGCGATCAACGGGACGGTGACGGATCCTTCGGGGGCGGCGGTACCGCAGGCGCAGGTGCACGCGGTGGATACAGCCACGGGGATCGAGCACACGACGGTGACAACGAGCGACGGCGAATTCTCTTTTCAGGACTTACCGCTGGGGACCTACAAAGTCACGGTGATGGCGAGCGGGTTCCCGAACAATACGGTAGACAATGTCGCGGTGACGGCGGGATCGATTTACACGCTGACGGTGAAGTTGTCGATGGCGCAGCAAACGACCGCAGTGGAAGTTTCAGCTGCGGCGATTACCTTGGACACCACGACGCAGGCACAGTCCATGACGCTAACGGACACGGCGGTGCAAGACATGCCGCTGAACGGGCGGGACTTCTCGCAGTTGATCGCCATTTCCCCGGGATACGGGGGTTACTCGGTGGGGGGATTTGGCTCGCTGAACGGGACGCGCGCGAACCAGATGAACTGGCAGATCGACGGAACGGACAACAATGATTTCTGGCATAACATTCCAGCGGTGAATCAGGGCGGCGTGTCGGGAATCGCGGGCGTGGTGATGCCGATCGATGCGGTAGATGAATTTACGGCGCAGACGCAATCGACCGCCGAAGCGGGACGGAATGCCGGAGGCACCGTCAACCTGGTGATCAAAACCGGCGGGAACAGCTTGCACGGGAGCGGTTACTACTACAACCGGAACGAGTTCTACGCGGCGACGTCGCCGTTCTTTGTGCCGAGCACGGAATTTCCGAAGGCTCCCCGATTGCGGAATGAAAATTATGGGTTCACGGTCGGTGGACCGATCATCAAGAACAAGACGTTTTTCTTTGCGGGCTTTGAAAAGCAGGACTACATCTTCGGGCTTACGGGCAAGTCTACCGAGCCATCCACGGCTTGGGTGAGCGAAGCCCAAGCGCTGCTCACGAAGTATGGAGTGGCGGAGAGCCCGCTGTCGGCGACGCTGCTTTCTACGTTGTGGCCCAGCTCGATCCTGAATCTGCCTGGGACGCTGAACAATTTTTTCGCCACGGATCCAGGCACGGGCTACAGCTACAACGGAGTGGTGAAAATAGATCACAACTTCAACGAAAAGCATCACTTGTCTTTCCACTACTTCGTCGGACAAGGCAGCCAGACGCAGCCACCAGGCGCGAGTTTGGCGTTGGCCACTGCGAGCTCGAACCTGGGCTACTATTTCGAGGTCGCACCGATCCACGTGCAAAACTATTCGCTGGTGCTCAATTCCGCTTTCTCGACGCGACTGACGAACCAGATCTTGTTCGGAGTCAGCTATTTCAATCAAATCTTCCACGACGCCAACAACAGCTTCGATACGGCCGCGTTAGGGTTGAACCTGAGCCCGGACGCGACGATTAACGGGAAGCCCATTCTGGGGGCACCAAACATTGCTATCTCGAATTTCGATCAGGTGGGCATCACGCCGCCTGAAGGGCGAAACGACATAACCGGACATTTGACGGACATCGTTTCGTATAGCGTCGGCGCGCACCAACTACGCTTTGGTGGCGAAGTGCGCCAGGGCCGAGTGGATGAGTTCTATTTCCGGCGGTCGCTGGGAGCGTTCACGTTTGATGGGACGCAAGGACCGTGGGCGGGTACCTGCGCCGCGGCCGATACGAACTGCGCCGCGACCAACGCGTTGGCCGATTTTCTTGCCGGCGACGTGTCGACTTCCTCGATTGCCGTGGGAGACGCGGAGCGCCATGTCACGGCGAACGGTTTGGACTTTTTCGGGCAGGATGCATGGCAAGTTACGCGCAAACTGAACCTGAACTTAGGGCTGCGGTGGGAATACTTCGGGCCGCTGCATAGCAGCGACAAGGATCTGGCGGTTTTTATCCCGGGGCGGGGACTACTCATCCAAGGGGCTGGAATTGGTTCCTTATTCCCGGCTGACAAGAACAATTTCGCTCCCCGGATAGGTTTCGCTTATCAGCCAACCGGGAAAGCGGATCTCGTGGTGCGCGGCGGTTTCGGGGTCTTCTACGATCAGATCAACATGAACCCGTTCCTGGATTTCCGGCCGCCGATTAGCGCCGCGGATGGTCTGCAGGACAACCCGATCGGTCCAAAGCCGGTCGACAATTACAGCCGGGACGCCTACAACTGGGACGCTGCGCAAGCTGGCGGAGCATCGATCTTCCCAGGCGTCACTACGTGCCCGACGCTGAGCGGCTGCCCTTTCAACTACAACGTTTACTCGGTGAATCAGAACTTCCGCACACCGTACTTCTATAACTTCAACCTGCAGGTAGAAAAAGCGTTGGGAAGTGCCGCGGTGTTGCAGGTTGGCTATGTCGGAAGTGAGGCGCGGAAACTTTCGGTGTTTCTCAACCTCAACCAGGCACTGCCGGACGGGACTATTCCATTGGCAGCGCAGTACCCAAACATCGGATCCGCTTTGCAGCTGAACAGCATAGGGACGTCGAACTACAACTCGTTACAGGCCACGCTGAAGGTTCGATCGTGGCATGGAGTCACGTCGCAGTTTGCCTACACTTGGGCGCATGCGCTCGATGAGATGACGGAATACCGCGGGCAAATTCCTTACTTCAGCTTTAACAACATAAAAGACGAGTATGGGAACAGCGATTTCGATACGCGCAATAACTTCACAGCGTTTCTTACGTACGACGTACCAGGTTCCTCGTGGGGCCCGAAAATACTCACGCACGGCTGGCAGCTGAGCACGCTGATGAGTTTTCATGGAGGACAGCCCTTTAACCCCGCGGGACCCAATCCATCGGGTACGCAAGTCCCCGGATTAAACGTAATTGCCGATCCATTCGCCGGCGTTTCTCACACATTCAGCGCGGCCAATGGAGGCGAGCAATGGATCAACCCGGCGGCGTTCTGCGTACCTGGGGCAGCGGGTTGCAGCGGTCCGACAAACCCGATCGGCGACTTGTCTCGCAATAAGTACTATGGCCCTGGATTCGCGGATGTCGATTTCTCCGTGATCAAGAACATTCCGATTACCGAGCGCTTCAAAATTCAGTTGCGCGCGGAAATGTTTAACCTCTTCAACCGCATCAACCTTGCGACTGGCGCCGGCTCCGTTGGCGCAAGCGGCATCGTCAGCGATACCATCGGCGACTTCAACGGAGCTCCGGGCCTAGGTCCGGGTGAACCGTTCAACATGCAATTGGCAGCGAAGATTATCTTTTAGCGCTTGGACACTCTGCCCGGTGACGGAAGCAGCCGTGTTGCACAGTTGTGCGGGTCTGAGCGGCTGGGATCCTTCGCTGCGCTCAGGATGACACCAATTTGAATGGAAAAGGGGCTCGACGGGTGACCGCCGGGCCCTTTTCTTCTTGTGCCCTCCTTGGACTGGCTGGCATCGAAGAGACTGCGACCCTGAAGGAGGGCTGCAGCAGGACAGCAGCCTGCGCTTTGTCGTGTGTTTTCTATCATTTTAAAGAACGAGGAAGAGGGATATGACCGAAACAGCTCAAAAAACAGCCGTGGAGAGTCAAAAGCCGGAGACTTTTGCCGCCAAAGGGTTCGCGGCGCGAAGTGCCAAATCTGGTCTGGCGCCATATAGCTTTCATCGGCGTTCACCGAGGCCGCAGGACGTGCAGATCGAGATCTTGTATTGCGGCGTTTGCCATTCCGACCTGCACCAGACACGCGACGAGTGGCAGATGGTCATGCCGACGGTGTATCCCTGCGTTCCGGGACACGAGATCGTTGGCCGGGTGGTGAAGGTTGGGCGGGATGTGAAGAAATTGAAAGAAGGCGACATCGCTGCGGTCGGGTGCATGGTGGATTCGTGCCGGAAGTGCGCGAATTGTCTTGCGGGCGAAGAACAGTACTGCGAGAACTTCATGACGTTGACCTACAACGGCGAAGACAAGATTCTTGGCGGCGTGACGTATGGCGGCTACTCGGACAGCATCGTGGTGGACCAGAATTATGTTTTGCGCGTGACCAATGGACTGGATCCGGCGGGAGCCGCGCCGCTGCTCTGCGCCGGCATCACGACATATTCGCCACTGCGTCACTGGAACGTTGGCAAGGGGCAGAAAGTGGGCATCGTGGGACTCGGCGGACTGGGTCACATGGGTGTGAAATTCGCAAAAGCGTTTGGCGCGCATGCGGTGCTGTTCACGACGTCGCCGAACAAGACCGCGGACGCGGTGCGGCTGGGCGCGGACGAAGTGGTCATCTCCAAGAATGAAGCGGAGATGCAGAAGCACGCCGGGAGCTTCGATTTTATTCTGGATGCGGTTTCCGCGGATCATGACCTGAACGCCTACCTGCAATTGTTGAAGCTCGATGGGACGATGACGCTGGTCGGGGTGCCGGAAAAACCCGCGGCGGTGTACGGGTTCAATTTGCTGATGAAGCGGCGCCGCCTTTCGGGTTCGGCCATCGGCGGAATTCGCGAAACGCAGGAGATGCTGGATTTCTGCGCGGATAAGGGGATCACCGCGGACATCGAAATGATCAAGATTCAACAGATCAATGAGGCTTACGAACGACTGCTGAAGAGCGATGTGAAGTATCGATTCGTGATCGATATGGCTTCGCTGCAGTAGGCGGGGGACAGTAGCCGGATGGAGCGGTCAGGGTCTGTAGCGTCGGCGCCGGGCTCACTCTCAAAAGGCCGAGGGTGGGCCACCCGGAGATCCGGCATGGGCGGTGTGCAGTTGCGTAGGCCAAATGGAGCGGTTGAGGTCCTTCGCTCCGCTCAGGATGACAGTTGCTCGATTAGGATGACGATTCGTGAAGAAGGGGAGGGGCTCGACGGGCAACCGCGGGCCCTTTCGTCTTTTTCAGGCGAAGGGATTCGAGATCGTCAGGCTTCCGAATTGTTGCCCATCCTGAAAGTCTTCACTGTAAAGGGTGTCGCACTGGCCTTCGATTGCGGACGCAACGATCAGCGAATCGTACCAGGGCAAGCGGAACCTGCCTCCGATCCGCAAGGCCTCGCCATATAGAGCGGGTGAGGAATGGACCGACATGAGTGGACGAAAGGTTGCCGACAAATACTGTTCGGCGTCCGCGGTGCTCATCGGCTTTTCAAAACGGCGCAAAGCGACATTGAAGAACTCTTGCACCACTTGATAGCTGACGATTCCGGCGTGAGTCTCGATCGCGCGCCTAATCAGCTTGCTCGCCAGGGAAGCTTTTGCGGGTGAGCTAGCGTCGAACGAATATACGAAGACATTTGTATCCAGGAAGAATCTACCGCTCATTCATTTCGTCCCGAGTGAAACGCCGGCCCGCTTGGACGTGTTTTAGACGCTTCATCAGAGAGTCGTATTCCTGCGTGCCGCCATCTTGAGCGGTGAGCTGTTCCAGCCATTCGCGGAACATGGAGTTGAGGGTCTTATGGCGGGATTTGGCCAACAGGCGAGCTTGCTCGATCAGCTGTTCATCGGCACTTAGGGTGATGTTTTTCATACGAAGATAGTGTACACGAGACTCGTGCTTCATGGCAACGATGGGAGATGGCTGGCCGGGCTGAAGCCCGGCGCCTACAAGCGAGTTACATAAGCGAGTTACATAGGCGGGTAATCTGGTAGAGTGCTGCGGCTGGGTCGTGTGGCGGCGCGATCCGGCTTATCCGGTGAAATTGGGTGAAATTGGGGCTCTGCGCTCCTGCTGACTGGCCAAGGTTACCCGGACGCTATAGATTGGGGCATTGGCACGGTGTGTTGGGTTTGTGTAAGTTTTTCATGCTCCGCTGCGTACTAGTCTATGGATGCGCCGAGACCAGATCGGATGAGCGCGCCGGGGAAGACGGAACCGACGGAGGCTGTCGCACGGGCGCGGGCAGGGGATGCCGACGCCTGGGGCGACCTTTACCGGGAGTTCGCGCCCGCAATATTCCGATTTTGCCGGAGGGCGCTGCCCACTCGGGAAGACGCGGAAGACGCCACCATGGAAATCTTCATGAAGTTGCGAGATAAGCTGACCCAATACGACGAGACGCGATCGTTCAGCGCGTGGCTGTACAAGGTGGCGGCGAATCATTGCTGGGACCTGTTGCGGCGGCGCAAGATCCGCCAGGACAAAGAGACCGATGATGTGGCGGACGTGCCGCTGGAGCATCCGGACCCCAACCAATTGGATCGAATGATCGAGCAGAGCACGAACGAAGAGGTGCGGCGAGCGCTGGCGAAGCTGGGGGCGCGGGCGCGCATGGCGCTGGTGATGCGCTACTACTCGGATATGAGTTACGACGAGATTGCCGATGCGCTGGGGGTGCGGCGCGCCTTTGTGGGCGTGGTGCTGCTGCGCGCGCGGCATGAACTGCGGCAGGCATTGGGGGAAACTGGAGCGCTGGCCGCGGGAGGAGCTTTGTGAGCGATATGGATAATCCGCTGGATGACCCGGTGTCGGGAGGTCGTCAATCCGACGAGCGGGCGACGAAGCACCTTGACGAAATGGTTTGCCTGCTCTATATCGAGCGGCAACTGGACCGCGCGCGGGCGCAGGAAGTTTCGGCGCACACGCAGGAATGCAACGAGTGCCGAACGCTGCTGCGCGCGATGGAGCGCGAATCGCGGCTGTTGACGCGGGCGATGTTGGAGGAGGATGAAGCGCTACCGGCGAGGCTGGCACACTTTCAGGAGCGGGCACGCAGGTCGATGCAATGGATTTGGGGAGTGGCATTTGGTCTGGCGGCGACGGGCGTGTACGCGTTGTACGCGGACTACATCGAGCCGTGGCAGGACCAATTGGCAAAGGCGGGGTTTGGAAGCACCAGCTTGCTGAATTTGCTGATTTTTCAAGGTGCGTTCTGGAAGGGGTGGCAATCGGTGATCACTCTGCTGGAGGTGGTGGCGATGCTCACGATAGGTGGCTTCGGCCTGGCTTTCTTCCGGCGGCGGTTGCGGCGCGGATCGACGGCGCTGGCGCTGGTGCTGACGGGGTTCTGCGCGGTGGGAGCGCTGATGATGCCGCCGGTAGCGTCGGCGCAAGATGTCCGGAAAGGTGAGACTGTCGAAATTCGATCTGACGAAACCGTCAAAGGAGATGTGTTCATCTTCACGCACCGCGCGCGGATTGATGGCACCGTCGAAGGAGATGTGTTCCTGTTCACCCAGGACGCGACGGTTGGAGGGCACATCAAGGGTGACGTAATTGCGTTTGTGCATTCGCTGCGAGTGACCGGGGAGGTCGATGGAAATATTCGAGCGTTTTCGAACAACACAACCGTGACGGGCACCGTCACCAGGAACGTGCTGACGTTCGATGAGCTTGTGAGTGTGGATCCTTCCGGGAAGATTGGTGGGAGCCTGACGGCGTTTGCGCAGAGTATCAACCTGGACGGGCAGATCGGACGCAACGTGCTGATGTTTGCGCAGCATGGGGCGATTTCGGGGACGGTGGATGGCAAGATCGATGCCAAAGGTGATGCGCTGAGAATCAATGCGTCCGCCAAGGTAGCTGGGCCGATTCGTTTCGAGGGAGATAATCCTCCGGATGTGGCCTCCGATGCCAAAATCGCTGGTCCGGTGCAATTTACGAAGACGGAGCACAAGCCGAAGTATCGAGAGAGCGGCTACTACGTCTGGCAGGTGATCTGGGCTGCGGCGTTTGTGCTATTTGGACTCGTATTGTTCCAGCTGATGCCGGAGTTTTCCAAGGAGGCGACGGATAGCGTGGAGCGCTATGGGGCGTCGTTTGGGCTGGGCGTGCTGGTGTTTTTTGGCGTGCCCATTGCGGCTGTGATCGCTTGCGCGACGGTCGTGGGGCTGTTCATCGGAGTCTCCACGCTCTTCTTGTGGTATGCGACGCTGTATTACGCGCAGATTATCGTAGGGACGCTCGTGGGGAAATGGTTGTTGGGGCCGACCAAGGAGACTTGGCCGCTGATTGGCCGGATGGCGGTGGGAGTGGTGATCGTGCGGTTGTGCACGACCGTGCCGCATATCGGAGGATGGGTGAAGTTCGGAGTAATGCTTTGGGGTACCGGCGCGATTTCCTTGGCGCTGTATAGGCGATTCCAGCCGGCGATTTCGGCGGGGATACCCGGGTGCGCCGGTTGTGCCTGCGCCGCTGCCGCCGAATACCACAGTTGGTGGTGCGGTGCCTGCCTGAGACAGGACGCGCTGAAGCGCGCTTCTAAATGCATTGACAATAGGTTGCCTGTTAGGCACCTCGACGGTGGGGCTTAGGCGTCGTCCGCGTCTGGTTCTAGTACGTTACCGTCAGCGTAACGGTCACCTGATGCGTCAGGCTGCCCGAAGTACCCGTAATCGTAAGCATGTACGTTCCCGCAGGCGTACCTGTGTGCGGCACGCCGCTGCAACTTGTCTGCGACAGGGCCAGAAGCACGGCGAAGGTCCAGGCGAGCCTCCTGGCGGCGGGTTGACGGCGCACGATCCATGCAGAAATCAAGATCAACGCGAACAAGATAGGCATAGGCCAGATCGCGGTTGGGAAACGCGGAACGGCGCGGAACGAACCGGCCGGGGGAACAATCATGGTCCGGACGGCCGTTACGACGGAGCCACTTGAGGTGGCGCCGCTCGTGGTGGGGGTCACCATGGTCGGGGCGAACATACAGGTGGAGTCCACCGGGGCGCCCGTGCAACTCAGGGCCACCGGAGTGGTGTAGCCGTTGAGGCTGGTAACCGTCACAGTGTAGGCGGCGCTGGTGCCGGCGGCGACGCTTGCAGACATCGGGGATACGGCGATGCCGAAGTCGGGGGTGTTGGTGATGCCGGTGCCGGACAGCGCAACGGTTTGTGGGCTGCTGGGGTCGCTGTCGGCGACGCTGAGGGTGGCTGTTGCTGCCCCTGTGACCGGGGGAGTGAAGGTGACGTTAATGCCGCAGTTTGCGCCGACGGCCAGGGTTGTGCCGCAGGTGGTGGTTTGTGCGAAGGATGATGCTGACGCGCCGGTGATGGAGATGGCAATACCGGTGAGGGCAGAAGCACTGTTGTTGGTTAGAGTTGCGGTCTGCGGAGTGCTGGTGGTGGTGATGTTCTGATTGTTGAAAGTGAGAGTGGCGGGTGTGAGCGAAATGAGGCTGGGGACGGGGGTTCCCGTGCCCGTAAGCGGCACGGTCTGCGGACTGCTGGTGTCGCTATCCGCGATGTTGAGTACGGCGCTCTCGCTCGCGGCAGTCGTGGGTTTGAAGATGATTCCGATCGTGCAGGTCGCACGGACGGCCAGCGTCGTACCACAAGTGGAGGCTCCCTGAGTGAAGTCAGTGGAGTTGGTGCCGGTAAACGAGATTCCGCTGATGGTCAGGGTATTCGTCGTCAGATTCGCGAGTTGAACCGTTTGCGCGGGGCTCGACGTGTTGATCGTCTGGTTTCCGAAATTGACGGCAGTCGGAGCGGTAAAAACGCCAACGGCGGCCAGAGGGGAAAGCTTCACAACGTAGGCTCCGCCAGTTTTGAACGTGGTCTGGAAAGCGCCTGGAGTCACCGGAAAATCGGATGAGGCAGTGAGCCCGGTGATGTAAAGGTTTGGCGTCGTACGGGAATCGAGGGCAATCGCGGAGCCGTCGTCGCCATTGTTTCCGCCAAAATATGTGGAAAACGACAGAAAGGCGCCGGTCGGGTCGAGGACGGAGACAAATATAATATTCCTGTTAAAAGTACTGCGTGTTGGTTGGGGTCCACCTGGCACAGTCGGGAAATCGGGAGAGTCCGTGGTGCCGACCAGGTAAGAGTTTCCAACGGAGTCCACTGCGATGCCACCAGGAACGTCGAACTGCGAACCGCTCAAGAAAGTGGAGTAGATCAGCGAACTGGCTGCGGATTTCGTGGTGTCGAAACGCGCGACAAAGACAGTCCCGTGGGTATTTTTAGGTACGGTCTGAAACGCGCCCGCGGTTACGGGGAAATCGGCGGATTCCGTGCTTCCGATGACATAAGCGTTGAAGTTCTGATCGAGGGCAATGCCTGCTCCAGAATCGCCGGCGCCGGTCTGGCCGGGGTTGTTGGTGGCAGTGCCGCCCAGATAGGTGGAATAGACGAGGTGATTAGAAGTAGTTGTATCAATTTCGGAAATGAACCCGTTGCCGGCGGTGCCCTTCATGGCCGCTTGAAAGGCTGAGGGCGTAGTGGGGTAATCTGGCGACTTCGTTTGACCCGTAATATAGGCGTTGAAGTTGGCGTCGACGGCAATACCATGGCCGATGTCGCTAACCGAACCTCCTAACAAGGTCGAGTAGACGAGTGAAGCGGAACCGCTTTTGGTGGTGTCGATCCGTGTCACGTAGGCGGTGGGGGTGCCCGCTGTGGTGGTTTGAATGGCGGTCCCGGGGGTAGTCGGGAAATCGCTCGAGGAAGTGAAGCCAGTAACGTAGGCGTTCGCATTGCTGTCCAGCGCAACGGCGTAGCTGGCATCGCCTACCGAGCCACCCAGATAGGTGGAGTAAAGGAGCGTCGCGCCGGTGGGATCCAGCTTTGAGAGGTAGCCGCTACTGAAATTGTTTTTGTTGATGATTTGAAGTCCGCTGCTGGTGGTCGGGAAATCTGTCGGAGTACCGTGACGCCAGTGACATAGACATTACCGCTCGCATCCACGGCAACGCCGTCCGTGACGTCCCCCTTCCCCGTTTTCCCGGTACCCCCCAGGTAGGTGGCAAAGATCAACGCCGTGCCGATTACCGTTTAATTTTGCAACATAGCCGTTTGCCCCTGACGGGTTATGGTTAACGCTCTGGAAGGCCCCGGAGGTCACTGGAAAGTCCGTGGCACTGGTAGACCCGACGATAACGGCGTCGCCGGTGGAATCTAGCGCGATGCCGTTGCCGAAGGTGGCGCCGGTGGATCCGCTGAGGAAAGTTGCATAGCCCACAACCGGATCGATGACGAGCGTCTGCCGAGAATCAAAAGGACCAACCTGAATGCCGATTAGACCAGGTCCGCGCTGGACGTAGTTTGCGGCGATTTCCTGCCGTGTGCCGTGGGACTCCTGATAGGCGCGCGGTTGATGGAGTGATACTTCGCCTGCGGCTGTCGTGATAATCGCGTCTCCACTCGAATTGACCTTTAGATTGTCGGCCCCCTCAATGCGAATGGCAATTTGTTGTGCATCGGCGCCCGGGGCGACGATGTAGTCTGATTCCAGGCGCCCTTGATTGCCGTAGTAGACGAGGTCCACGCCAGGGTATACGCCGTCATATTTCACTTGGGCGAATTGCGGGACATTACGGTGCCATTTGGCAGGATCGTTGCCGACGAAATAGTTGCTGTGACCGGGCTGGATTTCCAGGCCGTGAACCTTCGGATGGGGGTTCGACTGCGCCAGCGCAAATCGCACGGCAACGCTGCGCGTCCTTTTAGAACTGTCCGGAACCGCGGTGCGTTCGAGCGGATTTGGCCGGTCTTGTCTCAGCGAGTCCAGGCGCAGGGTCGCCTCCTGGTCTGTCAGAAAGAGCGTATAGCCACCGCCATGCGCCAGGAACCTTACACGCGGGTCGGTTTGTCCGGAATTTTGTTCGAAGCTGAGCGGCAGCTTGCCGTAGGCGTCAAGAATCGCGTCATGTCTGGCGTCGCCGGGCACTTGGGGCAGGAAATTTGGCGGCAATTTTCGAGACTGCGAAATGGCGCCGTGCAATTACGAACCCCAGTATAGACGAGGCAGGCCACGCCGATTGCGAAGAGCGTACGTTTCATCGAATCCCCCACTTCGTGGACTCCTGCGAACCCAAGTTCGCGCACAATTAGAGGTAGAGTCCCGTGCTTTGACTGTACGCGGTTGTGGCCTGGAATTTGGCCTGAACCCAAGGTGTATTGCTCAAAATTTCAATGGCGAACTGAGGACAGGCCCCGGGCGACATGCGGGTGCGACATCGGGCTCTGAGCGCGTGTGCTATCGTTAGCGGTGGCGCGCCCGTGCGCAAGAGACGAGGGCGCAGGACACCAATTCTGGCAAAGCGCGAAACAGCGACATCGAGACGGCGGGAGGGCGTTGCGACGCTCGCGAAAGGCGTTCCGGCGGAGCGCGTGTACGTGCCGTTTGACGAGGATGGGCCGCGGCGGGGAGAAGTGGGTCAGACAGTGGTCGACGCGGGCGCTGAGTCACGTGAGAAGAGCTCGGGACCGGCTATGCACGATGTGTTCGGACCGGGAGGACTGCTCGAGCGCTGCATGATTGGCGGGTACGAGCACCGCGTCGCTCAGTTGGAGATGGCGGAGTTGGTGCACGATGCGTTTACTTCAAAGCATCATGCCGTTGTGGAGGCCGGCACGGGCACCGGGAAGACATTGGCATACCTGCTGCCGGCGATATGCAGCGGACGGCGTGTCGTTATTTCGACTGCAACCAAGTCGCTGCAAGAGCAGCTCTACCAAAAGGATATTCCGTTCCTACAGAAGCATTTTGCTCCGGAATTGAAGGTTGCGGTGATGAAGGGGCGGTCGAATTTTCTGTGCCGAGTGAAGGCGCACCAGATGGCCGATCAGCCCATGTTGAAAGGGCTGGAGGAGATTGACGCGTTCCGGCAAATCGGGGATTGGGCGAAGCTGACGGAGACAGGCGATCGGGCGGAACTTACTTTTTTGCCGGACGATTCCGATTTGTGGACACGGCTCGATGCCGACGCGATACCTGTTCCGGTCAGAAGTGTCCGGAGTTTAACCAGTGCTTCGTTACCGCGAT
Organism: uncultured Acidobacteriota bacterium; assembly: GCA_963729285.1. Lineage (GTDB taxonomy): Bacteria > Acidobacteriota > Terriglobia > Acidiferrales > UBA7541 > Acidiferrum. Next base: position 17,339 of record CAVSNL010000057.1, read on the forward strand.
GCACCAGCGCGCGAAGGACGCCGATCTGATCATCGTGAATCACCATTTGTTTTTCGCGGACTTAGCGCTCAAGCAGGACGATTTCGGGAGCATCCTGCCGGAATACTCTGCGGTGGTGTTCGACGAGGCGCACGAGATGGAGGATGTGGCCAGCGACTATTTCGGGCGCCAGATTTCGAATTACCGGTTTGAGGAGCTGGCGCGGGACGCGGATCAGACGTTGCGCCTACTGCGGTTGGGTTCGGCGGCGCTCTTGCGCCGTACGCAGCGAATCCGCGAGAGGGGCCGGGCGTTTTTCGATAGCTTTCCGGCGCGCGACGGGCGCTTTCCTTTCTCGCGCAGCGAGCGCGAGGCGTTCCTGGAGCAGCATCGCGAAGCGTACGATGCACTGGCGACCGCGCTGAAGGGACTCGAGACGGAATTCGCCGCGCTGACACAAAAGCCCGAAGAGCTTACGCGGATTGCGCGGCGGAGTTTTGAGCTGCGCCAGGAATTGGCATTTCTGTTCGAATCGAACGAGCGCAATTTCGTTTATTGGTATGAACGGCGGAACAAAGGGGTTTTTCTGGCGGCCACGCCGATTGATGTCAGCCAGATCCTGCGTGAACGGCTTTTTGAGAAGTTCGACACCGTCGTACTTACCTCCGCCACACTCACCGTTGGGGGGCGGTTCGAGTATATTCGCCAGCGCGTCGGGCTCGACCACACGAAAGAGAGCGCTTTGCCGCCGGAGTTCGATTGGGCGGTGCAGGCTCTGCTGTACATGCCACGGACAATACCTGACGTGCGCAATCCGGGATTTGCGCCGGCAGCGGCGGATGAGATTGTGAAGCTATTGGAACTTACCCAAGGCCGCGCGTTTTGTTTGTTCACGAGCTATTCGCAGATGAATGATTTGTTCGAGCGGGTGCGGAACCGGGTTTCGTTTCCGCTGTTGCTGCAAGGTACCGCGCCGCGGTCGGTGTTGCTGGAGCGATTCAAGAACACCTCGGGGGCGGTATTGTTTGCGACTTCTAGCTTTTGGCAGGGTGTGGACGTTCCGGGGGACCAGCTTTCCTGCGTGATCGTGGACCGTTTGCCATTTGCGGTGCCCAGCGATCCAATTGTTGCGGCGCGAGTTAGGGCTTTGCAGGAGGAGGGGCGGAATGCGTTTGCGGAGTTTCAGGTGCCGCAGGCGGTGTTGGCCTTGAAGCAGGGGTTTGGGCGGCTGATTCGTACGAAGACGGATCGCGGAGTTTTGGCGCTGTTGGATAGCCGGATTGAGCGGATGCCCTATGGTAAGATTTTTTTGGAGTCGATGCCGAAGTACGCTACGACACATGAATTGCGGGATGTAGGACGGTTTCTGGAGCAGGGCTAGGTCTGGATGCAGGCGCAGGCGGCGAGCTTCGTGGCTTGGCTTGCGCCTGTGTTTAATCTAAACCCGCCCTCTCGGAGAGGGCGGCTACAGGTTTCGTTGCCATGATTTGCGACGGATTTTTTGTGTAGAGACCCGCCTCTCTTAAGAGAGGCGGACACAGCAGGGATAGAATGTTTCAAGTTAGCGTGGAGGAGACGTTTTCGTCAGGGCACGCGCTGCGCGGTTATCGCGGTAAGTGCGAGAATGTGCATGGCCATAATTACCGGGTGCGCGTAACGGTGGAAGGGCCGCAGCTGGATTCGATCGGCTTGCTCTGCGATTTTACCGAGGTCAAGCGCGTGTTGCGCGAAATTATCGGGGGACTGGACCACCAGTTCATCAACGATCTTGAGGCGTTTCGCACCGTCAACCCGTCGGCGGAAAATCTGGCAAAGTATTTTTACGATGAGGTGGCGAGGCAGCTGACAGCTGCGTTACCTGCGGGAGCGCGGGTTACCGATACCATCGTTTGGGAAACGGATACGGCTAGCGCGCAGTATCGGCCCGGAGTGTAGTCGAGGGTAGGCGACGCCATTCTCAGCATCGGGGAAGAATGAATCGAGCTATTTATATCGTCATGATTCCGGTCCTCTTGGTAGCATTGGGCTACATCCTCGTTTTTCGGTCGGTGGGGCTTGCGCCGGGATATGCGCGGTTGATCATTGCGGTGACGGTATTTTTCTTGGCGATCTGGTGGTTGGCCCGCAGGACCGCGCGCGCAAAGTCCGGGCGCCAATAGACATTAAGAGCGCAGGTCATGTTTATCACCGAAATATTCAAGTCGATTCAGGGAGAAGGAACCCGGGCTGGGCTTCCGTGCATTTTCGTGCGGCTCACCGGCTGTAATCTTCGTTGTACCTGGTGCGACACGGCATACGCATTTCATGGCGGGAAGAAAATGAGCGTTGAGGAAGTGTGCGCGCGCGTGGACGAGCTAGCGCGCCGCGGAGACGGTCGGCACGCCTCCACCGCAGCGATACCCTTGGTGGAGCTGACTGGGGGCGAGCCGCTATTACAGGAGGAGATTTACCGCCTCGCGGAGGTGCTACTGGCGGATGGTTACATCGTGATGATCGAAACCAGTGGGGAACGGTACATCGGGCGGCTGCCTAAAGCAGTCATCAAGATCGTGGACGTGAAGTGTCCGGACTCGGGAGAGGCCAACACGTTTGAGGTGCGCAACCTGGAAGCGCTTGGCCCGGCGGACGAGGTGAAATTTGTGATTTCCTCACGGCGCGATTACGAGTTCGCGCGCGAATTTACGGCGAAATACGGCTTGGAAGCTCGCGTTCGCCAGGTCCTGTTTTCTCCAGTGTTTGACGATCCTGAGGGAAAGTGGCAGGGACTGGAATCGCGCCAATTGGTCGAATGGATTCTCGCTGATGGATTGCAGGTGCGTTTGGGATTGCAGCTGCACAAATTTGTATGGCACCCGGCCACGAAAGGCGTCTAGTGAGACGCTCCGAGCGACGCACGAAGCCGGGCTTCAGCAGAAGATAAAATGACCGAACCACGCAAAGCAGTCGTGCTTCTCAGTGGCGGGATGGACTCCTGCGTCAGCGCGGCCATTGCTCGCGAACGGCATGGCGCTGGCAACATCGCGCTACTTCACGCCGGATACGGGCAGCTTACCCAAGAGCGTGAGCGCCGCGCCTTTACAGAGATCGCCGACTTTTACGGCGAGCAGCAGCGACTCATCGTGCAACTCGATCACTTCCGCGCGATTGGGGGTTCCGCGCTGACCGACAGGAATATTGGCATCCCCGAAAATCAGCTCGACGCTTCGCACGGCAGCAGTATTCCGGTTACCTACGTGCCCTTCCGCAACGCGCACTTTCTTTCGGTTGCGGTCAGTTGGGCGGAGGCGATTGGAGCCGGCGCGATTTATATCGGAGCGGTGGCGGAAGACAGCTCCGGATATCCCGATTGCAGGCCCGAATATTACCGGGCATTTCAAAATGTGATCCGCGAGGGTACCCGGCCGGAGACGGAAATTGAAATCATGACGCCGGTCATCACGCTGAAGAAGAGCGAGATTATCCTGTGCGGCCGCGAGTTGGGCGCGCCGCTGCATCTAACCTGGTCGTGCTATCAAGGCGAGGATGTGGCTTGCGGGGCATGCGACAGTTGCCTGTTGAGGCTGCGGGCCTTCGCCGAGGCCGGAATGAAGGACCCGATACCGTACCGGCAGCGGGTCGCCGCCCGTTGAGCTTGGCTTCGGCTGTAAATTAGGGATAATAGGGCGCATGCCGCCCCGGGGGACTTCGGGTAGGAGCCTGCCCGTGACAAAAGGAGAATCGAGCATGAAGCTATCAAAGTTGAGTGCTTCGCGGTCACGCGTCTGTTTGACCGCTCAACGTTCACACGGGAGCAAACCCTGGGTGCGTATCGCGATACTTATCGCCGCACTGCTTTGGACGGTCGCGCCGCGCGCCGCCGCGCAATTGGACGGATCGCTGAGCGGCAACGTTCTTGACGTCGCGGGCAAGCCTTGGGTCGATATGGTGATCGATGCTGTGAGCGACCAAGGCGCCAAACTCACGACCAAGACGGACAAAGACGGTAACTATGGTTTCCATGGTCTGCGCGCTGGCGTCTACACCGTCACGATTGAACTCCCAGCTCCCAACAAACCGTACGAGTTTGCGCAAGTTCATGTATCGAGCGGAGCGGAGACGCCGAGGGTTAACGTGAACTTCAAGGACGTCATGTCCAAGCAGGGGGCGGCGGCGGTCGAGCAGCAGAAGAAGGCGGATGAAGAGAAGCAAAAGTTCCAGGGCATGAAACAGCATTTCGAGGCGGGGGTTGCGGCGCTGACGCAGGCGACCCAGGCAAAGGCGGATATGGCGAAAGCTCCTGCGGATCAGCGTGACGCGCTGAAGACGCAGGTAGCGGATCTGTCCGGGAAGGCGGTAACGGAATTGGAAGCCGCTAAGGCTGCGGCGCCGGAGAAAGACCCTAACCTTAACCTGATCTGGGCGCGGCTGGGTGATGCGTATGACACCGCGGGACGCGCGGACGATGCGGCGAACGCTTACAAGCAGGCGGTCGCGCTCAAGCCTACCGCGGCTTATTACAACAATCTCGGCGGGATCCTGGGGCGCGCCGGCAAAATCGACGATGCGATGGCCGCCTACGCAAAGAGCGCAGAACTCGATCCCACGAATGCGGCGCAAGCTTACCGGAATGCCGGAATCACGATGTATAACGCGGGAAAAATGAAAGAAGCGGTCGAGCCGCTGAAGAAAGCCACGGAACTCGATCCGAAGAGCGCGCAGGCGTGGTACCTATTGGGCGCTTCGTTGGTCGGCGCGATGGAGTACAAGAAAGTGGGCGACAAGATGGAAGTGGTGGTGCAGCCCGGCACTGTGGAGGCTTACCAAAAGGCCGTGGAGCTTGATCCCAAGGGTCCGTATGGAGAGCAAGCTAAACAGGGGCTCGATGCGCTGGCGCAAATCGCGCCGGGAATCGACACGAAGACCAAGGTTAAGAAGAAGTCCTGATCAAAGATCGGATGTAGCTTTTTTGGGGCCAGCTTGCAAAGAGCTGGCCCTTTGTTTTTCTTGGGCCTGCCCTGTTCGCACAATTCAAACTATGTCACGGCTATCCGGCTGGGCGGCGCAAAAGCCAGCACAGACAGGAGTGTCTGTGCTACCTCGAGGCACGTACGCTCAACTGTGCGCGAGCGTGCCGGTGGTTTTAGTGCGCCTGAGCGCGCGGGAAAAGACAGCAATTGAAATGGGTAGCAATATTGCGGCGATGAGAAACAATATGGCCACGGAGCGCCACACAACCGCGAGGGTCGCGCCGGAGAGTAGCGCTGCCCTCATCCCGTTTAGCGCGTAGGTAACGGGATTGAGGCGAGCGGCAAACTGCAGCCAGTCGGGCAAGATGCTGGTCGGGAAGAGCATGCCGCCCGCGACGTTGGAGAAGGAGAGCAGCAGCCACTTCGCTGGGTTTCCGCGCTTGAAAAGGAGCACGTAGCTTGCAGAAAGAATGCCAAGGCCAGAGAAAGCGAGCAGCGTCGCCAGCAGAACTACGCAGACGGCGATCCAATTCGCGTTTCGCAAGGGAAAGCCGAACAATGCGGTTCCCCAGGCGACGTAAACGCCGACCCGTAGGAGCGCGGCCAAGAACGGATAGAGCGCTGAGCCCGCCAGCATTACTGGCAACGAGGTTTGCGTGATCAGCAGTTGCTCGAGGGTGCCGCTGTCGCGCGCTTCTTGGATACTTTCGTCGAAGGTATCGATGGCGGTGTGCAGGTACTCGAAAAATATCCAGCCGACGAGCGCGAAGGCGAAGTAGCTCGTGCCTTGCGGCAGGGAGTTTCGGAGTTGAGGGCTGTCGACGAATCGCGACATGTAATAAAACATGGCGGCTCCGAAGAGAGCTTCGATCGCTTCCAGAATGAACGGAGCGCGGTAGGTGCGGGCGATGGTCAGGTCGCGCCAGAAGAAAAGCCAGAGATCGCGAGCTGCGCGCGTCATTGGCGGGAGCCTTCATCGATTTGGGCGGTGTTGCGGCCGGTCAGTCGAAGGAAGACGTCTTCCAGAGTTGACGAGTTGGTGCGCCTCTTCAACGCGGCGGGTGTGTCGCAATCCAGCAAGCGGCCCCGGTCGATGACCACGACGCGGTCCGCCAGCAGCTCGACTTCGGGCAGCGTGTGGGAGGCAAAGAGCAGAGAAGTTCCTGCGCCTTGCACGATTTCTTTTTTCAAGAAGCGACGGAATTCCATCGCGGCAATGGCGTCCAGACTTCGGGTAGGTTCGTCAAGCAAGAGAACGCTCGGCTGATGAACCAGCGCGCGGGCCAGACTCAGGCGCTGGATCGTGCCTGAGGAGAGCGTGCGTACCTGGCGATCAAGGGCTTCGCCCAGACGGAATTGCTCGGCGAGCTGCGAAATGCGCTGGTTCGTGGCTGCGGAGGAGAGATGATTGAGCCGACCGAAGAATTTAAGATTTTCGCGGCCGGTCAGCCGGGCGTAAAAGCCGTGGTCGGACCCGGCGTGGTACCCCAGCTTGCGCCGAACCTCTTTTGGCTGACGAACGGTATCATATCCGGCGAGGCGAGCGGTGCCGCGCGTGGGCAGCAGAAGCGTGGCCAATATGCGCAATAGCGTGGATTTGCCTGCGCCATTCGCGCCCAGCAGCGCCAGGGCCTCGCCTTCGCGCACGTCGAAGGAAAGGCCGGCTAAGGCTACTGCGGTCGGCTTCTCGAATGGTTGTAGGAACGTGCGCCAGCCGCTGCGCGTCGGCGGGAACAGTTTTTCGAGGGACTCGATGGCGATCGCGGGTTCGGGCACGCAAGGACTTATAGCGTGTCTTCTTTCTGAAGACAAATCCAGCAACGGCACACGAGGGATTCGTTCGGCCACCCTTAAGAGGCGGAGCCGCATCCAACCAACTTTAGAATTTCTGGGCTCAATGGTATGGTTGGGGCATCCTGCTGAGGGGTTGGACCAATGACTTGGGTATTAGCGTTGTGATGGTTTCGTTTGCAGACCGAGTGGCGGTGCCGCCGCTGGTGATGGTGCGCGTCCTCGACAACGAGGCGGTGCTCTTGAATCTGGAAACGGAGAAATATTTCGGTTTGGACCAGACCGGCACGCGGATGTGGCAACTGCTCACGGCAACTGCTTCGATCGAGGTCGCGTTTCACGAACTTCTTGACGAATACGACGTCGCGCCGGAATTACTGCGGTCGAATCTCACGGAATTGCTGAGCCGGCTGGTTGACAACGGACTGCTCCAGATTGTCCCCTCGAATGTGGAAACTCCTTCAACGATTTAGCGCCTTGGACAAGCGGGCGCAGCGGCTCTTTCTGTGCGCCGCCGTTCTGATGCCTATGATTTCTGCTGGCCTCCGTCTTCGCGGGCTGCGCGCGACGCAGGCAACGCTCGGGCGCTTTCTTTTGACCGGCGCCGATCCCCACGACCAGGCGAAAGGAAACATGGCCAAAGACGCGGCTCGAACAGCGCACATGGTGCATGCGGCTGCACGTTATGGACTTGTGCGGCCCACATGCCTGGAAAGTTCGCTGGCGCTGTGGTGGTTTCTCGGCCGGCAGGGAATCGAAGTCCAGTTTGCGCATCGGAACGCGGAAGACCGCCAGTAGACTGGAAGCACACGCGTGGGTGGAATTTGGCGGCCATGCGCTGAATGAAACTGGCGGTACGCTTCCAGACTATGCTCCCTTCGACGCCCTGTTTCCGGTCGTGTCACGAAAGTAGGCGTCACTTCGCGACCCGATTCCTCGAAACCATTCGTCGCGATCGACGGTTAGTTGTCATCCTTCATCCCTCAACTACTAGTGTGTGGTGATCGGCTCGCGTATGCTTCGTGGAGGCGCCACGAGATACGGAGATTTCTTGCGGAACACTTCTGCGGATGAACCTAATGCACGCTCAGCGGAATGGCTGGCGTTGTTGCAGTGCGCGAATCCACAGTTCTCCGCTGATCGCCTCAGCGAGCTTCTTCGCCAGCCCTTCGATTGGCCTCGTTTGGTGATGCTGGCGGAAGAGCAGGGGCTTCTCCCGCTGCTAACGAAGCTACTTGGCGAACTGGGGGAAGACGTCGCGCCATCCGAAATTCGCCAGGAACTGCGCGACGCAGCGCGCGCGCAAACGCTGTTCACTTTGAGCCTGACCGCGGAACTGTTCCGCGTACTCGATCGTTTTGCGGCGCTGGGCATCGAGGTCCTGCTTACCAAAGGACCCGTGCTCTCCGCGCGGTGCTACGGCGATCCCGGTCTGCGGCAGTACACCGATCTCGACCTCGTTCTGCGCAACGCCGACATCGAACGGGCGACCGAAGCGATGATGGCGTTGCGCTACGATCCCAAAATTCCGCTGCAGGCCATTCGAGCGGGAAAAATTCCCGGCGAATACGTGTTCTTCCAGAGTGGCACGAAGCTTCTGGTGGAACTTCACACCGAGCGCACGTTCCGGTATCACCCGAAGCCGTTGTCGATCGAAAAGCTGTTTGAGCGGCAGGCCCGAGTGCGCTTCGACGGCCACGATGTACCCGCGCTGTCCGTCGAGGACGAGTTAATTCTGATCTGCATTCACGGCGCGAAACACTTCTGGGAGCGCCTGATGTGGATTGCGGACGTCGCGGCACTGGTGACGCACCAGAGTGTTGATTGGAATCGCGCGATCCTGGTAGCACGCGAAGTGCAGGCAGAGCGCATGCTCCGCGTGGGACTGCTCCTCGCGACGAATGTAGCCGGCGCGAAGTTGCCTGGAGAGATCGTCGACAAAATTGGTTCTGATGTGCCCGCGGTGCACATTGCTGCGCGAATCGCACGACGCTTGCCCGTTGTCAATGACGAGCCATTTGGCTTGTTGGAGCGAGCTGCATTTCGTATCCGGATGCGCGGCGGATTTCCGAGGGGTGTCGCCTACTTGTTGCGGCTTTCGGTTTCGCCGACTGAAGAGGATTGGGTGGCGGGCGCCGAGGAAAAGAGGGCCGGAACACTGGACGCGATCAGCCGGCCGTTTCGTTTGGCGCGGAAATATGGACGGAGCGGAAAGGGATAGTCGCAGGAGAGCGACTGGCCCTGCTCAGTAAATTAAATGTTTGTGCTGCGGCCGATCCTGCGCTTCACCTTCGGCTCCGCCGCAGGCAAATCTACCGTCAGGGTGACTTCGCTTTTGTTGCGCAGCACGGCCAAATGCGCGGGCTTGCCGTCATTCTTCGCCGCCAACTTTTCACGCAAATCGCCCAGCGACCGGATGCGGTCTCCGTTGAACTTGGTGATCACGTCGCCCGGCCTTCATTCCAGCTTTTTCCGCGACGGAGCCGGCATTCACGCTGCGCACTAGCACGCCTTCACCATCCGGCGCGCCGAAGTAGCTGCCGAGCTGGCCATTGATGTCTTCGGCATCGATTCCCAGCCGCGGGTGGCTGTCCGGAAAAACCATCATGTCGCCGTTGTCCCATTCCATCCCCGGCACTTCCGGCATATCCGGAATTTCCACTTCGGGCATGCGAAATGTAAATGCTCCCGGTGCTGCCTTCAGCATCGCGCGATGATTGTCCTCGGCCTTTCCGAGCGTTGCGCTGATGGTCTGCGTGCGCCCATCACGCCAGATTGTAAGCTGGACGGTTCGTCCTGCCGGAATCTCGCGAATCATGCGGCGAAATTGCGCAGCGCCTTCCACGCGCTGCCCATCGACTTCGGTGATGACATCGGTCTCCGCAAGCCCGGACTTCGACGCGGGACTTTCTGGCGCGACGCGACCCACCACAACGCCGCGTTCGGCGGGAAGTTTGTACTCTTTCACGTTCTCGCGGCGTGACTTCGCGGGCCTCCACGCCCAGCCAACTCGGCCCTTCGCTGTCCAACAGCACCTCGACATTGCCGGGACCTTGCTCCATCACATCCTGAAAGTCCTGATTGTTGACTCGCACGCTTTGATTGCCTGGATTTGCTTTGTCCGGTTCTTGACCCGTGGATGATCGCCCGGGAAGGGCCATCAGGACAGGCGCCAGCGCTACAAGTCCTGTTGCTGCAATCCAACCATTTCTTTTCATCGTCATCCCTCCGATCTGTTTAGACGCGGCAAACGCTAAACCGTCGACCGCAGAGCGACGACTCGGATTCCGCCATTGACCGTGTTCAGGTGTATGGGAACTCCGCCTTTCCCCAGCTTGCCGTGCGTTTCGCGCGGACGTTGCGTACTCTCCAGCGCCAGCGGCAGTTCTGAGTAAAAGCTACCGTTCAAACATCGCGCTTCCAGATTTGCCTGGGTGCTTGCCGGGACCGCCAGTAAGACGGAACCATTGGTGGTTTCCGCGACCGCGCCGCCCTTGTCCTGAAGATGCAGCAATTCCAGATGCACGTTTCCATTTGTGGTGTGCGCGTGCACCGCTCCGCCACCTTCGTAGACCTCGATGTTGCCGTTCACAGTGCGCAAATCGTCTACGTCCTCAACGCCGGCCACTCGCAATGTTCCGTTGACGGTACCGAGATGCTCGACGTGCGCGCGGCGCGGCACGTGCACTACGTACTCGACGGCAACCTCGACGCCTTCATTCTGTGGATAACGCGTGGTCACCGAGACCGAATCGGGCTTGGCATCGACGTCGATCGAAACAAGCTCGAGGTCCGACTCCTGGTGCTTCGCTGTCTTGACAGCGTGCACTTCGACCTCATCGCGATCCCAAGTCTGCACCTCCACCGTGCCGTTTACATTTTGCAGCTCGAACGAGCCGCCTTGTTGCAGCGGATAGGTCTGATTGAATTCTTTGCTGATCGCGAAACACGGCACGGCCGAAGCCGTCGCCATGACCAGCGTCAGGAATGCAGCGATGCACAATGCGCGGCGAGTCATAACAGTTCCCCCTTCGATGATCTTTCCGATCGACCCGAATGACCTGAGGACCCGAACAAAACTCGCGCGCATTCCGCGCCACCGTACCGCTCGCTTAGTGCAAGATGAAATTAAACGTCACCGTTGAGATGACATCGCCCCGCTTGGCAAGCACCCAGGACGGGCTCACCCGCCACTGTTTTACCGCTGCGATTGCGGCGTCCGCGAGGCTCGGTGCGCCGTCGATCAATTTCTCCACTTCTATATGGCCATCCCGTGTCGCCCGCACTTGCAGCTTCACCATCCCTTGTACACCTGCGCGCATGGCGATCTCGGGATATACCGCCGATGTTTGAACAGTGAGATGTTTCAGGAATTCATCCGAATCCTCGCGCACGCCGCCGACGAACGCAATCTGCAGCCGGTCCAGCCAACTGTCGAGCCAATCGCCTTTGTCGGGCGGGATCGATCCAGTTTGTACCTGTGACGCATCCGAGAGGTCGAACCCCGCGGCCATCAATTGGACACCATGCTCGCTGAGGCGCTCCTTCTGATCGCGAATCAGCGAATCGCGCAAAGCAACTTCGGAATCCAGAAATCGCAGATGAATCGTTCCGGAAGTCGTGCGTAATTTCAGCGGAGCCCCGCCGCCATTTAACGCGCACATTGCGTGCACGGAGCCGGGGCCGTGTAATGGTTGCATCGTAAGCCCTAACGCAGGGTCCGCCTCAATCCGGCGTTCGCCGCCCGACTCGACGGTGGCATCAATATCGGCCGCGAGATTTCGCGGAAGAAACACGATGATGTCGCCATTGCCGGAAGTTAGCTGCGATACCCCCGCCAGATGAACCGTGCCGCCCGCGGACGGGGCGTCTGGATTGATCCACGCGCGGATGCTGCCGCCCGCTGTGGCGGCGCGCACCGTGCCTGCCACGCGCGTCAGGCAAATGCTTCCCGCACTCGACTCGACTTCCATCGGTCCGGAGACATACATGATGCGAATTCCGCCACCCCCGGTTTGCGCGCGAACCGAGCCGCGCACCTCGCCGAAATCGATCTGGCCTCCGCCGGTCCGCACGCTCACCAGGCTGCCTGCCTGACCTACGGTAATGTTGCCGCCATCGGTTTGCAGATCGGCGCGCCCGCTGATCTGTTCGGCGCGGATGTGACCTCCGCCGCTGTGGAGCAACGCATCCCCGGCGATATTTCCCGCGTTGATGTGCCCACCGGCGGTAAACGCATTTACATCCCCCGCGACGTCGAGGACTTGAATGTGACCGCCTTCCGTTGCCAGTTTCGCTACGAGGCGTCCGGCGCGCGCATCGCGTGAATAGTTGACGCCAACACGCCCGGTGCGAATGTTTCCGCCCTGCGTAGAAAGATTGGCGGTGCCGCCAATGTCCTGCGTCTCGATATCGCCGGCCTCCGTCTTCACGTCCACGCTATAGCCGCGTGGCACGGCGATTTCGAATTGCACCCAAAATTGGACTCCTGCGGCGGACGAGCGAGCGATCTGTGGCGGCAGTGTTCCGGTGATCTCAACGCCCGCCTCGGTAGCCTGCGCCGTAAGGGAGTAGCGGCTGAGTAGACGCTCCGCGAGTGACGCGCGCGCGTCGGTTTCAATGTGGACCGTATATCGGACCGCAGCGGGTGCGCCCGGCGGCAGCGGAACGATCTTTACCGAACCGAGATCGGTTGAGAGCCGCAGCGTCAGCCCATCTTTCGTGGGAACAACTCCGTTGCGATCGGCGGCCACGCGTGCTGGCGATGGCTCGCCTGGCTTCGTGGGTTCCACCGGAGCAGGTTCGATTGCGCTTGCCGCGGCAACTCCCGCGCAAGCCAATGCTCCGCACAGCAACATCGAAACAATCGTGCCGCGCGCTCTCGCGGTCGACGCCACGGCGTAAAACGTTGGAATCACTCTGACGTTCATCTTTTCGTTTATCGATTTCGAATTTTCGAATTCGCCCGGCGCTTGCTCAAGAGCGCGGGCAATCCGTTCATTGCACATCGCGCGTGCCAATTTGCCGCAACGCCGCCGCGCTACGCAGCCGCACATACCGGTTGGGGTCGCTGCGCTCCAAGTCCTCCAGCGCGCGAACCACGCGGTCCACCGACGAATCGTTGGGAAGCGAACTCACTTCCGTAGACGGCAATTCGCTCGCGGATCCCGGTCCATCCTGCGAATCGCCTTCCAGCGATCGCACCAGCAAATTCACTGCCTCCACGCGCACGCCCGGATTCGCGTCATGCCGCAGCGCTTCCAGCAAAGTCTCGCGGACGGAATCCTCTCCGGTCGAATCGCGAAGCGCCTCCAGCGCCTTCAGTCGCACTGCGGCATTCGGATCTTTTCGCGCTGCCGCCACTAACGCGCGACGCACCTGCGCATCATTGCTGCGAGCCCTCAGCGCATCCAGGCAATCCAGCCGAACACCGGGATCAAACCGCTCGCCATTCGCCACCACATAGGTCAGCACCCGGCGAACGTCCGTATTGTCCACGTTTCCAATCACCATCAGCGGCTGCTCCGTGCGAACTTGCACCTGCAGAGTTCCCGGCGCTGCGTCTGTCGTTGGAGCAAAATTGATTCCCGCCACGGCCATCTTCGACAGGTCTTCATCGGTGATACGCGGCGGGGCCATCACGTTTACGGCTTGGCCCGGGCGGTCACCTGAGCCGTCTCCGCCGCCGCTCAAGGCCAGCCACGGAGCTACCTGCGTACCGACCCCAATGCCAACCAAAACGAGGGCCGCGGCGCTCAACGCCGGACGCACGGCCATCCATCGGCGAACCCAGCCAAACGGCACCCAATGCTCTTGCACCGGCGGAGCTTGCAAGTCGTCGAGATGCTCAGAAAGTTCGCTGCGGCATTGCGCCAGCAGCGCCCCGGTCGGGTCCAATGCATCCGCGGCCTGCGACGCGCCGGAGAACGCTGTCTGAAACACCGATTCCTGGCCAAGCTGCTCCGAGCAAGTGGGGCAAACAGCCAGGTGCGCGTCGATCTGCTTGCGCTCTTGCGGATCGACTTCGTCGCACGCATAGAAAACGAGCAAGGGAGCTACATCCGCGCACCGCGTTAGCGGCCGCCCGCTCATCGTAACTCTCCCAACTGGCCGCGGAGTTTGCGGGTTGCGCGGAAGAGGGAATTCTTCACCGTCTCTTCGGTCGTTCCGAGCGCATCGCCAATGGCGCGCAGCTTCAATCCCTGGTAGTGCTTCATCTCGAAAACTACGCGCTCCCGAGGCGACAGCAGTTCCATCGCGGTCGCGATGCGCGCTTGAATCTCTTTACCTAGCAGCCGTCGCTCCGGATCAAGCGCCGGTCGGTGCTCGCGCTGCCGTTCGAAAAAGTCGGTGATGCCTTCGTCGTGATTCGCGGAATTCATGTCCGGGGCTTGATCTTCCGGCCGGGCTTGACGGCGGCGCAGTTGATCCAGGCACACATTGGTGACGATGCGATAGAGCCAGGTGTAAAAGCTGCACTCAAAGCGGAAGCGATGCAGGTTGCGATAGACCTTGAGGAAGGCTTCTTGATAGACGTCGCGAGCGTCCTCGGGGCGCTTCATCAGGTTCAGCGCCAGCCGTAAAACGTCGCGATCGTAGCGCCGCACCAGTTCCTCGAAGGCAGCGCGGCCACCCGCTTGCGCTTCGGCCACCAGACACCGCTCGTCGAGCTGGGGCAAGGAAGTCACCGTGGCCAGAGCGGCCCCGGTGCTGGCAGCCTGGCCGAAAACATTTGCCAAAGCCAATCGAGGAAGCGGCATGTTCGCTTTCTATTCGCGCTTGTCTGGCGTTATGGCTTTGACCATAACACCTTAGCCCAATTTTAAATCGTCATCCCGGTGATGAGCCCACAGAGTAGCACCCAATTTGGACGCACTCCAGCGCAGTGGGTAAGCAGCCGCTTCCCATAGTTATAACGAGCAAGCTCTGCTGTTTGTTTCTCATTTTAGGTATGGAAACAGTGGATTGGAGAGAACTTCAACGGACGGGGTTCAACGAAAGCCAGGCCTTCATACTGGAGACGGTACGGAAGGTCTTCGAGTTCAGTTTGGCGCCGGTGGTTTCCCAGTAGACGGTCGCGCTGCTGGTCAGACTATCGATGCAAAGGCGCTTGTGAACCTTGGTCTCGGGGTCCGGCAACTCATTTCTGAACCAGGCGACATTGGCGTCGTCGCTGTCTTTTACTTCGACGAAACCATCTATGCGAGCCGCAGCTTGAAATTCCTGGAGTTTTTCCATGGCTTTTTCAGTCTACGCGACTTCCGGTCTTAGCGCCCGGAATTGAGGGCACGGGATTCCCGTGGGGAACTATCGACTCAACCACTGTCCGGCGCCGATCACTTGATTGCCATCTTGTCGGTAGCGCTACTCGAGCGCCAGGCAAGAAGTGGCCACGCCAGAAGGATCAGCAGCGCGAGAACCACGGCGTAGCCGTTCAGCTGATAAAAGCGATCCGGTTGACCCAGCAGTTCGGCCGCATCGAGTGCTAAAGCGGTGATGCCTAATACAAGAAAGCATCCAAGGATATTGAATCGCATCACGTAGCGCACCCCGAAAACCAAGACGCCGAGCAAGATCAATTCGGCCAGCCATTGTTTGGCGAAATCCGCCGGGCCGCCCCAGTTGCCGGGCATCAGCGCCAGAGTTGCCAGTAAGAAGGTCAGAACGCGGATCCAAGGGGCGCGAAACATCGCCGCGACGAAGGCGGCGGTTAAAGCGACGACGCCGGTGAACAGCAAGCTGTGCAGCATCGATGTGCCGAGAATGGATGCGGCGGGAATGAACGCATCAAAATTCGATCCAAACGAAGCTTCCGTCGAACGATGCGCAGTGGGCCAATGTTGTGAGATCGCATGCAACACCGTTTGTAAACCAATCAACGCGCCCGCTCCACCGAGG
The DNA here is from genome assembly GCA_963729285.1 of uncultured Acidobacteriota bacterium. Lineage (GTDB taxonomy): Bacteria > Acidobacteriota > Terriglobia > Acidiferrales > UBA7541 > Acidiferrum. Next base: position 32,953 of record CAVSNL010000057.1, read on the forward strand.
CCGATGAACCATGCGTCGAGGTAGTAGGGTGCGGGCATCCCCGTCCAGCCAGGAAATTTTTCTTCGGCAAATATGCGCTTCGCGAAATAGAACGCCGCTCCGAATGTGAGTGCCAGCACTCCGTAGTAAAACGGCCCACCGAGAATCGCCCCGATGGCCAGAGTGCCAAGCATGACCTTAAAGGGGATCGCCGTGTTGTATGCGCCCAGGAACGCGGGGATGCGGTTCCCGAACGCAAAAACCACGACATAGGCGGCCAGACCCCAGAGTGCCCAGAGCGAAAGTCGTCTCCATGGAATCGACCGCGCTTCCTCGGAGCGCAGGTTTTTCAGAAAAACAATCAGCGCGGTGATGGCCAGACCACCGAGAAACAAGATCGGAATCGCGATGGTAAACACCATTCGAGAAAGAGTCAGTTCCTCCTGCTTCCGGCGCCAGTCGTCGGGGATCTTGATATACGTGCGGTAGTCCGTGACCTCATCGCCGCGCACCACAAGTTCGATTCGGGCATACGCGTGGCCATTCGATGCTGCGTCCGCGCGGATCTCCGAATCGAGCGGAGCGGTCTGTTGCCACGTCAGCGTGTGATCGGTGCGATGTGGTCGCTTATCGGAGTTCGACTCAACCAGGTTCCATTGACTCAGATCGATCTTTCTTTCTTCGCGCAGGAATTTCTCCGCGCGCGCGACCGCTTCGTCTTTCGTCAGCGAAGCTCCGGGCGCCGCTTCCGCGAGCGTGTGCCGCACGGAATGCAGCGAGCCGTCTGGCTTTAGGATAACGGCATATTCTTCCGGCTGGCTGTCACGGAAATAGCGCACGCGCCACAAAGCGCCCGGCACTTGCTTGGCGTATATCTCGTTGAGGTGCGCGACGCCACCGCGCTGGCGCAGAAATTCGTTCACCACTGGATCGGTCACGTTCACAAACAGCGTGGTATGGATGTAGGTATTCGGATTGACGCCACGCTGCCTCAGGACTTCGTCGGCCCGTGCGCGAGCGCCCTTGGCGTCGACCGTCAGTTTCAAATAGTCGCCAATCGCTTCCGGCTTCAACCGCCACGCGAGCAACCCGCCTGCGACCAAGCACACGGCAAGTAATCCGAGCATTGCCGGCGCGAGCGCATCATATCGCCGCGCCTGCACTGCGGCGGATGTCGTCGGCCGAGCCCTGACCGTGGTTAGGTCGGGAGCCTGCACGGCGCTGTTCAGCAAATCCTCGTCCGTCTCGAATCGCCCCCGAGCCAAATACGAAATTCCGGAAAACGCCAGCGGAGCGACCGCCGCCGCTGCCACCACCACGCCGGAAACCTTGAAATACAGGCTGTTCGACCGCACCAGAAACAATCCCACCAGCGACGCATCCACCGTGTAGTGCCAGATCAGCGTCGCCAGGATGCCCCACCGCAACATCACCAATCCGGCGACGATTCCGATCAGCCCGATCTCAATTCCGCGAATATACGCGGGCTCTTGCGGATAGTTGCTGTGCAGGAAGCCCCACAAAAATGCCGGCACGATCACCGCGATCCACCGGGATTTCGTAAACCGCGCGAAGAACGGAATCGCAAACAAGCGGAACGTGAATTCTTCATTCGTGGATGCCAGCAACCCGATCGCTGCGCCCGAGATCCACGGAAACGCGGTGTTCACCGATTCTTCGTAGTTCAATTCCTGCGGAGCCCACGCGCCGTAATGGGTCGCCACAACGTAAAACGCCACAACGTAGCCGATGTGCGCCGCCGCGAACGACAGCCCCACCACTGCCGCGGAGAAAAATTCCTTCGAGCGCAATCCTCGAAGCGTAAACGTCTTTGCCAGCTGCAACTGCCGCGGCTGAGAAGCGCGATACAGCGGTTCGGCGGCAGGCAGAACCAGCGTGATGGTCAGCGCGGTCAGCACCGAAATCAGCAGAGCCGAGCCGATCTTCAGCGCGATGAAACTAGCGTAGGCGGTGTTGGTGTCGTAGCTTGCGCTCCAGAGTGGCCAGCTGTTCAGGTTTTGCAGAAAAAGCAAAGTGGCTGCAATCGCGCCCAGCAAAATCGCTCCGCGCCACGACGTCTGCCCTCGGTTGGTCAGCCGAATCGCCAGCCACACGGCCATCGCCAGGATCAGAATGTAGGGAACCGTGAAGGCCGCCGCCAGCGTGTCATTGCCAGAGCGCAGCCGCCGAAAGTCGCGCTTCCACGCGTCCGGCACTTGCAGAAATTCTTCGCTGCCGCCAACCTTGTCGCCATTCAAGGTGGCTTGCAGCCGGTAAGGCGCATCCTTGGCCCGAAATCCATGCTTTTCCCAGGTAAAAGACCAATCCAGTCGGTTCGGTCTCTTGTTCGAGTTTGCTTCTTCGGGCAGGAAATCCCACTGGCTCAGATCCACGCCCAATTTGCCGCTCAGAAAACTCTGCGCCTTGGCTTGTGCCTCCGCCCGCTCCAGCGACGCTCCCGGGTCGCGCCTCTTCGATCTTGTGCTCGTACCCGACAATATTTCCCGACGGGCTGACCCTCACGTCAAATTCTTCTTCCTGCTGCGGCCGGAAAAAGCGCACATCCCAATACCAGATGTTCAGCTGGCTCGACATCAACTGGTTCGCTTGTTGCAACCCAAGTTCGCGTTCGAGGTAAGTCTTCGCGTTGTCGTCCACATCGAACACGATCGACGAACGATACCCGCTGATGTTCTCGCCAAGTCCGCTCCACGAAACTTTGCGCCCGCTTCAACGCCTCTCCGCGCGAAACGCGAAAGTCCACCGAAGCTTCCGGGAAGGCTCGAAAGAAGTAGTGGTGCGCGAACCACACGCCCACAATGCCCGCCAACACCCAAAGCAGCAGCGCTCGTTTGTCGGAACCCGTCAGCCGGTCGCTGGACACCAAAGCCTCCTCAAGCAGCGGCGAAGGTCTTCACTGTATAGACACGCCAGCCCAGCGCGCAAGCGTGGAACAAAAGCCAACAGTTCGGATTCCCTGTAGCCGCCGTCTCCTGACGGCGGGGTTTAGACGCAACAGGGGCACAAAGCCGCGATGCCGATGCCCCGCACCCCCGCGATGGTATAAATGAAGTAGCAATGAGCACCGCTGCCGTCACCCGTAGAATGCCGCCTCTAACCCTCTTCACCGAAGTCCGCATGATCAAGGGTGTCGGTCCGCAGCGCGCCGAAATGCTCGCCAAGCGCGGCCTTCACACCCTCGAAGACCTGCTCACGTATCTGCCGTTCCGCTACGAAGACCGCATCCATTTTTCCAATATCAAGGACATCCAGCCCAACGGCATCTACACCATCCGCGCCAAGGTCATGAGCGGCCAGGCCGTCCGCGGCATGCGCCGCCGCGACGCCATCTATCACCTGCTCGTTCAGGACGCCGCCGGCGGCCTGCTCCCCTGCAAATTCTTTCACGGCGGCTACCTCGAAGGCCGGCTAAAGCCCGGCCAATGGCTCGTTCTCCACGGAAAAGCCGAAATCGACAAGTTGCGGCCCGCGCGCCTCGAAATGGTCAATCCGCAAATGGAAATGCTCGGCGAGGGCGAAGCCGATTCCACCGAAGTCGGCCGCATCGTGCCCATCTACGAAGCCATCGGCACTTTCGGCTCGCGCTCGATTCGCCGCGCGATTTACGCCGCGCTGCAACTCATCGATCCGCGCATGCCGGAAGTCTTGCCGGAAGAACTGCGCGCGCGACTCGGCTTCCCTTCGCGGAGCCAGGCCATCGCCCATACGCATTTTCCGCCGCCCGGCGAATCGATCGAAGCGCTCAACGCCTATCGCTCTCCGGCGCAGCAGCGCCTCATCTTCGAGGAATTTTTCCTGTATCAGCTCAGCCTCGCGCTGGACCGGCGAACGACGCGAAAAGAAAACGCTATCGCCTTCAGGTTGCGCGAAGAAAACGTTCGCGAGGCGGTGAAACGCATCCTGCCATTCAAGCCCACCGCGGCCCAAAAGCGCGTCCTCGGCGAAATCGCCGCCGACCTCGAAAAATCGCGCTCCGATGAATCGCCTGCTGCAAGGCGACGTCGGCAGCGGCAAGACGATTGTGGCGCTGCAAGCGGCGGTCATCGCCATCGCCAACGGCTGCCAGGCCGCGCTGATGGCGCCAACCGAAATTCTCGCCGTGCAGCATTATCTTTCCGCGCGCCGCATTCTCGAGCACGCCGGCTATCGCGTGGAGTTGCTGATCAGCGGCATGAAGTCCGCGGAAAAAGCAGCCGCCCTCGAACGCATCCGCAACGGCGAAGCACAACTCGCGATCGGCACGCACGCTCTGATCGAAGACAACGTGCAGTTCGCGAAGCTGGGTTTCGTGGCCATCGACGAGCAGCATCGCTTCGGCGTGCTGCAACGCAAGCGCCTGATGGATAAGGCCGCCGCGCACGGCCATGCGCCGCACGTCCTGGTGCTGACGGCCACGCCGATTCCGCGCACTCTTTCTCTCACTCTCTACGGTGATCTCGATGTGTCGATTCTCGACGAACTCCCGCCAGGCCGCACGCCGATCGAAACGCATCTCACCAGCGAGCCGCACCTCAACGGCGTGTGGGGCGGTGTTCGCCGCGAAGTCGAAGCCGGACATCAGGCCTACATCGTTTATCCGGTGATTGAAGAATCGAAGCTCGAGCTGAAAGCCGCGATGGAAGAATACGAGCGCTTGTCCCGGGAAGTTTTCTCGAAGTTCAAGGCTGGGCCTGCTGCACGGCCGCCTGTCCAGCGAAGAAAAAGACGATGTAATGCAGCGTTTCCGCAAAAACGAAGTGCAAATTCTCGTCGCCACTACCGTCGTGGAAGTCGGCGTCGACGTTCCCAACGCGACGGTAATGGTCATCGAACACGCCGAGCGCTTCGGCCTTTCGCAGCTGCATCAGCTTCGTGGGCGCATCGGCCGCGGCGCAGCAAAATCCCACTGCGTCCTCGTCGGCCCGGTGCGCATGACCGACGAGGCCCGCGCCCGTCTGGAAACCATGGTGCGCACGTGCGACGGATTCGAGATCGCCGAAACCGACCTGCATCTGCGCGGCCCCGGCGAATTTTTCGGCACCCGCCAGTCCGGTGCGCTCGGCTTTCAGATCGCCAACCCGCTCCGCGACCGCGAAGTCCTGGAACTTGCCCGCCGCGAAGCTTTCGCCATCGCCGACGATTCCCGCAAAGGCCCGCGACCTCGATCGCATCCTTCGCCACCTCCCGGGCGAATGGCAGCGCCGCTACCACCTGGCCCGCGTCGGCTGAGGCACTCCACAATTCCATGCGCGTTATCGCCGGAACCTACCGCAGCCGCATCCTGAAGAGCTTGAAGGGCCTCGCGCTCCGCCCCACCAGTGACCGTCTGCGCGAAACCCTTTTCAACGTCTTGGGCGATGCGTTGACGGCGCGCGATTCATCGATCTCTTTGCGGGAACCGGCGCCGTGGGCATCGAGGCACTAAGCCGCGGCGCAAGCGAAGTCGTCTTCATCGAAAATCACGCGCCCGCGGCGGCGCTGATTCGCCGCAACCTGGAATCGCTCGATATTCGCTCGGGCGCAACCGTGCTCTCCATGGATGCGGTGCGTGGCCTGGAAAAATTGGCGGCGAAGGTCACACCCGCCAAACCAGGCTACGATTTTGTTTTCGTCGACCCGCCCTATGCCGAGGCCGAGGAATACGCCCGCGTGTTGCGCTTTCTAGGCGGGTCGCCGTTGGTGCGGACGGGCGCGATCGTAATCGTGGAGCACCGCTGGAATTTCGCCCTGCCGGAATCGGGCCAGTTGAGGCGCACCCGCATGCTGAAGCAAGGAGACGCAGCGCTCAGTTTTTTTGCGATGCAGGGCCAGCAAACCTGAGGATTCGCGCATAGCTTCTAGAAGTCATCTAAGTCATCTACGATAAATGCATCTCAGGGGGTGCGGAGCTTATAGCTCCGACATTTAAAGACGCGCAAATCGGGCTTTAGCCTCCTGAGGAAATTCTTCTTCTTCTGTCTGTCCTTCAGCGCCATTAATGAGATGGCCATAGATGGCCTCTAGACCGTCGCTCTTGGAAGGCATGCTCCGCATCTCATGCATGTTTACGGGCAAGGGACGCGCCGACACTCCGGTAGATCGCCGCGATCATTATGTTCGATCTGCGAGACTCGGCTGTCTGATTTATGCACGATGCGCGGCCGACCAGGGATTGCGCGCCAGTCAGCGCGGGCCGTGCTCCCCTGCGAATTACCTCTGCTGGAAACGTAATACAGAGGTGTCTGTGAGTGTGCCGGTGCCTGCGCGCGGCAGACCGGCGGAACCGATTGCGGTTCTTTTCGCCATAGAGCCATTGGAACAACACGAAAATCATGAAGTCCAGCCCCAGCACGCAAATTGCAAGGAATACTGTTAGCGACATCTGCTTCTCTATCCCGGCCGCTCTCGCGGCCTACGACTCGCATCCTAAAGGTGCGACGTGAAGAAAATCCGGAGAAAATTGTAAGGAAAGTATTACGAAGGCTGGCGGCGCAGAGAAGTCCTGCCCTTACGAAATGCTAACGGACAATTCAGGAATTTTGAAGGAGCCTCCTCCTACATGTCGATCTGCCAGTCGAGGACTGCGAAATGGCGCCCCATGGGAGAAAATATCAATGTCGTGCGGTCCAAAAGGCAGTGAAGAGCCCTCGCTTCCGGCGTGTAGTGTTTGTGGACGCCGGAAAGAGTTATTCGAGCTTCCTGGAAGGATCGAAAAGTATTGCCTGGAATGCAGCGCAGACGTGGCGACGTCGATCCTTCTGGCTACCGAAATTGGTGTCGCGAAGGTCTCTGGAGAGGAAATAGAAGATTTAGTAGTGGAATTTGCGGAACTCAGCAGCCGGATCCTGGTGAGAGCACAGTCGGCGCAGGGCTAAGCGATAGCTAGCGCCACAATTAGAATAGCCACTCCCGCTGCGCCCAAAAGCTTGAGCCAGGCTTCGGGTTCGCTCGTCCTGAGCACCACTCGCAATTCATGTAACTCGGAAGCCAGTTTCGCATTTACGGTTCATGTCGTTTCCCGTCGGCCAATCGCTCACCGGCGAAAGTCGCCACGCAAGTTGAAATTGTAACCGGTGGACAAA
>CAVSNL010000058.1:0-42024 GCA_963729285.1 uncultured Acidobacteriota bacterium
GTTGCACCAGCGACGACTGGGAGGAAGTGCACCGCACCGCGCATTCGCTGGGTTTGCGCACCACCGCTACGATGATGTTTGGTTGCGGCGAAGAATTGAAGCACCGCGTCAATCATCTTGATCGCATTCGGCGGATTCAGGAGGACACTGGCGGATTCACGGCGTTTATTCCCTGGATTTTCGCGGCCGAAAACACCGCGCTCGGGAAAAAGGTGCAAGAGACGACGGCGGTCGATTATTTGAAGACGCTGGCGGTCAGCCGCTTGTACCTCGACAACATCGATCATATTCAATCGAGCTGGTTGACGCCGGGAATCAAGGTTTGCCAGGTGGGCTTGCAGTTCGGCGCGGATGACGTGGGTAGCATCTTGATTGAAGAGAACGTCGTGTACGCTGCTGGCGTGCGCAATCGGACCAACGAGAGCGAGTTGCGGCGCATTATTTCCGATGCGGGATTTATTCCGGCGCAGCGGGATACGCTTTATCGTTCTTACGCGTTGAAATAACCGTTGAGAGAACGGTTGAAAGAATAATTGCAATAACATTGGAGCCAAATTCCTAGCGGCAAAACCCTTCGGCGCTTGTCGTTCTGTTTGGGCTTCGATTCGTTTCTCTAAACCCGCACCCTTTGAAAAGCGCAAAGGGTGCGGCACCCAATGTGACCGACCCAATGCGCTGCGGGGATCGCTTGGTGCAGATGTTACCTTGCTGCGGTGCTGGTGGCGTGCTCGGCCAGGAATGCGCGGGCGTGGGTTAGCTGCGGCAGGGTTGCGTCTGCATCTTTCCATGTGGATACAAATTCTGTGTATTGGGTTGAGGCGGATTTTAGGTCTCCGCTGCGTTCGCTGCTTAGGGCCACGCCGTACAGCGCAAATCCTGATTTCGGACGGTCTACCAAAGCTTTCTCATACGCCGTCTTCGCGTCGGTCCACGCTGCTGCTCTCAGCATCGCCGCTGCTTCCGTTTCAGCGACCGGCCGAATGTAGCCGGGAGGTTCGCGATAGCCCAATTCTTTCTCTTCCCGCGCCGCTTGCCTATAAAGTTTCTTCGCTTCCTCGAGTCTGCTTGTTAGCCATCAGCAAGCCTGCGCGTAGTTCGAGCGACATGATCGATACGTTGTTTATCAATTGCTTGGCGTTTGCGTCCGGCATCAACTGCATTTTAGGCGTTCCGGTATCTTCCGCTTTCTTTTCCTTGGATTTTGCGTCTTCCGTGGCTTTTTCTTCGCTCGAAACGGCTCGAAATTCGCCATAGTTCCGCATCCAATCGTTGCGAAGGCTCCTCGGCCTTGGTGATTTCGCCGGCGTCGAGGGCTTGCATCCCGCTTGTGAAATCGGTCAGGGCTCGCTGCAGGAACGCGAGGTTCGACAGCGGGGCTGGCGGCGGCGCGCTTGTTTTCAGCAATTCCAGGGCGCCGGACCAATCACCCGCGCGCAACGCCACCGGCAAGCGAGGATCGAGCCGCGTGATGGAATCGCGGGGCGACCACGGGTACAGCGTGGCTTCCAACTGGCCGCGCGCATCCTTCAATTTCGCGGAAAGAGCGGTGGCTTCCGTGAGTTGCCCCTGTTCCATCAGGTTGGCGATCGCGTACATCAGGTTGTGGACATAGTTCCAATCATCATCGACTTGCACGTGCTGGGTCTGCATGTATTGCTCATCGGCTTGCGTCGACGCCGCGAATGACTGTTGCGCTCGCGCGTAGTCGCCGGTGCGGAAGAAAATGTGTCCCGGCATGTGCACCATGTGGCCCGAAGTAGGCGCCAGGCGTCCCAGGATCTCGGCGCTGTGCAGCGCTTGTTCCGGCTTCGGACTCGCTTCGACTGATGAATCCAGTAGTGGTTGGCCGCAGAATTTTCCGGTTCGTCCTTCAGCACCGCTTGCAGAATCGTCAGTGTCTCCTTGGTGCCCTTTCGCGGTTTGCCGTCGTCGTCATAGCCGTCCATCAGCGTCCAAGCCAGAAAGATGCGGGCTTGCGTGTCTTTTGGAGAATGCTTCACCAGCTTCCGCAAGATCTGCACTTCCCTGGACTCACCTTCTTTAGCCTCATCTTTTTGTCTTTTTCTTCGGCCTCGTGCGCTGCGCTGGCCTCAATGTACAAACGCTCCGCCTTACTCGCGTGCCCCTTCAGGCTCACTGCCTTGGCCAGGGCCGCATCGGCGAAATGTTTGCTGGAGCTGTGGCGGAATATTTCCGCCTGGTAGATTCCCCAGTAGCACATCGCGCACTGCGGATCGACGCGCACGCCCTGCTGGAAAGCTCGAAGGGATTCGTACTCCCAAAAATCGTGATAAAGGTTCAGGCCCTGGTCAAACCACATCTGTGCTTCCGGCGAGGCGGTGATTTTGATGTGCACATTTCCGATGCCGGACAGCTTCTGCGGTGCCGGAAGTTTATCGGGTGGGATTTCGTCCTGCGTGCCCAGGGAATGGCAATGGACGAGGCGTCGTAGAACCGGATTGCGCGAAGGCTTGCGGAGGCAGGAATGGTTGGGCGAAGGCGATTAGTGACGCACTGAGCGGGATCGCGAGCAGCATCTTCCGCAAGGCCCATCGCGACTCGGGCTTGATCACGGCATCCTCCGCAGCCCCGGATTGGTGGGGTTGCTGGTCGAGCGGTGAAAGTATAGCGCTGGAGGTGGGCGTGGTTAACAGTTTGCCCCCTTCCCCCTGGGTATTTTTGTAAGTGCGGATTCTAAAGGAGCTTTAAGTCCAATGAAATTGTAAGTGCGGATTGTAAAGGAGTTACGGGTTGATTTTTTGTAAGTGCGGATTCTAAAGGGGTTGGCGGGGAAAAGGGGTGCGATTCACGGTGCGAGCGCGGAGGGTAGAGTCGAGATTTCACGACCCATGATAGCATGGTTTGTTAACCATGTCAATATATTTATGTGTGGGTATCATTCGAATACAGTTCCCGTTACCGCGAGCGGAGGGGGGCGCTGGGCTGAAGCTCAGGGACAGGCAGCGCTGCGCCCGACAGGTTATTTCTTCTGGTCGATGGGTTGGATGGTGGCGTTCACCAGGTATGGGTCGTCGAACTCGGTCATGTCGCCGGGGCCTTTGCCGGCTACGGGTAAGAGGCGTGCGGACAGGGGCTTGTGCCACTTGAAGGCTAGCGAGGCCATGTCGCCGATGATTAGATCGAGGCGCTCTTCGGTGATGTCTCCGGGGAGGGGCACGGTGTCGAGTCCGGTGCCGCAGACGGCGCTATAGCTTAGGAGAGCATCGAGCGAGACAATGCCTTCGCTCCACCGCTGCGCTAGGCGCGAATCTTCCAGGATCGGCAACATCAGGCCGGAATAGCCGGTGCGCTTGACGGTGACGTCTTTCAGCGCGGCGGTGACGGTGGCCGCGGCGGTGAGGGTTCCGCTGGATCCGAAGGGTTGCGAGGTTAGATCTTCCAGTGCCGCGCCGATCGATACATCTTTCGAGGGTGCGGGCGACAGATCGATTCCCATGTAGGCCCAGCCTGTGTCGCGGTCGATGCGCCGGGCTTGGGCTTCGACGTCAAAGGCGGCGGTGGCGAGAGATTCGGTGAGCTTCTGCCCGGCGGTGCGCAGATCGGGTGCGTTTTTGAAGGCCGCCGCTACCACGTTCGCGGATTGCAGAGCGATCGCGAACTGGTGGCCGAAACCGGAGTGGTAGGAGCCGGGATAAAACGGAGTGAGCGGCGGAACCATGGCGATGGCGGAGAAGCGGAAATTTCCCTGGCTGTGTTCGGTGTCTTCCAGTTTCTTCATCACGCGGGCGGCGGCGCCTACGGCGCGCCAGCGGACACCGTCTTCGCCGGCTACGACCAGGCTGGCGTTTAGAACCTTGGTGTTTTTCAGGATCTCCGCGAGGAGGTCGGCTTGCGCTTCGCTGTCATCGACGTTCAGCATGGCCGGGCCGATGGACGCGTCGAATTTGTCCTGCTCGGCGACTGCGTCGTAGTTGCGGAAGAACGCCAGAGCTTGTTCGGTGGTGAGTCCTTTGGTGTACTGCGGGAAGGGCTGCGTGGAAATGCGGATGGTTTGTACTTCGAAGCCGCGCGACTCGAAGACCGTGCGCGCGTACTTCAGCATCTTCAGCGCGTCCGCGATTTGTGGTTGATATTGCGTGCGATCCAGATTCACGAAGGCGGTGATGGCGCGGATTTTGGGTTTGTCGGGATCGGGAGCGGGGGGTTTGCGCTGGGCGCGTGCAGTGGCGCATATGCCAAGAATTGCGGCGAAGAATGTGATCGCGATGCGGGTGTGGCGACGTCGTGAAGGAAAGAGCGGACGCGTTCATTGGATCACTCCTGGAATGCGACCCTATATTGTGTCGGTAACACAATGCAACTGTGATGCTGAAACGCGATGGAATTTGCCTGAGTGTGGTCTAAACCCCGCCCTCTCGGAGAGGGCGGCTACAGGTTGCCGGCGGTGCGCGATCGAAGAGAGATCCTCCACTACGCAGACCGACGCGTTCGCAGGAAGCGAACGCGGAAGAAAAAAGTCGGTCTGCTCCGGTCGGAATGACGGTGCGGGCAGCGTTGTTGCGGGGTGGGTGGGTCCGGTCGGAATGACGGTGCGGGCAGCGTTGATTGCGGGTGCGGTCTGCTCCGGTCGGAATGCGATCGCGGGATTGTGTGCGGTTGCCCAGTGAAGTGTGGTGCTGAGACGCGATGCTAATGACGGAGAGTGGCTCTAGACGCCGTCGTCTGGGCAGGGCAGCCCCTACAGGTTGCTAGTCGGGCAGCCCTGCCCTTCGGAGTCTCAGGGTAGGGGAGGCGTACGGGGTGCTCAGCTGAAGGCGGAGATGCCGGTGATGCGTTCGCCGATGACTAGCTTGTGGATGTCGTTGGTGCCTTCGTAGGTGGAGACGCTTTCGAGGTTGTTCATGTGGCGCATGATGCAGTAGTCGTCGACGATGCCGTTGGCGCCGAGAATGTCGCGGGCTTTGCGGGCGGTGTCGAGAGCGATGGCGACATTATTCATTTTCAGCATGGAAATGTGGGAGTGATCGACTTTGCCTTTGTCTTTCAGGCGGCCTACGTGCAGAGCGAGCAATTGTCCCTTCACGATTTCGGTGATCATCCAGGCCAGTTTTTCCTGCACGAGCTGGTGGGAGGCGATGGGCTTGTTTGCGAACTGCTTGCGGGTTTTCGCGTATTGCAATGCGGTGTCGTAGCACGCCATGGCGGCGCCCAGCGCGCCCCAGCCGATGCCGTAACGCGCCTGGTTCAAGCAGCCTAGCGGGCCCTTGAGGCCGACGACATTCGGCAGCAAATTCGCTTCGGGGATTTCGCAATCGCTGAACGCGAGTCCCGAGGTTACGGAGGCGCGTAGCGACCATTTGCCGTGCACGTCCCAGGTCTTGAATCCGGGCGTGCCTTTCTCTACCAGGAAGCCGCGGATTTTTTCGTCTTCGCATTTGGCCCAGACAACGGCTATGTCGGCGATGGAACCGCTGGTGATCCACATTTTCTCGCCGTTCAAGACATACTTGGCGCCTTTCTTTACCGCGCGCGTGAGCATGCCGCCGGGATTCGAGCCGAACTGCGGTTCGGTGAGACCGAAGCATCCGATGGCTTTTCCCTGGGCTAGCAGCGGGAGCCACTTGTCTTTCTGGGCGTCGTTGCCGTACGCGTAGATCGGAAACATGACCAGGGCGCTTTGCACCGAGACGAAACTGCGGAGGCCGGAATCGCCGCGCTCGAGTTCCTGGGTCACCAGACCGTAAGCGACATTGGACATGCCCGCGCAGCCGTAGCCGTGCAGGTTCGCGCCGAAGAAACCAAGTTCGCCTAGTTGAGGCACGAGGTGATGCGGGAAGGTGCCTTCGCGGCTGTGCTTTTCAATGATGGGAATGACTTCGTTTTCGACGAATTGCCTGGCGGTTTGCCGGACTAGCTTTTCTTCGTCGTTGAGTTGTGAATCGAAATCGATGTAATCCACTCCGCTGTATGCGGCCATGGTGCTCTCCTGATTTCCCGTTCCCAGTCCGAGCTAAGGTGGGACCGCCACCGGAGAAAACGTCCGGATCAACCAATGGCCCTTGCAAAAAACATTGTAGCAACGCGCCGGAAGCGGGAGCAACCACGGCGACGCGGAGTGTAGGAAGACGTTAGCGGAGGGAGAAAGGGATGTCATTTTGGAAAATGGCACGGCGATGGCGAACCACTTTGGCACAGGGCGATTCGCACGGCCGGAGCTGAGAGCGTGGCAATTCGCGGAATGCGGACTAACCAACTGAATGCAAAGAAGATGTGATTCAAATTGGGTCGCTTAGGTTCGGCGGTGGGCATGCATATCCCCAAATGGGGGAGACCGTGCTTGCAAAGAAATCGAGTATGCATCGATCGCCTAACGTTGCTTATAGCGGGAAAGTGATTCGATGGGTTGTCTTGGTGTTTTGTCTCAGTCAATGCGCGCCGGCCCGAGGACAGCAACAGAAACCAGGCGATCTTGCCAGTCAGAGCCTGGAAGATCTCATGAACGTGGAAGTGACGTCGGTGGCCAAAAAGGATCAAAGGCTCTCGGACGTAGCCGCAGCGATCTTTGTCATCAGCCAGGAAGACATTCGGCGTTCTGGAGCCAACAACATCCCCGACTTGCTCCGGATGGTGCCGGGCATGGACGTGGCGCAAATCGATTCCAACACTTGGGCGATCTCAGCGCGAGGTTTGAATTCTCAATTTGTAGGAACGTTGCTGGTACTCATCGATGGGCGCGCAGTGTATACGCCGCTGTTTGGTGGAGTCAACTGGGATACGCAGGACGTGCCGATGGAAGACATCGATCGAATCGAAGTGATCCGGGGTCCTGGCGGAACGATCTGGGGCGCCGGTGCCGTAAACGGGGTCATCAACATCATCACCAAGAAAGCCGCGGAAACCCAAGGAGGACTGTTGGTCGCGGGGGGTGGAACGCACGACAAGGAATTCGGGATGGCACAGTACGGCGGAACATTTGGGGAGCACGAAAGCTACCGCATTTTCACAAAATACCTGAACGATGGCGCTTTCTACAGTCTAAATGGGCAGAACGACGACGACGACTGGCACCTGCTTCACGGCGGTTTCCGAATCGACAGCGAACTCTCGCAAAAGGATGCGTTAACGACCCAGGGGGACATCTATGTGGGGAGCGATGGAGCCACTATCGTTCATTCCGAACTGTTTCCACCGGCCAATCTGACGTTGCAGAGGCTAGTGGGTCTATCGGGAGGGAATGTCCTCACGCGATGGAATCACCAGTTTTCCAGCGGGTCCGACATCACGTTGCAATTCTATTTTGACCAATACACGAGAGCCGGGCCTGAATCGAAGGAGGAGCGCAATACCTTCGATTTTGATTTTCAGCATCACCTGGCCTTGAGCAGGCGTAACGATTTGATCTGGGGAGCGGGATTCCGGCACACCGGAGATCAAACGATAGGCACGATCGATCAGGCATTCGTTCCAGCTGGGTACGGACGGCGAACTGTATACATTTTTCGCGCAAGACCAAATTGCCTTGAAACCCGACCGCGTTTCGGTATCGGTGGGAACCAAGGTCGAGAACAGCTACTTCACGGGTTTCGACGTACAGCCAAGCGCACGAATCGCGTGGACGCCGAGCCATCGCCAAACCGTGTGGGCGGCGATTTCGCGGGCGAGCCACACGCCGACGCGGCGAAGCGAAAATCTGGATGCCACGCTCGCGGCGCTGCCGGGACCCGCGCAGGTCGTGGTCTGTTCGGCAATCCAAACGAAAAATCGGAACATGATCATGCTCGTCCGAACTCAGGTTACCGGATGGCAAATCAACCGGCGGTTGTCGATCGATGCGACGACCTTCTTCAATGTCTATCAGAGACCTGGAAAGTATCGAACCGCAGCCCTCTTTTGTAGATGAAGATTCGGCGCCGCCTGTTCTGGTCGATCCCGTCACTGATCGAAAACAAAATACATGGGCACTACCGAGGGGGCGGAGGCGTCCGTGAGCTGGAAAGTAACAGATCGGTGGACCTTGAGCCCCGGCTACGCCTTCCTGGAAATGCATCATGCACGCCGATCGCACGAAGCGAAGATACAACGGATGCGGCGGACATCGAGGGCTCGAGGCCCGGAGCATCAGGCGCAGCTGCGATCGCACATCGAACTTCGGCGCAAGTCTTACCTGGGACGCCAGCGGCGTATTTTGCGGTCGATTGCCGGCAGCAGTTCTGCCGGTTGATACACGCGCGTGGCACACGCAGAACTTCGATGGAAGCTGGCGGAGAGAGCTGGATTTGAGACGTGGTGGAGAGCAAAATTTGCTCAAGAATCTGCATGACGGCATTTAGCGATTACCTGACAAATTGCTCAATTCGTCGCAGCATCAAGCGGAGCATTTACTCATAAAGCTGACTTGGAGATTTTAGATGACGTGGGATATCGATCGCGTGCTCAGGTAGCTGAATGTCGTTCTTGTTGCTGCTGTGTGGATCTGGCAAGAGCATCACGACTATGGGAACATGGCGCAGCGCGGCATATTCGCGCTTCGATAAAGAATGATGAGTGTCTGCACGGTTGTGGGGATCCGAAGACGGAGGATAATCCCGGTGTGGATCGCAAGGCGCGATTCAGGAGCGCGGATGCGGTCAAAGGATTTGATGGCACTTTCGCTGGCGGTCCTGCTTGTGGCGGTATCGGTTGGGCCGCCGAGAGGCCAAGGCAGATTCGAACGGGCGCCAGCGAGTACGACGTGAAAGCAGCATTCTTGTTTCATTTCGCGCAGTTCGTGGAATGGCCGGCGGAGACATTCAAGGACGCGGAGGCCCCATTGACGTATTGCACGGCGGGAGAGGACCCATTTCGCGGAGCACTGGAGGAAAGCGTGAAGGGAAAACGCATCGAGAACCGGCCGCATTGGTGGTTCGGCACCTGAAGGAAAAGGAAGCTCACAAGGCTGCCAGGTGTTGTATCGTGGCGGCGCAAAAGGGCGGCAAACGGAAGAACTGGCAAACGCACATGGCCAACCGGTGCTGACGGTGGGAGAGACGGAAGATTTCGCGGCAGAAGGTGGAATCATCGGATTCTTCCTGGAGGGAAAAAAAGGTCCGCTTCGAAATCAACCTGGGTGCGGCGGAAAGAGCGGGGTTGAAAATTAGCGCGAAGTTGCTTGACGCTGGCGAAGACGGTGTTGGGAAGCGCAAAAGGGGATTGAAATGTTTTTGAGCCGGGACGCTTCGATTGAGAGGAAATTGACGTTTGTCATGATGGCGACGAGCTTGCTGGGGCTGAGCCTGGCGTGCTTGTGTTTCGAGATCTACGAGAGAGTCAGTTATCGCGCAGCGATCACCAGCGAATTGACGGCGCTCTCGCAGACGCTGGGGGCAAACACCACGGCATCGCTGGCCTTCAACGATCACCAGTCCGCCGTTGATATTCTGAGCGCACTGGGCGCCGAGCGGCACATCGTAGCGTCATGCCTGTATGACAAGCACGGGAACTTGTTTGCGGCCTACCAGCGAAAATCCTCGGAAAACAATTGCAGCAGCTTTGCAGCCGAAGGTCACCGGGGTTAAATTCGAGGCGCAATCCGTAACGTTGAGCCAGGTGATTTCACTGAGCGGTGAGACCGCAGGCTCTATCGTGCTGATCTCAGATCTCGACGCGCTCCATGCCAAGATCCGGGAGTACACGGAAATCGCCGCGCTGGTGATTCTGTTGTCCGTCGTGGCGACACTGTTGGTGTCGTCGCGCTTGATCGGACTAATCACCGCGCCGATTCTGCAATTGGCGAAAATCGCGGGCCGCGTATCCTCGCAGGAAGACTACACGCTGCGGGCGGTGCCGACGGGGGCGGACGAAGTTGGAAATTTGGTGGTCGCATTCAACCAGATGCTGGAACGCATTCAGGAGCGCGATTCGGCTTTGCAGGGCGCCAAAGATCAGCTCGAAGTGCGCGTTCAGGAACGCACGAAAGCGTTACAAAAGGAAATCCTGGACCGCAAGCGGGCGGAGAATTTGCAGCGGACCGCTTACGAGGGAACGCGCCTGCTAGCGGAGTCTGATTCGGCGGATGCGGTGATGCCAAGACTAATGCATTTGATCTGCCAAGAGTTGGGGCAGGACGCAGCGGTCATCTGGAAATCGGACGGGTCCGCAAACGTGCTTCAGTGCGCGCACGTCTGGCAGGAACCAGGACCGTCGGTCGAAAAGTTTCTAACCGCGACTCAAAAAACGTCACTCCCCTCGTGCACAGGCCTGGCGGGACGGGTGTGGGTGAATCGGCAGGCCGAGTGGATTGAAGTGGCGACCGATGCCGACTACCTCCGGGCGGAGGCGGCCAGTGCTTGCGGGCTCCACGGCGCAGTGGTCGTACCCATTTTTCGAAATGACGAACTAGGCGGATTGTTGGAGTTGCTCAGCCGGAACGTTCAAAAGCCCGACCAGGACGTGTTGCAACTGAGCTCCGCGCTGGGCAGTCAAATTGGCCAATTCATGAGCCGCCAGCAGGCGGAAGCAGACCTGGTCAACGCCAAAGAGGCGGCGGAAGCCGGCAGCAGGGCAAAGAGCGAGTTTCTGGCCAACATGAGTCACGAAATTCGGACGCCGTTAAATGGCGTGATGGGAATGACCGACCTGGCGCTGGATACGCAACTTACGGCAGAGCAGCGAGACTACCTGGAGACGGTAAAGAGTTCGTCGGATTCGTTACTGACGGTGATCAACGACATTCTGGATTTCTCGAAGATCGAGGCCGGCAAGATTGACCTGGAAGCCGTGGATTTCAACCTGCGCGAATCGCTGGAATCAACATTGAAAACAGTGGCGTTGCGCGCGGACGAAAAGGGCCTGGAGTTGCTGTGCGAAGTAGCGCCGGAAGTACCAGAGATCGTGTGCGGAGATTCCACGCGGCTGCGGCAAGTGGTCACGAACCTGGTAAGCAACGCGATCAAATTCACGAATGAAGGTGAGGTGGCGGTGAAGGTGCACGCGGAGAGTCGCGACGACACGAATTGCGTTTTGCACTTCACGGTAATCGACACTGGGATCGGAATTGCCAAGGAAAAACATGAGTTGATCTTCGCTCCATTTTCCCAGGCGGATTCGTCAACCACCAGGAAGTATGGGGGAACGGGCCTCGGATTGACCATTTCGACTCGGCTGGTGGAGATGATGGGCGGCAAAATCTGGGTGGAAAGCGAAGAGGGCCGCGGCAGCCAGTTTCACTTCACGGCGCGGCTGGGAGCGACGGTCACTACAGAGAACAAGGTCGGAACAGTTGCGCCCGCGGAGATATTGCGCGGCGTAAAGGTTCTGGTGGTAGACGACAATCGCACCAACAGGCGAATTTTGGAGGGGATGCTCGGGCGTTGGGAGATGAGGACGACCTCAGTGGAGGGCGGCAAAGAGGCTTTGGAACAACTGTCAGCAGCGCGTGACGCGAAAGAACCGTACGGCCTGATCTTGACGGACATGCACATGCCGAAGATGGACGGATTCACATTGGTCGAAAATATTCGGCACAGGCCCGAATTAGCCACGGCCACGATCATGATGCTTACTTCGGCGGGCCACCGTGGGGACGCCGCGCGCTGTCTGGAACTGGGCGTTTCCGCGTATTTGCTGAAGCCCATCCGGCAATCGGAATTGCGCGAAGCCATCGCGCGGGTTCTGGGAGCGCGCGAGGAGGAGGGCGTGATTCCGCTGGTTACGCGATTTTCGCTGCACGATGCGCGCGATCCATCGTCGTACCTGCACGTATTGTTGGCAGAAGACAACGCCGTGAACCAGCGGCTGGCGGTGAGATTGTTGGAGAAGAGAGGGCATCGCGTGACGGTGGCCGGTAACGGCCGAGAAGCGCTGATCGCGCTGGAAAAGGAGAAGTTCGATCTGATTTTCATGGACGTACAGATGCCGGAGATGGACGGACTCGAGGCTACGGCAGCGATTCGGGAGAAGGAGAAAAGCAGTGGGCTGCATCAACCGATCATCGCCCTGACGGCACACGCGATGAAGGGTGACCGCGAGCAGTGCCTGGCTGCAGGCATGGATGGTTATCTCACCAAACCGATCCGCCCACAGGAACTCGACGACATCCTGGAGGGTTACTTGGCAAGGCGTTCGGCGCCGGCCAAAACCGAGGAAATTGCCGGACAACGCAAATGAACGCGCTGGTGCGCTCGGCTTGACGCTGCGCGCAAAGTCCGGCGACACTCAATGGTGGATTGCTGATTGCGCGAAGACGGCTTGTGCCATTCACTCACTGTTGACGATGACCCAAAAAAAAGGCAGCCCGACGAAGCATTTCCAGCCCGCAATTCTAATCTTCGACATAGACGGCGTGCTTATCGATGTCCGCGGAACATACTGGCGGTCCGCGCTGGAAACGGTCCGCCATCTGAGCGGCAAGCGCGTTACCTACGCGGAGCTGCACAAATGGAAGAGCAAACCTGGGCACAACGATGACTGGCGCATGACGGCTAACTGGGTAACGTCGCTCGGCAAGCCAACCACTTACGACGAGGCGCGCGCCGCGTTTGAGAAGTTCTATTGGGGCACGGACGGCCAGCCCGGCAATGTTCGCAACGAGAAATTTGTGGTCACTCCACGGCAGATCGAGCGTTGGGCGAAGCGCTACGAGCTGAATCTTTTCACCGGGAGGACGCGGCGGGAATTTGCGCATACGTTTGATGGTTGGCCGCACACGTTCCACTTTCGCAGAGTCATTACCATGGATGATGTTACCCATGGGAAGCCGCATCCGGAGGGATTGCTGAAGATACTGGGGAAGCGCGATCCGGCGACGGCGGTCTATGTGGGAGACAACATCGACGATGCCCTTGCGGCGCGGGATGCACACGTTCCGTTCCTCGCTATTTTGCCCGCGGGTGCCTACGGTTACCGGGAGCGAGCGGCAAACTTCAGAAAATTGGGTGCCTTGGCTCTGCTTTCGCGCGCCACCGATCTGAATCGGTGGTTGTCCGCCAAGTAGCGCGGACAATCCTGTATGCGTCTCAACAGGCTGCGGAATAATGCAACAAGACGAAGAAAAAGCTTCCTTCAGGGGCTGAAGCCCATTGAGAGCACGCAGTTTACGTCGGCGCTAGAGCACCGACCTCCTGAAGGAAAGGAATTTTTTCCGCAGCCTGTTAAGCCGTGCGAGGCAACGTTGACAGGATAAAGGGGGGCAGGATAGTGCGCCGTTTGCAGGTTGACTGTCGTCGCACTGATCGCGGATGCAGGCAAGGCAAACTTTCCCGGTGCAAGGTCCTCTAAGCAACATTAGGGCGACGAGAAGCGCATCCTACCCCTTGTTCCGATTCACCTAGGTGGGAACTTCCCGTCAGTTCATCGGGAACTTAATACGTGAGGTCTGCCCGAACAGCAATGATCGATAATCCACGCAAGAATCTACGCAACAAACCACGCGACAATTCACGCAACTGGGCAATGTTGGTGACGTTCGCGCTCGTGGGAGCCTCCTGCCTTGCGGCGCCGGCCTTCACGCGTGCTCAGGCGCCTCCGGGACCGCTGCCGCAGGCCCAATCGCAGGACGCACCGCCACCAGCCCCCCGGCCGCAGGTGCAAAAGCCGGCGGTGCAGCCGCGGACTTCGATTTTCGGCGAGTGGAAGCTTGACCAAGACGACAGCGACGATCCGCGCAAGAAAATGCAGGACGCTCAGAACAGCCAGGGCAACGGCGGCTATGGCGGCAATCGGCGGATGGGCGGTGGCTATCCCGGCGGTGGCTACCCGGGCGGAGGCGGTGGAGGTTATGGCGGCCGCCGTATGGGGCAGCAGAATGAAAGTGACGAGGACCGCCAGCGAATGCAGGAGTTGCTAAGTCCGACGAATACGCTGAACGTCGCGGAAGCCAAGAAAGACGTGGAGGTCGATCTGTTTGATGACCAACAACGCAAACGCGCACTCTTCACCGATGGCCGCAAAGTCCAAAAATCGAAAGACGCCAATTATCAGGAGATCGCAGCGCATTGGGATGGCACGCGGTTGACGACCGACGAAAAGAACCCTCGCGGCGGCAAAATGAGCCGCACGTACGAGCTATCTTACGACCGCACACAGCTCTATGAGACGCTGCACATGACCACGGGTCGCAGCAACACGCCCGTGGTAATCCGCTACGTTTACGATCAATCCGGCAATCCTCCAGCGGCCGCTGCCAACGCCGCGCCAGCCCCGGCGACTGCGCCCAAACAATAGGCGGGCTGGGTTCCGGGAAAGGCCGGGTTTTTGCCACGCGTACGCTACCGCGCACGATCCAGCCGTATCAAGTAGCTAACGCAACGCGTCTCCGCCGGTTTGACGCCGCGCGGCGCCGGATGCTATAAAATTATTGTTCATGCGGGCGCTTCATGGCCCACCGAGGCGCTCTTCCCGGGTCGAGTGCACGGCGCGGCTGCCAATCCTGAGGTTCAGGCGACACAAGCTAAATGCAAGAGATCGTTCACCAACTTGGGGAACTGTTCCTTCAGGCTGTGCCTACAGTCCTGATCCTGCTCGCCTTTTACGGCGTTCTGCGAGCGCTTTTCTTCAAGCCGCTGCTTAAGATAATGGCCGAACGCGAGGCGCGAACCGCCGGCGCTCGCAAAGCCGCCGAAGCCGCGCAGGCCGCCGCTGCCGAAAAAATCAAGCAGTACCAGGAAGCCCTGAAACAAGCGCGCGCGAAGGTTTACATCGAGCAGGAAGCCGCGCGCAAGAGACTGCTTGATGAGCGCGCCGAGCTGCTGAAAGAAGCGCGAAGGAAGGGCGCAGCCGAAGTCGCTAAGGCGAAAGATCGTGTAGCGAAGGAGCTTGACGCGGCCCGCCGCGACATCGAAAGCACGCATCGCGCAACTCTCCGCGGAAATTGCGCGTCGCGTTGTGGAAATTCCACCGCAGCGGCCTCCCAGCAGCCCCGCAAAAGGAGCTCAATGATTCGCCGGCTTCCAATTTTTGCGACCGTGCTCTTTGCGGTCCTGTTCGCGGTCCTGACCGTCCACGCCGCGGAAGAGGGCGGCAACGCCGCGCAGGAGCATGCCAACGAAATTTTCAAGTGGATCAACTTCGTATTGGTAGCCGGGGGCCTGATCTGGCTCTTCGGCAAAGTTTTGCCGCCGAAGTTCCGCGGAAATGCCGACAGCATCAGTTCCGCGATCACTAAAGCTACCGCCGCGAAAGCCGAAGCCGATCGCCAACTTCGCGAAGCCGGGGAAAAGTTGGCGCATCTGGAACAGGAAGTCGCCCAACTCCGGGCCAATGCGCAACGCGAGGCTGAAGCAGAAGCGCAGCGCATCCGCGACGCAGCGCAGGCAGACGCGCAGAAAATCGGCGTCGCAGCTCACGGCAGAAATCGAGGCCGCCGAGCGTGCCGCGCGCCTTGAACTGAAAGCCATCGCCGCAAATCTCGCCGTGGACGGAGCCGAATCGCTGCTCGCGAAACAACTCACGCCGCAGGGTCAGGAAGCACTGGTCAGCGCTTTCGTCAAGGGACTTGCGGGGAGACCCAATTGAAGTCGGCGAGCCTCCAATACGCCAACGCGCTTGCGGATATCGCTTTGGCGCAGGGCGCGGCGGCGCCCGCCTTGAAGCAGCTCTCCGATTTCGGCGGCGTCTATGCCGAGTCGTCGGAATTGCGGAATTTCCTGGCGAGCCCCGCGGTGGATCGCGACGCCAAGCACGGCGTGATCGAAAAGCTGGTCGCGCGGCTTGGCGCCAGCAAGATCATTCGCAATTTTCTGTTTTTGATCGTAGACCACAGCCGCGCTCATATTCTTCCGGAAATTGTCGCGGCATTTCAGGAAGTGGTGCGCCAGCGCCAAGGCATCGCCGAAGCGGAAATCTCCACGGCGATCGAGCTGAGCGGCGCGCAGAAAGCGGAGTTCGGTTTCACCCTTGAACGGCTGACGGGCAAACGCATCGAGGCAAAATTTTCGCTCGAACCAGCATTGCTGGGCGGGGCGGTCGTGCGCATCGGCGACGCCG
Source organism: uncultured Acidobacteriota bacterium (assembly GCA_963729285.1). Taxonomy (GTDB): domain Bacteria; phylum Acidobacteriota; class Terriglobia; order Acidiferrales; family UBA7541; genus Acidiferrum. Next base: position 15,922 of record CAVSNL010000058.1, read on the forward strand.
TGTACGACGGCTCGCTGCGCCATCGACTCGACGAAATGCGCGCACGGCTTGCAGCGGAATAGCGGTTTTGGTTTGGACCGGGCCAGCATCCCGGAACCTCAGACATCGAAATCGCGGACATCGTGAACAGACTGGCTAAACACGCAGCGAACGCACCGACGGAGCGGGAATGGCGAATATAAAAGCAGACGAAATTAGCAAAATTCTGCGCGAGCAGATTGCAAACTACGAGGGGACGGTCGCGGTCGACGAAGTGGGCTCGATCATCAGCGTTGGCGACGGCATCGCGCGCATTCACGGGCTGGACAAGGTCATGGCCGGGGAGATGCTCGCGTTTCCTCACGACGTTTACGGCATCGCGCTCAATTTGGAAGAGGAAGAAGTCGGCGCTGTGCTGCTCGGCGAATCGTTCGAGCTAAAGGAAGGCGACACCGTAAAGCGCACCAATACGATCATGTCCGTGCCCGTCGGGGAAGCGCTGATCGGCCGCGTGGTCAGCCCGCTGGGCGTGCCCCTCGACGACAAGGGTCCGATCGCGTCGAAGCAGCGTAATGCGCTGGAAAAAATCGCTCCCGGAGTCCTGGATCGCCAGCCGGTCCGCGAACCGGTGCAGACCGGCATCAAGGCCATCGACTCCATGATTCCGATCGGCCGCGGCCAGCGCGAGCTGATCATCGGCGACCGGCAAACCGGCAAGACCGCCGTCATTCTGGACACCATCATCAACCAAAAAGGCGGCGACCTGATCTGCATTTATTGCGCGATCGGGCAGAAGCGTTCGACCATCGCGCAGATCGTGAAAGTTTTGACTGACGCCGGTGCGATGGATTACACCATCATCGTTGCATCGTCCGCGTCCGAGCCTGCTTCGGTCCAATACATCGCGCCCTACGCCGCCTGCGCCATGGGCGAATATTTCCGCGATACCAAGCGCCACGCCATTACGTTCTACGACGATCTTTCCAAGCACGCCCAAGCCTACAGAGAAATTTCGCTCTTGCTGCGTCGTCCGCCGGGCCGCGAAGCCTTTCCCGGCGACGTGTTTTATCTCCACTCGCGCTTGCTGGAACGTGCCGCGAAGCTGAACGACAAGCTCGGCGGGGGCTCGCTCACATCATTGCCGGTCATCGAGACGCAAGCGGGCGACGTCTCGGCGTATATTCCGACGAACGTCATTTCCATCACCGACGGCCAGATTTATCTCGAAGCTGACCTGTTCAATGCGGGCATTCGCCCGGCCATCAACGTCGGCATTTCCGTGAGCCGCGTCGGCGGAAACGCGCAGATCAAGGCTATGCGGCAAGTGGCCGGCTCTCTCCGGCTGGATATGGCGCAATATCGCGACCTAGCGGCCTTCGCGCAGTTCGGTTCCGACCAACTGGACAAGGCGACGCAGGCGCAGCTGGGCCGAGGCCAGCGCTTGACGGAAGTCCTGAAACAAGATCAATACAGTCCGCTGTCGGTGGAGAAACAGGTGCTCAGTATCTTCGTGGCCACCAGCGGGTTGCTGGACAGCGTACCGGTCAACGAAGTGCGCCGCTTCGAAAAAGAAATGCTGCAATACGTCGAAACCAGCGCTCCATCGATCCTGAAAACGATTGCCGAGAAGAAAGCTCTCGACGACGGCATCCGGGCGGAAATCAAGAAGATCGTCAGCGAATTCAAGGAGCGCTTCACCGCGTCGATCGTGGAGACTGCCGCGAAGTAAGCCACCAGCGACCCGACTATGGCCACACTTCTCGATTTCCGACGTCGCATTCGCTCGGTGAAGAGCAGCCAGCAGATCACGCGCGCAATGAAATTCGTCGCCGCGGCCCGGCTGCGGCGTGCGCAGGAGGCCGCGCTGGCAGCTCGCCCGTATGCGCGGGAGCTCGCGCGTCTGCTCCGCTCGGTGATGTCCCGCATTCAGGACGTGCATCATCCGCTGATGGAGAAGCGCGAGGAAAAGACTGTTTTGGCGATTGTAATGACGGGCGAACGGGGATTAGCGGGGGCATTCAACGCCAATATTTTGCGCAAAGCGAATGAGTTTTTCCGCGCCAACAAAGCGAAAAAGGTTGTGACTATTCCGGTCGGCAAGAAGGGCCGAGACTCGCTGAAGAAAGCGGGTTTCGTCTTTGCCGGCGAATTCGTAAACGTCCTGGCCCGAGTGGAGTTCAAGACCGCGAAAGAAATTGCCAATCTGGCGACGGAGCTTTACGCCAAAGGTGAAATCGACGCCGTCTATATCATTTTCAGCGAATTCAAAAGCGTCATGACGTCCAACCTCACGGTCGATAAGTTGTTGCCGATCGAAAAGATGGATGAGGCGGGCGGAGCGAGTGCGGATTCTCGCGGCGAAGCCGCCAAAGGCGAGAAAAGCACGAGCGATCAGGGCAGCGCGGAAATCGATTACATCTACGAGCAACCGCCGGAGCATATCCTTGGGAAACTGTTGCCGCGCTACATCGAAACGCAAATCCTTCGCGCTATGCTGGAATCGTCTGCCTCGGAATACGCAGCCAGAATGACGGCCATGGAAGCGGCCACCAAGAACGCCGGCGAAGTCATCGAAGCTCTTACCCTGCGCATGAATAAAGTGCGCCAGGCAGCTATCACCACCGAAATCATCGAAATTGTCAGCGGCGCGAACTACGGGAAATAGGAGAACGCATGGCAGAGAAAGTCGCAGCACTAGGGCACGTCGTTCAGATCATCGGACCCGTGCTCGATATTCAATTTGAGGCCGGCCACCTTCCGGCTATCTACAACGCCGTTCGCATCACCAGCGAAGGGTACAACATTCCCGAACCGCTCGACGTGATCGTCGAAGTGCAGCAGCATCTCGGCGAAGGCCGTGTACGTGCGGTCGCTATGGAACCCACCGAAGGGATGGTTCGCGGGATGAAGGCGTTTGACACGGGCGGGGGCATCACCGTGCCCGTCGGCCGGGCCACGCTGGGTCGCGTGATGAACGTTCTGGGCAAGCCGGTCGATCAGCTTGGACCGGTTGTCAGCGACAAACACTATCCGATTCACCGCGCCGCTCCGAATCTGGACGAGCAATCGACCACCCTTGAAATGTTCGAGACCGGAATCAAGGTGGTCGACCTGATCGAGCCTTACCTCAAAGGGGGCAAGATCGGTCTGTTCGGCGGCGCGGGCGTCGGCAAGACCGTGCTCATCATGGAATTGATTCACAACGTCGCCATGAAGCACGGCGGCGTTTCCGTTTTCGCCGGCGTCGGAGAACGCACCCGCGAAGGGAACGACCTGTGGCTGGAAATGTCGGAGAGCGGCGTCATCGTCCCCGGCAATACCGAAAAATCGCGCGCCGCTTTGATTTACGGCCAGATGACCGAGCCGCCCGGTTCGCGCCTCCGGGTCGGCCTGACTGGCCTGACTGTCGCGGAATATTTCCGTGACGAAGAGCACCTCGATGTCCTCCTGTTCATCGACAATATTTTCCGTTTCGTGCAAGCTGGCGCGGAAGTTTCCGCGCTCCTGGGCCGCATGCCGAGCGCCGTCGGCTACCAGCCGAACCTCAACACCGAAATCGGCGAACTCGAGGAACGCATCACCTCGACAAAATCCGGCTCGATCACCTCGGTGCAAGCGGTCTACGTTCCCGCCGACGATTACACCGACCCCGCTCCCGCCGCGACGTTCGCGCACCTGGACGCCACCACGAACCTCAGCCGCCAGATCGTCGAGCGCGGCATTTATCCCGCTGTCGATCCGCTGGCCAGCTTCTCGCGCATTCTCGATCCGCGCATCGTCGGCGCCGAACACTACGCGGTGGCCCGCGGCGTGAAATCGATCTTGCAGCGCTACAAGGACCTGCAGGACATTATCGCCATTCTCGGCATCGAAGAGTTGTCGGACGAAGACAAGCGCACCGTGGCCCGCGCCCGCAAGATCGAGCGCTTCTTGTCGCAGCCCATGTTCGTGGCGGCGCAGTTCACTGGGCTTGAAGGAAAATACGTCAAGATTGAGGACACCGTCCGCAGCTTCAAGGAGATCGTGGAAGGCAAATACGACGACGTTCCGGAACAAGCCTTCTACATGGTGGGCACGATCGAAGAAGCTTTGGAAAAAGCCGAAAAGATGAAGACGAGCGCCTAAACCGCTAACGAACTATGCTTCCCGATTCCATCGAGCTGATCATCGTCACACCGGAGCGGCAACTGCTTCGCGAGACTGTCGTGGAGGTCACTCTGCCCGGCGCGGAAGGTCAACTCGGCGTTCTGCCCGGCCACGCGCCGCTGATCACCGAGCTGGGGATCGGTGAGCTGAGTTACCAGGCAAAAGATTCCAGTGAGTCGGTGCCGGTCGCGGTGATCAGCGGCTTTGCGGAAGTTTTGGGCGACCGAGTCACGGTTCTCGCCGAAACCGCCGAGCGTCCGGAAGAAATCGATATCTCGCGCGCGGAAGAAGCCAAAAAGCGCGCCGAACAGCGCCTGGCCGCTGCGGCGAGCGACGCAAACATCGATTGGGGCCGTGCCGCGGTAGCGCTGCAACGCTCGCTGATTCGCATTCAGGTCGCTCGGAAAGGGCATAGCGTCCGGGTTTCCGGCGGATAACTCCACCATGCTTTTTCCCAGGGCCTGATGCAAAAAACCGTGACGATGTACACCACAACGTGGTGCCCCGACTGCTACCGTGCCAAATCGTTTTTGAAGCAACGCGGCATCATCTACAACGAAATCAACATTGAAAAAGACGAAAGCGCGGAAGCCATCGTGCTGAAAGCGAACCGCGGCAAGCGCAAGGTCCCCACTCTGAGAGTCGGGGATCGCTACTTTGCGTGCAGCCCATTCAACCCGGTCGAACTGGCCGCCCAACTCAACATTCCGCTAAATCCCTGACCCCGCCGAACTGCGCAAGGGTGCTTGTTGAGGGACACAGGGTTCGCTGTGGGGGCGGGGCTTGCTCCTTTCGGCGTCAACCCAGGATTCTGTTCACTGGACAGATACAACCCAGAACCGAGCGACGCCGGAGATCATCTAACAGGCATGCTGATAGAACCGCAATCCGCAGGAAGACCCGCTCGGCCTCCCGAACCGCAAACGAACTCCATCTTCAAAAATCCTTTGCTGTATTCGTCTTTCGGTTTGGCGATCGTCGCCCTAGTCGTTGGCTGGATTTTGTTCTCCCGCTGGCAGGAAAATAAACGCATCGATCGGCAAAGCGCAGAAGCAAGAAGTGAGAAGCAGCGAGAGAACGATCGCGCCGCTCTTGACCAATTCGGCGGCAAGGAACTCGACATTCAAAGCTTCTACGCCAGCCCGGGCGCGGTGCATCGCGGCGGGTCAGTGCAACTCTGCTACGGGGTAGCCAACGCCAAAACGGTCACGCTTGAGCCGCAGCCCAATCCTGTCTGGCCCTCCTACTCCCGTTGTGTCGATGTCACTCCGAAAAAAACAACAACCTATACGCTGACTGTCCAGGACGCCTCGGGCAACACCAAGTCGCAAACCGTTGAAGTCAAGGTTCAGTGAGGCTAGCACAGGTGTTCAGCCTGTGCTCCGATGCATGCAACACCAAATAAGTGCGATAACGGAGAGCTGAAAACAAGGGGATAGTCTCAGCTGAGCTGGCAAAACGCCGCACTCGGCGCCAGCGCACAGGCTGAAGCCCGTGCCACTTAGCGCCAATGCCGAACAGCGTTTAGATGGCGAGTCCACAGGAAAGTGCTGCGAGATGCAAAGCCCGCTTGTGGAGGCAATTCCTCAGCATCTATAATGAATGGCCTCAGGCCCGCTGTTCCAGGAGACAGCGATACCCGAATATTCCTAGATAGCGACTGACGACCATGTCCGACCCACTCAAGCAGATCAAGCAGAAACTTCAGGACGAAATCACGGCCCTCGAGCACGAGCTCAACGTTGAACTCCCCAAGGAGATTGCTGTAGCCCGTGCCCACGGCGACCTCTCTGAGAACGCCGAGTATAAATTCGCCAAAGAGCGCCAAGGCTTCGTAAACGCGCGCATCGGCCAGCTCAAGAAACGCATGGGCGACCTTGGGATGCTCAATCTCACGAATATCCCGAAGGATCGCGCCGGCTATGGCTCGCGCATCATCGTGCTGGACACACAGAAGGATATTAAGGTGGAATACAAGCTTGTCAGCACGGAAGAAGCCGACGTGGAAAAGGGGCTCATTTCCACCACTTCTCCCATCGGCAAAGCTTTGCTGAACAGGAAAGTGGGAGACGAGATTCAGGTGGCCACACCGGCTGGCCAGAAGGAATTTGAAGTCGTGCGCCTGGTCACGATTCACGAAGACGTGTAGCGGTCACAACTGCGAAGCACCCCCCGCTTCGACGGATGTGCCCTGACGATGAGTCCGGAGTTCGTCGGGATGAACATTGATCGTCCGCTGCAAAATCAGGAGAAACAGTAACCAGCCGCCTTTTCGGGGCGTCCTAAGGCTTAGGTACGTAGCGCTGCGGCACTACGGATTGCGTAGCAGTTTTATTGTGAGGGACCATGAGTTGGGGTGCAGGCCCGAGTCTGGGCTTCTTGACTCTTCTCGGCTATCTCGCCTTTGTCGCGGGCGCTATGCTTGTCTGGCGCGGCCGTGACGACATTTACATTTGGGTTCACGACGAGGTCCGCGCCTACCGCCGCCACCTTTCCCGCTACACGCCGGTCGGTCCGTTCTATAGTCCGCGCCCGGAATCCCGCCTCAAAGTGATCCCCACGGAAATGGTCCGCACTTTGAGCTGCATTCCTCGCAGCCGTTACATCTATGGCGCAACCCTCCTGGTGCTAGGCCCTCTTCTGGTGCTACTCGATTTCCTCATCTAGATGCTTGGGATCCAATCGTCGTGATGATCGCTGATTTTTCAAGCGATTGGGTTTCTCTGTGTCCTCTGTGTGCCCTGCGATCTCCGTGTTAACTCTTGCATTTTCTTCTCTTCCGCTCATGTGGACAAATCGCCGGCCCTTTGCCATTCTCCTAACCCGATGAAGGCCTCGCTAATCGTCCATGGCGGTGCATGGGACATTCCCGACGAAGCCGTCGAGGCCTGCCAATCGGGTTGCCAGCGGGCGCTAACCGCCGGATGGTCCATCCTCTCGTGGTGGGGGTTCTGCGCTCGACGCCGTCGAAGCGGCTATCGTCGTCCTCGAAAATGATCCGGTCTTCGATGCGGGCTACGGATCGCACCTCAATCTCGATGGCCGGGTGGAATGCGACGCCATCGTGATGGATGGCGCGACGCTCCGAGCTGGTTCGGCAGCCGCCCTCCAGCGGATTCGCAATCCCATCCGTCTCGCCCGCAAAATCCTTGAGACCTGCCCGCACATGATGCTGGTCAGCGAAGGCGCCGAGCGCTATGCCAAATCACATGGCATCCCGCTCTGCGATCCGAAGGAGCTGATCTCGGAAGCCGAATGGCAAGCCTGGCAGCGATGCAAAAAGGACAAACACGCCGCCGCGAATCACCGCGGACACGAACAAGGTACTGTCGGCGCCGTTGCTATCGACTCGCGCGGCGCTCTGTTCGCTGCTACGTCGACCGGGGGCACCTGCTGCAAACTCCCCGGCCGCATCGGCGACTCTCCGTTGATCGGCTGCGGCTGCTACGCCGATTCGGAAGCCGGCGGCGCCTCTTCTACCGGCTACGGCGAAGCCATCATGAAAGTTGTTATGGCCAAAGCTGCTGTCGACATGCTCCGCGGCGAGTTTTCGTCGATGCAAGTAGCGCAAGAGACGATCGCACTGTTCGCCAAACGGACGCGAGCTACCGCCGGCCTTATCCTTCTCGATCGCGACGGCAACCCCGGCTTTGCTTTCAACACGCCACGCATGGCCTACGGATACGTCGCTCCGGATGGCTCTTTTGTCACCGCGGTTTGAGGGATAAGGTGGTCGCCAAGACGCAGCGGCCAGGCGGGGCAAGCCCGCCGCTACGAACTGTCCGCCTACCCAAAGCACGCTGGCTACCGCATCCACGGCGGCTTGTGGTACTTGACTTTAGCACTTCTCTATTGCCTTCCCAGCGGCAGCACCCGAAGCCCAGGCCCATTGAAAATTGAATCCGCCCAACCAGCCCGTCACGTCGACAACCTCGCCAATGAAAAACAGACCTCGCATCTTCTTGCTCTCCATCGTCTTGCTGGAAAGCTCCGCGGTATTCACGCCGCCCGCCGTCACTTCGGCCTTCTCATATCCTTCGGTTCCGGCCGGGCGAATCTCCCAGCGGTGAACCCCTTGCTCGAGCAAATCTAGTGATCGATTCGTCCAATCTGCCGGTGGGTGTTGGTCGATCCAGCGATCGGCCAGCCGCTGCGGCAGAACCTTGCGCAATGCCGTCCGAGCCGATGCCTGGTCTCGTCGACCAACTCCACTCCGCAGGGGAGCGGTCCAATCCTTCCCCGGCGCCAGGTCGACGGTCATCTGGGCACGGCCGTTCCAGTTCCAATACGACGAAGCCTGCAAAATCGCCGGTCCGCTAAGCCCCCGGTGCGTAAACAGCATTTTCTCCCGAAAGCTCGCACCGCCGCAGGATACCGTCACCAAGGTGGACAACCCAGCCAACTCACAATATCCACGGGCATCCGCGCGCCCAAAGACAATCGGGACCAGCCCCGGGCGACACAGGACGATCGAATGGCCGAATTGTTGGGCGATCTCATAACCGAAAGGGGTCGCTCCCATTTTGGGAATCGAGAGGCCGCCGGTAGCTACCACCAGCGCTCCGCCCGCAAACACAACCTCGTCCCGGCCTTGTGTCACGTGTACCTTGAATGTGTGGTCGTGCTCGATTTCCCGCACTCGGGTATTCAGAAGGATTCGCACGCCAGCCATCGCGCATTCGTCCAACAACATTCCCAAGATGTCCGTGGCCGAGCGGTCGCAGAACAACTGTCCTCCCGCCGCCTCTGGATAGGGCCGCTTCTCGTGATAGGGGATGTTGTGCTTTGCGACCAGAGCCAGAAAATCCGTGGGAGTATACCGAGAGAGCGCCGACCGGCAGAAATCCGGATTCTCGGACAGAAAATTCTCCGGTTGGCAGTGTAAATTCGTGAAATTACAGCGGCCGCCCCCCGAAATCAGGATCTTCTTCCCCGCCTTCTCTGCCCGCTCTAGTACTGCGACCCGCAGCCCGCGACGCCCAGCCTCCAGGGCGCACATCAAACCAGCTGCTCCCGCGCCTAAAATGACCACATCGAAAGCCTGTTGTGTCGGTTGGCCCATTTGCCCCCGTTGGCTCTGCTTATCTAATCAGTGCTACGATATTTACGATTTCAGACCCCGGTGTCGATCCCTAGGTGTGGAGAAGGTGAATATGCCCGAAAAACCGAATACAACCATGCCCGGAACCGTTAAGAAAATCATCAAGCCGGTTCATCCAGACCTGCCTGAAAAGGCGGAGATCTCCGTGGAAGGCGCCGATGAGCTGTATCGCGAGATCCGCATCGAAAACACACTGAAGGATGATAAGGGCCAGGAGGTCCAGCTCAAACCCGGCGCCCAGGTGGAAGTCACGGTTGAGGCCGACCCCAAAGACACGGTCGCGAAAGACAAGGCGGCCGCGAAAAGCTGACCGATTCGGCCGATGCCAGGGCGGCAGCGTCCGCTCATGGCTAATACGGCTCGATGCGTGCCAAGGACTAGTTCTCTTTCAGCGGACGCCCCAAAGCTGTCCGTGCCATCAACAACTCCTCGATGCGCAGAAGTTGCTGTTTCAGATTCTCCCCGGTTCGCGCATTCTTTTGCGCGAGAAGAATCAGTTTTACGGAAACGAGAAGCACTCCGGTCTCAATAAATAAATCGTGCGTGAAACCCTTCACGAATAATGCCGCAGCAAATAAAACAACTGTCAGAATGATGACGATCGCCGACTGAGGGTCGAAGGTTTTAGGTTGGCCATATCGAATCACTTCCGCTACGAGGTTTCTCGCTGCAATTCTTCGCGTGTCAGTCCCGGACGATAACACAACTTGTGAAGCGGGAATGCGCGACCCGTCCGCCATGACGGGCTGCCTTGAATCGTTTGTGTGTCTACCTACATCAAATCCCCCTCGGAGGATACGTTATGATCAAGCACTCCCATACGGCTGAGAATCTTGACAGCGCTGAGGGGTCGGCCTACACTATGGAGTTTTTAGACAGCCCCAAAGACCTCACTGAGGGGCGGGACTCCCATATGGACAAGAAACGACTCGAATACTACAAGAAGAAATTGACGACGCGCCGCGAGGAATTGATGAAGACGATCGCGCGCACGGAAGAGGAAGGACGGCAAGCGGACGACGATCCGACCGTGGACCTCGCCGACAAGGCAGCGAACTCGTATACCAAAGAGTTCCTCTTTGGCATGACCAATACTGACCGCACCATCCTGAACATGATTGACGAAGCGCTGAAGCGCATCAAGATCAACGAATACGGCTTGTGTGCGAATTGTCAGGAAGAAATGCAGCAGAAGCGACTGGAAGCGGTACCTTGGGCCAAGAACTGCATCAGCTGTCAGGAAAAGATCGAGCAGGGACTGCTGTAATCGCAGGATCGCGGGGCTGCCAGCCCTGCGTTTTTCTGTTCAAAAAATGAGACTGGAGCATTGTCCGCCGGCGAAGCTCCGTTCTGTAAGGGCACTCCCCTTCGGCGCGCCTAGCAGCACCGCTGCTAGGGCTACCGTTTCACCGGAGGGTAATTACTTCTGGGTTATATTTAGGTATGTTTATTAAAGTAAACCGTGTAGGCTGAGACCTGCATGTCGGCGCACGGTCAAATCGCTAAGCACCTGGCCGCTTGTCTCGCGACCGCTAGCGATGCCCTTGTGAGCGTCTTTTATCCCGCGGGCTGCAGCCTGTGCGAACGGCTGCTGACGCGTGCCACCCGGGTGCCGATTTGCGACGAATGTCTGACGTCGTTTGCAGCTTTGCCGCCAGAGGTCTGCGAGATTTGCGGTTCACCGGTTGCGGCCCTGTTCTCGGCCCCGGTTTCCGACCGCGGTGCGCCGGAATCGTTGTCGCCCGATGCGGAAGACACGAACCTTTCGGGATGCATCGCGTGTCAGGGGCGAACGTACGCCTTTGAGCGAGTGCGCAGCTATGCTGCCTACGAAGGCCGACTGATTCGCGCCATCATATTGCTCAAGTTTGAGCGGATCGAGCCGCTAGCGGGCTGGTTCGCGACTCGGCTGGCGGGGGTGGCAAAACGCGATGGCCTGGCGGCGGACGTTGTAGTTTCGGTGCCCCTCCACCGGCAAAGAGAGCGCGAGCGGGGCTATAATCAAGCGGATCTCATCGCCCATCCTTTAGCGAGACGCCTTGGCGTGCCATACCGACCTGTTCTGCTGGTGCGCACTAAACCCAGGCCAGACAAGCACATCCTGAGCCTTTCGGAGCGGTGGGAGTCTGTGCGTGGCGCTTTTGCCACACGCCAGGGCAGCCAAGTTGACAATTTACGCGTCTTACTGGTAGATGATGTAATGACGACAGGAGCTACGCTGGATGCCTGTGCGAAGGCGTTGCTGCAAAAAGGAGCTAAGTCGGTCATCGGGTTGACGGTCGCCCGTGCTGTTAGACACCCGGCGACACGTTCCTCCGGCGATTTCTAGGAAGTTGTAGTACCCTTGAGGGAGCGCGATGAGCGCACGACGGCCAGAACCGGTCGAATCCCGGGGGCACCATAACCCCCAAGCTTCCGGAGCCGCTGTGCCCGGTTCCGAGGGTCCCGCAGGCAGTAGAATCCACAACTCGCTTCCGCTACGGCGCGCGTCGCTGATGCAAGAGCCCGTGTTGGTGCTCAACGCCACGTACGAGCCGATTAACGTTACGGCGGTGCGGCGCGCCATGGTGCTGATGCTGAAAGGTGTTGCCCAGGCGGAAGAGCTGCACAACGCGGAAGTACATTCCTCGGCGCACGCCCACAGGGTTCCCTCCGTGATTCGCCTGCTGGCATACCGGCATATTCCGCAGCAGAGCCGCGCGCTTTCCAGGAAAAACATTCTGCTACGCGACCGGAATACTTGCCAGTTCTGCGGCCGGGTGTTTCCCGGATCTGAGCTTACATTGGATCATGTAGTCCCGCGCTCGAGGGGCGGGCGTTCTTCGTGGGAGAATCTGGTGGCTTGCTGCTACAGCTGCAATAACAGCAAGGGTGACCGTACGCCGGAAGAGGCCGGGTTCAAATTGGCACGGCGACCGCGGCCGTTCACCTTGCACACCTCGCGGCAACTGATGCGATTAATCGGCCACAGAGATGAACGGTGGCGTAAGTACTTATTTTACTAGCGATTTTGAGGATGGCGTTAAGTTAAGAAATTTTTATCGAAAAAGGAAACCTTTTTTAGTGGGATGCATCTATAATATTAACTAACCACTTCGAGGACACACCCCGGGAAGCAGTTAAGGCCAAAACCTTAGCTGCTTCTCTCCTTTTAGGGCCGATTTTTCTGCGATAGCTTCTCTTAAGAAAGTTTCGACAGCGGTGTTCTATTGCGGTTCACGCGCTTTCTTTCTTCCGGTTCTCCGGAAAGCTTTGCAGCGCGGCCTCTTCGTCGTGAAATTCCTGGAAGATGCGATAGAGTTGCGTGATTTTGAGGATTTCTTCGATCTTGGGAGTCAGTCCGACGACTTTCATCTCGCCGCCCTGCTTGATCACGCTCATATAACAATTCACCAACTCCCCCACGCCGGAACTGTCGAGATAGAGCAGCCCATGAACATTCAGGACGATTTTTTTCCGCCCCTGGCGCATGAGCCCCCTGATCGTGTCGCGCAGCGCGCCGCTGGCGAACGAAGTTAACTGTCCCGTGAGATCCACGATGGAGACTTCGCCGGTGCGACGAATGATGGCCGAAAAGTTCACAATATCCTCTGCGTTCAGAGACGAGGCATTGTACCTCTCCCGAGCGTTTCGCAACTATAAAAATTGTCAATTTTGAGAGAAAAAAATGGAATGCAGAAGATCGGCCGTACAAGAGCGCTACGACGCAGCGCCACGACGCAGCACCACGACGCAAGATTGTTACTGTCGCATCACGACGCGGAGTTCGCGGCGCCAACTTTCCGCGACGCCCACACGAAAAACCTCCATTTCCGGCGAGAGATGGCGCAACAATGCATCGGTCGTGGGATGAAAGCGCAGCGACGGCGCAACCAAATACACGACGGGAGCCGCAGACTGAAGCTCGATTCCAGTGAAATAACCATACCGAGCAAAATCACCTTGCAGGAGGTGGCGGCGAATACGAAGCCAGTAGTTCGCCGCTTGCAACGGAAGGTGGATGTGTTCCGTCGCCTTCAGCTCCAGGATCGCGAGACGCCCCGCGCGCGTGACGGTGAGCAAATCCAGAATGCCGCGCTCGCTAAAAGTGTTGGCGAAAACCTGTGCGTAGACGAAGCGGGGATCCAGCGATGCATCGATGCGTGTGACATCGCTGCGCACGATTGATTCGAGCCACCGTTCGGACTGCTGGCGATAGAGAGAGTGTCGCGTGTCGCCGGCCAGCGGATGGCGATGAACTTCGAGGTCTTGCAGTAGTTGCCTCAGAGCGGGCTCGGCAGCTGAGGTCAATTTCCGACGCGGATCCATGCCGCCGAAATATATTTGTCCATCGTCCCAACGCGCAAACGCCAAGCCACGAAAACGCAGCCATACTTCAGCAGAGTGCACGGTAGGATGAACCGTGATGGCCTCTGGAAACAACTCCACGATCGGCTCGATCTTGGCCTTGGCCTGATCCAGTAGAGATTGAGCTTCGCGGCGAGGCACCAGCCAGGTAACGAGATTGCCGACGGAGCGCGGATCGATGCGCGAGAGCGTCTCGTGCCGGGGGTCGAGCTCGTAGATTTCGATATTGATTTGCGGATGCAGAACGTGCGAATGGTATGCGATCACGGAGGACGCGCCTTTCGGCACGATCAGGCGGAGTCCCGCGACGAAGCCGCGGCGAACAGTCGCCTTTGCGCGGTCGAGCCACAAGAGCCCGAACGTCAAACTGTTCTCAGTGGGCTCAGCCGCCTCTCCATGGGGCACCGCGAGCACCGCCCAATGTGAGGAGCCGGTTTTCAACAAGCCGCGCGCGTAACTTCGCGAGAGCGAGTGCTCGAGGTCCGAACCGATCGTGAGCGATTCCACGGATTCGTCGGGGAACTGTTCGGAGAGGATGCGGTTCAGACGCGCGCAAAATTCCTCGCGGGAAACGTCCTTGGGAGAGCGCACGAAGTCCACGCGGACGAATTCTAGACGGCCGGGCTTGAGACGTCCGAAGCGCTCCACTGCAAGAGCAAGACGCTCGTCGGAATGGTCGGCTATCGCTAGGACCCGGCGGGTGAGGTTGTGCTGTTCCGACCAGAGACGGAGGAGCGGTTTCGCAGGCGCGCCGCGAAGTTCCCAGGACAACGCGCTGAAGGTGGCCACCCGCGCGCCATTTTCGCGGACTTCGACTGCCTCCGAAAAGGCTAGTTTGCGCAGGCTGGCTTCGAGATCGGCAGTGAGCGCCACGTGTGCAGTATAAACTATTTAGGTAAGTAAATTATAGTATTATTAGAATCTACTGGCCTGGCTGAAGCCAGGCGCCTACATAGGTCTCTTAGAATTGGAGGCCGGTGATACGGACGTACGGCTGTTGCATATTCCAGGAGGCGGGAATGTGCTCGAAGGAAACCTCGAAGGCGCGTCGCGCGCCGGCAACTAGCGAGGGCGATCCCGGTGTCAAAACGGGTCGTGCCTCGCGCAAAGCGATTTGATTGAGCTCGTCTGAGAATTCGATGGTGACTTCCACGCCGCGGATTATGCGGTCGCCGTCGTTGACCAGTTCGCCGTTGAGCGTGGTGATTTCCTGGTGCAGGAAATTCTCAGCGCGACTCAGCGTGATGTTTTCGATGCGCATCCGGGACGCATACGCCTGTTCCGCTGAGCCAAAAGCAAAATGCACGCCTGGCGGTGCGGCTCCCGGCGGCGACTGGCGGCCGGGCAAGAAATAAAGAGCGCCAACGATGACTAGCACGGCCACGGCCGCCAGGATCAAGGCAAAGTTGAAACGGCCTCGGTCGGGCTGTGATGGATCGGGGATCTCGATTTGAGGCTCTTCGTGCATGAACTCACGACGGAAGTTTCGCACGTTTCGCGATGCTTGGGGTAAGTTGCAGTATTGTTGGGTTCCAGTCTAACGGCCTACTACGAGGCGCTGCACGAGCGGCTCGGGCAACCGGGCAGCGCGCATGCGTGATTGAACCTCGGAAATGTCGTACGGGACGCGCCAGAATTCAACGACTTCGTGTTCCAAATCGGCGATGGCGAAACCTGCCCGCGGATCGCCGTCGCGCGGCTGCCCGATCGATCCGGGATTGAGCAAATACCGGCGCTTCGGTTCAATCCGGAGGGGAGCGAAAGATTCCGAAGCGCGCGGGTGAATGTTCAGCACTTCCAGATGCGAATTCATATTCTCGTAAGAGAATCCGCCCTGGTGATGCGTGTGGCCGAAAAATGTGACGGCTGCCGTGGAGTCGAGCAGGCCCTCCAGCGCTTGCGCCGGCGTGAACACATATTCGTCCTCATCTTGAAACGCGCCGTGAACCAGCACCACGTTATCGGTTTCCAAAGGGCCCGAGGGAAGCTCGGAAATCCATTTCAGATTTTCAGCAGAAAGCTGAGACCGGGTCCAATCCACGGCGGCTTTGGCGACGGGATTGAAGTCGGCCGTCTCCATTAAATCGGTGGCGGCTTTGTCATGATTGCCACGGATGGTGCGCGCGCCAAGTTCGCGAATTCTTGTTGCGACTTCGTTTGGATCAGGGCCGTAGCCGACGACGTCGCCCAAACAGGCAATGTGATCCCAGCGATCCTTGGCCATTTCCAGCGCCGCAGTCAAAGCAGTCGAATTAGCGTGAATGTCGCTAAGAACGAGAAGTCGCATCCAGGATATCCAAAAAGAGTAACTGAGTATAAAGGAACATACGCGCCGATGCACGACGGGATTGCATGCGGTTGTTAAGATGACCAGAAGTGGCCCGGTGCAGTGACAAATTGTCTCCCGAAGTTCTAATTTCTATGAAAATTTGAGCAAAAAACGTCACAACGTTCCAGAAGCGAACATCATCTGTTGACACATGCGCAGCAATAAAATCGAAAAAACTCATCCGAACGACGAAACATTCACCCAGTGCGCTTCGTCTATACGAGTGCAGCCGGATAGCAGGGCTGCCGTAGGTCAGCCAGAGAACTTTCAAGAAAAACCCCGCGGTGGCAGCCGCGGGGCCATGACACGCATTCTTTCCGGCCGTTAGTCCAGGAAGAGAAAGTGTCGTTCGGGGAAATTTACTCGTCCCTGTGCCCGCGTGTCAACTCTGTCTGTCCTGCTGCAGGTGGTCTGCGGCTGACTCGAATTTGACGGAAAGGAATTGACACGCACATGAAATCCCAATCACTTCTTCGGAGTATCGTACTGCTAGCGGTGGTAGCGATGGCCGTACCTGTTTTCGCCAAGCCGATCAGCAAGACAATCAACATCCCTTCGGCAGCCAAAGTGGGTAAAGCCGATCTGCAAGCCGGTGAATACCGCTTGTTGATTGACGGCACGAAAGCCACGGTAGAGAAGGGCAAGCAGGTCGTGGCGGAAAGCGAAGGCCGCTGGGAAGACCGCGACGCAAAGTCGGCCTATGATGCAGTGCTCCTGAACAACAACGGCCAGGTCACCGAAGTGCGCTTCTCAGGTCAAAAGCGCGTCTTCGTCTTCAGCGAGTAGCAACCCGTTCTGTCGTGACTACCGGGAGGATGCTCGAGCAATCTCCCGGTAGCACCGCACTTTGGTCGCGCACACATCCGATAAACCGAGCCGTCAGCGCGAGGCACGGTGATCCGAAATTTTTCCGTTTCGTTTTTTTACTTCCTTCCGCTCAACAGCATACAGTCCCCATAACTGTAAAATCGATAACCCGCATCAACCGCATGCTGGTAAGCGCCAAGAACGCGATCTCGGCCCGCTAATGCGCAAACCAGCGCCAGCAGAGTCGAGCGCGGTAGATGAAAATTCGTAAGCAGCGCGTCCACCACGCGAAAGCGAAACCCCGAAAAAATAAACAACTGAGCCTCCGCCTTTCCTGCTAGCAGAATCCGAGAAGAATCCAATTCCACAGCACGCAAAGCGGCAGCCTCCAATGCCCGGACAACCGTGGTGCCAACGGCTAGAATCGGCCGGCCGGCGGCGCGAGCATTGGAAATACGATCCGCGGTCTCCTCGGGTATCTCGTAAGATTCCGCGTGCATGGAATGACCCTCAAGCGTCTCGGAGTGAATCGGCTGAAATGTTCCCAGTCCGACGTCTAGAGTGAGTTCGCAAATCTCCACGCCGCGTTGCTGAATCTGTTTAAGAATTTCCGGCGTGAAATGCAGACCTGCCGTCGGCGCGGCAATGGCTCCAGGACGTTTCGCGAACACGGTCTGATAACGCTCGCGATCCGCGATTTCGTCGTCGCGATCAATGTAGGGCGGCAGCGGGACGTGGCCCAACCGCTTAATGTGCTGTTCCACGGTGCGCTCATCCCTTGAAACGAATTGCAGGATCCGCAGCCCAAGCTCACCGCGCGCAAGAATCTCCGCTTCGAGTTCCCCTTCCCCAAACAGCACCCGCTCGGCTTTTGGCAATTTCCGTCCCGGACGTACCAACGTTTCCCAAGTGTCCGGCGCACTCTGCCGCAACAGAAGCACTTCAATCTTGCCGGTCAGATGCTCGGACCGGCTCGCCTTTGATGGTCGTTGAGAATAGGCGCCGAGGCGCCGCCCGAACAACCGCGCGGGGATCACTCGGGTATTGTTCAGCACCAATAGTTCGTCACCGCGCAGGAGAGTGGGAAGCTGTGCAAAAACGTAGTCTCCAATTTCACCCGTGTCGCATCTCAGCGAAAGAAGGCGCGACGCGTCCCTGCGATCCAAAGGGCGCTGCGCGATTTGACTGGAAGGGAGATGGTAGTCGAGCTCGTCAAGGCGCATCGCTCGCAGTTTAACAGTAATCCCTAGACTCGACGGCCAAGCAATCGAACGTCAGCACGGATGCACCGAGATCGTGATCGGGCACATTCGCTAGCGAAGTTTGTAACAGCCCTGTTTTGTGTGACTTCCGAAAATCCTGAGATACGTCAAATCTATCTTGACAATATAACGCTAAGATTTTATTATTGTGACGTAGTCACATGCTGTTGATATTGAAATGGGGGTTGCACAACATGAGAACGCTTTCAAGTTTTCGAGGTACTTCGACTCTGCAGGACCAGATCAATCGCTTGTTCAACGACGCTTTCGAGCGCACTGGCCAGGAATCCAACCTAACCGCCTGGGCGCCGGCGGTGGACATCTACGAGAACGAGCATGAATTGGTTGTGAAGGCAGACCTGCCGGATATCGATCCAAAGGATCTGGATATCCGGGTGGAGAACAACATTCTCAGCATCCGTGGGGAACGCAAATTCGAGAAGCAGGTCAACGAAGACAACTACCTGCGTGTTGAGCGCGCGTATGGCTCGTTCAGCCGCAGCTTCTCGCTGGCCAACACGGTGAACCCGGACGGCATCAAGGCCGATTACCAGAATGGAGTCTTGACGCTGGTGGTTCCCAAGCGTGAGGAAGCCAAGCCCAAGCAGATCAAGGTGAGCGTCGGAACCGCGGCGCCTGCAGCTGCTGCAGCGGCAGGCGCGAAGTAAGTCAGCTGCCGGTAGTATTATTGTGAAGCGATAGCGGGGCTGGCGAGTTTGCCAGCCCCGCTTCGTCAAGAAGCGAGATGTGAAGCTGTTTCGGTAAGAAATGGCATAAGGAACGAATATGTTGCGATTTGAAAAAATGACCGTCAAGGCGCAAGAGGCGCTGCAAAGCGCGCAGGAAGTTGCTGCGAGCCACGAAAATCAACAAATCGAGCCGGTGCACCTGCTGGCCGCGCTGGTAGCGCAGGCTGATGGCGTGGTCTCCCCGCTGCTGGCTCGGCTGGGAATCCGCAGCGAGATGTTGTCGCAGGACCTTGAGCGCGAAATGGGCCGGCTGCCGAAAGTGACGGGCTACGCGCAGCAGAATATGAGTCGCGCGCTGAACGATGTCCTGGAGCGCGCCTTCAAGGAAGCCGAAAACTTCAAGGACGAATACGTCTCCACCGAGCATATGTTCTTGGCGATCGCGGGACAGGATCGGGATCCTGCCGGCCAATTGCTGAAGCGGCAGGGAGCTTCGCATGAAGCAATCCTGCAGGCGCTCACCGGTTTGCGTGGCAACCAGCGCGTGACCTCGCAGAATCCCGAGGCGACTTACGCGGCACTGGAGAAGTACGCGCGCGATCTGACGGAATTGGCGCGCAGGTCGAAGCTCGACCCGGTGATCGGACGGGATGAAGAAATCCGGCGTGTGATGCAAATTCTGGCGAGGCGCACCAAGAATAATCCCGTGTTGATTGGTGAGCCAGGCGTAGGCAAAACCGCGATCGTCGAAGGCTTGGCGCAAAGAATTATTTCCGGCGACGTTCCGGACGTGTTGAAGACGAAGAAGCTCGTGGCCCTCGATCTGTCGGCGCTGGTCGCGGGCGCGAAGTTCCGCGGGGAATTTGAAGAACGTCTGAAAGCGGTGGTAAAAGAAGTTTCGGAATCGGAAGGACAGATCATTCTGTTTATCGACGAACTGCACACTCTTGTTGGTGCAGGCGCGGCGGAAGGGTCGATGGACGCCTCGAATATTTTGAAGCCGGCTCTTGCGCGGGGCGAGCTACGCGCTATCGGCGCTACTACGCTAAATGAATACAAAAAATATATCGAGAAGGATCCTGCGCTGGAGCGCCGGTTCCAGCCGGTGATGGTCAACGAGCCCACCGTTGAAGACACCATCTCGATTCTGCGCGGCCTGAAAGAGCGCTACGAAGTACATCATGGCGTGCGCATCAAGGATGCTGCGATCCTGGCTGCCGCCACGCTTTCGCACCGCTACATCTCCGATCGCTTCCTGCCGGACAAGGCTATCGACCTGATCGACGAGGCCGCGGCGAGCCTGCGCATGCAGATCGATTCTCTCCCCGAAGAAATTGACGAGATCGAGCGCCGCATCATGCAGCTGGAGATCGAGCGCCAGGCTTTATTGAAAGAGAAGGATGCGCACTCGAAGGAACGCCGCCAACAGATCGAGAAAGAGCTGGCCAAACTCCGCGAAGATTCGAGCGGGCGCAAAGCGCGTTGGCAGGCAGAGAAGGATGCTATTGGTAAAATTCGGAAGCTGAGAGAGCAGATCGAGCAGTTGCGCGCGGAAGAGCAAAGATACGAACGCGCCGGCGAACTTGCGAAGGTCGCGGAGATTCGCTACGGCCGCATTGCCGCAGCGGAGCGCGATCTGAAGCAGGCGGAAGAGCGTTTCACGGCTGTCCAAAAAGGCACGCCGATGCTGAAGGAAGAAGTGGACGAGGAAGATATCGCGAAACTCGTCAGCAAGTGGACAGGCATTCCGGTGGGCCGCTTGCTCGAAGGCGAAGCGCAAAAACTCGTGCACATGGAAGAGCGGTTGAGGCAGCGTGTGGTCGGGCAAGAGGATGCGCTCGAACGCGTGGCGAACGCGGTGCGGCGCAGTCGAGCCGGCTTGTCGGACACCAAGCGGCCAATCGGCTCGTTCATTTTTCTGGGGCCCACGGGTGTCGGCAAAACCGAGTTGGCGCGCGCGTTGGCGGAGTTTCTGTTCGACGACGAGAAGCTGATGATCCGCATCGACATGTCCGAATACATGGAGAAACACAGCGTGTCGCGGTTAATTGGCGCGCCGCCAGGATATGTCGGCTACGAAGAAGGCGGCCAACTTACCGAGCAAGTGCGGCGGCACCCCTATTCGGTGGTCTTGTTCGACGAAATCGAAAAGGCGAATCCCGATGTATTCAACGTGCTGCTGCAAATCCTGGAAGACGGGCGTTTGACGGACGGCAAGGGCCGCACCGTCGATTTCCGCAACACCGTGCTGGTGATGACCAGCAACGTCGGATCGACGGCAATTTTTGAGTTGTCGAAGACGGATCCGGAGCGCGCGCGAAAGGAAGCGCTCGATGCGCTGCGGGCGGCATTCCGCCCGGAATTCATCAACCGCATCGATGAGATCGTCATCTTCAACCCGCTCGGCAAAGAGCAGCTGGACCACATCGTGGATTTGCTGCTGCGCGGCGTGGAAAAACTGTTGGCGGAGCGCCAGATCAAGTTGGAACTGACTCGCGCTGCGAAGGAATTGCTGGTGCGCGAAGGCTACGATCCCGCGTATGGGGCGCGGCCGCTGCGGCGGACCATCCAGCGAATGATCCAGGACCCGCTAGCGATGCAGATCCTGGAAGGCAAGGTGCTGCCAGGCGATCAGGTTCGCGTGGATCGTGATGGGCAGAAGGACGCGATGCGCTTCGAGCGTGTGGCCAAGGCAAAGCCAGTTGCCGCGGCGGTGACGCAGTAACCACAGCGGTTATGATTCGCCGGCCGTTTTAAGTGGGCGGCGGCCAGCTCAGCGCCTGCTGACTTTGAGTAAACTTTTCTTGCGCGGGATTTTTAGCGCGGATGGGATTGCGGTGAGTTCATGAAAATTCTACGGACGGGCATTCTGCTGATCCTGTTGAGCGTGCTCTTGGTGTTCGCAGGGGACGCTCTCGCGGGTCCCACCGGCATGAAGATCGCGCTGGCGTTCGCAATCGTAATGAACGCCGTATCGTATTTCTTCTCGGACAAGATTGCGCTAAAAACCAGCGGCGCGCAGCCAGTAACGCGAGAGCAACTCCCGCGCCTCTACGCCGTAATGGAACGCCTCGCGGCGAAGGCCAATTTGCCGGTACCGAAGTTGTATGTCATTCCGGAAGAAGCACCGAACGCCTTTGCCACTGGCCGCAATCCCCAGCATGCCTCCGTGGCGGTGACCCAGGGCCTACTGGAGTTGATGGACGACGAAGAACTGGAAGGCGTAATCGCGCACGAGCTGTCGCACGTGCGCAACTACGACATCCTCACCACCTCCATCGCCGCAACAATTGCTGGGGCGATCACCTATTTAGCGCACATGGCCCAATGGGGCATGATCTTCGGTGGCTACGGGGGTGAGAGGGACGATGATCGGGAAGGAGGTGGAGGCGCCTTCGCCGCAATTGCCATGATGATTCTGGCGCCTTTCGCAGCGTTGATGCTCCAGTTGTTTCTTTCCAGGACTCGGGAGTATTCCGCCGACGAGACCGGCGCCCGCATGGTCGGTCAGCCATACGGCTTGATCAGCGCCCTCCAGAAGCTGGGCGCGTACAATCAGCGCATCCCGACGACCGCGCTTGCGCCCACAACCGCAGCTCTGTGCATCGTCAAACCGCTGATTGGCGGCGGAGGGCTGGCTTCACTGTTCAGCACGCATCCTCCGCTGGAGGACCGGATCGCCGCTCTCCGTCAAATGACCATCGTTCCGCAGCGTTAAACGATTTAAGTTTGGCATTTTGCACAATCTTGCCCATCCGACGTGTAAAGATTCCAAGGCAAATTGGTGTAACCGGATCGCGGCGGCGTTACTCCAATCCTAAGTCGCTGATTTTAATTGTTTTAATGGACTGTCCTTTAGGACAGGCCTTTGGTAGACGAAGTGCACCGATAAACGGTGTCAGGGGAGCACCACCGGGGACGTCCAGAGACGGGGATTTATGAGTTGTAAAGACACTATTCATTTGATTTGTTGGTACTTAGAACGGAAGCTCTCGCCTTCAGTGGAAAGCGAAATCGAGCGGCACTTGGGCGAATGCCACGACTGCCATCTTGTTTTTGACGCTGCCAACACTACGTTAGATCGGTATTTCGGCCTAGCACGAACGCCCGAAGCGGATGCGGCGCGGACTGCAGCATAGACGAACCGGCTTAAGTCTTTCTGAAACAGCATTTTGAGGCTGTGCACAAACAAAATGCACAGCCTCCTTCCTTTTTCGGCGCTTCCCAGTCGTACTAAGTCTCCAGAAGGTCTTCCGTCAGCAAAATTTACCGGAGTGTTCAGCGGGCGGTAATCTTTACTAGTACTAGTACGTATAAGCATACCTCTAGTTCTACCTTAATTTTCCCGCAACCCGTTTTGGCGATTGGGATTACTTGCTTTTCCATAGCAAGTAGGGGGTTTGGTGTAGGAGATGCTCCTCTCAAAGCAGGAATGGCGGACGACGCAAGAATGGGAGGAAGTTTATGAGCGATTTCCAGGAGCCGATTTATCACACTAACGCAGGGGCGCCCCGCTGGGTCGGGTTGGCCGTTGCGGTATTGGGCGGCGTGTCGGTGCTCGGCCTCGGAGTAGGCTTGAGCGCACTCAATCACGCCAATAGCATTCAGCAGGCGACAGAAGCATCGGTGAAACAATCCACTGACGGGTTGTCGCAGCGACTTGCAAAGGAAGATGAAATCAACCAGCAATTGCAGAGCGACTTGAAGGTGGTGACCGACAAGCTGAACCTCACGGAAACCCAGCTGGTTGCCGCCCGCAAACAAACCAAGGCAACGACCGTTGCCGTGGACAAGAAACTGAGCGGCCTCGAGAGTTCGGTCAATTCCCAGCTTGCTACCAAGGCGAACACCGATGACGTCAACAAGTTGAACGGTGACGTCAGCGGCGTGAAGACTGACTTGGATGCCACGAAAAACAGTATCCAGATGGCTCGCAGCGAGATGGGCACGCTGATCGCCCGTAACCACGATGAAATCGACCAGTTGCGCCGCATGGGCCAACGCGACTATTTTGAGTTCACCGTCACGCGCAAATCCGGCGCGGCACGCGTGGGCTCGATTATGGTCGAGTTGAAAGACACGAACACCAAGAAGAACCAGTACACCATCAACGTGCTTGCTGACGACAAGAGCTTCGAGAAAAAGAACCGCTCGGTTAACGAACCGATCTTCTTCTACACCGGCGGAAGCCACGCGGCGCTGGAACTCGTGGTCAACAAAGTATCGAAGTCAACGGCGTCGGGATACTTGAGCGTGCCGAAGTCGGCGGGCGCCACCTCGGCGAGCGCCGCGACGCCAGCTCAGTAAATCAGCGGTTTGCTGTAATACTTGAGAGAACACACCCGTGGGAGGGTTCCAGAGAACCCTCCCTTTTTCTTTTGTCCGGTATTTCCGCTACGATGTTGTTCTGCTATGACCACAATTCTGCTGCACACTGAGCGGGCCGTCACCCCAACGGCCGAAATTCCGGATGCAGGTATTTTGATCCGCGACGGCGTCATCGAGGCGGTCGGTCCGCGCGAAGGTCTGAGCCTGCCGGCGGGCGCGCAGGAAATCGTCGCCACGCAGCAGACGGCGATACCCGGATTTCTGGACGTGCACATCCACGGCGCCGGCGGCCACGACGTGATGGAAGGCAGCGGCGAAGCCCTGGGGGCGATTGCCCGCACGGTGGCTCGGCATGGCACGACGTCTTTCCTGGCCACGACCGTGACCGCAAACCCCGACGATATCTGCCGCAGCGTGGAAGGCATCGCACGCTTCACTTGTACGCAGCACGAAACCGACGAACCGCGAGCCGAGGTGCTGGGCGTCCACTTTGAGGGACCATTTATCAGCGCGGCGCGGCGCGGTGTGCATCCCAAGGAATGGATCCATCTGCCTTCGGCAGAGTTGCTGGACAGGTTCTTGCAGGCGGCTTCCGGAACCGCGCGCATGCTCACCATCGCTCCGGAACTGCTGGGCGCGGCGCCTTGCATCGATGCGGCGCACAAAGCGGGATTGGTGGTGGCGATGGGCCACACGGATGCGACCTATGAACAGGCGCGTGCGGCCATCGCACGAGGAGTGCGTCACGCGGTGCATGTGTACAACGCGATGCGGCCGTTTTCGCACCGCGACAGTGGCGTGATTGGCGCCGTCCTTACGACTCCCGAGGTCACCGCCGAACTCATCGCCGACGGTGTGCACGTAGAGGAAGCCGCGATGCGCTTGCTGCTGCAAGCAAAAGGATCGGGCTGCGTGATTTTGGTGAGCGATGGCGTTTCCGCGACTGGCATGCCCGACGGCAAGTACATGCTGGGAACCTTTGAGGTGACTGTCGCGGACGGCGTGTGCCGCAACTCCGAAGGAAAACTTGCGGGTAGCACGCTCACTCTGGATCGGGCGCTGCGTAACATCGTTGGACTAGGCATTCCACTTGCCGATAGCGTGCGCATGCTCACGGCAAATCCCGCTCGGCTGCTGGGGTTGGAATTTAAGAAGGGCGCGCTGCGCATCGGCGCCGACGCCGACGTCGTTCTGCTCAATGAATCCTTGCAAATCACCAATGTCTGGGCCCGCGGGATGCCGATGAATTGAATGCGTCGGCGAAGCTCGCCGCTCAGAAGGCTCGTAGTAATATAAGATCCAGTTGTTCGTGTGAGTGGGGCCCGTAGCTCAGCGGTTAGAGCAGCGGACTCATAATCCGTTGGTCCTAGGTTCAAATCCTAGCGGGCCCACCAACTGTATCTTCGGTGTTACTGATCTCACTGCTTCCCGCTCTATCTGCAGCTCCAGTTCGAGAGCCGACAGCTTGTACGCGCCGAAGAATTCGCTCGAGATGGAGTATCGCGCTTATTCCTTCGTGAAATGCCCGGCGATGGCCTCTTCAGAATCCCACGAACCATACCGTCAACCCCCCGGCCTGCGTACAGACTGAAGACGACGCGGTCGCCGACTTTAGGAACAGGAGTTTTGATAGCCTCGCCGCATGCTACCTCGCGGGTTCACACTAGAGCGTTTCGATTGTCGCAGTCTGCTTACCTTTGGCTCGATACCTACGTCGGTACATACAAGAGGCCACCCCTGTATGTCCGCGCTGAAACCCGATTTGACGCTGTACTTCGAGGAACTGAACCGACTAGTAGCTGCTAACCCGGAACTCGACTCGCAGATGCTCGCAGACCGACTTGAGTCCCTGCACTACGAGAAGCTGACTAGACTGAAACTTAGCTCGACCCCTACGACAGTATCTCAAATCGTTGCACTGTGGCTTGACGATAAAAAGAAGAAGGCAAGATGGGGCTAGCAAACTTCTGAGAACCTGCGTGGCATCCCTTTCAGGGTAGCGATTTCCGTCAACTGCGTGGAAGCCATCTCTGCAATCCATACGAGTTTGATAGAAGAAAGTCCCATGGAGGAATCGTTCCAGAAAATGAGTACCGGTCGACGAACAGGTGGAAG
>CAVSNL010000059.1:0-254688 GCA_963729285.1 uncultured Acidobacteriota bacterium
AAAGCCCGATTTTGCGTGTCTTCAAATGTCGGAGCTAAAGCTCCGACCCCCTGAGATGTATTTATGAGATGACTTGGCTCTGTGGTTAACAGAGCCAGGTGACTTCTAGTCACAGGTCGAATTCGGCGCGATAGAGATCACGCTCTTTGTCGCTCATCGAGAACCAGGATTCGGCGATGTCGCGGACGCGTTCGAGTTCGCGTTGCATTTCGGCGTGCTTGGCTTCGAGCGCTTCCGGATTGGCGTCGGGCGGGACGTAGATTGGCGGAGCGAATAGAATCACGGCTCGGGCGAAGGGCTTGGGCAACAGGAAATGATCCCAGGTCTTCTGGAAAGTGATGCCGCGATCGACGCCGATGTGGAAGACCATCACGGGACATCCGGTTTTTCGCGCGAGGATCACCGGACCGGGTTTCGCGACGTAGCGCGGACCACGCGGCCCGTCGATGGTGAATCCGCAATCCAGGCCTTCGCCGAGGCGTTTGGCCATGACGGCGAGGCCGCGCAAACCGCCGCGCGAAGAACTTCCCTGGGCGGTGCCGAAGCCGAGCCACTCGATGACTTTGCGTGTCCATTGGCCGTCGAACGCGGTGGTATTCATGATCACCACACCGTGGTTTCGGTACCACCAGACGATGGGAATGATCACGCGATGCCAGAACGCCCAGATGATTTGCTTCTTCGAGGCGTAAACGCGCTCGGCATGCTGCCAGCCCATCACTTCGTAACGCAGCGTCGGCCCCAGCAAACGGATCAAGCTATAGACGGCCGCGGCGATCAGCGGAATCTGGATGCGGCGGGACCACGGCAGATTTGGAAGACGCGTATCGTAATGAGCGCTGACAACTTCTTGTGCGCTTACACGGTCTGAGTTGATTGCATCGTCTGAGTTGATCGCGGCGCCGGACGTCGCGCGGGTCTCCGTGGACGATTGTTGACCTCGGTGTCTCGGTGAACCTTCGGCTGCGTCTGGCATGATGGTCGTCGTATAGTATAGGCGGTCGATTGCCGCAAGGTTGCTGCTAATCGAGATTGCGCATCTGAGTAGGCTGGGGTTTCACGGAGTGGAGCTGCGAACTCAAGTTGAACTATGGCGGCGTCGCGCAGGTCGTTTCGCAGCGGGCGCAGCACACTTTCTCTCGCTTACTGCGGCGCTCGCCGGCCACCGCGTGTCGGTGGCACTGTTGGCCGCGGCTCTGTCGATAACCACGCTCACTGCGGCACTGTTCCATGCGCTGCCCACCGCGGCGGCCGCCGGCACGGACAATCCCCCCGACGACGCGGTGGGAACGATCGAAGGCGAGGCGATCGCGCTGCAGGGCCCGATGACGGTTGAGGTGGTGCACGGGCAAGTCAAGACAGTGCTGCGCAGCGGGAATGATATCCGTGTGAAGACGGGGCAGGCGCGTATGGAGTTGGTGGAAGGTGGGAAGATAGCGATCTGTGGCCCCGCGCATCTGTCGGTGCTGAAATCCGGGGGGTCGCTGACGGTGGCGCTGGATAGCGGGGTGATTCGGGTACACATCGACAAGCAGCCCGCGATTACGATTTACACGGCGCAGATCCAAGCCAAGCCTATGTCGATCGGGGAAGGGCCGGAGGACGCGCTCATCGGCTTCGACGCTCCGGGAACGATGTGCGTCCGCGCTACGTCCGGCGCGATACGCCTGGAGCAACAACTGACGGGGCAAAGCGTGATCGTGCCGCAAGGCGGGGACATCCTTCTGAACAATGGGGCGCTGGAGGGTTTGCAGAACACTGGGGGACACTGCGCGTGCGAGATGCAATGGGCGAAGAATGACGCTCCACCACCGGAAGTCAGCCGCATCGCGACCACCGAGGAGATTCGGCAGCGAGATGAGGAAGCCAAAAAGGCGTCGCCGCCCCCGACTCCGGCCCCAGCTCCAGCTCCAGAAAAAACGGCGACTGCGGAGAAAGCGCCCGCTTCGGAAAAGCCTGTGGAAGCGGAACGGCAGCCGGTGACCTCGGACAACGCTCCGGCAGACAAAACCCCCGCGGAGAGGCCCGCCGCGCCCAAACAAGAGCCCGTCTATCAAGTGTTTATGCCGCCCCTGGCGTATGACGCCCATGCGGCAGTGCAGCCCGACAACTTCGATCCCAAGCTGATCATGCTGGTGCGGCGAGTGCGGGTCCGGCCGACGCTGATCTTCCAGGGCCGCGTCGAGGGCGAAGCGGCAGTGCAATCGGTGGCTGCCGTTAAACCGGCAGGAGCGAAACCTGCGACTCCCCCGCCGGCAGCTCAGACTAAGGATGACTCCGTCGTGAACCGGGTCCGAGCTTTTCTGCGGAACCTTTTCTCCTAAACACTGGAATCTGCATAGGGTGGGATGGGTGTCATTTCTAGCGTTTCGCTACCATTTTTGGTATGCTCGCGGCCTGCGCGATCTGCTTGGGTGCGACCGCAACAATCAGGGTGTGAGCGGTTTGTAAATAGATAGCGAATAACAGCTTCCAGCCCCGCGGAAGCCTCTAAACCTAGAAAACATAGCAACGGAGAGAACGGGAGTCTGTCTTGAGACGAGCGCACGTGAAGCGTGCCACGCAACAGCTATTTGCGTTTGCCGCGGTTTTGGGAGTGGCGGTAGTCGGGGGGTGCGGAGGCGGGTCGAGCACGAGTGCTCCTGGGCCGATTTCCGTTACCGTCTCGGTCACCCTGTCACCGGCGACGGCGTCTGTGCAAGTCGGCCTGACTCAGGCATTTACAGCTTCCGTGGCCAACGATAGCGCGAACAAGGGCGTAACTTGGGCGCTTTCGGGAGCGAGTTGCAGCGGTGCCACCTGCGGGACGCTTGTCGGCGACCAGCAGCGCGTCGGGCGTGGCGATTACCTACACGGCGCCCACGTCTGTGCCTAGTCCCGCGAGCGTTACGCTGACGGCAACGTCGGTGGCGGACGGGACAAAGACGGCGGCGGCGGTGATTACGATCACTGCGGCACCACCCGGGCCCGCCATTGGGGTCACCCTTTCTCAAACAACGGCAAGCGTGGTCGCGAACAATGACCTGGTGCTAAGCGCGACGGTAACGAATGATTCTCAGAACAAAGGGGTTACGTGGTCGCTTTCGGGAATGGGTTGTAGCGGGGGATCGTGCGGAACGATCGTGCCGAGTGCCAGCGCTTCTGGCGCTTCGGTGACTTACACGGCGCCTCCCAATGTCCCTAGCCCACCACTCGTGACATTGACGGCCACGTCCGTGTCGGATCCCACGAAGTCAGCGGCGGCGGCTATTACGGTGCTTGTGCCTATAACGATCACCTTATCGCAAACTGCTGTGAGTGTGATGGTTAACGCGACCACGAGCTTTACAGCGACGGTGGTGAATGATTCCGCGAAGAAGGGCGTGAATTGGACGCTTTTCACGGAATCTGGCACGGCTTGCCCGAGCGGCGTGTGGGACGGTTGCGCCTGCAACAAGCGCGTCCGGGGCGGCCGTGACTTACACCGCGCCTGCGACTGTGCCAACGCCAGCGCTTGTAGATCTAGTTGCGACTTCCGTGTCGGACCCGACGAAGACGGCGGCGGCCGGGATAACGGTGACGTCGCAGGCGCTGCCGATCGCGGTGACGATTTCGCCGACGACCGCGCCGGTCGACGTGGGGGCTCAGGCGAGCTTCACGGCCACGGTTGCGAATGATTCGCAGAAACAAGGGTGTGACGTGGACGGTGTCAGGGACCGGCACGGAGTGTAACGGCAACGCATGCGGAACAGTTACACCCACGACGAGCGCGTCTGGTGCGGGGGTGCAGTACACGGCACCGGTGAGTCGTTCCGTCTCCAGCGACGGTGACGCTGACAGCGACTTCGGTTGCAGATCCAACGAAAACGGCGACCGCAACGATTACCGTGGATCCTACGGGTGCGCCGATCAGCGTCGCGATAACGCCAAAGAGAGGCGGGTTTAGTGGTCGGTCAGTCGTTGAATTTTACGGCTGACGGTGACGAATGATGTCGCTGGGGTGGGGGTGACGTGGTCGGCGTCGAGCGGCACCTTCAGTGCGCAAACCACGACGACGGCAACGTACATGGCGACCGAACTCCCCGGCAGCGGTAACGCGTGACGGCAACGAGCATGGCGGATCGCATGCAAAGCGCGTCCGCAACGATCGGAGTTACGGACCTGGCGGGAGTGACCACCTATCACAACGATTTGTCACGCGACGGTGCAAACGTGCAGGAGTATGCGCTGAACACAAGCAATGTGGCGACGGCCACGTTCGGCAAGCTGTTCTCGTGCACAGTGGACGGAGCAGTGTACGCGCAACCGTTGTGGGTGCCGAACGTGAGCATTGGCGGCGGGACGCACAACGTAATCGTGGTGGCTACGCAGCGTGACTGGGTGTACGTTTTTGACGCGGATGCGAGTCCGTGCACGACATATTGGAAGAACCAATTTATTCCGTCAGGAGAAACTTACGGAAACAACAGCGAGTTGCAGACTGACGACATTTATCCGGATCTGGGAATTACCGGCACGCCGGTGATTGATACGTCGTCTTCACCCCCGACAATCTATTTGGTGACAAAGACGAAGAACAGTGGGACTACGAACTATCACAGCCGTTTGCATGCTTTAAGCTTGACGACAGGTGATGAGTCAGCGAACAGCCCGGTAACCATCGCGGCATCGGTATCGGGAAATTGCGACGGAGGCTCAACGGTTTCGCTGGATCCGATGAGGCAGAACCAACGACCAGGATTGGCACTGGTCAACGGCGTCGTGTACGTGGGATATGGATCGCACGGTGACGAAGGCAATTGGCACGGGTGGTTACTGGGTTACCAGACGTCCAATTTGAACCGAGTGAGCGTTTTCAACACAACGCCGAACGCGCTGGCGTCGCCTCTGGGGAATCGGGGCGCCGCCTTGCGGAGGAGGTATCTGGATGTCAGGCGGTGCGCCGGCGGCGGACGCAAATAACAATTTGTTCATAACTACTGGAAATGGGGCTTACGACGGAACAAAGGATTTTGGCGATAGCTATTTGAAGCTGAGCACTGCTGGGCTTTCGGTCCTGGACTCGTTCACTCCCTCAAACCAAGCCTCGCTGGATACGGGCGACACTGGACGTGGGCTCGAGCGGGACGGCGTTGCTGATCGATCAAACATCCGGGCCAGTGGCGCATTTGATGATGGGCGCCAGCAAGGCTGGTGTTTTCTTCGTGCTCAACCGGGATAGCTTGGGCGGATTCCACTCTTCGGATCAGGTTGTGCAGGAGTTTACGCTGGATCCAAATTTGGACGGAGTGTCCTATCTCCACGCCAGCCTTTTGGAACAACAATGCGTATT
This sequence comes from uncultured Acidobacteriota bacterium, assembly GCA_963729285.1. GTDB lineage: Bacteria > Acidobacteriota > Terriglobia > Acidiferrales > UBA7541 > Acidiferrum. Next base: position 5,312 of record CAVSNL010000059.1, read on the forward strand.
TTTTTGGCACGCCTTTGCCTGGTGCGGGCGGCGCAGTATCTGGGGAGAGCTTCGCGTTTGCGTCGGCGGCATGTTCAACACGACGCCAACACGGACACAGCCGCAGTTTGGATTTCCGGGCGCAACGCCGTCCATCTCTGCTTCGTCGACAACCACCGACGGCATCGTGTGGATGATCGATACGGAAGCGTACGGCACCAGTGACAGCGGCTCGAGTGCAGCGGGACCTGCGGTTCTTCACGCGTTCGACGCCAGCAACATTTCGAACGAGTTGTGGAATAGCGCGCAGGCTTCGGGCGGACGCGACACGGCGGGAAATGCGGTGAAATTCACGGTGCCGACGGTAGCGAATGGCAAGGTGTATATCGGCACGCGTGGAAATGACGACACGCTGGGAGATGGCACGACGTTCGGAGAGCTGGATGTGTATGGGTTGCTGCCGAACTAAGGAGACGAGCGCTTCCGAATGCATTGGACGGAAGTGCTTACAGGTCAATCGAGTGGGAGGCGCGAGCCGCAACCCTTTCTTCCTGGACAGGCATCCAATAACGGAAAGTAACAAAGGCAAACGGGGCATCGGTGGCTGCACTTTGGGCTGCACTTCGGGCTGCCGATTGACAACTTCAAGTTATACGCGATTCCGTTTTGTTCAAGCCCTTTCAGGGAACGGCTTGAACGCAGACGTGAAGTTTGTAAAAACAGCTTCCACCCCCCGGAAGCCCAAACACCAGTAAAAAACTAAGATACGGAGACTGCCTTGATACGAGTGCACGCGCAGCCCGCCATACGAAATTTGTTTGCGCCGGCGATTTTAACGATTGCGACAACGGTTGGCTTATTCGGAGGTTGCGGGGAGGCGCCAGTTCGACTTCGAGTCCGAGTTCGAGTCCGACGCCCGCTCCGACTCCGGCGATATCGGTGACGATGGCGCCGACGACGGCGTCGGTGCAGGCGGGGCAGACGCAGGCGTTCACGGCCACAGTGGCAAACGATAGCGCGAACAAGGGCGTGAGCTGGGGGCTGTCGGGCGCGGGATGCACCGCGGCAACGTGCGGAACGGTTTCGGCGGCGAGCAGCGCTTCGGGAGTTGCGGTGACCTATACGGCGCCAGCGAGTGTGCCGAGCCCGGCGACGGTTACACTGACGGCGACGTCGGTTGCGGACACTACGAAGGCGGCGACCGCGACAGTGACGATTACGGCGGCGCCTGTTGCGGCTCCACCGGTGAGCGTGACGCTGGCGCCGAAGCGTGGTGGGTTGGCGCTCGGACAAAGTTTGAATTTCACAGCGACGGTGACAAATGATGTCGCGGCAGCAGGGGTGACGTGGACGGCTTCCTCGGGAACGTTTAGCGCACCGACCGCGACGACGGCTACCTATGTGGCGCCGGCATCACCTGGAGTGATCACGGTGACGGCGACGAGCAAGGCGGATGCGACCAAGAGCGCGTCGGCTACGATCGGCGTTACCGACCTGGCGGGAGTCACGACGTATCACAACGATTTGTCGCGCGACGGCGTCAACGCGCAAGAGTATGCGTTGACCACAGCGAACGTGACGACCGCGACATTCGGGAAGCTTTTCTCGTGCACGGCGGACGGAGCGATTTACGGGCAGCCGCTGTGGGTGCCGAATGTGAGCATCGGCGGCGGAACGCACAATGTGATCGTGGCGGTTACGATGCACGATTCCGTGTTCGTTTTCGATGCGGACGCGAGTCCTTGCGTGACTTATTGGAACGAGCAACTGATCCCGTCGGGCGAAACCTACGGTAGCTACGCAGACGTCAGCACGTCGGACATTTACCCGGATATCGGGATTCTTGGGACTCCGGTAATCGATCCTTCGTCAGGCACGATTTACCTGGTGACGAAAACCAAGACGACCGGAGGCGACGTATCACCAGCGGCTGCACGCATTGAGCATCGCTGGCGGCACGGAAGCCACGAATAGTCCGGTGGAGATCAGCAGTAGTTCGGTCACCTTTCCCGGGAACTGCGATGGCGGCACGACGAACACCTTCAATACTTTGACCGAGAACCAGCGGCCCGGACTGGCGCTTATCAATGGCGTTGTGTATGTCGGGTGGGCTTCGCACGGAGATCAGGGCGGTTATCATGGGTGGCTCGTCGGATACAACACGGCGGACTTAAGCATCTCGAATATTTTCAATGCGACGCCGAATACGGCGGAGAGCTTGAGTTATTGCCGTGGGGGAATCTGGATGTCGGGCGGCGCGCCGGCGGCAGATGCTTCGAACAATTTATATCTGATTACCGGAAACGGAGTTTTCGACGGCGTGACGGATTACAGCGACAGTTACTTGAAAATGTCCACGCCTGGATTGGGGGTGACGGACTTCTTCACGCCGAACAACCAGAGCAATCTGGATGCGAACGATCAGGACGTGGGAGCGAGTGGAACGGCGCTGCTGATCGACCAGACTTCGGGTCCGGTAACGCACCTGCTGGTCGGAGGCAGCAAAGCGTCGGTGATCTTCTTGATTAATCGAGACAACTTTGGGAAGTTCAACGCGTCGACCGATGCGGTGGTGCAGGAATTTACCGTGAGCGGCCACTCGTTTTCGACGCCGGCGTTCTGGAATAACAATTTGTATTACTTCGGGGCCCAGTACACGACACGCAGGTGGGCCAGAGTTTCGCGTTCAATCCCGCGACGGGGATGTTCTCAACGACGGCGACTGCTCAGACGCCCTCGGGCTTCGGATTTCCCGGAGCGACACCGTCGATTTCCGCGACGCCAACCGCGACGAACGGCATCGTGTGGGCGATTGATGCGGGAAGCTACGGAACGAGTGACAATGGCAGCGCGGCGGCCGGACCAGCGATTCTTCACGCTTACAGCGCCAGCAGCGTGGCCACGGAGCTGTGGAATAGCTCGCAGGCTCGGGCGGACGGGATACGGCGGGGAACGCGGTGAAGTTTACCGTGCCGACCGTGGCGAATGGCAAGGTGTACATCGGAACGCGGGGAAGCGACAACACCCAGGGCGGGGGGACGACGTTTGGGGAGATCGATGTTTACGGATTGCTTCCAAACTGAAGACCGATCCTACAATTAAACGAGTCCAATCGGGCCGGCGACTTACTCGCCGGCCCGATTTTTTATTGGGATTGCAGCGCACAGCCAAGAATGGCGGCGCCACGGCAGTTTTTCCGCAGCCTGTTAGCTCGCCCTGTCCTTTCGTGACTCTGGGCAGATCGGCGCTACCAATTACATGCCTTCGTAGTTGGGGCCGCCACCGCCTTCGGGGACTACCCAGTCGATGATCTGGTAGGGGTCGGCGATGTCGCAGGTTTTGCAGTGGACGCAATTGGCGGCGTTGATTTTTAGTTTTACGCCATCTTTTTCTTTGGCCATCTCGTAGACGGCGGCTGGGCAAAAATATTGGCACGGGTTGCCGTACTCGACCACGCATTTGGTGGCGCAGACGTTGAGGTCGTGCACGATCAGGTGGCAGGGTTGGTCTTCTTCGTGGCGCGTGCCGGAGTGGTAGACGTCAGTTAGGCGATCGAAAGTGAGTTTGCCGTCGCCTTTGAAGCGCTCTGGCGCGGGATGGCCGTTGATTTTGTGATAGTGCTTGTAGCCGGCTTCGACGCGCATGGGGTCGATCAGGCCGCGACCGCCGGTGATGAATTGCAGGCCGGTGTGGAAGAGGCCGCCGTAGAGTCCGTATTTGAAGGATTGGTGAAAATTGCGGACGGCCCAGAGTTCTTTTTTGATGTAGCTTTGCTCGACTTTTTTGGGGAAGGCGCTGAGCGTTTTCGCGGAAGTGTCGCCGGCTTTCAGCGCGTCGAAGATGGTTTCGGCGGCGAGCATGCCACTTTTCATCGCCATGTGGATGCCCTTGAGGCGCTGCGAATCGAGGAAGCTGCCGGAATCGCCGATGATCAGGCCGCCGTCGACATAGTTGCGCGGCATGGAATAGTAGCCGCCCGCGGGAAGTGATTTTGCTCCGTAGCGGACTAGCTTGCCGCCTTCGAGGATTTTTTTGATGGCGGGATGCGTTTTCCATTTCTGGAAAGCTTCGTGCGGATCGAATTCCGGATTCGCGTATTCGAGTCCGATGACCAGGCCGATCGAGACGCGATTGTTGGCGAGGCCGTAGATCCAGCCGCCGCCGTACATGTCGGTGGCGACGGGCCAGCCTAGCGTGTGGGCGACGTAGCCGGGTTGAATGCGGCCGGGTTGCACGTCCCACAATTCTTTTATGCCCAAGCTGTAGATTTGCGGATTGATGTTGTCGAGCTTGTTTTTGGCGACGAGCTGCTTGGTGAGCGAGCCGCGCGTGCCTTCGGCGAGGACCGTGACTTTGGCGCGGAGTTCGTAGCCCGGCGTGTAGTTGTCTTTGGGCTTGCCGTTTTTGTCCAGGCCTTTGTCTTCGGTGATTACGCCGGCGATGCCGCTGCCTTCGTGAATGAGTTGCGCACCGCCGAATTGGGTGAAGAGATTTACGCCGGCTTTTTCCACCAGGCCGCCGAGCCATTTGGTGATTTTGTTGAGCGAGACGACGTAGTTGCCCTTGTTCTGGAACGGCGGCGGAGTGATGGGAAATCGGAACGAGGAGCCTTCGGTGAAAAAAAGGGCTGCGTCGTCGGTTACCGGCGTGTCGAGCGGCGCGGTTTTTTCAAAGTCGGGTACAAGTTCGGCGAGGGCTTTCGGGTTCATGATTGCGCCGGAAAGCTGGTGTGCGCCGATTTCGCGGCCTTTTTCGAGCACGTAGATGTTTTCGGTGGAGAGTTCGGGCTTGGCGCCGGATTCGTTGTGTTTTTTGATGAGGTTGGCGAGATGCAGAGCGCAGGAGAGGCCGGCGGGCCCTGCGCCGACGATGAGGACGTCGGCTTCGAGTTGTTCGCGCTGTACGGTCATGAAGTCGCTCAGCCAATCTTATCAGATGGCTGCGCCCCCTATGGAAGCGGCTGTAATCTCCTTTTAGGTTTAATAAACGGAGAGACGGGAGGGCACGACATCAGTCGTGCCGTTTAACGGGCTGAGTGGGTTGGGCTTTAGCCCCTGAGGGATGGGGTCGAGTTGGAAACTTTTCCGAGCAGAGCTTTAGAGGTACTCATCTGGAGCTTCGACCAAGTGAGCTTTGACAGGATTTTGTCGGATGTATTCGCGATGATGCATATAATCCTGGTAATCGCGGATGCGATGATCGACGTAGCCGCGTTGCCATATTTCACGTTTGATTCCGAGATCCTTGCCGGCGCGGAACGAGAAGCCTCCTTTGATCAACTGGACTGCTCGCTCCAACGTAACGTTGGAACATAGCGTTAGGAGAATTTGCGCATGATTGGGCATGAGCACGAATTCGTGAACCAGAAATTTGCTTTGATCGCGGTAGGCGAATAGAGTCGTCAAAAATAGATCGGCGCACCGTTTCGATTGGAACAGGGCTTGGCTTTGCCATGCGCTTGTAGTGACGAAATAGGTTTGAGATGCTGATGAAGCGCGGTCACGGGGCGGCTTCGACATCGTTACCCTCAGGGGCTAAAGCCCGTCTACGTTAAGGCGGTTTCGGCACGACTGAAGTCGTGCCCTCCCGGCGAGTGGTCCCTCCCGGCGGTGGTCAGATCACTTCCCAGCTCTCTTAAGAGTCGGGCACCTTCCGGATGGCAAGCTTATATTATCATAAAATATATAACATTACAGTTATATTATGAGTGCCTAGGATTTGGCTTTTTCCAGGGCTTCGGTTAGGGCGGGCATGATTTCGAAGATGTCGGCGACGATGCCGTAGTCGGCGATTTCGAAGATGGGGGCGTTTTGGTCTTTGTTGATGGCTACGATGGTGCGGGCGCCTTTCATGCCGACAACGTGCTGGATGGCGCCGCTGATGCCGAGGGCTAGATAAAGTTTGGGAGCTACGGTTTGGCCGGAGCTGCCGATTTGGCGCTCCATGGGGAGCCAGCCTTCGTCGCAGATCGGGCGGGAGGCGGCGATTTCTCCGCCGAGGGCTTTGGCGACCGCTTCCGCTAGCGGGATATTTTCGGGGGCTTTGATGCCGCGGCCGACTGCGACGATAAGCGGAGCTTGCGTGAGGTCGACGGCAGATTTTGCTTCTTTGAAAAGATCGAGGGGCTTGGTGCGGATCTGGTCGGCGTTGAGCGTCACGGACACGGCGTTGACTGGGGCTTTGCCGGATGGATGCGCGGTGACCAGGTCGGAGCGGAAGGCGCCTGCTTGGAACGAGGCGAACCATGGGGCGGCGCTTTGGAAGGTGACGTCGGCGGAGGTTTTGCCTTGGAACATTTGGCGGACAAAGATGAGTTTGCCGGATTCGTTGCGGTAGCCGATACAGTCGCCGATCATGCCTTTGCCGAGCTGGGCGGCGAGCTTGGGGGCGAAATCGCGAACTTGATAGGTGTGCGGGAAGAGGATCAGGTCGGGCTTGGCGGACTCGATGACTTGCTTCAGGGCGACGCAGTAGCCGTCGGGCGTGTAGGCTTCGAGGAGGTCGTGCTCGACGAGCAGAACTTCGGCGACGTTTTTGGCAGCGAGTTCGTTCGCTAAGGCGGCTACACCTTTTCCAATCACCAGGCCGCTGACCGTGCTGGACGTATCCGTAGCAATTTGCTGGGCGGCGGCGAGCGTTTCGAAACTGGTGTTGTTCCACTTGCCTTGGCGCTGTTCGGTGACCACTAAAATCTTCATTTGTGCCCTCAGAAGAAAGAGCCGGCAAGGATGCCGGCGTTACCAGTGATTGCGACTAGATTACCCGTGCTTCAAACTTCAGTTTTTCGACTAACTTGGTGGCGGCTTCTTTTGGCGTGCCGGTGAGGAATTCGGTCTTTTTTGTTTTTGTGGGGACGTAGATTTTTTCGACGCGCTGCGTTGGTTGGACGGAGACGCCTAGCGAGTCAGGAGCAATGGTCGCGATTTCCTTTTTCTTCGCGGCCATGATGCCTTTGAGCGTGGCGTAGCGCACTTTGTTGATGCCGGATTGAATCGAAAGGACGGCGGGCAGGGGGCACTCGATGTGTTGGAACCAGCCGGCTTCGAGTTCGCGCTTCAGGCGGAGTTTTCCGTCTTGGGCTTCGATGGCCATGATAATCGTGGCGTGCGGGAGGTCGAGCAGGCCCGCCAGGAGAACGCCGGTTTGGCCAAAACCGTGGTCATCGCTTTGCAGGCCGGTGAGGATAAGGTCGAATTTTTCTTTTTTGATCGCGGCGGACAGGTAGCTAGCCGCGCCGAGTGGATCGAGTTGCGCGAAATGTGTCGTTGGCGATATGGATGGCGCGATCCGCGCCTTTTGCCAGGGCTTCCTTGATGGTTTGCTTCACGCGTTCCGGGCCCATCGAAAGGACGACGACCTCGCCGCCGTGCTTCTCTTTCAGGCGCAGGGCTTCTTCGAGCGCGTAACTGTCGGGCTCGTTCATTTCGAAGCCGATGTCGGATTCCTTGATCCAGTTTCCGGCGATGGTGAGTGGGGCGTCCTTTGCGGGAACTTGCTTGATGCAGACGATGATGTTCAAGGCGTGCCTCTTACGTTGATTGGCTGACGAATCTCGCGGTACCGAGCTGAGCTTCGGCGTGCTGGATTGCGCCGCAGTTTACTCTAAACCCCGCCCTCTCGGAGAGGGCGGCTACAGGTCGGCGACCGTTTATTTGCCTGCCCACCGCTTGAAAATCAGGGCGGCGTTGGTGCCGCCGAAACCGAAGGAGTTCGAGAGCGCGTATTCCACTTCCGTCTTGCGGGCGACATTGGGAACGTAGTCGAGATCGCAATTTGGGTCCGGTGTTTCCTGGTTGATGGTGGGCGGCACGATCTGGTCGCGCAACGCTAGGACGCAGATACCACCTTCCAGTCCACCGGCGCCGCCGAGCAGGTGGCCGGTCATTGATTTTGTCGAGCTGACCGGCATCTTCTTGGCGCGATCACCGAAGACACGCTTTACAGCGATAGTTTCCAGCGTGTCACCGATCGGCGTGGAAGTTCCGTGAGCGTTGACGTAGCTGATGTCGTCGGGGGAGAGTTTCGCATCTTTCAGCGCCGCGCGCATCACGCGGTAGGCGCCGTCGCCGTTCTCGGCGGGTTGCGTGATGTGATAAGCATCGCCGGACATGCCGTAGCCGACGATTTCCGCGAGGATTGGGGCGTTGCGCTTTTGCGCGTGTTCGAGCGATTCGAGGATGATGATGCCTGCGCCCTCACCGACCACGAAGCCATCGCGCTGCGCGTCAAACGGGCGACTGGCGTGCGCGGGATCGTCGTTGCGCGTGGAGAGCGCCTTCATGGAAGCGAAGCCGCCGACGCCCATCGGCGTGATGGTGGCCTCGGTGCCGCCGCAAATCATCATTTCGGCTGCGCCGCGCTCAATAATTTTGAAGGAATCTCCGATCGCATGCGCGGAAGCGGAACACGCCGTGGCGGTTGCAGAATTTGGGCCGCGCGCGCCGTAGCGAATCGAAACGTGTCCAGAAGCGAGATTCACGATTGCGGAAGGAATAAAGAACGGCGAAATTTTCCCCGGGCCGCCTTGCACCAATTTCCAGTGTTCGCGCTCAATGATGTCGAACCCGCCGATGCCTGAGGAAATGTAGACGCCGACTTCATCGAGGTCGGCTTCGGTTTCCCTGGTCCAGTTCGCCATCTTGACGGCGAAATCCGCCCCAGCCAGAGCGATCTGGATGAACCGCCCCATTTTCTTGAGTTCTTTTTTCTCGATCCAGCGAAAGGGATCGAAGTTTTTCACTTCACCGGCGATGGTGCAATCGAAACCGGTGGAGTCAAAAAGCGTGATGTTTCCGATGCCGCTCTGCCCGGCGACAAGATTTTTCCAGCATTCGTCCGTGCCAATTCCCAGTGCGCAGACGAGTCCGACGCCCGTTACAACAACGCGGCGAGTCAAAGGTTCGTGCTCCCTGATAAGGTGGTAATACTCAGCGGATTCTTACTTCCCTTTGGAGTGTTTGTCGATATATTCGACGGCATCCTTCACCGTCGTCATCTTCTCGGCGTCTTCGTCGGGCACTTCGATGCCGAAGGCTTCTTCGAACGCCATGACCAATTCCACCTGGTCCAGCGAATCGGCGCCCAGGTCGTCAACGAAGGATGCCGTTGGTGTGACTTCCGCTTCGTCCACGCCGAGCTGCTCGACAATAATCTGCTTTACGCGCTCTTCAACGCTGGCCATTCCTATATCCTCCGCGATTTGCGTTCGTCGTGCCGGTTCATGCTGAGTATGAGTTCAAACCGCTCGGCCTTACGCTACCGTACGCACACTGCTTTCAGCCCTGTAAGTATAACCTGCCCATTCTAGTTAGGCCGTCAACCAAGGTCAACTTTAACGGCTCACTTTCTACCGAATAGCTCACTCGCAGAAGGGGGGCGGATAGGGAGTGGCGCCGTGGAAACCCAACTCCTTCGCTTTGAGATAACACTCCTTAGCCGCTTCTGGTCCTCGCGATAGTCCCGACTGACAACTCGCATAAAGTGAGCCCAAATTGTTCCAAGCGACGGCATCGTTCTGTGCCGCAGCCTTCAGCAACCATTCTTCAGCTTCGCGAACGTCCCGCCCCGCGCCTAGGCCGTGCTGATATAGCAACGAGAGCATGCATTGCGCATTTGGATTGCCCGAAATCGCAAACGGCAAGGCAGCTTGAAAGACGCGCTCGTATTCCTTGCGTTGAAACGCATCAAGAACGGCCTCGAAGTTGTATTCGCTGGTCTTCATTCTGTCTGTCAACTACGCAAAATGCATGCCGCCGTTTACGTTTAGCACGTGGCCGGTGATGTAGCCGGCTTCGTCGCTGGCCAAAAATACGATCGCAGTGGCGACTTCGCGCGCAGAACCCATTCTGCCCAGTGGGATTCGCGTCTTTAACTCTTCTTTTACTTTGTCGGGCAGGAGATCGGTCATCGGCGTTTCGATGAAGCCCGGTGCCACTGCGTTCACCGTGATGTTTCGCGAGGCGATTTCGATCGCCACGGCCTTGGTGAGGCCGATCAGGCCGGCTTTGGCGGCTACGTAGTTGGCCTGCCCAGCGTTGCCGGACTGAGCCACCACAGAACTGATGTTGATGATGCGGCCTGTGCGGGCTCGCATCATTGTCGAGAGTGCTTGCTGGATGCAGAGGTGCGCGCCGGTCAAATTGGTTTTCAGGACCGCTTCCCAGTCATCTTGCTTCATGCGCATCGACAGGCCGTCGCGGGTGATTGCGGCGTTGTTCACCAGGATGTCGAGGCGGCCGAATTTCTCGATTACCTGCTTGAATCCGGCCTTTATTTGTTCGGCATCGGCTACGTCCATTCTTACGGCTAGAGCGGCGCCGCCTGCCGCTTCGATTTCGGTCACCAGCGTCGCCAGCTTTTCTTCGTTGCGTGCGGCTACGGCGACTTTTGCGCCAGCCTGGGCCAGAGCCAGCGCGGTGTCTCTGCCGATGCCTTGCGAGGCTCCGGTTACGATCGCTACTTTATCCTTCAGGCTGAACACTCGGATCCCTCGCTTGCGCTACCAGCATGAACGAAGACTGCTTGCAAATGTCCTATGCGGGCGCAGGCCCTTCGAATCTCAGGGTAAACAGGAGTGCCTGTGCTACCTCACGCCGCGTCTTCGCGTGACTGGGCCAACTTCTCTACTGCCGTCGCCAGGCTCTTTTCGTCTTCAACATTCAGTGTGCCGACCGAGCGTTCGATCTGACGCAGCAAACCGGTAAGGACGCGGCTCGGACCGACTTCGACGAAGGTGTTCACACCCTCGTCGATCAATTCATGTACTGATTCTTCCCACCGTACGGGCATGGTTACCTGACGGATCAATGCGTCGCGGGCTTCATCGCCGCTCGTTTCGGTGTCCGCATCCACGTTGGTCACCAGTGGGAAGCGCAGAGCTGCGAATTCCGTCTTGCGCAGATCCTTCTCCAGCTTTTCCTGAGCGGGCATCATCAGCGCGCAATGAAATGGCGCCGACACCGGAAGAATCACGGCGCGCTTCGCTCCCAGCTGCGACGCAATCTCCACCGCGCGCTTCACAGCCTCCGCGTGCCCGGAAATCACAGTCTGCTCGGGCGAATTCAGGTTCGCGGGCGAACACACTTGACCCTCCGCGGCGCGCTTGCACGCATCCAAGACCACGGCATGCGACAGCCCCATGATGGCCGCCATAGCTCCGAGTCCCGCAGGCACGGCTTCCTGCATGTAGGTCCCGCGTTTGTGTACGATTCTTACGGCATCGGAAAACTTTAGCGATTTCGCTGCCACCAGTGCCGAATATTCACCCAGGCTATGGCCGGCCACAAAGTGCGGCGTGATTCCTTTCTCTTCCAGAATCCGGTAGATCGCCACCGAGCACGTAAGAATCGCCGGCTGGGTGTTGGCGGTCTGTTTCAAATCTTCTTCCGACCCGGAAAAACACAGATTCGAAATCGAAAACCTCAGCGCCTTGTCGGCTTCCTCAAAGACGGCTCGCGCCACCGGATATTTATCCGCGAGTTCCTTGCCCATTCCGGGATATTGCGAAGCCTGGCCCGGAAACACAAATGCCGTTTTGCCCATCGTCATTCCTTCTTCCCTGACTAAAAAAATGCCACGGCCATGTTTGGCGTGGCCGGGCTAAAGCCCGGCGCCTACAGACCCCTGATCTATGCGCGCGTCACGATTCGCTCGGGATGCACGCCGGCGGCTGAGAGTCCTTGTTCAATCTTTTCGTTCATATGCGCGCGCGCAAGGCCCGCGGCCACGCGAATCGCATTCTTGACGGCGTTGGCATTCGACCGGCCGTGCCCGATCACGCAAACGCCGCGGACGCCCAACAGCGGCGCACCACCGGATTCGGCGTAGTCGATTTTCTTCTTCAAGCCTTTAAACGCGCCTTGCGACAACATCGCTCCAACTTGCGACACCAGCGAACTCTTCAGCGACTTCTTCAATACCTCGAAAATCTGCAACGCCAGACCTTCGCAAATCTTCAGCGCGATGTTCCCGACGAATCCGTCGCATACGATCACGTCCACTTCCCCAGAAAACAAATCGCCGCCTTCGACATTGCCCACAAAATGAACCGGGCTTTTCTTCAAGCGAATGTTCACTTCCCGCGTCAATTCATTGCCCTTAATATCTTCCTCGCCGACCGACAACAACCCAACGCGAGGCCGGCGGTGGCCAAAGGTCGCACGATAATAAATCTCGCCCATCACCGCAAACTGCACCAGATGTTCAGGCTTGGAATCCACGTTCGCGCCAACATCCAGTAATACAGAAACGCCGCCTTTGGCATTCGGGAACGGCGCCGCCAATGCAACGCGGTCAACCGACTCCAAAGTCCCCAGCAAAAAGCGCGAAACGGTCATAACGGCGCCGGTGTTGCCAGCGCTCACCAGCCCATCCGCCTTGGTCTCTCGCACCAATCGCGCGGCTACATGCACCGAACTGTCTTTCTTCCGGCGAAAAGCCTGCGCGGGGTGATCGTCCATAGTGATCACTTCGCTAGCCGGCACAACTTCGATCGGCAAGTTCGGCTCAGCGTGCCTCGCCAGCTCCGCCCGAACCACATTCGGCTGCCCTACAAGCAGAATGCGCACGCCGTACTCTCGCGCGGCTAGCACACTCCCTTCAACTTCGGGGCGGGGAGCATGGTCTCCGCCCATGGCATCAACCGCAATTGTGATCATGGGGGGCTTCGATCAGGCAATTCCGGAAAAATTACCGGTAGAAAGGCTCTCGCTCACGTCGATACGAACGTCTCGTCAGGCCGACACGTCTTGAACCGCTTTGCCCTTGTAGTAGCCGCAGTGTGGGCAAACCTGGTGCGGCTGCTTCATTTCGTGGCAATTCGGGCATTTAGCCAGCGCCGGCTTCTCCAAGAAATCGTGCGCCCGCCGCGTGCTCGTTCGTCTTTTCGAATGCCGTCGTTTTGGATTAGGCATAGCAATACTCCTCGTTCCCAGCCATCTTGGCCGGATTGTATGGGCTTTTGGCCCTGAAACCTATTGTTTTTTCAGCCAGTCCTGCTTCAGGCGCGCGAGGGGAGCCAATCGCGGGTCTGCTGCGTGCGTCTCACAGCGGCACTCTTCGTGGTTCAAATTCGCACCGCAATTCGGGCACAGGCCGCGGCAATCGCTGCGGCAAATCACTTTCATGGGCAGCGCCAACAGCACTTGTTCCCGTAACACATCGACCAAAAAGAGACCTTCCCCTTCAAAAAAACCAATCTCCGCGTCATCCTCTTTAAGCCGCGCTTCTTCCGGCTTTTCACCCTTGGGCAGCGGGCTGTAAAAGAGATCGAACGAGCGGTGCACCTCGTCCACAACGGGCTCGAGGCAACGAGCGCACACTAACTCGACCTTCGTCGCGATTTCGCCCGCGACGCGAATCTGCCCTTCCAGCAGCTCCGCGGTGGCATTCACTTCCAGCGGATCGATCTGCTTCATTTCCGCGGTCTGGTAGTCGATGCTGCCGGGCGCGTAACTCTTCCGGATGATCTGTTTCCGGACGGCAAGGTCCTTGATGTCAAGGAACATGTCTTCAGCGCCTCCGGCGCGAACACTCATGTCTCCTCATTATTGAGGGGGTTGGCCGCCAAGTCAAGGAAGCGCAGGGTTTGTCGCAAGATTAGGTTCCCTTCCGATAAACGGGGACTACCGGCACCCTCCGGTCTCCATTTGGTAGAGCCGGAGACGAGCCTCGCGGTTGCCGCGGTCGGCGGCGGCCTTCATCAGCACTTTGGCTTGATCGCAATTCTTGTTTACGCCTTCGCCTCGGGCGAAGCGCTCCGCCAGGGAGACTTCCGCGGAAACCGAGCCACTTTGCACCGCGCCCCAGAGAGAATCGACGCTATCCCCTTCGTTCCAGACGGGTTCCGGCTTTTGCTGAGCCCCCTGGCGCTCGAGCACAGACACGGGGCGATCGCTGGTTCCACCACTACCTGCGGCTGGTGCGACGTCGGCCAGCGGGTTGCCACGCGCGGTATCCAGGTCTTTCTTCGGTGGCAAACTGGCATCGTCGGGAACCTGGGCCGCCGCATTCTTCTCGACCTCAGAGTTCGCAGCGGGGCTGTCTAAACCGGTGTCGGGGGCGGTGGACGGCGAAGTCGAAGCAGGCTGCTGCTTATCGGGTGCAACCGCGGATGCTTTGGCCTTCCCCGTGAGTGTCTCTCCCAGCCAGATGAGTGATGTTCCAACATCGTGCTGATACCTGATCACCAGTACCGCCAGCGCGACCAGCGTCGTTACCAGGGCGATTCCGCGCCAGACTGCGGCGGACTTGCGATGTGGATTTCCAAACGCTGCGTGATGATCGCCCAGGTAAGGTGATCCGTATCGCCCGTCGTCGATGGGCGGGTAGGCGCCAGCCCGCAGATTCGCCCACGCTGGCGGCACGGGCGGCTCCTCCACTGCCACGCGCGAATTCGCCATTGGTGCAGGGGCCTCTTCGGTACCCATTGCGCGCGAACGCCGCGCACCACCCTCAAATGCGGCCGCTGCGGCTGGTGCGAACCCATGTTCCACCGGAGCGTTGGTTTCCTCCAACCACAGGCGGATCTCCCGATGTGCTTCCGCGGGAAGATTCAAAAATCGCAAGCCGCCCATGACGCCAGCATCGTCCGCCCAGACTACTTCAGCGTCGCCCGCTATCCGGCGCCCACCGTTAATCTGGAAACCGAAACGCGTCTCGCCGCACTTCACCGGTGTAATGGCCTGAAATCCACAACCATGCTCGGAAAGGTTCAGCATGACGCCGCCGTTCTCTTTCCCGAGCTCCAGGTACACGAGTTGTTGCGTTCGTCTGCGTACGATCGAGCGCTTATCTTGTCTTGTCGCTTCCACTTTAGTTCCGCCTTAACGACTGCGCAGGCGAAGGCAAGAGGGGGGCAGAAAGTCTTTGCCTATTGGCGCAGCAGGCACGGCCGTCAATTCTATCCGACCAGGCCCGATCTGACATTGATAATTTTTTCTCCACAAGGATCGAATCGGGATCTTTGTCTCCTTCTGTGGAAATCTATACCCTTAGCGCATAGGAATCAATTTTAGGGCTTTCGTCGTTCCGCGGCAAACCCCGACAGCCTTGACTCCAGCTTACACCCCTTCGACCAGCTGCCCCAAAATTGAAACATCTTCCGAGCGTACCGGAAATACAGTATTCCTTGCAGTTATGCAGGGCATCCACACTGTATGGCGAATTCGGTAAAATGGACGCCGTGAGCGCCCGTCCACACGGCATTGCCGAAACAGCCACAGCCAGTCCTTACCCCTCCAAGCCAGTTCTGATTCGGCGCCTGCGACGCAGCGAACTGCCGGCCGGAACCATCGCGCTCGCGCGCTTCTTGATCGGCAAGATCATCGTTCGCGAGCTTCCTTCGGGCAGAATAGCCGGGCGCATCGTCGAAACCGAAGCCTATCCCCCGCGCGATCCCGCCGCGCATCACTTTCGAGGGCCGACGCCGCGCAATCAATCGATGTTTCTGCGACGCGGCCACGCCTACGTCTATTTTACCTATGGCAATCATTTTATGCTCAATGTCAGCAGCGAAATTCCCGGAGTAGGGGGCGGCGTCCTGATCCGCGCGCTGGAGCCCATCGATGGCATCCAGCAAATGGAGCAGAACCGAGCGACCACGCGCCTCCTCGATCTCACCCGCGGACCCGGCCGCCTGGCCTCCGCACTCCAAATCGACCGGCGGGTCGATGGCGTCGATCTGTGTGCTCCGGGACCTCTTTGGCTCGGGGCCCTCTCCCGACCGCATAACCCGAGCGTCAGCGGAAAGTCTTTGGCTTCCCGGTTAGGCATCAGCCAGCGCATCGGCATTACCCGCGCTGCGCATAGGCTGCTGCGGTTTTACGAACGCGGCAACCGCTTCGTCAGCGGCTCCGCTCGCCACCGCGCCTAGCCGATTCTCCATGCACCGGGCCCCATCCGGCCCCGTTACCACCCGTAACCAAATGTCGACCTGAACCTCCGTACAGGATTGCCAATCTGGTTGCGAGAGTATGATGGTGCTTGCTCTTTGTAAACGGACGGGGGGTGCACGATGTCCGATAGCTGGAAAGATTGCGAAGGCCAGATTATCGACGGGGAGTTTACGCTGCTCGAACACTTGGGCGGCTCTGACCACAGCGTTGTTTTCTTGACGCAGCGCGGAAAAAACAAATCGGAACAAGCCGCGATCAAATTCGTTCAGGCGGACCCTGCAACCGCCGAGATCCAACTGTCTCGTTGGAAGCAGGCAGCGGAGATTTCCCATCCGAATCTGATTCGTCTGTTTGAAAGTGGCCGCTGCCACCTGGCAGGAATGGATCTGCTGTATGTCGTGATGGAGCATGCTCCGGAAAACCTGGCGCAATTCCTTCCGGAACGCGCTCTCTCGCCCGCGGAAACACGCGACATGCTGGAACCCTTCGTCGAAACCTTGACGCATCTGCATGGAAAAGGCTTCATACACGGCCGCATCAAGCCCGGAAATATTCTTGCGATTGATGATCAGCTGAAACTTTCCAGCGACTCCCTGTCGCGCATCGGGGAGCCTCAGATCCTTCAGGGGAAGGCCGATGCTTACACGGCGCCCGAGGGGGCGGCCGCCGGTTCACCGGCCGGAGACGTCTGGTCGCTCGGAGTGACGCTGATTGAAACGTTGACGCAACATTTGCCGGAGGAAAAGGACCAAGAGGAGCTAAAGGTCTCAGATTCCGTGCCGCAGCCTTTCTTGGATATTGCGCGGCACAGTTTGCGGCGCGATCCTCAGAGCCGGTGGACTGTTGCGGAAATATCTGCGCGGCTCAATCCGCCCGCACCCAAAGTTTCCGCGCCCGCCATACCGGATCCCATCAAGCCTGTGGCGGTCAAGCCATCACGTATTGCGTCCGTCGCGGCGGAGTCCGAGACTCCGGGGGCAACGAAACCTGCTGCTTCTGTCGACCCGTTGTCCGTTCCACTCTCGACCGTTTCCCCGCTACATCCGTCAAAGCAACACGCACTCGAAAGTCAGTCGGTCGCAGGAAAAGGCGCGTCATACCGCTCTTACTACGTCGTAGTCGCTGTCCTGGTAGCGCTAACGCTCGGCGCCATGCTCGCCATCCCGAGACTACGCGATCATCAGAGCGAACCGGATATGGCGTCTGCCCCAAGTCATCCCGCGGTGCAGCCTGAGTCGCCACTGACTCCTGCGACGTCCCAGCCAGTGCCAAAATCGCCACAGAAAAAAACTACGCCGGCACCTGACCGCGCGTTGCAAGGACTCCCACAACGCTCGGCACTTCAGCCTGCGCAGGGTTCATCACCGGATTCGCTGAAGACCGCCAGCGAAAGGCAATTATTCAAGAAGGACGCCGCCTCGGATTCTGGCGCTGGCTCGACTGCCGCTACCTCATCCGCGGCTGTTCATTCCGACCCGATTTCCATAGACCCTGCGAAAGCAACAGGCGGTGCGCTTGCGGGACCAGTTACCCAAGGCGAGGTTCTGAATCAAGTGCTTCCCGAGGTTTCGGCCAAATCCAGAAGTACGATCCACGGCACCGTGCGCGTCATTGTAAGAGTTCATGTCGATGCGTCAGGCACCGTTACTGGGGCCGAGCCGGCTTCCAGTCCCAGCAAGTTTTTCGGCGACGCTGCCGTTCAAGCCGCCAAGCACTGGGACTTCGCTCCGGCAAAGGTCGCGGACCAGCGCGTACCTAGTGAATGGCTGGTGCGCTTCGATTTCACGCAGACGGACACAAAAGTTCTGCCCTCGCAAACCAAGCCCTAAGATCTCCCGCGCGCGCCGGGACCAACACGCGTAAGCAACGCCAGCGCAATCGCTGAAGTGCGGCCACGTTCCTCAGCATTCCCATTGTGCGCTTCCGTGCGTTCCCTCCCGCTTTTCCAGGTGCTACCATTCCTGTTTCCCAGCACCGAGGAGAACAACATGCGCTGGACACCCGGTGGCGAAAGCCAGGACATCGAAGATCGCCGCGACGATTCCGGCGGTGGAGGCGGAGGGTTTCAGTTCGGCGGGATGCACCTCGGAATTGGCGGCGCGCTCGTCCTGCTGGTGCTGAGCCTCATCTTCCGGCAGAATTTCTTCGCGCTGCTTGGCGGCGGAGGCAGTCCGGGGCCGGCAACCGTCAGCCAGCCCGACCCGGCGCGCGACGCTTCCGAAAAACCCTTGGTTCAGTTCGTCTCGTTCGTACTTGATGACACGCAGAATACCTGGACGCAAATCCTCCCGCAGCAAACCGGCCGTCCTTACCATCACGCGAAGCTCGTGCTGTTCCGTGACTACACCCAGTCGGCATGCGGTGGCGCGCAGTCGGCCACGGGCCCCTTCTATTGCCCTGGAGACGAAAGGGTCTACATCGACTTAGGTTTTTACGATGAGCTGAAGCGACGCTTTGGCGCGCCCGGTGAATTCGCTCAGGCCTACGTCCTCGCCCATGAGATCGGGCACCACGTTCAGAATATTCTCGGCATTGAACAAAAAGCGCAGCAAGGCAGCATGCGTGGCGCAAATTCCTCTTCCGTGCGCCTCGAACTCCAAGCGGACTGCTTCGCAGGGATCTGGGCGCATTCCACGCAGCAGCGAGGACTTCTCGAAAAAGGCGACGTCGAATCCGCGCTAGGCGCTGCGGCCGCAGTCGGAGACGACCGTCTGCAGAAAATGTCCACGGGCCACGTCTCACCCGACTCCTTCACTCACGGCACGTCCGCAGCAGCGCATGTCCTGGTTCAGCAAGGGACTGGACAGCGGCTCGATCGACGCGTGCAACACCTTTGCGGCGCAGTGAACCGGTCCGGCTACCATTTCACTAAATAAACGTTCACGAAATAAACGCGGAAGTGATCTTAGGTGGCAGAGAACTCTGCGCTTGAAAAAGACGAGTCACAGTATGCACAGAAGACGTGACCATGGCTTTCATCACCAGCAGCGTGGTCAGTTCCTCCCGCAGATTGACAGCGGCCGCAATCGCGTAAGTGATTGCGAGCCATCGCGTAGGATTTAGCAAATCTCGCTTGCAACCACCGAAGCTCATCGTCGATTCCCTTTCCACGCAAACCGAGTTCGGAAATTGCCGCCCGCTGCTCGTTCCATTCTCTGCGCGCGGTCTCGCACTCTTCGAGCAAGCCTTGGTAGGTCTCGCATACCTGAGTGTCGACTGCTGCCGTCGGACTCATCGCATCCTCCGTATGCCCTCCATAGACTGAAGAGCATTTCGGTAGGCCTGGGAACGACGCTCCCACGTTGTGCAAACGGCATGCCATTGTTCGCAGCAGCCTCTGCTTACTGCACAAGAGGCGTAACTTGCGGTTTTTCCGAGTATTACGGCGATCTGAGGAGGTGAGTGAAACGTTCCTAAGGTTAGAGGAAGATGATTATTTCTTGCACGCGCCTCGTACGATTTTCTAAGGACTTCCCCGTATGAATTATCGGCGGGAGCGGTACGATCCGGTCAGGTTGAAAATGGAAACGAAATCCTCAAGACTACTTAGCGCCGCCGTCAGCCCTTAATTCCGGGCGTCCGGGATCAGCCTCGCCGAGGCCGCGGCTTTTCCCCATCGCCTTTTGCGCCGCAGCCGCTTTTTCCGGATCCACCCAGGCATCCAGCGTGACCATGGTCGTTTGCGACGGCAGCGCCACCGCACCGCCGGTCCGCTCCAGCGTTTCCATCACCTGCAACAGCAAATCTTCCTGCGTCGCCAGAAATGTAGCGTAGTCGCGCTCCAGAATATAGGCGTAGAGTTCCACTTCAATCGCGTTTTCGCCAAAACGCATCACCCGCACGCGCGCTGTCGATTCCTCCACCTTCGCATGCTGATCCAGGACTTCGCGCAGTTGCTCCAGAACGTAGCGCAAGTGATCGGGTGAGAGGTCATACCGCAAACGAATCGTTTGCTTGCAAAGAATCTTGTCGCGGAAGCGAAAATTTTCGAGAGTGGCCGTCGCCACGGTACCGTTGGGGATCGACACCACCGTGCGATCCTCCGTGCGCATTTTCGTCGAGCGTAATCCAATGTCCTCCACCGTCCCAGCACGATCGC
The DNA here is from genome assembly GCA_963729285.1 of uncultured Acidobacteriota bacterium. GTDB lineage: Bacteria > Acidobacteriota > Terriglobia > Acidiferrales > UBA7541 > Acidiferrum. Next base: position 25,283 of record CAVSNL010000059.1, read on the forward strand.
CGATTTTGCAGGAGTCCCCCACAACAATGGCCTTGTCGGTCAGGATGGAAATGCCGCCCAGCAAGTTTTCAAAGGTCTTCTGCGCGCCAAGGCCGATCGCCAGACCGCCGATGCCAAGACCCGCAAGTGCCGCCGTAACGTTGACGTCCATCTGGTCAAAACAAACAGCGCGATCGCCACAAAAATCAGCACATCCAGGACGCGACGTGTCAACGACACCAGCGAGCGCTCCGCCAATCTGCCTCTCTCCGTTAGGCGTAGCGCGATTCCTCGGAACACCCAATGCGTTACCTGCAAGACCGCCCAGTACACTGCAAACGCCAACAACACCAGGATGACGCGTCCGATAGTATTGGCGGTAAAGCAGCGAAGTCCCGATCTCGGAGACAAAACCAGTAGTGAATGATCACCGCCAGCAGCATGGCACCCGGGCCAAAGCGCCGAATCGGCTGTGGCGGAAGCGGACTAAGCCCACGAACGCGTCGCGCCAGCTGCCAGATAGTCCGTATCAGTAACGCCAGCGCCCAACCCAATGCCATGGCGATGGGCGCCAACAGAATGATCGCGATCCATTGCCAGACCGGCATGCCCAGCGGACGGTTCCTGACCAGATAGGCGGGCAGATCTTTTTCCAATCGAGGAAATCGCAGGGAGTCGTATACCTCAGGCACCCGGTCAAGCGTTTGCCGCGAAATAAACCAGAGTTTTACGCCGCGCGCATCCGGGAGACGGACCAGCGTAATGGGAAACCCTTCGCTCAGTCCGCGCGTTCCGCCGACCTTGATCTCATCGCCGCGGCTGTTGATCCTCACCGCGCGCTTCCGGATCGTTGTTGATCGATCCGAGAGCCGACGCCGAAAATCTCGCATTCAAGACGGTCGACCAGCTGCGAGGCGAGTTCCTGCTCTTCCGCGGGAGTTTGCCGCCGGCCTTTCGGCGCGGGCTGGAAATACTCGATGGCTCGTTCGCTCTCGTCCTGCGCGGCGCGGACAAATCCGACCACCGTTCCCCGAGGAGTATCACGCCCAAGTGGGTCCGTGGGATTCGCAGGTTGCGATGACGCGGGCTTTGCTGTGGGCAGAAGGGACGATACTTGCCCGGACGCGAGCCCAACGCTGGCCAGGCTAGCCAAAAAGAGAACGAGTATCCGTGCCTGTGTCGCGGAAAGTGATTTTGCCAGGGCCTTGAACACAGTCACTTCCTCAGAAAAGGCGGATCGCGTAGAACTCGCCCCAGCATTGTACCTACCTCGGGTCGCGCCGCGGAAAATTCGCCACGCTCGATTCACGCGACTCGTCCTACGCGGACGCATTGACGGCATCCGCGTCTGAACTGAGATGCTGGTGATATTGTCGCAGCAGAAATTGATCGGTCATTCCCGCGATGTAATCGCAAACAACTACGTGCCGTGGGTCAGTGCGCGTAAGCTCTTCGTGTGGCTCCGGCATCGACCCCGGCGAAGCCAGGTAGTAGCGGAAAAGCTCCTCGAGGCAGTGCACCGAACGGTCGCGATCCTCGGTGATCTCCGGCCGGTCGTAAATATTCGTAAACAAGAACCGCTTGAGTTCCGCATTGCGCGTTCCGAACGCTATCGCTGAACCCCGCGATACGCTTCGGCAGCCGCCGGAGTTCCTCCACGGTAGCGATTCCCGAGTCACGCACGCGCCCTTTCGTCGTTTCGATCAAGTCGGTCACCAACTGGTCGAGCACGTACTTAAGCGCTTCATTGAATTTGAGTTTTTCGCGTGCGGCGGGATAGCTCGCCTCCACTTTGGCGTAAGCTTCCCCAAAAATTGGCACCTCGCCGCACAAAGCATCCAGGTCCAGAAGCTCAGCCTCACGCGCGTCATCGAGGTCCGCCGTGTTGTACGCAATCTCATCCACGCAATCGATCAGTTGCGCCTCCAGCGGCGGCCGCAAATCCAGAAGATATTCCGCAAATTGAGGGAAATCTTTCGCCGAATATTCCCGCGAATGCTTGATGATGCCTTCGCGCACTTCGAACGTTAGATTCAACCCGGGAAAGTCCGGATAGCGCTGCTCAAACTGCTCCACGATTCGCAGCGCATGCCGATTGTGGTTGAAGCTTCCGCCGTGCAATCGCATCAACTCGTCCAGCTTGCGCTCCCCAGCATGGCCGAACGGTGGATGGCCGATGTCGTGAACCAGGGCAAGGGCCTCGACCAACTCCGCGTTCAAGCCCAGAGCCGAGGCCACGGTACGCGCGATTTGCGACACTTCGATCGTATGCGTCAGCCGGTTACGAAAATGATCGGAGAAGCGCGTCGTGAAAACCTGTGTCTTGGCTTCCAGGCGCCGGAAGGCCCGCGCATGCACGATGCGGTCGCGGTCGCGTGCGTATTCACTGCGGTAACGGTGCAATGGTTCTGGATAGCGGCGGCCGCGCGATTGACCGGCGTGCATGGCCCAGGCCGCAAGTGTGAAACCTATTTCGATGAGCCACTCCGTGGATTTTGCCCGGTAAGTAGCACAGACCCTTGCTTGCCCTGAGGAACGAAGGGCTTACCTAAAGTTCCGGAGGGTTTAACACTGAGCCACACAGAGTCTGTGTACCAGGTACGGGAACCGCAGCGTACCCGTCCGGCGAAAAACGGCCCGCCAGCTTAGGATTTCGGCGCGAGCGTATCCAGACCGCGGTCGGCTTCTTCCGAAATAGCCGACTCCGGAAACTCTTTCTTCACCTGCTGATACACGTTCGCCGCTTCCTTCGGATTGCTCTGGCGCAATGCCGCTGCCAACTCCAACAGCGACAGCGGACGCGGCACAAACACCGACGGCTTGTCGGACAGCGCTCGAAATATCTTGACGGCGTCGTCCGTCTTTCCCGTCCGGAAATAGATGACCCCAGTCTGGTATTCCGCCATGCTCGCAAGCTCCTTATCGCTCCCGGAGCTGATCTTCTTCAATTGTTCCAACGCCTGATTCTGCCGGTCCTGGTCTTCCAGACAAAGCGCCGCATAGTAGCGCGCCAATCGTCCAGGACTCGTGTTCGGATATTTATCGGCCACCATGGAAAATTTCATCTCCGCATCCATCCGACCGCGCCCCTTCATCCGCGTACGTTGCCTCGCCCGGTTCGGCCGGGTCCGCTGCGCCAATTCGACCCGTGTACGCTTTCATCGCCGTATCGAAAGCTGCGGAAGCCGCCGCCGTCTGCCGGTCCGTGTAAACGCTCCAAGCCGCGTATCCCGCCGCAATCACCGCAACGATCAACACCACAACTAGCGTCACCTGCTTGTGCGAATAGACCGCCTCCGCCCCATGCTCAAAGGCGTCGTGAATCTTGTCCTGCTTCAATTCTTTGCGCGAAATGTGCTCGGCCAAGGCATGCTCTCCTATCCAACTCCGAACTCATAATCCTAGCATATCGCATTCGCGTAGCAGTCCTATGTAGCGGCCGCTTTCCGAAGCGGGAGCCCTTAGTCCCCGACATACTGCCCACGGACCGCCGCTTTTCGCATCGCAGTTACCGTTGCAGCAAGCCCGCCAGCGCACTACTGCCAGCCCACCGCAAACATGCTAATTTCAACCCATGCAAGCAGCCTGCAGCCACTGCGGCACCGAACACGTGCTCAGAGACGCGGACGTGGGCGCCCATCCCAAAGTCCAATTTCACTGCGCAAAATGTGGCATGAAGACGGTCGTAGACACCAGACGCCATCCAAACGCGACCATGGTCATCTCCCCGCTGCCTTCATTCGCCCGCGGTGACGGCTCCGGCTCCACCAATAATCTCTTGCAGCACGACGACAGCGCCAGACTTCCCACCACGCAAATCGTGGTCTTAACGATCATTTCCGGCCCAGGCAAAGGTGCTGCTCATCGACTATCCAAGCCCCGTGTCGTGGTCGGACGCGAAGGCTCGGACATCGCGCTGCAAGACCCGGAAGTCTCTCGCCATCACTGTGTCATCGAGGTACGCGACACCTACGTCAATTTGCGCGACCTGGACTCCACCAACGGCACCTTTTACGAAGAAGAACGCGTCCGCGCCGCCATGCTAGTCAACGACGCCCAATTCCGCATAGGCGAAACCGTCCTGCGCATCTCTTTCCAGCCAAAGTAGACTCGTCCATCCGTCAAGGGCCGCCGCCATGCCAGCCGGCGTCCGGATTCTCTTTGTGCGGCGGGGCTCGCTCAGCCGTCAAGCCCCCGCCATCTCGATTCTCTTTGTAGGGGCGGGGCAAGCCCCAAGGCTGTCCCAATTAGACGGGCGGCGGTGGGGTAAATGCCGAAAAGATTGCGAATTTGAGTGGTGGCTGCATCATTTACGATGCAGGTTGGGTAGATGCTGTCCAAGCTAGCACGCTAGAAGGGCAGCCCCAGTTGACCGTCGTGCAGGCCGGCCAAGGCGGGCGGCGCTTCAAACGGGGTATCCAGCCAGGCTTGCAGATCACGGTAAACAAAGAGTGGTTGGCGCAGTAGGGCCACCAAATTCGATAGCGACCAGCCGTAGCGTGCGCGCAGTTGCAAATATTTCAGCAGCAGCATGGCGATCAGTGCTGTCCAAATCTGGATGTGCAGTGCGTTGGCGCTGGTACCCACAAAGGTTTTGATGCGCAGGTTCTGCTTCAAATAGCGGAAGAAGACTTCGATCTGCCAGCGCTCTCGATAGATTTGCGCGATGGTGGTGGGGCCAAAGCTGAGGTGGTTGCTGAGCAGCACCAGGATTTCCTGACGTTCCTGGACCCACACTTCGACGCGGCGGAACGGCCCCGTTGCCCGATAGTGCGGACTGCCCAGCGAGATAATTTCATCCTTGAGGATGTGGCGATTTTTCGGGACGGGGAGTTGTTTCTGAACCCCATAATGCGCATCGTGGCGGAGGCGCGTCACAAAAAACACACCCTCATTGGTGAGCCTTTGATACCAACGGTAGTCCACATAACCGCGGTCGAAGACCAGGATGGTGCCGGGAGCAAACTGCCATTCACGAGCTATGTTGACTTCCGAAGCCTTTCCTTCGGTAATGACCGCGTAGCGCGGCAGATGGCCATCATGATCCAAAACCAGGTGTAGCTTGGCCGCGCCTTTGGCTTGTTGGTAGTGGGCCCAGTCAAACATGCTGGCGCAGAGATCGATAATCGTGCCGTCGATGCTCAGCAGCGGGTTGCGAAAACGGAAACGGTGGAGTGGGCTGGCTGCCTGTTGGCAACGCGCCAACAAAAGGTCAAAGACCTTTTGATACAACGGCCAGGGACGATGCTCATTGGCATAGGCGAGCGTGGACTTGTTGGGTGCCTGGGGCACGCCAAGATGTTTCAGCTTGCCTTCGCAACCCGCTAGCCCGCCGCAAATCTCGCGCAGCGAACGCGCTTGCCCTAGGTGACAGAACAGCATGGCCACGAATTGGCCCCAGCAAGTGAATCCACGGGCATGACGCTCGGCGCGGGTCTCGCGAACGGCATGTTCAAATTCCAGGCGGGGAAAGAGCTGCAACAACTGAGAAAAAATGCTGCATACTCGGTTCAAGGCGGAATCTCCTGTCCTTAGAGTTGGTTCTTGTCACGGAACCCAACCCAAAGTAACAGGTCTTTCCGCCCTTTCCCGAAAACCTAATTTGGACAAGCTTGGGGCTTGCCCCGCCCGGCGCTGCCCACACTAAGCACCAACGCCACGCTCGCCTACGAAACCTCTCGACTGTGAGATACTGAATCTCAGTCAAAAGCTCTTCGCCTACCTGCGATGAACCGCATCTCCGTCTGCCTGATCACACTCAACGAGGAGCACAATTTACCCAGGGCGCTAGCCTCCCTCGCCGGTGTGGCTGACGAAGTCGTAGTTGTGGACGCCGGAAGCACCGACCGCACACCCGAAATCGCTAAGGAACACGGTGCCTCGGTTTTCTCCCGTCCCTGGACGAACTATGCGGAGCAAAAAAATTTCGCGGCCCAACAAGCAGCCAATGAATGGGTTTTCTCCATGGACGCCGACGAGGAACTCAGCAGCCTGCTGCACACCTCCCTCCTGAACTGGAAGAAACGCAAACCGGAGCATGCCGTCTACGAGGTCGCGCGAAAAACCTGGTATCTAGGCGCATGGATCAAGCACTCCGGCTGGTACCCTGATTTTCAGCGCCGCCTCTACCGCCGCGACGCCGCCAAATTCTCCGGCATCATTCATGAAGCGCTGCGATTTGACGGCAAGCCCGGCCGCCTCATCGGCGATCTGCTGCACTACACGGTGCATTCCTTCGACGAACACCAGGCCAATGTCGAGCGCTATTCCACGCTCGCCGCGCAGCAGATGTTCGCCAATGGCAAGCGCCGTTGGCGCGGCGCAGTCTGGTTCGCCACGCCCTGGAGCTGGTTTCAAAACTTCGCCTTGCGCGGCGGCTTCTTGGACGGCTACCGCGGCGCCTTGATTGCCCAGATGGCCGCCCGCTCCGTACGCTTGAAATACACTAAGCTTGGCAAATTGATTGCCTCAAAGGGCCGCGGTACCGGAGCCGCCAAAAATTCGTGAATATTCTTCTCGTGGACTTGGACACCGAATGGCGCGGCGGCCAAAATCAGGCCCTCCTGATGCTGGAAGGCTTTCAGGCGCGAAATCACCATGCGGAATTGGTTTCCCCGGAAGGTTCAGCCCTGGGCGATCGCGCAAAGGCCAGGGGCATCCACGTCCACCGGATTTCTCCTCGTTTCTCCAGGATTTCCGCGACCGTCAAAATTTCCGAACTCACCACACCGGGCCGCTTCCATATCGTGCATGCCAACGAAGCTCACGCCGTCACGGCCACCTGGCTCGCGAGAGCTTACAAGCGCGTACCTTTCGTAATCTCGCGCCGCGTCGGCTATCCCATTCGCAAAAGTGCCCTCGCGATCTCGCGTTACCAGGCAGCGGCACGGATCCTTCCCATCTCCCACTGGGTCGCGGACCGTCTGGCAGCTTCCGGCATCCACAAAGACAAGATGACCGTCGTATACGAAGGCGTCGAAATCCCCCGCCTCCCTCCAAACGAAGTACGGCGCGAAGCACGCCTCCTCTGGGGCGTCACCGACGACTCCCCGCTTCTCGGATGTGTCGGCGTCCTTTTGCCCGACAAAGGACAGGACCTGCTGATTCGCGTCCTCGCCGGCCTTCGCAGCGAATTTCCCAAAGCCAGACTGCTCCTGGCCGGCGACGGCCCAGACCGCTCCAGGCTCGAGCATCTGACCAAGCAGTTAGGCTTAGGGGACGCCGTAATCTTCGCCGGCTTCGTAACCGCGATGGAGCCGGTTTACACCGCCCTGGACGTCTTCCTTTTCCCCTCCCGCTTCGAGGGCCTGGGCACCTCACTCCTGGCCGCCATGAGCTACGCCGTCCCCTCCGTAGCCTTTGATACCTGCGCGTTCGGCGAAATCATCGAACACGGCAAAAGCGGCCTCCTCGCCGAACTCGGAAGCGAGACCTCGCTACGCAACTCCGCCGCAACCCTTCTCCGCAATCCACTCATAGCCAAACAGATCGCCGCGGCCGCGCGCACCCGCATCGAACAAAAATTCTCCGCCGCAAAAATGGTTGACGAAATGCTCCGCGTCTACGAATCCCTGACCTCATCAATCCCAAATCAACCCGCCGATTGACACCAGGGTCCTGTAGGGGCGCACACTGCTGCGCCCCAGCCCGGCACCCATCGATCCATCACATCGCAAACTAGTTTTCGTACAATAACTCGACTCAGAATTGCTTAGCTCCGTTCATCATGGCTCAACAAGAAAAAGGCACATCGCGAATTCCGCAGCTTGATGGGCTGCGAGGTTTGGCAATTCTTTTGGTGCTTGGCCTGCATTTCCTGAATGACTCGAATCACGGGCCATTTGGAAGTTTGCTCTATCGATTTGGGTCCGCTTTTCGGCTGGGGTGGGCCGGGGTGGACCTGTTCTTCGTACTTTCCGGATTTCTTATTGGCGGAATCCTGCTGGAGGCGCGCGGCGCCAGCAATTATTTCAGCGTGTTTTACTTGCGCAGGCTGCATCGCATCGTTCCCATCTATTATCTCTGGGTCACGCTATTTGTTCTGGTGGCAGCGGTGGCCGGAGGAGCGGTATCCCGCGTGATGCCGATCGGGTCCTCGGCATTTCACACCATTCCTCTGTTTTATTTATTTCTACAAAACTATCTTCAGCTCCCCTTTGGTTCGCTGATTTGGACCTGGCTGGCGCCATGCTGGTCGCTGGGAGTAGAAGAGCAGTTTTACCTCGTGGCCCCGCCGTTGATCCGGGTCCTGTCCGGCAAGGCACTGAAAAAAGTTTTGCTCGCGACGGTTGTGGCCGCGCCGATCTTGCGCGTACTGGTCTATCGCTTCTTGCCCAACGGAGGAACCTCGATGTACGTGTGGATGCCATGCCGCGCCGATTCTTTGGCGTTTGGCGTTCTCGCCGCGATTTACTGGCGCGAGGGAACCGTCCGGCAATGGTACGAATGAACCGCCGCTCGTTCTTGCTTGCGCTGGCCGTTCTGGCGGCGGCGATCCCGTTTTTTATTAAATGGATGTTTGTTCCCTACACGCTGGCCATGGGCGCGTTCGGATTTACGTGGCTGGCCATGCTATTCACGGGCCTGCTGCTATTCAGCCTGCTGGAGCCCCGGGGAGCGTGGGCTTCCTTTCTTCGTTTAGGTTTCTTGCGCGAGATGGGCAAGCTTTCCTACTGCATGTATCTGATTCACCTGGCAATCCTTCATCTCTCTCACGGCATAGTGCTCCATTCCTTGCCCCGAATTGACGATCTTCCAGGAGCTGCCGTTTCGCTGTTTGCGTTTCTTTTGACGTATGGCTTTGCCAAGATTTCGTGGGTGCTGTTCGAACATCCATTGATCCGGCGCGGCCATAAGTTCACTCTATCGCCATTCCGACAGCAATCTAGTCGAACCACAAACAGTTGATCTCAAATCGTAGCAACCATTCCAGATAGGAAGACTATGCCCCTTCAATCCCCGCCAGTGGTATTCCGTTCTCATTGAACGCAATCGCAGGTCACACGCACCGTGATACCTGGGATAGAGGCGACTTTAGCCATCGCCTTGCTTCGATTTTTGTACGGACCGTGCCATTTGCCGCGACGCAGAAACGAACCGATGAGCTGCCCCCTGCCGTCGTCGCAATGTATACAATCGCCGAGATGAAGGGCCACCGTGAATTGGCCATCGCACCAGCTTTCGTGAACGTAGTAGGTAATTGTCCGCGCCATACCCGAGGAGCTCTGCTAAGACAAGCGCACCTGCGCGGGGACCAAACGTCGGAGTTGGATGCATGCAATAGGCGAAAGTTACGCTACGAGTCTTTCTCAATGTCCGGTAACGCGACTAACCGGGAGTTAGCCGGAACCAAGTCTTTCCGCTCGATTTATTCGACATGACGGTCGTGAATAGCGACTAAAGCTCTCAGAAGGTGCTTACCCCGGTGGGAGCGGAAGGAGAAACGTAGCTCCCACAAGAAATCAGCTTGAGAGACGCCTTTTTCTTCGAGGCGGAGGTCACCCTTCAAATCGAAATAAATCTCTGCTATATCTCCAGCCAAAGTTCCTTGCACCGGGGACTCGTTTTCTGTTGAATCGAAGACTCCCCAATAGGCATCGAGCGGACCTAATTTGCTCCTCAGCGAATTGCTGAGGTTCGCCCATTCCTCTGTGGCGAATGGCGTCTCGTCAGTGCCAGTTGTATCGGGTTCCACCGTAGGCAAATCCAAGGCGGTCCTGTAAAGCTGAGCGAGGCAATGGCTCACACGTATTAGAAACGCATCGCGCTCGACAGCAGCGACTGAATCCACAGTTTGGATGAAGTTTGCTGCATCCACACGGAATCGGTCCAGGACAAGATGCGCGTTGTCGGTCATGATTTGCAGGCCGATTCTAATTCATTCAAGACATGGGGCATCCAGGTTCTTTTCAATCGTGAGCATCGAACCCTGCGTTTGTACCCCCTCATGATTGACATATCGCCGCTGCAATACTAGTGTGGCGCCCATCAGGTCGGCCCCATTCATATTTTCACTCAAGGAGAAATCATAGATGCTTCGCTCACTGCTTCTGCTGGTGTTCGTGTGCTTCACGGGTTCTGCCGCGCTGGCGCAAGATCCCGTCAAAGTCGATCCACAACATTACAAGGTGATATTTGAAAACGATCAGGTCCGCGTTCTCAGAATTCACTACGGGCCACACGAAAAATCGGTCATGCACTCACATCCCGACGCTGTCGTGGTTTACGAGAGCGATGCCTACATGAAGATGACCACGCCCGACGGCAAGTCCGTCGAAGCGAACGGCAAGGCCCACGCTTCTCAATGGACTCCCGCCGGAGATCACCTGCCTGAGAATCTTTCGGACAAACCCGTGGACGCGGTCCTGGTCGAACTCAAGACCAAGCCCGCTCACTGATTCTCGTTAGCTGTCAGCTCAACAGGCAAGACCTGACAGACGCGTAAACCGTACGTGTGGATTGTGTTTCGTGGACACACGATAACAAAAACACACTGGGCCTAATGTCACCCCTTTTCTTAAAATGGAATTGAGGTGTGAAAAGTGCCCTATCACAAGGCAGGTGCAGCAACCGCGATGCCGCGATTCTGGGTCTCCTGCCTCATTGCGGTCATTCTTTCCTTCCCAAGTCTCGCGCAACAGAAGCTCGACCAGTTGCTTGTCTCCGGGGACAACTTTCTGTTTAGCGTAAAAGAACCGGCTGGCTGGAAAGGGGACACTGCAAGTGCTGAAAACTTTCAGTCAAACGTCGTTCTACATGAGGCGACACAGCCGACCAAAAGCCTCGCGGGATTAATCCGAGTTCGACTTAACGACAAGACCGACGAAAATATTTCTGCAGACATGGAAGACGACATCCGCACCTATAAGGCTCAATACCCGAAAATTCGGTTCAGGGACATCGCTATGAGGAATCCGGCGTATCCAGCCTTAACAAAAGTCTTTTACGTCCCCGGACAGTTCTACGAGTACGTAACCTATATGAACCCCGGGCGAGGGAAACCGTTTATTTTTTCTGTCTCGATGAACAGTCAAAAGTCGGAAGCGACCGCAAAACAATTAGGTGCATATGAATCAACGCTCGCGTCTCTCAAGCTGTTGAAACCCTGAACGCAAGACCGTCGGCCCGGCCTCTATCGCCTCTCCCTTTCCGTAGTGCCTGGTAAACACCAATCGGACAAATGCGTCCCAGTACGAGACTGTTGCAAACGACTCGGACGCATCATGCTTTCCTGCCTCCACGCCGAGGAATGTAAATTTGGTTCGCGAAAATCGAGATTTTTCGGCCAAGAAACTCTGTATCGAACGTTCGCGATGGAGAATCCAAGTACCCATAACGGAGAATTCCTGCATGCAGCGCCTGCTCCGCCACAATCGTCGAGTCGTTTGTAGTTCGTTGAACCACGCAAGCGGTGATCAATACAGTTACAGAAAGACGAAAGGGAGATCTCATGTCCAAGTTAAACAAGAAAGTGGCACTCGTCACCGGCGCCTCGCGCGGCATTGGCGCCGCCATTGCCAAACGCCTGGCGGCGGATGGGGCGAGTGTGGCCTTCACGTATGCGAAAGACGCAGACGCGGCCTCATCGGTCGTCAAAGCCATTGAACAAGGCGGCGGAAAAGCGCTCGCGATCAAAGCGGACGCGGCCGACGCCGCAGCGGTCCAGGCCGCGGTCGAAAAGACCGTCGCGACCTTAGGCCGGCTTGACGTGCTTGTGAACAATGCCGGCACTGCCATTCCGAAAAAGTTCGAAGAGGCCACGCTGGAGGAGTTGGACCGCGTGATTGACATCAACCTCCGCGGCGCTTTCGTCGCCACACAGGCGGCACTGAAGCACATGAACAACGGGGGTCGCATCATCATGATCGGCTCATGCGTCGGCGAGCGTATGATGACCCCCGGATTGGTGCCCTACTCCGCCACCAAGGGAGCCATCAAGATGTTTACCCAAGGCTTGTCCCGAGAGGTGGGCGACCGTGGCATCACGGTCAACAACGTCCAGCCCGGTCCGATCGATACAGACCTGAATCCGGCCACGGGCGATTGGGCTGTGCCCCAGAAGGCCGTCACCGCACTCGGCCGCTTCGGGACCGTTGACGAGGTCGCCGCATTGGTGGCGTTCATTGCCAGCCCGGAGTCTTCGTACATTACCGGCGCGAACCTGACCGTCGACGGCGGCACCAACGCCTGACGGCGCGCAATCAAGCGACGTCGTCCTCGCGACGCCGTCCTCGCGACGCCGTCCTCGTAACCTCTCCCAGAAACGAATGAAGCGCCGCCCGGCCTTCTCTTCCGTGCGGCGCTCCTTCCATCCCGGTAGTAAACCCAGAGTCCTCGAACGCAAATCTAAAGCAATCTGGCGAGTCGTTGCCAGAGTCGGAGTTGAAGCAAGCAGCTGGAGGCAAACTTACCTTTAATCCGCCCGTCCAGTAGCAGCACAAACTCTCCGTGTCCTCTGTGCTGCAATCTCTGAGCCCTCTGCGTTAAATCTTTTTCCGTCGCTTTTTCCGTCGCTTTTTCCGTCGTTTTTTCCGTCGCTTTTCTCCTTCTTTATTTCATTACTTCATTACTTCATTACTTCATTACTTCTTTACTTCTTTACTTCTTTACTTCCTTACTTCCCGCCCTAATCTCTCCCCAAAAAAGAATGAAGCGCCGCCCGGCCTTCTCTTCCGTGCGGCGCTTCAACTCCTATTCTTTTGTTTGCACCAGTTATTTGTCTTCCGTTCCAGGCGTTCCCCTCCTATCCGCCCTACCGTTAAGCCGAGCTTTCTTTTGATTGAACAACCCATCGCCCCGCCGGATCGAGGAACTCCACTCCAACCGCATAGCCGTCGCCATGCATTGGTTGGCAGTAAGCCACCCGAGCCAACGAACGAAACTCTCCCGTGCGCGAAACAAAGGTAAGTGGTTCCCCTTTTTCCCATCGCCGCGTGCTCACCACACGCGCTCCGCGCGCACTCACATTCTCTGTAAAAGTCGATTCCGCGCCCGGTGTCTGCCGATGACCGTCCAGCACGACGGGTATCTCCATCGGGATGCGGCGCTCCGCGCGGTGAAACGAAAAATTCCTCCGGGGAGGCATGCTCGTCTCGCTCCTCACAGGCACGCCGCAATGCGCGTGAGATTTTGTATGCTGCCGCCGCGGTTTTTCATGCCGTACAGCGCGCGATCCGCGGCCCCCAGAAGCTGTTCCGGCGTATCTCCGTCTTCCGGAAACGCGGCAACGCCCGCGCTGACCGAAAGCGCCGGCCGCTCGGGTTCCGCGGCAAGCCGCTCCCGAATGCGAGCAACCACGCGAGCAGCCACCTCGCGACTCGCCTCCGGCAGAACCAATGCGAATTCATCTCCGCCATAGCGCGCGGGAGTGTCGATGGCACGCGAATGATTCGTAAGAACTTTGCCGAGCCGCACCAGCGCCCGGCTGCCGGTCAAATGCCCAAATTGATCGTTAATGGTTTTGAGACCATCCATGTCCAGCAGGATCACGCTGAACGGCCGATTCGTGCGTCGCGAACGGTCCAGCTCCGTTTCCAAAACGTGGATAAGCCGGCGATAGTTCGCCAATCCTGTCAGCGAATCACTGACGGCCATGGAGCGAACTTGTTCGAACAAACGCGCCTGCTCCAGCAGCGCTCCGGCAAGCACCACCACGTAACTCGCCGTCTTGAACAATTCGGCGACAAAAAACGGCCCATCGAAAATATGGCGTGAAAAAGCCGCGGCCGCGTGGCAAACAACGTTCAGCGAGGCCACTGCAAAAAGAGAGTATTCATACAGGCTTGCAGGATTCTTGCTGCTCTTGTCGCGGTCCAAACGCTGCCGGTAGCAAATCGCCGCCGCGAGGAACAGCACTCCCGGAAGCAAGTCCCAGGGACGCGATAAAATCCGCGCCGCGTGAGAAAACGGCGCCGCCGGTGCCGCAAGGAACGCCGCGCTGGTCAGGTACGCAGCCAATAGAACAACCAGCAACGCGCCCGCGGTTTCCCGGCTCGGCTGCCGCGCCGTCGGCATGTACCGCTCGACGCCAATGGCCGCCAGCAGCATCACCGCCAGAAGTACGCGGCTGACCATCCAGCCCATCGGCACCGTCGTCGGCACCGCGTGGCCCGCCTGCATCTGCGCATTCAGTGCGAAGTACCCAACCGTCTCAATGATCCCCGACAGCACAAAACCAAACGCGAGAATCAACGCAGTGCGATCATGAGTCCCACGAAATCGAACCAACGCGTTGGCTGCGTAGCAAAAACTGATCAGCGTCCCGCCAACCTCAAGATAAAGATAGCTTTGTGGGCTTCCGGTAATGCCGGCTTGTCGCAGATAGAAGATGAACCCAAAGAAAACAGCCACCAGCGCAACATACGAGGCGATCAGCCAGCGAGACGCCGCCTTTTTCGGAGCGGCACTCACACGTCGGTCCGCGCTCGTCCCGCTCGTTAAGCGCGAAAACCGCAGAAACCCGATGATCTTGCCCCAACGCCCCACGAAATCCCCCAAATGCCGAAGAAAGCCTGCGAACCCCGATAAATGCACGTCGGTGTCCCTTCTCGACGGAAACTATCGGTCTGTAAGCTGCTGAACTTTAGGGACTTACTGGAGGGGTAACTGGCAGCGCACGGTCGTATCGGAGCGGCGAGACAGTGGTATCTCACAGATAGCGGCGCGTATGTCCAGCTATCTAATTCATTTTTGGACACTTATTCGTGAGAATCGCCTCAGGGAAGCGAAATGAGATGGATTCTCAGTCTGAGACTCGTCTCAGCCTAAATTGGGAATCTCTAATTTAATCATAGGTCTACGGGTGAGTACCTCGACGCCGTTCGCACGGCGCGTATCTTGATCAGCTTTCCGCGGCGCGCGCTGCCCGAATGCCCGTCTCCGCGTCTCGGTAGACGCCCTCGGCGGAGATCCTAAATCTTAGGCTTAGGGGCAGGCAATTCACGCGCCGCCACGGTGTCGGCAAATCCACACGTTTTGTGAGACCCGTCGCAGAACGGCTTGTTCGCGGAGTGTCCGCAGCGGCATAGGCCAATGGCGGTGCGGCCTGCCAAGCCGAACGAGCGGCCCTCGGGATCGACGATCTCGAAGTCGCCTTCGACGCGTATCGAGCCGTTGTGGTTCACGATGATCTTGGTTGCCGCCATCTGCTCTCCTGGGAAATCCGATTCGATCATACAGCAGTTGTAGTGGCCGTTCTTCAGACCGGTCGTCGATTTGCTCCCGAAATCCCTCGAAAATTGTCGGACCGATCTAAATCTACCTGGTAGCGCCGGCATCTTGCCGGCTCTTTGCTTCGCGCCGACTTCAAAAACGCCGGCAAGATGCCGGCGCTACCAGAGTGAATGCTCAATACTTCGGCACGCTGGGGTCGACTTCGTCAGACCAGGCGAGGATTCCGCCCTTCAAATTCAGAATCTTGCGGAAGCCCGCTTTGCGCAGGAAGTCGACGGCTTCGGCGGAGCGCTTGCCGCTGCGGCAATGCGCCACGATCTCTCGCGACGTGTCCAGTTCATGCACGCGGCGCGGCAATTCACCGAGCGGAATCAGCGTTCCGTGGAGATTGCAGATCTGGTATTCGTGCGGCTCACGCACATCGAGAATGAAAAGATCGTCGCCTTTATCGAGGCGCGACTTCAGTTCCTTCGGCGTGATTTCTGGAACCGCCAGATCAGGCGCAGGGGCTTCTTCTCCGCGCACGCCGCAGAATTCGTAGTAGTCGATCAGCTTGTTGATGGTGCGATGCTCGCCGCACATCGGGCAATTCGGATTCTTGCGCAGTTTCAGTTCGCGGAACTTCATGCCCAACGCATCGAACAGCAGCAACCGGCCGACGAGACTGTCGCCGCGCCCGAGAATCAGCTTGATCGTCTCCATCGCCTGAATCGAGCCGACGATTCCAGGGAGCACACCCAGCACGCCGCCCTCAGCGCAGGAAGGCACAAGTCCCGGCGGAGGCGGCTCGGGATAGAGGCAGCGGTAGCACGGACCATCCGGCATGCCAAACACGGTGATCTGCCCCTCGAACCGAAAAATCGAACCATAAACGTTGGGCTTGCCCAGCAAGATGCACGCATCGTTTACGAGATACCGCGTAGGAAAATTGTCGGTTCCGTCCACGATGATGTCGAAATCCTTGAATAATTCGAGCGCATTTGCGCTGGTCAATTGCGTTTCAAACGCTTCGATCTGAATGTCCGGATTCAAATCCGAAAGCCGCGCGCGCGCCGCTTGCGCCTTGGACTTGCCGACATCCGCGGTGCCAAAAGCAATTTGCCGCTGCAAGTTCGTAAAATCCACGACGTCAAAATCCACGAGACCCAATTTGCCGACGCCCGCGGCTGCTAGATACAAACCCAACGGCGCGCCAAGTCCGCCCGTGCCGATCAGCAGGACCTTGGCGTTCTTGAGCTTGAGCTGCCCTTCCATGCCGACCTCGGGCATGATCAGGTGGCGGCTGTAGCGCAGGATCTCTTCATTGGAGAGGCTGGTCGCGGCTGGTTGCGCAGCGGGCGATGCAGTTAACGGCTGAACTTTGGTCGACATTGCGAATCCCTCGAATTCCCTTCAAATTGCGTGCTTTGCTGTTGTTGATCTTGACCTCAATTAGATGAGGTAGCGTCTTGTCCGATGCACTTGCCAGTCGGGGCCTAAAGCGCGCGGGATCAACAACAACAGCAAACGAGCAAACGCGGCGAGGAACCGCCAGCGATGGAGGGGACGATGCTGATGGTGTCGCCATCTTTGGTTGGGGTGTTCTCTTTCGCCAGATAACGAATGTCTTCGTCGTTGACGTATACATTGACGAAGCTGCGGAGTTTGCCGTCTTCGGTGAACAGGTGTTTGCGGAGGTCGCCGAATTGGGTGGTCAGGTGGCCTAGAGCTTCACCGACTGTCGCCGCGGTGAATTCGGCGGAATCGCGCTTGCCGGCGTAGACCCGCAGCGGCGTTGGAATCATTACTTTTACCGCCATTTGGTTCTCCTCATCAGAGTCTATGCAAAATGTTGCTTACAAGCCAGCGCGTCCCTCAGCGGCTAAAGCCGGTTTGGGCCAGCACTTCCGGCACGGCTAAAGCCGTGCCCTCCCGAGACATCTGTCATCCCGAACCCCGTGGTTTCCAGCGGAGTGAGGATCTCCTGTTCGCGAGGAAGACCAGGAAAAAGCGGATTCCTCACCCCGTTCAAAAACCGAACGGGGTTCGGAATGACATTTTTCGGGGGCCACGGTTGGTAGGGCACTCTCATGCTCTTGCACTCTGCTCTTGCACTCTCATGCTTTTGCGCTCTCATGCTTTCGCGCTCTCGCGGATCTCCAGGGCTTCGGGAGTAAATTTTGAGCGGTCGTCTTGCAGGCGCCATGAGGTCATGTCTTGGGGCTTGCCGTTGGCTACGCTGACGATGATGTAGCTGTACCAGGGCCAGGCGTGGTCGCGATCATATTCGCTCGGGGCGGCTGGGTGATCGGGGTGGGAATGATACCACCCGACTACGTCGATGCCCTTTTCGCGAGCGGCCTTTTCTGCGTCGCGCACGTCGTCGGAGGTGACCGAGAAACGATTGCGCGGCGAATCATCGCGGCGATTCACCAGCGGGAATAGCGCCACGATTTCGCGCGCATGAGGCTCGGCTGCGTCTGGCGTTGACGTGGTGCCCGCGTCGAGATCGCGGCCTAAGAGTGCGCCGCAGCATTCGTGGGGATAGGTTTCCGCGCCATGATCGCGGATTTTCTGGGCTATGTCGGAACTGAGTGCCGTGGCCATGGTTAAGACTCTTCCCAGAAACGCTCGGTGAGATATTTTGCGGCGGAATCGGCGAAAACCGTGACGATGACGGCATGCTGATCGCGCGGAATCTTCTTTGCTACGTGAAAGCAGCCGAGCAACGCGGCGGCCGCGCTGGGGCTGACGAGCAAGCCTTCTTCGCGAGCGATCCTTTTCACCAGGTGATAGGAATCTTCCGTGCCGACTTCGAGATTTTCGTCGGCCAGCGTGTCGTCGTAGATGGACGGGCGAATCGCGGTTTCCATGTGCTTCCAGCCTTCGAGCCCGTGGAAGGGAGCGTCGGGTTGCAGGCTGATGAATCGGATCGCGGGATTCAGCTCTTTGAGCCTGCGCGTTACGCCGACGAAAGTGCCGCTGGTGCCGAGGCCCGCGACGAAATGGGTTATGCGCCCGGCGGTTTGCTCCCAAATCTCGTTGGCTGTCGTGTGGTAATGGGCTTGCCAGTTTGCGGGATTGCTGTATTGGTCGGGATAGAAATATTTCTGGGGATCGGCGGCCACAATCTGTTGTACGCGGCGAATCGCGCCATCGGTGGCTTCGTCGCCGGGTGTGATGACGAGCTCCGCGCCAAACGCGGCGAGAATGCGTTTGCGTTCTTGCGAGGCGCTATCGGGCAGGCAGAGCTTTACGGGATAACCCATCGCCGCCGCGATCATGGCGTAGGCGATTCCGGTGTTGCCGCTGGTGGCGTCGATGATGGTCTTGCCGGGGCTGAGAGCGCCGCTCGCGAGACCTGCCTGGATCATGCTGAGAGCGGGGCGGTCTTTGACCGAGCCGCCGGGATTGAACCACTCGGCCTTGGCGGCAAATTCGACGTTGGGGAATTCGCGGCCGATGCGTTCGAGCCGAAGGAGCGGGGTGTTGCCGATGAGGTCGAGAACCGAGCGCCCGATTGCGCCGGAAAGCGAGCTTCCCGAGGTGGCAGGATGCTTCGTGGCGATCGTGGTCATAAGGGACCGCCATTGGAGGGAGGTCTAGTTAACCGATTTGGACCCTCCCCCCCTTTATTTTGTAAGTGCGGATTATAAAGGACTTTAAATCCTTTCGATTTGGAAGTGCGGATTACAAAGGAGTTATGGGCGTACTTTTCGGAAGTGCGGATTCTAAAGAGGTTATGGGATTTTGCTATGCGTCCGAGCTTATGTGCGCCTGCGGGAAGCGATTCGGAGAGGATCTGCCGATCCACGATTTGAGGATTATAATGCATAAGTAACTATTTGTCAAGTACTTATAAGGGCAGGCCCTGGGCAGGACCCGGTTGGATCGGTGCCAGGGCCTTAACCTGGAAGTCGCGCATTGTACCTGTTATAGGATGCGGAGGCTAGGTTTAGTGGTATGCGGGGTCGGGTCACTCTCGCATCGTTGCTCGCCGGGATCGAGGGACAACTGGTTTGAGCTGTCGGGATTGAGCTCGGTGAGTGGCTCGATGATGGGCGCGGCTTCAAGGGACACAGACAGGAGTGTCTGTGCTACCACGGAAACGACCGAAGTCTCCGGGGCGTCGAGGTATGAGAGACTGCGGCGGTGAACTGATATGGCCCGTTACCACGCGTTAGCGCTCATTCTTGTGTCATTGGTGGGTTGTTTACTGCGTTCGCAGACTCCTCCGACTAGTGTTACGGGCCAGCAGCCAGCTATCAAATCTGAAGTGCGGATTGTGCTTGTGGATGTGGTCGTGACGCAGGGGAAGGGCGAGACGGTTGGCGGGCTTCATAAGGAGGACTTTCAAGTTACGGAAGACGGCCAGCCTCAGAAGATTTCGTTTTTCGAAGAGCATACCGGCGGGAGAGTTTCAGCGGTACCCATGCCAGCGATGCCGCCGGATGTTTACACGAATTATCCGAGGGTGAAATTGACCGATTCGGTAAACGTGCTGCTGCTGGACTCACTGAATACGCAGGCGATTGACCAAACTTACGTGCGCCCGCAGATGGCGAAGTACCTGGAGGCGGCCATGGCCGCTCCAACGGGAGCGCGGCTGGCAATTTTCACGCTGGGATCGAAGTTGCGGATGGTGAAGGGATTTACGGAGGATTCTTCGGAGCTCAAGGCTTCGTTGCTCGATCCGGAATCGGGAACGCAGGCGAAGTTTGAATCGCAGATGGCCTCGCCCTCGCGGAAAGCCGGCGAAAAGATGGCCTGCGATCGCATACGTTCCGCGGCGGGCCGGATGCCTGCCGGGATTTCATGGCCGACGAGGCCGGTGAACGGAACGCGGACCGCGTCGGTATGACGTTGCAAGCGTTTCAGGCGCTGGCGCGGTATCTTGCGCCGATTCCGGGACGCAAGAACGTGATGTGGCTTGCCGGGTCGTTCCCCGTTCATTTTTTCCCGGACACGGGTGCGCGCCGCAAGATTTCCGTTTCGCATCAGGCCGAGGTTCAGCAGACTGCGGAACTGCTGACGGCGGACCAGGTGGCGGTTTACCCGATTCAGGCGACCGGGCTGGATCCGAACGCGGTCAACGATCCGACCAACTATGGGAAGCCCGTTGAAGCGGACGAGGCGGACCGCAGCTTCAACCAGATCGCCATGGAGTTGTTGGCGCGGGACACGGGTGGCAAGGCTTTTTACAATACGAATGGATTGAGCGAGGCGATGGCGCAGGCGGTTGCGGAGGGCTCGCACTTCTACACACTGACCTATGCGCCAACCAACGCCAGCGGGACGGGAAATACCGTCACATTGAGGTAAAGATTGTTAACGGCAATTATAAGCTGGCCTACCGCCGCGGGTATTACGCGGAGAACGCGAAATTCGCGTCGACTTCGGACGAGAAGCGGAAGAGTGATGCGCTGCTGCCATTGATGGGATTCGGGATGCCGGATTTTGCGCAGATTATGTTCAAGGTGCGGGTATTACGGCTGCCGACGGTGCCGCGAGCGAGCATTGAGGAGCTTAGAGGATCATCCGTTCGAGTTGGGCTCGATTTCGCGATTTCGCCGCAGGATCTGCGGCTAGAGACGACGACAGATGGGGTGCGGCATGGAGGCGTTGAAGTGATGGTGATTGCTTACGACCGTGATGGGAAGGCGTTAGGCGTGGTGAGCAAGAAGAGCGAGATTGCGCTTAAGCCTGATGTGTATATGGAGCTTATGAGAGTGGGATTGCAGGTGCATAAGGAGATTGATGTGCCCGGTGGGGAGGTTTACTTGCGGACTGGTGTGTACGATTTGAATTCGAGCAAGGCGGGGACGCTGGGGATTGCGCTGGGTGGTGGGGACGGGGCGCAGTAGCAGGGGTCGGCTGGCAAATACGTCCTGGGGATCGCAGAACCGTTTCGCCACAACTTCGTCATTTTGATTTTGGGGATGTTCGCGACAAGACGCATCGGCCGGGAGGGGCAAGCCCCGCCCCTACAAATAGCTCCGCAAGCGTGTGAATGGCGGGGGTGGGCCGGGGCCTTTACAGACGCGCATTCGTTCATTACCCTAAACAGCCTATGTGGAATGTCGACGAACGGTTTTCACCGAAGGCCATTGAAGGGCTGGCGGCGCTGGGCTTCAAGGTTGGCAGCACGCGCGGGGTTGTGCGCGTGGAAAAATACGGGTGCGGGGCGGAATTTCGAAAAGGGACTGACGAACACTACCAGATGACGATTGTGCCCACGATCATGCTGAAGGGGCAATTCACGCGTTTGTGGGATGCCGGGTACCAGAAATTCTTGCTTACCGATGACGGGCAGAAACTCCCGGCGCTTGCGCATCACCTGGAGAGTCTACGGAAGTTCAATGAAGAACTGCGGACGGCGCTGGGTGTGCCGACGTTCTACAACGAGGCGCTCGGGTCGGTGAGTCAAATATCCGTATACGATCGCGTGAGAGGGCGCAAGGGCGCGGTGCCGGACGATACCGTGGGCGCGCATAGTGGCGAGGGCGGGCATTAGACATTGGTTGCGAGCTGCGTCGGGGCGATGCGGCGAACGGGTAAGTCGGAACCGCTGCGGGTGCCTGCAATTCTCCGTTCAATCTCCGCTCAATCTCCGTTCAACCATAGCGAGAGCTGATCCTGTTCAAGCATCGTTTCGAACGGAGCCGGCGTCTGTCTAGAAGTGCTATGGCGTCTGGCGTCTGCCATGTGCTGGGAACACAGACCCTTCGTCCCTCAGGGCAAGCAAGCGTGCCTGTGCTACCCGGATTCACGTCCCGGGAAGAGCTGATTCACTCGAGAGGGCGCGGGGAAGACAAAGAACGAGCGGTGACGGAGAGGCGGAGCCCATGGAAAGAGTTGTGGCATTGATCGACGATTTATTCTTTCAGATGAAGGTGGCGGAGACAGCGAAGCATCTCGGAATGGAACTCAAAGTGGCCGCGAATGGCGACGCATTGCTGACGCTGCTGGAATCCGGGCCGAAGCTTGTCATTGTGGATTTGAACGCGCGCAGCCAGCCGATTCAGGTGATTGAGCGGGTGCGCGCCGGCAAAAATGGTGTGCGCGTCATCGGATTTCTGTCGCACGTACAGACGGACCTGGCGGCGCAGGCTCGCGCCGCGGGCTGCGACGAAGTCATGCCGCGATCGAGCTTTACGCAAAATCTGGCGGCGATTCTTGGCGCCGCGAAGGATTAATGTGAAGCGGGGCTGCAATATATTTCGGGCGCGCATTCTTGCGGTGACCGCGCGTGTTGCTGTCTGCCGGCGTCAATTGTCGCGCGCAAGAATCCAGTTCGCGACCCAGTGCCAACCCCGCCGGCACGCTCACCGGACCTAGCCTCGCGCTGCGGGGGGCGCTTTCCGCGGCCTGCTCACAAAGCGAACGCGAGTTCAGCAAATTTCTAACTGCGCGCAACGCCGAAACTTTCGCGGCTCTGACGCCGGGCGCACGCGTGGCGCTGATGAAACGTTTCGTGCTGCTCGATGAGCCCGGCAAACCGTCGCTGGTAACCGGCGCGTCCGACAGGCCAGTGTTGCGCTGCGAAACGCCGGGTGGCGCCGCCGAAGTGCAAATTGGCGGTCCGGATGTCGCGGACAACCTCGCTTTCCTGCCGGTGGAGATTCGCGACGCCACCGACTCCGTCGGCGCAAACGTGATGCACGTGAAGATGGGACTGGTCCGCGAAAATGGCGAATGGAAGCTGCTGTCGGTCGGCCTCGTGCTGCTGGACCTGCCTTCGCTCGCCGTCGAATGGGATGCCGCGCAAATTGAATCTACCGAGCATGCCGCCATCGAGGCGCTCAAGGTGATCGCCGCGGCCGTGGAAACTTATCGTAAGACCTATACCCGCTTGCCCGATTCCCTCGCGAACCTGGGGCCCATCAAGCGTGGAGCAACTGCCAGCCCCGAAACCGCGGGCCTCCTGGATGCCGATCTCGCTGCCGGGGCGCGTAGCGGATACAACTTCCGCTACGTGATCGCAAGCGCCAGCACGCTCGGCGCGCCCGCGAAATTCGCCCTCGCGGCAACACCGCAAACCTACGGCCGCACGGGTCGCCGCTCCTTTTTTCGCGATGTGAACGGCGGGCTGCACGGGGCGGACCGGCAAGGGTCGGTGGGCAGCGAACTGGATCCGAAGGTAGAATAAGGCGTTCACTTCGGCGCAGTGGTTGACACTTTGGAGCGACTCGCGGAGGTTGAGGCTTGCCTTAAGCCTCGCCGCCTCCCACACTGCCTTTCAGGGTCATCCCTCTAACTGCGATGCTCACCACAAGAGCCGCGCTTACTAGCTGTTGGTCTCCAGAGCAGAGGACTCCAGGGGGCTCTGACATGGCAAATTCCATGGCTGATCGACGCGATTGGCCGCGCTACGCGTTGACTCTCGTTGCGGAAGTTTCCGAAGCGCTCAACGACACGGTTCTGAACGCGCGCTCTTCCGATGTGAGCCGCAGCGGCTGCTATATCGATACGCTGAGTCCGCTGCCCGTCCAGACGCAGATCAAGATTCGATTGCGCAGCGGCGACGATGTCTTTGAGACGCAAGCTCGTGTCGTCTACGTGTGTCCTGGACTCGGCATGGGCGTTCATTGGGGCATCAGCCCAGCGGAAAAACAAGTCGCCATCCTGGATGGCTGGCTGCAGAAGGCTGCCAGCTCTTCTCCTTAGAGAAGTACGGAACGCGGATTCAGCGAGCCTGCCAACAAACAACCTTTCCAGAGCATCCCTTTCACTCTTAGATTCGCGCGTGCACAACAGAATTGTGCCAGCGCCTAGTTGGCGCTACCATCGAACGCTTCGTATGGCCCACCCGACACTCGCGCGTCTGGTTGTTGTGCTCCTCGCTGCTTCGTTGCTTCTTCTGCCGCACGCCGCGGCGGCAGAACCGCAAGTGGATGCGCAATATGGTCCGCTTCCTGTATTCGAATTGCACAGCGGATTCTGGATCAATCTCCATCACACCTTGTACGGACAAGCCCGGCAATCGCGCGACGGCCGAGGCAGTCCATCCGGCATCGGCGCCACAACCCACCGCACGCCCAGCGAACAAGTCGCCTGGGACGCAGCCGTCGCCTACTATGCCGCCAATTATCAGGACAAGGACTTGCTCTTTAACACCGAGCTGATCCTGCTAAAAAATCAGCTGGGCGACTTCGAACAGTGCGACGAACTTTCGGGAGCAAAAAAGAAAACTTGCGACGCCGGCCTGCCGCCAAAGCTCACTCGCATCCTCGACGCAGCCGCTCCAGTCTATCGGGCACACGAATGGCCGGAGCACGATCGCGCGAACCGGCAATGGATCGCGGGCGTTTCCCCGCTGGTGCGGACAAAAGGCGTGGAGCTATCGGAGCGCCTTGCCGAGATTTATCAAGCGAGATGGCCCAAGGAAAGAATTCGCGTGGACGTCTCGGCATTCGCAAACTACGCAGGGGCCTACACTACCCTCGATCCGTTGCGCGTGCTCATCTCCAGTACCGATCCCCGGAATCAAGGGAATTCCGCACTCGAAGTCTTGTTCCATGAAGCCTCCAACGGTATTGCGGTGCCCGTGCAGCTTGCCATCAATCGGGAATGCCGCCAGCGCGACAAAGCGATTCCGCGCGACCTGTGGCACGCGCTCGTCTTTTACACCACCGGCGAAATCATCAAGCCGGTCGTCACCGCTGAGAACGCAAACGCCGAAGGTGGCGGCGAATACATGCCCTACGCCTTCCGCGAACGCCTCTATCAACGCGGCTGGGATGACTACCTCAAATTGCTCGAGCGATTCTGGCAACCGTACCTCGACGGCAAAGCCACCTTCGATGACGCAATCGCTCACATCGTCTCGGCGCTGTGAGAGCGCGGGAAGCTTCGGCCTCGGGACGATGATCGACGAGTTTCCAGGCGAGATCCGATCGAGGACCTTCAAACGAATGGACGGGATAGGCTTTCCCACAGGGCTGGCGGAAACGCGATTATGCAAAACGCGATATCATGAGTCCTTCAACCCAAAAGCCAAGGGAAGTACGTAATTGTCGAAGTGAGGCACGCTCTAGTGGACTGGAAAGCCAAATTGCCGCCGCCCCTCTCTGTGATTCAACGCTACGGCTTCGCCACGCTTTCCGTTTCCGTGGCGCTGGGCGGGGCGCTGCTGTTGGAGCGTTTCGGCTTCCGCGACGTGGCGGTCCCACTTTTCCTGTTTGCCGTTGCGCTATCCGCCTGGTACGGAGGGACGGGAGCTGCGGCGCTGGCGCTTCTCCTCTCCTGCGTGGGCTTCGACTACTTCTTCGTACAGCCGATTCACTCGTTCTACGTCTCTAGTTCCGATCTGCCTTACTTTATTGTGTTCGCCACGTTTGCATCGCTGGTCACGTGGTTCAGCACGGTGCGACGCCGCGTCGAGCGCGACCTCCGTCACGCGCGCGACGAACTCGAAATCGAAGTGGCGGAACGAACCCAGCAGGCCAGCTTGCTGAACCTCACGCACGACACGATTTTCGTCCGCGATATGAGCGACGTCATCACTTACTGGAATCGGGGAGCTCAGGAGTTGTTTGGATGGACGGCCGAGCAAGCTCTTGGCAAGCGCGCTCCCGAGTTATTGCATACCGTCTACCGGGCGCCGATCGAGCAGATTCGCGAGGAGCTGCTGCATTCCGGGCGTTGGGATGGTGAACTCGAGAAGAGCAAGGCTGACGGAACCCAGGTCGTGGTCGCGAGCCGCTGGTCGTTGCGGCGGGACGCGCAGGGGCAGCCCACCGCGATACTGGAGACCAACAACGACATCACCGAGCGCAAGCGCCGCGAAGAGGAAACGCGAGTTCTCAACGATGAACTTGCGAAGCGAACCGCTGAACTGGAAGCCATCAATAAGGAATTGGAGGCCTTTGCTTATTCCGTATCGCATGATCTCCGTGCGCCGCTTCGCCATATCGCTGGGTTTGCGGAGCTGCTGCAAAAGAATGTCACTTCGCAGCTAAATGAGAAGAGCCAGCGATATATGACCATGATTCTGGAATCGGCGAACCGGATGGGCAACCTGATCGACGACCTTCTGGCCTTTTCCAGAATCGGCCGGGCGGAGACGCACAAGGCCATGGTCAGCTTGGATCAGCTGGTGCAAGAGGCTCTCTCCGAAACCCGGCAGGAGACCGAAGGACGCAATATCGTTTGGAAGATTGATGGATTACCGGCGTGGTATGGAGACCGCTCAATGCTGCGTCTTGCGCTCGTAAATCTGATTTCGAATGCTGTAAAATTCACGCGTACGCGCCCACAGGCCGAGATCGAGATAGGATGCACGAACAAAACTCCGAATGAGGTAGTGGTGTTCGTTCGTGACAATGGAGTTGGCTTTGATATGAAATATGTGAATAAGCTTTTCGGTGTTTTCCAACGTCTGCATGGGCCTGAGGTGTTTGAGGGCACGGGCATCGGGTTGGCTACCGTTCAGCGTATCGTGCACCGTCATGGCGGCAGAGTCTGGGCCGAGGGTTTGGTGGATCAGGGCGCCACTTTTTATTTCTCACTTTCGAAAACGCAGGGAGTCTGAGTGATGACCAATTTTGGCCGAATCTTGATGGTGGAAGACGATCCGAAAGACGTGGAGCTTAGCCTGACGGCTTTGGAAGAATACAATCTTGCCAACGAGGTTGTGGTCACTCGGGATGGCGAGGAGGCCTTGGACTATCTATATTGCCGGGGCAAATTCAGTGACCGTCCGGATGGCAATCCTGCCGTCCTGCTGCTCGATTTGAAACTGCCGAAGGTCAACGGGTTGGAGGTGCTGCAACAGATCAAAGCGGATGCGAAGCTCATGATGATTCCCGTAGTGGTGCTGACGTCTTCTCATGAAGAAAAAGATATGGTTGCGAGTTATAAGCTGGGCGTGAACGCCTACGTCGTAAAGCCGGTAGATTTTCACGAGTTTGTGAACGCGGTGAGAGAGCTTGGGGTTTTTTGGGCAATTATCAATGAGCCGCCGCCAGGAAGCTTGAAAAAACACTAGCCCGGAAATGAAATCTCCACTGCGTATTCTCTATCTTGAAGATGAGCCTGGTGACGCGGAGCTCGTTCAGGAAACGCTCGCGGTCGAGGATATTCCCTGCCAGCTGACGCGTGTTGAAACGGAGGCTGATTTCATCACTTCCCTCCGAGAGGGCGGCTTTGACCTGATTTTCGCGGATTATACTCTTCCCTCCTTCGACGGCCTGTCTGCTTTGAAGATCGCACGCCAGTACTCTCCGAGTGTGCCGTTTATCTTTCTTTCCGGAACCCTGGGCGAAGAAGTGGCGATTGAAGCGCTCAAGGTCGGCGCGACGGATTACGTTTTCAAGACGCGGCTGTCGAGGATCGTGCCCTCGGTGCGACGCGCGTTGCGCGAAGCCGAGGAAAGAATCGAACTGAGCCGTTCCGAAGAAGCGCTGCGGCGAAGTGAAGCCTACCTGACCGAAGCGCAAAAATTGAGCCACACCGGCAGTTTCGGCTGGGATGTTCGCAGTGGAGAGATCTACTGGTCTCGAGAGAGCTTTCAAATATTTGATTGCGAGCCCACCGTCAGGCCTACGGTTGAGTTGATCGTCCAACAAATCCACCCGGAAGACCGGTCGACTGTGCAGCAAATCATGGAACGCGCGTCGCGCGAGAGGACGGCGTTCGATTTTGAGCATCGGTTGCTGATGCCGGACGGATCCGTCAAATACTTGCGGGTCATGGGCCGTCCCTCCAAGGATGATGCGGACAACTTCGAGTTCGTGGGAGCGGTCACGGACATCACCGAGCGCAAGTGCGCCGAACAAGCGTTGCGCCGCAGCGAATCGTATTTGGCGGAAACCCAGAAATTGACTCACACCGGCAGCTGGGCGGTCAGCGTTCCCAAAATGGAGAACATTTACTGGTCGCGGGAGGTCTACCAGATTTTTGAGCGTGATCCGGCTCCAACCCCGCCCTCCTACTCCGAGGTTGGGCGGCTGTTGCACCCGGAGGACACCCCGTACCACGCGATTGTGGATCAGGCCATTCGCAACAAGACCGATTTCGAGACCGAGTATCGTCTGATATTTCCGGATCGTCGGATCAAGCACGTCCATGTCATCGGGCATCCGGTGGTGAACGCCTCCGGCGAAGTCACCGAGATCATAGGTACAACGATGGATGTGACCGAGCAGCACGAATCGCGCACCGCTCTGGAGATCGCGTTCGCCGAAATAAAAACATTAAAGGACCAGCTCTACAAAGAAAACATCGCGCTGCGCGAAGAAATCGACAAAGTCTCCATGTTCGAGGAGATCGTGGGCGAGTCTCCGGCTTTGCAGGCGGTCCTTACAAGGGTCGCCAAGGTGGCCCCGGCGGATTCCACCGTCCTGATCACCGGTGAAACTGGCACGGGTAAGGAACTCATCGCGCGCGCTATCCACAAGCGGTCACAGCGCGCCTCCCGCGCCTTCGTGAGTGTGAATTGTGCGGCGATACCCACCACGTTGATCGCCTCGGAGCTGTTCGGTCACGAGAAGGGGGCCTTTACCGGAGCGGTGCAGCGGCGCCTGGGCCGGTTCGAGCTTGCCGACGGAGGCACGATCTTCCTGGATGAAGTCGGCGAGCTGCCGGCGGAAACGCAGGTCGCTCTGCTCCGCGTCTTGCAGGAGCGGGAATTCGAGCGCATCGGCGGAAACCGGACGATTCAGGCGGATGTCCGAGTGATCGCCGCAACCAATCGCGACCTGCAAAAGGCCATCGCGGACGGCGCCTTCCGAAGCGATCTGTTTTATCGCCTCAACGTGATTCCCATCGAGATTCCGCCTCTCCGCGAGCGCAAGGAAGACATACCTGCGCTGGTCGAGTACTTCATTCAGCTCTATTCCAGGAAGGCCGGGAAGAAAATAGGGACCATCGAAAGGAGGACGCTGGACCTGCTGCAATCCTATGCTTGGCCGGGAAATATTCGAGAACTGCAGAACGTGATCGAACGATCGGTCATTGTTTGCGACACGGGTCTCTTCTCCGTGGATCCAAGCTGGCTGTCTATTGAAGTTCCAACCCCTCGGCAGAGTGTCATATCCATAGCAAGAAAGCCCGCCGCTCAAGAGCGAGAAGCGATCGAGAGGGCCCTGGCAGCGAGTCGTGGCCGCGTCTCAGGTCCAACTGGCGCAGCCGCCCTGCTCGGCGTTCCCCGCCAAACCCTCGAGTCCAAAATCGCCAGCCTGGGAATCAACAAGCGCAAGTTCAAGTCCGCATAGCCGGCCAGTGACGCCTCGAACGCCTCGGATTGTCCACTTTCAGTTTATGGCCTTATTAAGTCACAACGAGCCACATATCTGCAGCAGAGCATAAGTATATTATTTACTTATACTTACTAACGTGGTCGACCCCCTGGACAGCGGCGCAGTACTAAAACTGTCCTATTTCCCTGCCCTTCGGTTTCCTAAAGACATGTTCCCAATCTGTCCCGCTGGTCAGCTGTACTCCAGTACGGCTATAACTAACATCACGACCTCGACAGCTCCGTTAGCCCACCAACCGGAAAGTTGTTGATCTGCGGCAGTACGCTGTAAACAAATCACTTAGTGAAAGGGTCCCCGCGACTACATGATACGTGTGTCTGAAAATCAATGTTTTAGGTCTGTATTCTTCAGTGCGATCTTAGCTTTAGTTTTGAGCTTCTCGTCTTGGATATCGGGATGTGCTGGGTCAGCCTCAGCTACGAAACCTACTAGCGTACGCCCGAGCGGTGGCTCCGCTGTGACTTCGGTGACGATCACGCCGAGCTCCTCTTCGACAACGACCGGAGGCACGCTGCAGTTCTCAGCGACGGTATCCGGCACTGAAAAAGGAGAAACGGTGACGTGGATCGCCGCGCTTGGCACAATCAATTCGTCGGGGCTGTATACGGCGCCCGCGAAGGCCGGCACCGACACGGTTACGGCGACGAGCACCGCTGATTCAAGCAAATCTGCTTCGGCCACGGTGACCGTTACGGCACCAGCACCGACCCCGAATCCACCAGCCCCGTCCGCGAGCGTGTCATGCGCCGGTTCACATTGCCCGGCGTTTCCAGGAGCCGAGGGTGGTGGTGCGGTTGCGGCTGGCGGCAGAGGCGGAGTCGTTATGGAAGTCACCAACTTGAACGATACCGGGGCTGGCAGCCTGCGGGCATGCATCGAAGCTTCCGGGCCGCGAACTTGCGTTTTCCGGGTAAGCGGGCTCATTACCTTCCTCTCTCGCGCCCAGGTTTTTAACCCGTACCTCACGATCGCCGGACAAACAGCGCCAGGTGGCGGCATCGTCATTGGAGGGCCAAATCAACAAGGCGAACAGATTTTCATCTCCACGCACGATGTGGTCATTCGCTATCTGACGTACGACGGTTACAATCCGAACACGCCTACAGGTCCTGACACTGGGACGCTTTGCTGCGAGATCGCTTCGGGCGGAGCGAACATGTACAACATCATCTTCGACCACCTGAGCGCACGGTGGTATGGCAACAAGGCCTTCCCGATGGAAAACAACGGCGACCCGACGCAGGGCATCCACAATGTCACCTACCAGTGGACGATGGAATACGAGCCGCTCATCACCCATCCGGTCGGAGGATTTGCCCCGGATGCCACGTCGGGTTCGTCGAAGCTGACTACGGATATTGACGTACACCACAACATGCTGGCGATCATGAGCCACCGCTTGCCCTTCATCCAAGCCGGGAGCAATCTTCGCTACGTGAACAACCTGAACTACAACTGGGATCAGTACGCCGCGCTGGTCGAAGGCGGATCGAACGTGGATTTTATCGGCAACAAATATGTCGATGGCAACCTAAGTTCAACTCAGGTCCACGTGTTTCTTGGCGATGTAGGAAACGACCCGCGCGATCCGACCGACAACTGTGCTGACGGTCCCTGCGACAATGCTGGCCCACCCTCATTCTACCTGTTGAACAACACCGGCCGCACCGGCAATAATCCCGGTGCGCCAATGGTCGCGGCAACGAGTGTGGTCAATGACGCTGGTCAGTTATCCATGACCGCGCGGGGGTGGGAAGGTGGCGAGACAGGTGACCCCAACTCTTCAGGACCGATCCCGTCAAGCTGGTTCCGCTCCACGCCGAATCCCACGGAGGAGTTCCCGATCACTGCCAGCGACGTCAACGATCTGGATAACGTTCTGCTTGCAACGGTCGGCAACTCGCAGCACCTGGGTTGCGATGGAACCTGGATTGCCAATCGCGACTCTGAGGACGCACGTGTCATCGCACAATATCAGAACCATTCCGCCGGGGCTTGGTTTACCGGGCAGTACAGCCAACCGTCCATAGCAGCGGGGACACCGTGCACAGAATCACTGCACGACGGGATTCCCGATCAATGGAAGGTAGCAAATGGTCTGAGCACGACGGATCCGGGCCTGTATAGCGAGGTCGCGCCCAACGGTTACACCTATCTGGAAAACTATCTGAACGGACAGTAAGACAGACTGGCCATCGCCACTTTTGGGGGAAATGAGCGTTGCCTCATTTCCCCCAAAACCTTATCTGGGAGAAATCCACACTTCTAAATTAGGGCGGGAGGAGGGCGCAAACTGTTAGCCAGTCCTCCGCTCCAGGCTACCGTCCGCACCATCCATCCGCGAACCGCTTCCCTAGCGAAGCCATCTCACCGCATTTAGCCTCTTTCTTTACCTCATTACCTCCCTACTTCCTTACTTTACCCTTTCGAGCCAGCGCAGCACCCTTTGCGCTCTTTTGTGCCGACACCGGATGTGCTAGTCTCTCCGTGCGGAAATTCAGCCCCGTGCGACGCAAGTCCTCGCGCCGTAAGCGACTTCTCTCTTGGTTTCCAGATCGCGCCTCCCATGCCGGAGGTTCCGTTTCGGGAAACCGCCATCGCCTGGGCTCAGTTCACCGCCCCGCGGTCCCTCGGAAACGTCGGCCGCCCCGACTTGCACCGAGTCAAAGTTGGACCGATTCAGAAAGAGGAAGCGACTACAACTATGTCCGGCCAGCCAGCCACCTCCAAGACCTCTCAGCAGACCATGGAAATCAAGCTTGCGCATTCTCCTGATTCCGATGATGCCTTCATGTTTTACGCCCTGGCCACCCACAAGCTCGCCACGCCGGGGTACAAATACACGCACGTGCTCTCCGATATTCAGACGCTGAACGACGCTGCGCTGAAGGAAACCTACGACGTCACCGCCGTCAGCTTCGCCGCATACCCCACCCTGCGCGACAAATACATCCTGCTCGACTGCGGGGCGAGTTTCGGCGAAGGCTACGGCCCGATCGTCGTGGCCTCCAAGCCATTGCACCAACAGGAGTTGGCCGGCAAGCGGGTGGCCGTCCCGGGACTCACCACCACCGCTTACCTGACACTGAAGCTCTTCGAGTCCAACTTTGACGCGGTCGTTATGCCCTTCGATAAGATTCTCGACGCCGTGCAAGCCAACGTCGTCGATGCCGGCCTGCTGATCCACGAAGGCCAGCTTCTGTTTCCGCAGCTCGGCCTGCACCGCGTACTGGATCTCGGGGTCTGGTGGCACGAGCGCACCAAGCTCCCTCTACCGCTCGGGGGTAATGCCGTGCGCCGCGCGCTCGGACCGGAACTGGGCCGCCAGATCGCCCAAACGATTCGCGACAGCGTCGCCTACGGCCTCGATCATCGCGAAGAGGCCCTGAACTACGCAATGCAATTTGCCCGCGACATGGAAACTGAACTCGCCGACAAATTCATCGGTATGTATGTCAATAAATGGACCATGGGCTACGGCGAGCGCGGCAGGCGTGCCGTGACCGAACTGATCGAACAAGGCACACAGGCCGGCTTGCTACCAGGCCCGCCAACGGTTGAATTTCTTAGCGAAAACTAATCGGGCGCCGAGGCCGAAGAAATAATCGCCGGCAACTCAAGAAAGCACAGCAAGAAAAGCGAAGCTAAGAAAGAGCGAAGCGAGAAACAGCCCGCGAGAACAGGACCCTAGAATTCAGAGTCGTTCGCCTAAAGTTTGCGGCGCGCCTGCCGATACAAAGCCTGTCTGGCATCAGGCGACGAATGGCCGTCGAGCGTAGCACCCCCTCCCGTCGATCATTCCCATTCTGGGAATTCCTTGATGAAACGCACCGGCCCAACATGCTTGGAGGTGAATCATGGCGACCACAGGTCTTGTGAATCTCGCGGAAAGCCTTCTGAATCAGACGGCGACGGCGCAGGAACTGCAAGCGGTGCCCGCAACAAATGGCACTGGCGCTGCCACTGCGGGAGCGGTGAATACCCAAGCAATCCTGGATGAGTTCGTGCCCTCGTCACAAACCGGAGCTGCGAATGCGACCCCCGAGGCCGCGGGTTTGTTTACAGCTGCGCAAATTCCGTTGTTCACCGAGGCAGCGAATTCCTTGCTGGCGCAAACAACGCCCGCGCAGACAAGTCTCGCAGTGGCGCCGGGAAACACCGTGGCTCCGCTGGTCCCGCCGTTAGTTTCGCTTGTTGAGGGCGCGGCGCAAACCCCGATTCAAACAATCCCCACCACGCCAGCTCCTGCCGCTACCACAACTGCTGCGGCAACGATTGCTGTCGCGGTAGCTGGGGTCCAGGCTGGCACCGATGGGAATGCCACCGCCGCGAACGTTGCGCCAGTGGCGACAACGCAGCAGCCTGCCGCCGCCTCTGCGACGAACAACGCAAGCGCCATCGGCGCCACTACCGCGGCGTCGACCGGTACACTCGCGAGCCAAGCACAGTTGCAAACGCTCAATAATTCGCTGGCGGCGCTGGGCTTGAGTACGGCCGCCATTCAGACCGTGGACCAAATCGCGAACGCGATCAACGATTTCAACCCGGACGCGTATAGCAATCTCGTTTATCAACTCGAAGCGGCCGCCCAAGCCGCGGCTTCGCAAACGCCAGCCTCGAACTTTGCTCCCGCGAGTACTCCAACGGCTGCCACACAGGCTCCGGCGACACATGTCGGTGCTGTGAACGGCCCGGCTGTCGCCGGTGTAAACACCGACAGCGGAACCTTCTCGCTGCCAGGAGCGTAGGTTCAGCTGCCGCCGCTTTTTTTGATACGTCCTGACGCGGATTACAGGGACACCGACGCTTCGAGGCTCGGCGTAAACAAGAGTTTCTGTGCTACTTAGGACCGTCCATGTGGGACAGGATAGGTGCTTGCGGCGGCAAACCGCAGATCGCCTTGACGCTCCTTGCCGAATCCCTTACTGTCGTCGTCTCGATGAAATTTCTTGCCGCAACATGGGAGCGCACCCGAATGCTGGCCCTGGCATTGCCGCTGGCAGTTGCCTCCAGCGCCCATGGCCAGGCCGCCGCGGAATATCGCCCGCATGTCATGCAGCCGGAGCAGTGGCCGAAACACGCTGTGCGCGCGCCGCATGGCATGGTTGCAACGGACGAGCAGTTAGGCTCACAAGCCGGCGTGGAGATTCTGAAGCGAGGCGGAAACGCGGTGGACGCCGCCGTGGCCGTCGCCTTTGCGCTCGCGGTTGTCGAGCCAGCTGCGGGGAATATCGGTGGCGGCGGGTTTATGCTGGTGCGCCTTGCCGACGGACGCACGCAATTTCTCGACTACCGCGAAGTTGCACCAGGTAAAGCCATGCGCAACATGTACATCGGCGCCGACGGGAAACTCATACCTAACGAAAATGTCACCGGCTCGGTTCTCGGATATCGTTCGGTGGCGGTACCTGGAACGGTCGCCGGGCTTGAGCTGGCGCTGAAAACTTTCGGCACGCTGAAACTCGCGGAGGTGATGGCGCCCGCAATCCGTCTGGCGAAAGAGGGCTTTCCTGTCAGCGAAAAACTCGCCCGCGAACTGAACGAGGAGAAACCCGGCCTGGAGAAGTTTCCCGTCAGCAAGCACATTTTCTTGAATGACGGCAAGATGCTGCATGCGGGCGATACGCTGCGCCAACCGGAACTCGCAGCTACACTGCAACGCATCGCCAAAAATGGCGCCGCCGAGTTCTACCGCGGCGAGACCGCGCGCCTCGTGGTCGACGACATAACGCGCGACGGCGGCATCATCACGCTCGACGATCTCGCGCAGTACAAACCGAAAGTCCGCGAAGTGCTCCATGCCGAATACAAAATCAACGATCGCGAGGATTCCGCTCACAGTTGGGAAGTGCTCACTTCGCCGCCCCCTAGTTCGGGCGGCGTGGCCATCATCGAAGCACTCAACATGCTCAAGAATGTTCCGCTGAAGGGCTGGGACGACGTCGAGAGCGTGCATATGGTCGCGGAGACCATGCGGCGGGTCTTCGCCGATCGCGCGGCTTATCTGGCCGATCCGGATTTCTCAAACGTGCCGGTCGCCGGACTGACCGATCCCTGCTACGCGAAGGAACTCGAGGATACGATCGATCCGCAGCATGCGTCGTCCAGCAAAACCGTCAAAGCCGGCACACCCCACACTTGCGCGGGAACCTCATCCATCTCCGTGCCAACAACCGTGAGTTTTAACGACGGTCCGCACACGACGCACTTCTCTGTGGTCGACGCGGCTGGAAACGCCGTCGCCAGCACCTACACGCTGAACGACAGCTACGGTTCGCATGTCACCAGCCCCGCGGGATTTCTGCTGAACGATGAAATGGATGACTTCACAACGCAGCCAGGCGTCCCGAATGCACTGTTCGGCTTGATTCAGTCCGATGCGAATGCCATCGCGCCCGGACATCGGCCCCTGAGCTCGATGTCGCCGACAATGTTGTTGCGTGACGGCAAACTCAGCTTCGTGACCGGATCGCCCGGCGGCCCGACGATCATCTCCGCGACGCTGCTGAGCGTCATCAACTGGATGCGTCTCGGCTTGGATGCGCAAGCCGCCATCAACGCTCCACGCTTCCATCACCAGTGGCTGCCGGATTTGATTTTGATGGAGCAGAATTTTCCCGAGGCGATTGAGAAGGCGTTGCAAGCGCGTGGCTTCACGACAAAACGCCGAGGTCACATCGGATTGGTAAACGCGATTGGCATCGATCCCAAGTCTGACGATCGCATGGGAGCTGCGGATCCGCGGGATAACGGGGCTGCTGCAGGATACTGACAGCAGCTCTGGATCCGGCTGCGAGAGCGGCTAACACTACTTGGAACATTAACGCAATTTTTGTGCGTTGCGGCACGTCGAGACCGCGAGCAGTTTGCTTAGGCCAATTCTTAATATAGTATACACCACACGTTGGACTACAACTCTAGTAACCTGCCAGGAGGATTCCAAGCATCGGGGAGACTCTGAATGCAGTCTTTCAAGGTGGTGGCGTCAAGGGTATCGGCCTTGTTGGCGCACTCGCGCGAGTCGAACAGGAGAAGATCAAATTCGCGGGTCTGGCGGGAACATCCGCCGGAGCGATCGTCGCGGCCCTTTACGCAGCGGGTTACAGTACCGCGGAGCTGAAACAGATACTGATGGCGACCAACTTCGCTGACTTGCTGGATGCGCGATGGCTAACGCCTCTGACTTTGTGGAGTAAATACGGAATCTACCGGGGTCGGAAGCTGTACGAATGGATTTATCAACTCCTGAAGAAAAAGGGCATCGTCCACTTCAGTGACTTACGCGAGCACGACCTTAAAATCATCGCGTCGGATATCCGGCATAGAAGCTTGTTGGTGTTCGATAAAGAGCATCATCCTTCTATCGAGGTGGCTGTGGCAGTTCGGATGTCGATCGGCATTCCGTTTTTCTTCGAGGTGTATCCTTTTGCAGAGAGTTTGGTGGTGGATGGCGGGCTGCTCAGCAACTACCCGCTATGGGTTTTCGCTCATACGAAGGAGCCAACTCTGGGTTTCAAGCTCGTTTCGAAGGGAAGTAATCCGGTGCCACGCAGTCCCGAGACGTTCCGGCAATTCCTAGGCTCGCTGGTGTCCACGATGCTGGAAGCGCGTGACAAAGAGGATGAAAAAATGATCGAGTGGGTCCGGACCATTCACATCCCGACCCACGATGTTGCCACCACCGATTTCGGCCTCGACGACAGAGGAAAGGAATTGCTGTACTCCTCGGGATTCATCGCCGCGGACCAGTACGTGAGAGATCGAGAAGGCCATCTAGCACACCCAGCTTCCATACAGGTTGGCAACCTCATCGAAAGCATGAAACGGTTCAGGGATCTTTCCGCTGAATACAAGGATACGATTTTCAAACCGACGGAGATCAAGCGAAAGGTTACCATTGATCGTCCAGACGCGGAACTCGAGGTTTTCGAAGATCTTACGAACATGTCAGAGAAGGAGCAACATGAGGTCACGAGACATGTGACCACAGACGCTCCAACCCAGAAAGAAGACCTAGCAGGATGCTGAAAAAAGCCAGGAATTTTGTAACGAGGCGGCGCGCGGTGCGTCTGATTAGGCATGCGAGGAAACGATCAGCAGCAGGGGCATGTGTTTAGCTACCTTTCACCGGAGCAGCGGGTACGCAAAGATCATCCGCTGCGGCCGATCCGCACGATGGTAGATAAGGTCCTCAAGGAACTCTCGCCTGAGTTCGCCAAGATGTATTCCCAAGTGGGCCGTCCGTCGATTCCGCCGGAGCAGTTGCTGCGGGCTCTGTTGCTGCAGATGCTGTACTCGGTGCGCAGCGAGCGGCTGCTGGTGGAGGAGATCGACTACAACATATTGTTTCGCTGGTTCGTGGGGCTGAACTTGGACGATGAGGTGTGGGATGCCACGGTGTTTACCAAGAACCGCGACCGTTTGCTAGAGGCCGAAGTGGCCAAGGAGTTTCTGTCGCTGGTGGTGGAGCAAGCCCGAGGGCAGGGCTGGGCCTCGGACGAGCACTTCACGGTAGATGGAAGTTTGCTGGAAGCCTGGGCCGGCGTGAAGAGTTTTCAGCCTAAGAACAAGAAGAGTTCGTCTCCGCCGGATGATCCCGGAAATCCCACGGTGAATTATCACGGCGAGAAGCGCTCGAACGAAACGCATGAGTCGAAAAGCGATCCCGAAGCGCAGATGGCGCGCAAAGGTCCAGGCAAGGAGGCCAAGTTGAGCTACAGCGGGAATCTGCTGGTAGAGAATCGCAACGGGTTGATTGTGGACAGCCGGGTGTGGGAAGCCACGGGCACGGCGGAGCGCTATGCGGCGCTGGAAATGCTGCAGGAACTTCCGGGAAGCAAGCGGGTGACGGTGGCTGGAGACAAGGGCTTCGACACGGCGGATTTCGTGCGCGAGTGTCGGAACCTATGGGTGACGCCGCACGTGGCGCAAAACCTTGGGCGAAGAGGTGGCAGCGCCATCGATAGTCGTACGGCACGGCACGCGGGCTATGCGATCAGTCAGAAGAAGAGGAAGCGCATCGAAGAATGTTTTGGCTGGCTGAAGACCATTGCGTTGATGCGCAAAGTGCGGCATCGCGGGACGCTGAAGGTCGATTGGATCTTTACGTTCGCGTGCGCGGCTTACAATCTGGTGCGCATGCGGAACCTGATGCACAGCGTAGTTCCGACGTAGTTCGACCGGGCCGTAGTGTCTCTGAACGGAGCTGCAACGCTTCTTTGGGGCGCACGGTAGCACGACAAATCACGCCTCAGATGCTCGAAAACTCCCGCATGACTCAAACCGACCAAGAAATTGCTGGCTCAGAACGATTTTTCCGCAGCCTGCTAGAAATCAAAGCCTGGGTTAAACTTGAAGGCGAGGAAGCGCAGGCCGCTGTGGACGTTCAGCCGTCGGCGGATGCGCGATTCTTCAGTATTCGAATAGGGTTCAAAGGCCGCATTGTCGAGGTCGGGAAGGCCGTACAACTCCGCTGGACGTGCACATTTCCGGGTGCGGTTGCGCTCAACCAAGACTATTGGGTTTTCCCCCTGAGCTTTTACGAGAGGCGCCCCGAGAGATTGGCCGTGGAGGTCGTCTTCCCCAGTATCCCCGCGGATCTGTTGTTTTTTGCCGCAACGGAAGGCGGCTTGCGACCCATGAATCTAGTTGGACCAAATCCAAGCACGAAGGAAGGCAAAACGTGTTTTGAGTACGCGACAAAAATCGAATCACCGAAGGATTTCTACGCGCTGCGGTGGCGCATTGAGTGATGTATGAGCGTGACCTGAGGCGAACGAGAAAGAAGCGCGACCGATGTTCCCTGAAGAAATAGATCGAAATCTAGTAGACCTGTACCGAGCCTGGGATGCGATTGAGCGATCGCGGCACAGGAATGCCATTCTCGACTTCGATTTAGCGCCACCACGACAATTTCCGCATCTTCGCCATCGCCAAGAGGTGCTAACAAGACTGGAGAATGCCAGAAAAGAGCTAAGAGGCGAGACAACCGACCTAGGGCTCCTGGCTTACAGCCGACTGACAGCGTCGGTGGCCTACCTGCGAGCGCTCTCCGGCGAATCCACAGCTTTCAGGCCGTATGTGAAAAGTACGTTAGGCGTGGAGCCCCGCATGTTCAGCGAAGAGGAAATCCGAAATCAGAGGGGATTGGTGGTCGATCGATTGCGACATCAATACGATATGGGATTCTCCAAGGCGGAACTGAGCAAGTTCCACGCGAAGTTCATGGTGTACAACCAAGAAGACTTACGACCACAATTTGAGAAATTCCAGGCCAAATGGGTGCCGTTGCTGCTGGAACGCATTCCGGTTCCGTTGGACAAGTACAAAGTGAATGTGCGATTTACGGAGGAAGACGCTTATTGGAAGAACTGGATCTCGGGGAATCTGTCCGAGCACGAGATCCTGCTGCGCATAAACATTCACCCGAGGCAGGCCTGGTACAAAGGTTTTCCCGAAATGCTGGTAATCCACGAATACTGCGGCCACGCAGTCCAAATGGTGAATTGGCACCGCCAGATCGAGCAAGGAGAACTGCCGGAATTTTTTGGCATCCTAACTGTGCATTTTCCGGATCAGTTCCTTTTGGAGGGACTGGCAGAGAGCTTGGCTTTTGTGCTTCCAGACCAACAGAAACTCGAAGAAAAGTCGTTGGTTTCTCGAGAACTTCAGCGACATTATTTGCTGGTAATGAACAACGTGCATATCATAGCCAACGAGCAGAGCGCCCAAGCGGCTTTGGAGTATCGGGGAAGGAACCTGCCTTTCACTTCGATGGAAGTGCTCGAAAAAGAAATACGCGATCGCACGCGCAACCCTCTTTTCCGTACATATCAGTATGTCTACGGAATCGCTAAAGAGTCGTTCTTGGCCGCGCTATCGCGGCTCGATCCCAGCCAGCGATGGGACTTGCTCAGGGTCGTCTATGATTGTCCGATGACCGCCGACCAATTCGAGAGAATGGTGAATGGATTGGCGGAGGGGATAGCTCCCGCGGGACAAAGTCCAGCAGTCACCGTTTCGCGGCCGCAATAGGGCAAC
This sequence comes from uncultured Acidobacteriota bacterium, assembly GCA_963729285.1. Lineage (GTDB taxonomy): Bacteria > Acidobacteriota > Terriglobia > Acidiferrales > UBA7541 > Acidiferrum. Next base: position 65,713 of record CAVSNL010000059.1, read on the forward strand.
GCCTGTCTTTCTTCTCTCGCACAGCCGATCAACGAAGGCTGACCAGCCTGCCGAAACTCGTGGATAATATCCCAGGCACGTCTATGCAAAGACTCTTCTCAACGTACATCTTCGTTTCTCGCAAACTCACACGCGAACTGCTTGGACAGATTTCGAATGCCGGTTTTGCCGGGCTGGAGATTTTCTGCTCGCGCAGTCACTTCGATTACACCGCAAAAACCGAGGTGCAGGAGATGGGGCGAGCGCTCGCTGACAATCGCCTCATGTTGGCTTCGCTTCATGCGCCCACCAGCCGCGACTTGAGCGCCACCCGCGAAGGCGGCCAGCCACTCTCGATCTGCGAAGTTGAGCGCGTCCGCCGCATTGAGGCCATGGACGAACTCAAACGCGCCCTCGATGTCGCGGAAGAGATCCCGTTTTCTCGAATGATTTTTCACATGGGTGGCCCGCGCGAAACCGCCGACCCACGCAAGCGTGACGCGGCCTTCAGCTCGCTCGAGCATTTGATTCTGCACGCGCGTCATCGGGGCGTCACCATTTGCGTCGAAAACACTACCAGCGAGATGGGCGCGCCAAAGTATTTGCGCTCGTTCGTGGACGAAACGCGTCTTGCCGGGCTGCGCTTTAATTTCGATATCGGCCACGCACATCTGGCCGACGGCCCCGAGGAAAGTCGCATCGCGGACAGCTTTGAGCCGCTGCGCGAATTGGTTGCCGGCGTGCACGTCCACGACAATCATGGCGAAAAGGACGAGCACCTTCCGCCCTACGACGGCACGATCGATTGGGACGCCGCCGTTAAGCTTCTCAAGACTGCGCCGGAAGCAAATCTCCCGCTGACGCTGGAACTCAAAGAGAAGATTGGCCCCGAGGCGCCCAGCACGCAGGAGCAACTCGAAGCGGCCCGCAAGTCGGTCGATCGCCTGGAAGAGGAGTGGGGGTAAGTAGCACAGACACTTTTGTCTGTGTGGGTGATGCGTCGTCGAGGTTTGGGCAATGTAGGAGAGCGGAGTCCGTGACGGAGTGATCTCGCTTTTCCCGATACGCTTTGCCGGGGTTGACGTGGACACAGGCAGGAGTGTCTGTGCTACTTTTTCGCACTGGACCAGGGCCAATCTTCCGCTCTGCCTACCAGTCCGGCCTTCACTGGATTGGCCTCGATGTAGTGACGGATCTTTTGTTCTTCGGCTTCGTCTCTGACCCAGTGATCGAAGGATTCATCCTGCCAAAATAATTTGCCGGTGCGACCCAAGAGCTTGTTGGCGCTTCTCGCTGTTGCACCTTTTAGTCCTTTCATGATTGTAGATAGTGGTGCGTGGGGATCGATCAGGACGTGTGCGTGGTTCGCCATTACTACGAAAGCGCGGAGAGAATAGTGGTTTAGTTCGGCGGCGCCTTTTTGCAGGCTTGCGACGACCAATTCTGCTATTTGGGGCTCTTTGAGCCAGCGCGGACCGTGGTTGGCTTGGTCGAGATTTCGGTCGAACTGGACGAATTGATGGCCGGGAGTTTTCTTGTCGGAGAGGAGTCGCTGGCTCAAAGATTGGGGAAGGGAGCCGTAGAGGCGCCAGGTGATAAAGATCGTTCTGCCTTCTGGATACCAGTGTGGTAAATTACGTTCGTAGTACTCTTCGTGAGGCACGGGGGTACGGTAGCACAGACACTCTTGTCTGTGCCAGGTGCGATGTTGTCGAGGTTTGGGTAGGAGATCGGAGTTCGTGACGGGCTTCTTGCTCTTCTCGATACACGGTGCCTAGGGTTACGCGGGACACAGACAAGAGTGTCTGTGCTACTTATTGCATGCAGCCAGGATTCTCGTCGGAATAGTTGGTTCCGCAGAGCGGCGGGTTGTAGGACGACTGCTGATCGTTGTTGTTTAAACTGCTGAGCGCTTGAATGCCGGTGTCCAGCAGGTTCCAGCCGGCCAGGCCCACAGGAGCCCAGGGGTTCAAGGCGAGGCTGCTAAAGTTCAGCGCAAGGCCGAACAGATCGCCTAGAAACCAGAAGTCGTTGCCACCGCCGTACCCTCCTCCGCCGTACCAGCCCCCGCCGTGCCATCCTCCGCCACCATACCATCCACTGCGACCATAGCCGTAGCTGCCGCGACCATGACCGTAGCCACCGTGACTGAAGTCGTCATGCCCATAGCCTTGGTGTCCGAAACCATTCCGCGCGAAGCTATTGCCTTCGACACCGTGAGAGTGGGATCCGCCGAATTGTGCTGATCCGGATCGCGAGAACGAAGCATTTGTGAGATTTCCACCTGAGAAGCGCGAGTTGCCGAAATTGGACCCGCTGCGATTCGCATTAAAATTGGACGTTCCTGACCCGTACGAATTCCCGCGGCTCGACAAGTTTTCTTGAGTGGATCGGGCGCTTGGCGGCCTGTCCGATCCAGAGAACGTTCCTCGTCGCATCGCGCTTCCGGCAAGTTGACTGCCGCGCGAAGAATAGGACGCCATCCTACTCGCGAAACTCGCTCGACCAACCGGCCGATTCATGTCCGATGAAAGGACTCGGCCCGCTGGCGTTCCCCGACCGGAACCCCAGCTACCTCGAGCGGATTCATTCGACCAATTTCGCTGTGCGCTCGGAGGACGATTCGGGTTAAACGAGGAATTCGTCCTCGTCCCGCCGCCCGATGTATTTCTCGCCAGCGAAGAGCTTCTTCCCGACCAACTGCTTAAGCCCTGCCGAGAATTTGGCGGCCGGTTCGCTCCGAACGAAGCGGGGGACCTCGAGGTGTTTCCCCAACTCGAAGCCGGGCTCGAACTGCGCCCAGACCAATTGCCCGAATTCGGCCGTCCAACGGAAGCCCGGGTGGCACCCGACCAGCCACCGCGGCCATATCCAGAGTTTGCGGATTGCCGCGAGGAATACGATCCAAAGGTGTGACTCGATGCCGCGCTAGTCTGTCGATGCGAGCCCGAAAACCCGCCGTGATTACTGCTTCCGCCAAAGTGGCCCCCGCCGCTATTGTGGGACGTGCCCGCGTGAAAGCCACCGCCCCCGCCGTGGGAATGGCCACCGCCGTGAGATACCCCGCCGTGCGAGTGCCCACCGCCACCATGCGACCCGTGTCCACCGTGCGACGCGGCCGCAGAACTCGCTGCGCCGCCGACAACGGAAGCTGCAACCAAGAACATGCTTTTCAGGAGCGTCGGCTTCCGCATCTCATTCCTCCATCGGACTCAAGAACAGGACTCGGCGTCACGGCGCAACTCAGTTCGATGCTCCCGGCGCGCTTAGTTAAGGGCAGTGGTCATTCGGGAGCACGTCAATCGCCGAAGAAATTGTCACGATAACTTACTGAATGCAACCGCGTTATCTTTTTCACGCGACTCAAGGCCCTGCCAGATCCTTCTGACACCGACGCCCCTCGCCGACAGGGCGACACTCCCTGCCCGTCGAAAATTGTGCCACGGTCGGCGCCGGGCGGAGCAAGTCCCGCCCCTACAACGGATTCGGATGTACAAAGAGGATTCGGATATACAATCGCTGCGTGGCTGTGAACCCCAAAATTTCGGAATTCATCGAACGTGCGAGAGCGAACGGCGCGTCCGACCCATCCATCGTCGGAGTCTTGACGGCCCGCGGATGGCCGGAAAAAGAGGTCTACGAAGCGCTAGCCGTTGCGTATGAGCGGCTGACGGGAATCGAAATCCCCCGCCGCGGAAGCGCGGGAGCGGCGGCCAAGGACGCATTCTTTTATTTGCTGATCTTCTCCACGCTGGCGACGTGGACTTGCGGCCTGGGCTGGCTGGCATTCACGCTGATTGATCACTGGTTCGAGGATTCGCTCTTTTCCAACCGCTACTATCCGCAAATGGAGAGTTACAGTATCGCCTCGGCGCTTGCGACGATCCTTGTGGCGTTTCCTGTTTACCTGCTGGTGTCGCGCGCCATCGTCAGCGAGGAGCGAAAGCATCCCGAGAAACTGGATTCGCCTGTCCGCAAGTGGCTGACGTACATGGCGCTCGTTGTTGCGGCCGCGGTTTTTATGGGCGACTTGATTGCAGCGCTGACGACTCTTTTGCGCGGCGAGCTTACTTCGCGATTCCTTGCCAAAGCGTTCGTGGTCCTGGTGATCTCAGGCGGCGTCTTCTTTTACTATTTCGCCGGGGTGCGGAAATCCGATGAACCCCGTGCCCTCGGTCGCCTGAGCCGAGACAGGATGATGGCGCTGGTCAGCGCGGTGACCGTCATTGTGATGGTAGTTCTGGGATTTTCGTACCTGGGAGCACCGAAGAAACAGCGCACGCTGCGAGCGGACAACAAGCGGGTGCAGGACTTGTATCAATTGAGCAATCAAATCAATGCTCATTGGAATTCCAGCAGCCATAAGCTACCCGAGCACCTGGACGAACTTTCTGGCGTTGTTTTGGCCGATCCCATCACGCGTGTGGCCTACGGATATCACGTCAAGGAAGGAAGCCAGTACGAACTGTGCGCGACATTTTCCATGGAAAATCGCGGAACAGACGAAATATCGCGCCGAAGCGAGTGGTCGCATCCGCCGGGAAACCATTGCTTTGCGCTGGACGCAGCGAAAGCGGCCGAGAATCCCTACATCTACTTTCCGAACTAGAAAAACAACTGGCGAGCGCTTCGCGGCCTGCGTCCGAGGTCGCATCTTTGCGGTGAACCACGATATTCTATACGTCCTGGTCGCAGTGCTTCGGAGGACGGAATAATGGCACACCCTGACACGCTGCACGTTCCCGCGATGGAGCCGGGCAGCGACGCAACTCAAGGCCATGACGCGAAAGGGTCCATGACGATCATCACCATCGAAGACGCAGGAAAGCACGACAGCCAGGAAGTCACGATTCGCGGCTGGCTGTACAACCTTCGCGAGTCGGGCAAGCTGCTTTTTCCGATTTTTCGCGATGGTACCGGCATTATCCAGGGCGTGGTCGCGCTGAAGGAAAATCCCGAGGCGTTCGCGGCGCTCAAGGGGTTGACGCAGGAATCCAGCGTCATCGTGACCGGCAAAATTCGCGCCGAGCAGCGGGCTCCCGGCGGTTATGAGATCGGCGTCACACAAATCAACGTGGTGCAGAGAGTTTCCGAGAGCCAGCCGTATCCCATTCAGCTCAAAGAGCACGGCGTCGATTTCCTCTTGGATCACCGGCATCTCTGGATGCGCACGCCGCGGCAGGCGGCGATCTTGCGCATTCGCGCGGAGGCGGAGCGGGCTGCGCGCAACTACATGGACAGCCAAGGCTATACGCTGACGGATGCGCCGATGTTTACGCCGGCGGCCTGCGAGGGCACGTCCACACTTTTCGAAGTGAATTATATTGATGATCAGAAGGCTTATCTCACGCAGAGCGGCCAGCTCTACATCGAAGCGACCGCGATGGCGCTCGGCAAGGTCTACACGTTTGGACCGACGTTTCGCGCGGAAAAATCGAAGACGCGCCGCCATCTCACGGAGTTTTGGATGCTGGAGCCGGAAGCAGCTTACGCCGATCTCAACGATATGATGGCACTTGGCGAAGGCCTGGTCAGCGCTATCGTGCAATCGGTGCTGCGGAACAAGCCGCGCGAGTTGGAGACGCTGAAGCGTGACACCAAAAAACTCGAAAACGTGAAGCCGCCGTTCCCGCGGATCAGCTATGAAGACGCGATCAAGTTGCTGCAGAAGCAGGGCAACCCATCTAAATTTGGCGATGACATCGGTGGCGACGAAGAAACCATCGTCTCCAACGAGTTCGACCGGCCGGTGATGGTGCACCGCTATCCATCTTCGATCAAAGCTTTCTACATGCAACCGGATGCCGAGCGGCCCGATCTCGCCCTGGCCTTCGACATGCTCGCGCCGGAAGGCTACGGCGAAATCATCGGCGGCAGCCAGCGCATCCACGACTACGATCTGCTCGTTAAGCGATTGAAAGAGCACAACCTACCGGAAGAATCGTTCCAGTGGTATCTGGACTTGCGACGCTACGGCAGCGTTCCCCACTCGGGATTCGGTATGGGCCTGGAGCGCACAGTCGCCTGGATTTGCGGCGTCGAGCACATCCGCGAAGTCATCCCCTTTCCGCGCATGCTGTACCGCGTGTATCCTTAGTTTCTTACCGTAGGGGAGGGGCTTGCCCCTCCCGTCGTTGCGTCTTGGCTCAATTTGCGTCTCGGCTCAATTTTTTGACGGGATCGCCCATGTAGGCGCCGGTCTTCATCCCGGCCACACGCGCCGTCACGGATTACAAACTCATGCCTCATAAAGTTCGCATCATCGGCGTACCCATGGACCTCGGCCAAAGCCGCCGAGGCGTGGACATGGGCCCCTCCGCGCTTCGAGGCGCCGGTCTCCAGGCCGCCATCAAAAAACTCGGCGTCACCGTCGAAGACATCGGCAATCTGGAAGTGAAGCAGCCCGAGGAAATGCCCGTCGGCGAAAAGCGCGCCAAGTATTTGCAGGAGATCGCCGAAACCTGCCTGGACATCGCGAAAACTGTCGACAAATCGCTAACGGAAGGTTTTCTTCCGGTTGTGCTGGGAGGTGACCACTCCATTGCTGCCGGCGTAGCCGCGGGTGTCGCCAGCTTCTACCGCCAGCAAAAAAAGGAGATCGGCTATATCTGGCTGGACGCGCACGGCGACATGAATACGCCGGAATCCTCGCCGTCCGGTAACGTTCACGGCATGCCTCTCGCCGCCATCATGGGCTATGGAGCACCGGAGCTCGTCGACCTGATGGGTTTCAAGCCCAAGGCCGAGCCGGGTAACATCGTGATCGTCGGCGCTCGCGATTTGGATGCGCAGGAACGCAAGATTGTGAAGAAATCGGGGATTCACGTCTTCACGATGCGCGATATCGATGAGCGCGGAATGCGCGATGTCATGTCCGAAGCGCTGAAATACGCGATGGACGACGCCGCGGGAGTCGCCGTCAGCCTGGACATGGATTTCGTCGATCCCACCGACGCTCCGGGCGTGGGGACTCCGGTGCGCGGCGGGGTCACATATCGCGAAGCGCATCTCGCCATGGAGATGATTGCCGACAGTGAAGCGATGGTTTCGCTCGAAGTCGTCGAGATCAATCCCATCCTCGACGAACACAACCGCACCGCGTTGCTAGGCGTAGAGCTGGTGCTCTCCGCCCTCGGCCAGAAAATTCTTTAGGACCCGACGCTAGCCAACGCAGAGGGTCTCTTCATGGTCGCCGCGGCCTGTGTAGGCGGCTCACTCGATTCAACTCGTGCGCAATGCTGACATGGGTTCGATCTTGGACGCCCGGCGTGCTGGTAAGTACCCTGCGAGTCCGGCTACCAACGCCAAAATTACCACCATTAGGGCGAAAGTCAGCGGGTCACCCGGCGTAACGCCAAACAACATGCCGCTCAACGCCCTCGCCAAAATCCACGACGCCACGATGCCTACTACCACTCCGATGGCCGCCAGCCCAAGCGTCTGCAGCAAAATGCTCCGCTGCAGCATCTCCGCCGAAGCTCCCAGCGCCATTCGAATCCCGATCTCCTGCGTCCGCTGGTTCACCGAATACGAAATCAACGCGTAAATTCCCAGCGAGGCGAGCGCCAGCGCAAACGCCGCAAATCCGCCCAGCAGAATCACCACAAATCTGCGTGGCGAAACGGCGCGATCCACCATCGACTCCATCGTCCGCAAATTCTGCGTCGGCAAGTTGGGCTCGATGGGACGCAGCGCTTCCTGCAATCGCGACGACAACTCCGCCGTAGACATCGACGTCCGTACCACCAGATCGACTGACCCATAGTCCTGAGTCTGCCGAATCGGAATATAGAACTCGTTGCCCGATCCTTCCTCCAGCGCCATATGATGAACATCTCCCACCACGCCCACCACGGTGCGATCCACATCCTCAGCAACGATCTTCCCAATCGGATCCTGACCAGGCCACAAATTACGTGCACAGGTTTCGTTCAAGATGATCAACGGCAAGCGCGCCCTTGTCGTCGCGCGCCGAAAAATCGCGTCCCTCCTTCAACGGCACTCCCATCGCGTGAAAATATCCTTCGGTGATAATCCGCGGAAATCCATCCGGATACGTTTCCGGCGTGTATTGCACGCCTTTCGCCGCGACCCCCCAGCTCCGGTTATGCCCAAGCGGCAGCGCATCCGAAAGCCCCGCTCCCTCGATTCCCTGCACCTCGGAAACACGCCGCAGCGCTTCGCTGAAATACGCGTTGCGTTGCTCCTGCGTTTTGTATGACGCATTCGGATCGATCCGCACCGCGGCCGCATGCTCCGGTTGAAAGCCCATATTCACATCGAGCACCCGCAGAAAACTTCGGATCAGCAATCCAGCACCGACCACCAGCACGCACGCGAGCCCAATTTCCGACACCACCAGCGCATTCCGCAACCACGCATGGCCCCGCCCCTGGCTCGACCCGCGATTCGAATCCTTCAACGAGTCGCGCAGCTTCACGTCGCGCACCTGCAACGCCGGCAACAACCCGAAAACTAATCCGGTCCCAAGCGCCGTCAGCACCGTAAACGCCAGAACGCTCCCATCAATATGCACTTCGGCCAGCAGCGGAATGCTTACCGAGGTCAGGTGCGTCAGTACGCGCGTTCCCACTAGCGCAAGCACCAGCCCGATCAGCGCTCCACAACACGACAACATCATGCTTTCCGTCAGCAATTGCCGGATCAACCGCCATTTTCCCGCGCCCAGCGTCGCGCGAATCGCAATCTCTTTCTGCCGGGTCGCCCCGCGCGCGAGCAACAAATTCGAAAGGTTTGCGCACACGATCAGCATCACCACGCCAACCGCTGTGGCCAGCACAAACAACGCCGGCCGCAGCCTGCCACTAACGTGTTCATTCAGCGAGTACACCTTCGGCTCGAAATCGTTTCGTTCCTTGTGCGCGTCCTTATCCAGCTTCGCGAGAACTGTCGCCTCTGCCTGTGCGCTCTGCACTGTGGCAGGAGGCTTCAGCCGGCCCACGATCGAGAGCGTGTTACCCCACTTATTTGTCTCGGGCGTCAGCGGAAATGGCTCGAAGATGTCCACCCGGCTCCCAGGCGTAAAGATCGTCGCGAAATCGAACGAGGCCGGCAGCACGCCAACCACCGTCTTGGGCCCGCCGTCGAACGGCAACGCACGGCCTACAATGTTCGGATCAGCCCCGAATTTTCTGCGCCAGATTCCGTCGGTCAACATCACTGCCCCGGGCGCGTTAAACTTGCACTCGTCCGCGCTGAATTGCCTTCCGATTTGCGGCTCCACTCCTAGCAGCGCGAAGAAATTTTGAGACACCGGCACGCTCGTCAGCCGTTCCGGCTCGCCATCCCCAATCAATTTCGCGTCGCCCACGCCGTAAAACGCCATGTACGCCGCCATGTCCGAAAACGATTTGCTCTGCGCCCGCATGTCGAGAAAGTGATCGACTTGTGTCGTCTTCGCCGACATATCCCCGGTGGCATCCTCGTGGTTCGCGACCCATGTAAGATTCGCCGGGTCGTGGAACGGCAACTCGTGTATCAGCAACGTGTTAACAACGCTGAAGATCGTGCAACTGGCTCCAACGCCCAGCCCCACGATCAGAATCGCGAAGATCGCAAATGCATAGTCGCGCCGCAGCGTCCGCGCGGCGTAGCGAACATCCTGGCCCAGCACCTCGAGAAACGGCAATCCACGCGTCTCGCGATTTTCCTCTTTCAAGACTTCTCTCCCTCCGACCCGGACCATCGCCTGCCGCAACGCCTCATACGGCGGCATCCCCGCCTTTTCGTTTTCGCCGGCAAGCAGGTCGATGTGGTTCAGTATTTCGTCGTCGAAGTCCTCGTCCAGCTTCGCTTTGAAAAACATGGCGCGAACGCGCGAAAAAAAGACACGAATCGCATCGATCATGATTTCTGGTCCCCCTTCTGAGCGAAGAACGCCGCGATGACGGCGGAGAGCTTCTCCCAGTTCGCTGCGGTTTCCGCAAGTCGCTGGCTGCCCCGCGGAGTGATCTTGTAAAACCTGGCCCGGCGATTATTTTCCGAGGTCCCCCACTCCGATCGAATCAGCCCGCGCTGCTGCAAGCGCACCAAGGACGCATATATCGTCCCTTGATTCAGCAAGATAGCGTCGCGACTGATCTGTTCGATACGCCGCGCAATCCCGTACCCGTGCAGCGCTCCCATAGCCTGCAGGGTCTGTAACACCATGAGGTCCAAAGTGCCCTTCAACATCTCCAGTTGCGGCGACATCCCACCTCCACATGTGCCATTCCCACAGGAACAGACGATAGAAACGCGCATTGGTCACGAAATGTTCCGAGAATACTTGCGAAGCCCGGCCCGCCGGCACCGCCGTTAACAAATTGACGGCAAACGCCCACGGAATCTGTGACCCTGCCCCAACCGAACGGTAAACTGTTCCGTGGCGACTCTGACCTTCCCACAAGAGTCAAAATTCACGAGTCACAAGGAGACAGGTAGTCGTAGACCTATGGCCATTCCTAACAAGCGTCTCCGCGTCGGCGTGCTCTTTGGCGGGCGCTCCGGCGAGCATGAAGTCTCCCTCGCATCCGCCGCGTCCGTGATTCGCGGCCTCGATCCCGCAAAATACGAGCCCGTGCCCATTGGCATCACCAAAGAAGGCCACTGGCGCATTGGCGTGGGCGCCCAAAAGATGCTGCCCGAAGTCCTGCGCGGCGGCGATCCCGTCATGATGACCGCCGACCCGACGGATGCGTCACTCATGCCGCTTGAAAGGCGGCGGCGCGGGGCAACACCTCGATGTAATCTTTCCCGTGATGCACGGAACGTTCGGCGAAGACGGCACCATCCAGGGCCTGCTCGATCTTGCGGGGCTGCCGTTTGTTGGCGCGGGCGTGCTCGGGTCCGCCATCGGGATGGACAAAGACGTCGCCAAGCGCTTGCTGCAAGTGGCGAAAATTCCCGTCGTGCCGTGGATCACCGTTCATCGCCACGACTGGGAAAAGAATCCAAAGCAAATTCAGCGCGCCATCGAAAGCAAATTCAAATACCCGCTATTCGTCAAACCCGCAACGCTGGGCTCCTCGGTAGGCATGACCAAAGTCCATTCACGGGCGGAACTCGCCCCGGCGTTGAATCTAGCTGCCGAATTCGCGATGAAGATACTGGTCGAGAAAGCCATGGTCGCGCGAGAGATCGAAGTTTCCGTGCTGGGCAACCATGACCCGAAGGCTTCCATCCCCGGAGAAATCGTGCCGCACCGCGAGTTCTACGACTACACCGCGAAATATCTCGAAGACGGCACGCAGCTCTTGATTCCCGCAAAACTCAAAGCCGCGCAAGTGAAAACGATCCAATCGCTGGCGGTGGCCGCATTTCGCGCACTCGAACTCAGCGGAATGGCCCGCGTCGATTTTTTCCTGGAAAAACGCGCCCCCGGCAAACTTTTCCTCAATGAAGTCAACACCATCCCAGGCTTCACCTCGATCAGCATGTACCCCAAACTGTGGGAAGCCAGCGGAATTCCCTTTCGCGAGTTGATCGACCGCCTGATCGCGCTCGCACTCGAGCAACACGCCGAAAAAGCCCGCACAAAGTACGAGATCGAAGTACCCGAAGGCACAGCCGGCGCGTTGCAAGGCTGAGCTCTACCCGCCGAAATCATTTACTCCCACGCATAAATTTTGTTACGGTGTGAGTGTCGCAGAACGCGCGTTCGTCGCATCGTTCCAGCGGCTGCTCTGACGCTCGCAGGGCAGGAGACCCTAACGTGTCACTTCTCGATCCACCGCCGGTAACATCCCACAAATCCCGGCCACTGGCCTTCACGATTGCAGCGTTCGTGCTGGTTGCCATCGTCTCGCTCTGGTGGACGTTTCGCTTTTACCCAGAAAAACGAGCCGTGGCGAATTTCTTCGATGCAGTGGTCGCGGGTGATACCGCAAAGGCCTACCAACTCTGGAAGCCCAAACCTAGCTACAAAATGGAAGATTTCCTCGCCGACTGGGGCCCCAACGGCTACTTCGGGCCGGTGAAGAGTTACCGCGTCATGCGCGAAAGCTCGCCGGCCGGTTCGAATGCCGTCGAAGTCGCCGTGGCAATCAGTCCGTACTCGCCCATGCCAAGCCCCGTCGACCCAGCGACCAAAGAGCAGAGCCAGAAAACACGCGTAATCGGCATCTGGGTCGTAACCAGCGACAAGTCGCTGACTTTCCCGCCATAAAATCGGCGCCGCGCATGACTCGCGATTCGCGTTCCGTTCTTCACGACACAGCTTCAGATCACGCTTCTTGCCGAAGTTCATCCAACCCGTGTTGAAGCTCCGCAGGACTCACGCTAGCCGTACCCAGTTTTCCAACCACGACGCCAGCCGCAATGTTCGCAAGCGAAGCGGCGTCCGGCAGCGAAGCACCGGCGGCTGAAGCCAGCGCCAACACACTGAGTACCGTGTCGCCCGCCCCGGTAACATCAAAAACCTGGCGCCCGGTAGCCCCACGATCGACCCCAGCTTGACCCACCCGCGCGTAGGTCACCTCGAAACTGGTCGCAGGAATATTCAGGTGCCGTGGCGACGATTCCTCGAACAAGCTCATCCCTCTTTCACCCTGTGTAATCAGCACTGCGCCAGCCCCAAAATGCGCCAGCAGCGCCCGACCCACTTCTTCCACGGATTTTTCATCACTGAGCGTCTGCGAAACGAACTGCCCCGCTTCCTTCGCATTACAAACGATAGCCTTCGCACCGCGATACGCGTATAGACGCGACCTCTTCGGTCCGACAAACACCGCCACCTTCAACCGATGACAAGCGCTCAAAACGCGGTCGGCAAATTCGTCGGTGATCAGGCCCTTGTCGTAATCCGAAAGCACCAGCGCGTCCAGGCCCTTGAGCCCGGCGAACAGCGAGCGCAAGATGCGCTCTTCGGTTTGCGAACGCAGCGGCTCGCGCCGTTCACGATCAACGCGCACGATATGCTGATGCCGGGCAATGATCCGCGTCTTGACAGTGGTAATGCACTTCGGAATCGGCGACCACGCCTTTGTCGATAATGTTGGCCGCACGCAGGCATTTTCGCAGCGCAGTCCCTGGCTCGTCAGCGGCCTCCTTACTTCCCACACCGCCAATCACACCAAACATTTCCACGCGCGCGCCCAATGCCGCCAGATTTCGCAGCCACATTCCCGGCTCCGCCCAGACATTCGCTCTGTTCCACGAAATCCACGACCGGCACCGCCGCCTCCGGAGACAGCCGCGAAGCCGTGCCCCAAAGATAGCGATCGAGCATAAGATCGCCCACCACCCCGATGCGTTTGCCCCGCATCCGCGGGACGATGCGCTTTAACCGAGGCACAGATTCAGCGAGAGTAGCGGACATGGGATTTTTCCCTGAGCGGGCGCCCGGTCATTCCGGCGCGATGGTAGCTTCTTCGATCAGCATGACAGGAATTTCATCGCGCACGGGATAAACGCGCCGGCACGCCTGGCACTTCAATCCGGAGTTGTCCGGAGTAGGCTTCACCGGCGCCTTGCACGCCGGACAAACCAGAATGTCCAAAAGGTCTTGCGGGATTGGCATGATGAGCTCCGTGGGTATCGAGCTACCACTGTAGCAAAGCCGCGAGTCGACCGTCGATAGTCTACCGTTGACAGGCGCTCAGTTTAGTTGAAGTCCAGAGGAGGAGAAGCGTATGATGCGCGAGCCGAGGTCCCAATCTCGGGAATTCCAGGTACGCTGCCAAGCGCAAAGGAGGCCAACATGCGAACTCGATTTCTCAGCCTGACTGTTCTGGTGTTGCTGTGCGGCACAACGCTCGCGCACGCAGCCGCACCTCCCACGTACTATCTCGCTCTCGGCGATTCGCTCGCGATTGGTCTCCAACCGTCCCCGAGCGGGGACGTTGCCACCGACCAGGGCTACGCGGATGACCTTTACGCTGTGTTCCGGCTCCTCAAGCCGGGGCTCAAGCTCGAAAAGCTCGGGTGCTCCGGCGAGACCACGACCACGATGATACAGGGCGGGCTCTGCAACTATGCCGGGAGCAGCAGCCAACTGGCGGCGGCCGTGAGCTTTCTACAGACGCACAAAGTCGCGCTGGTCACATTAGACATTGGTGCGAACGATGTCGATGGCTGCGTCACTCTCAGTCCACTCAACATCGACATGACCTGCGTCCAGAAAGGTATCCTCAGTGTCAGCAGTAACCTGCCGCTGATTCTGACCGAGCTGCGCGAGGCGGCGGGCCCCGGCACAACCATCGTCGCAATGAATTATTACGATCCGTTCCTGGCGGCGTGGACACTTGGGCAAAGCGGGCAGGCGCTGGCCGACCAATCTCTGGCGGCAGCAACGACCTTCAACGGAGTACTGGAGGGCGTGTACAAGGCATTCGACATTCCCGTTGCGGACGTCGCAAAAGCGTTCCATATCAATGACTTCGCGCCTGTTCCCGTTATAAATCTTCCGATTAACGTGTTTTTGACCCTGACATGGACGTGGATGGGTGCGCCCGCACCTCTCGGGCCAGATATCCATCCGAACGCCGCCGGCTACGCCGTCATCGCCGCTGAGTTTGCTAAAATCGCGAGGCCGTAGTGGCGGCGCACTCCCCGAAGATCGGTACGCCGCTTGGTCGCTTCTACAATTGGTTCAATCTTTGCGAGCCGGAGTGTTCTTATACCGCGCTTCTGGCCTACCTCCGCCGTCTTTTCTCCTGGTACGAGCATCGAAGTGGCGATGGATATTTCGACTGGCGTTTTGCTACGCCCTTTGGTAGCGTTATTCAAGCTTATATGTCGTTTGTACGGGTTCAGGCCACAATAGGGTAACAGCGGCTCGAATTAAGAATTTAGTAAACGCAGCTTCCAGCCCCCGCGAAGCCTAAGATCTCTAAAATACCGACGGAGAGGGAGAGCACCTTGATACGAGTGCATGCAGGGCATGCTGCGCGATCTTTGTTTGCGTTAACGATGTTTGCGTTTGCGATTGTTACGATCGGGTTACTGTCTGGTTGCGGTGGTGGATCAAACCAGGAGGCAGCCCCGACCGTTGCCACCCCGATCTCCGTCGCGGTATCTCCTGCGACGATGTCCGTGCAAGCCGGGCAAAGCCAACCATTTACAGCGACGGTGACGAACGATAGCGCGGGCAAGGGTGTAACTTGGGCCCTGTCCGGCGCTGGCTGTAGTGGGGCCATGTGCGGCACCCTCTCCGCTGCCAGCAGTGCGTCTGGCACTGCCATCACCTATACCGCTCCGGCCAACGCTCCGACTCCGCCCGCAATCTCGCTCACAGCCATGTCCGTCACCGACCCTACGAAGACGGCGGCGGCGGCGATTACAGTGACATCGGCATCCCCCGCGATCGCGGTGAGCCTCTCGCCGACCTCGCCCAGTGTGCAGGTAGGGTTGGCGCAACCGTTCACAGCGACGGTGACCAACGATAGCGCGAAGAAGGGCGTGACCTGGGCCCTGACCGGCGCTGGCTGCAGCGGCGCCACGTGTGGCACCCTCTCGGCGGCCAGCAGTGCCTCAGGGGCAGCCATCACTTACACGGCTCCGGTTAGCGTACCGGCTCCGCCAACCGTGACTCTGACCGCGACTTCAGTCACCGACAAAACAAGGAGCGCACTGGCAACCATCACCGTAACACCCAGCACCGGGGGTCCAGTGAGCGTGACACTGACGCCTCACCACGGAGGCCTGACGCTGGGTCAATCCCTGAACTTCACCGCGACCGTGACGAACGATGTCGCTGCAGCGGGTGTGACCTGGTCGGCATCGACGGGCACGTTCAGCGCGCAGACCGCAACGACGGCAACCTACGTTGCGCCGGCGTCGCCAGGAAGCGGCATCACCGTGACGGCGACCAGCAAAGCCGACGTGACGCAGAGCGCGACCGCCACCATCGGGGTGACCGATCTCGCCGGAGTAACCACCTATCACAACGATTTGTCGCGCGACGGCGTCAACTCCCAGGAATACGTCCTGAATCCGTCCAACGTGGCCACCGCGACCTTTGGCAAACTCTTCTCTTGCGCCGCGGATGGCGCCATTTATGCCCAGCCTCTGTGGGCGGCAAATGTAACCATCGCCGGCGCTACCCACAACGTAACCGTGGCGGCGACCGCGCACGACAGCGTTTACGCCTACGACGCGGATGCCAACCCGTGCGTAACATACTGGCACGCGAATTTGCTGGACACCGCGCACGGTGGCACCGCCGGTGAGACCACCGTGCCTTCCGGCATTACCGGTAATCTCGTGGGCGCCGGCGCTGGCGATATCACCCCGGAAGTCGGCGTGATCGGTACACCGGTGATCGATCCGACTACCAACACGATTTACGTCGTGAGCAAATCGGTGATTGCGCCTTCAACATTCTTTCAGCGGCTCCACGCGCTCGACCTGGCCACTGGAAACGAAAAATTCAGCGGGCCAGTGACCATCACCGCGTCCGTACCTGGAACCGGCGACGACTCTTCTGGTGGAAACGTCCCCTTTGAATCACAAACCGAGAACCAGCGGCCGGGACTTGCCCTGGTCAACGGTGTGGTTTACGTCGCATGGGCTTCGCACGAGGACACCAGCCCCTTTCACGGCTGGATCATCGGGTTTAACCCCGCAACATTGGCCCAGGTCGCTGTCTTCAATGACACCCCCAATGGCAACAAAGGCGGAATCTGGATGTCTGGCGGAGCCCCCGCGGCGGACAGCCCGGCCAACAGCAGCAACGGTGCGTATAACTTGTACGCGATCACCGGCAACGGAACCTATGACGGATTGACGAGTTCGGATTTTGGCGACTCGGTCATAAAACTCAACACCACCAGCGGGCTTGCGGTCGCGGACTGGTTTGCTCCTGCGGACCAGGCCACACTTGCGGCCAACGACACCGATTTCGGTTCGGGTGGCGCCGCTATGCTTATTGATCAAACTTCCGGTCCGGTACCCCATTTGGTCATCGGCGGCGGCAAGGAAGGCAACTTGTTCTTGCTGAACCGAGACAACATGGGACACAACAACCCAACGAATCAGGTCGTGCAAACAATTGCGTTCGGCAACGGGATCTTTGCCACCGCCGGCGTTCTGGCAAAACAGTCTGTACCTCGCGGGCGGCGGGCCGCTGCAACAATTTACGTTTAATCCAACGACGGGCCTGTTCGTCACGCCTTCGGCTTCGCAATCGAGCGCGGGTTATGGTTTCCCGGGAGCTTCGCCTTCGGTTTCTTCGCAAGGCGCCGCCAATGGAATTGTCTGGGCAATCAGTTCGAACAGCTTTGGCGTGAACATTCGAATCCGACACGGGCTGCCGGTCCCGCTGTGCTACATGCCTACCCGGCGACCGGTCTGGCCACCGAGCTATGGAACAGTTCGCAAGCCGCTGGCGGGCGTGACACCGCGGGAAACGCCGTGAAGTTCATCGTGCCAACGGTTGCGAATGGAAAGGTGTATATCGGAACGCGAGGCAACGATACGACCACGGGAAGCGGCACGGTCTTCGGGGAGGTCGACGTGTACGGGTTGCTGCCGAACTGACAACGGAACCTCGCCACGAGAGTTGTGGAAGTTGTGGACACACCGATCCCATCGGCACAGATCGCGTTATCGATTACGCTCGGGAAGATCGGGACTTCGCGTACTTTTCGCCACGTTTTCGACGGACGGAAACTTGCCGAAAGTCAATCGTGATGGTTGCTCCCGAAGAAAATAGAAAGTTTAAATTTGCCCAGATAGTTCAGCTCGATGGATCCTTACCTGCTGAAAGCCCTGCGCGTGCTTCGAGCGGGTGTTGCGTCGACCCATTAGACGCCGCGTTTGTCAGGTACCAGAAGGCTTGGCGATCCCGCGCAAGTGCCATTCTCGAATTGCCGGGAATCGTTCAGACTGTCATACAGGGCGCACCGGGGCGCCGCAACATTCAGGCCCGCCCAGTTATTCGAGTTGGGAACCTGTCAACGCAAAGTAGAAATGTCCGGGTTTTCGCCAGATAGAAATGTCCGCTTCCATGGTTTTCTCCAAGGGTGATCTGCAGGTACATGGTATTTGGGTTTGATTTTGTTTTGGGGTCTCTGATTTCTGTTCCGCGAGTCCTGGAGGCCGTAGGCCGGAAGGACTTGCGGACGGTCACCGGTTCGGGGCAGGCCGCAGGTGCAGATAGCGCCCGCGGTAGCGCAACCAGTGACTTCCGTCCAACCGCCGTTCGATCTCTACCGCCGCTCCACGAAGCCCTGCGCAAACTTCTTCCCGCACTACCCCCCAGCGATGTCCGTCCCAACTGACGGTGTGATCCGGAGCCACTTTGCGGGCCACGCGCACACTCAGAATTTCTTCCAGGTGATGTTCTGGCCCCAGTCGTCGATGAGCATTGCGTGGATTCGCGCGGCGTCACCGTAAAACGCTGCTCCCACTCGGGAAGAAAGCGCGTCTGCAGGAAATGATTGGCTCCCTGGATGCTGTCGATTCCCGCTAGCCGCATCTCCTTCACCAGACGGTCCTGCAGAGTTTCAAACAACCTCTCGATACGCCCTTTCGCTTGCGGACTGTGGGCCGCGATCCATTCGATCCCCAGTTCGTGCAACGCTCGCCCGAACTGCGTGCGCAACGGATCTCCCCGTAGTTGTTCGGCAAGCGGCTGCGGACCGGCCGTTCGAAAGATGCTGGTTTTATCGGTGTACTGGGCCAAGGGACGTCCATAGCGCCGTAACCATCCCTCCAGAGTTCGCAAGTTCTCTTCCGTGGTGTCGTGCTCGGTGAACCGTCCCCAGATGCGACTGGTGGCATCATCGATCAGGGCGATGAGCTGGCAAGCCGGACCGCGCTCCTCCAGCCAGCGGAACGGGGAGCTGTCCTGCATCACCAGCTCACCGAAACAGGCTCGGCGCTCCCGCCATACATGCATCGGTTTTCACGCGCTGCGAGCGCGGGCGCCACAAGGCCGCTTGGGTCATCCACTTCCGCAGCGTTTCCCGGCTCACCGAGAAACCCTTCCTGGGCCAAGTGTTCGGCGGCCAGCGTGGGACCGAAATCCGCATAACGCTGGCCGCAGGCGCGCCAGAATCTTCTGCTCGAAGCGGGCCGCCAGCTTGCGGTTCGATGGTCGGCCGCGCAGTCCGTGAATCAGGGAATGATCTCCGCGCTCGCGAAGGCGGATCAGCATCCGCCGCACGTGGCGGTCGCTTACTTTCAGCCGCTGGGCCGCTGCTACTTGCGTCAAATGCTTCTGCTGTACATCGTGCAACACTTTCAAGCGGTCCCGTTCTCGTTGGCTCAACGCGATGCGCTCCGTTTCCATGGGACCCTCGGCCATCCATGAAAGCGGACATTTCTACTTTGCACAAACCGGACATTCTCATTTTGCGGCGACAATTCGAGTTGGGAACCTTGACTTGAACTGACATACGCTCTAGGATTTTAGATTCTCAGATGTTTCCTTCCTAGGCATCGATTTATGAGCCGCCACATTCGCAAGTTTATCGTTCTGGGGATCGCAATCGCATTTCTGGTACCAGTGACACGTGGCGCAGAAGCCCCCGGCTCCAGCTCCTACGTCGCCGCCTGCCACACCCCCAAGCAATTCCGCGACTCCCGCTCCCCTGAATTCGGATCCAAGCCAATCGAGAGACGATCTCGTGATGTTTCTCCGGGGACGCATTGCAACCCCCGACGGTGCACGGGTTCCAAACGATCTGTTGGTTCAGCGGGTTTGCAACAACAGGGTGCGTCAACAGGTGTATGCATCTCTTCACGGCGATTTCAGCATGCAATTAGGCTCGAGGACCGATAATTTTCCTGAAGGTAGCGCCGAGGCGTCTTCGCCCAATGCAGTGGCTAACAGAAATTCGGACATGGGAATTTCACGACGCGAGTTGACCACTTGTGATTTGCGGGTTTCGGCCTCGGGCTTTCAGTCCCGTGTCATCAGCCTTATGGGTCTCGATAGCTTTGGCGGCAGCATTGACGTGGGTGCTGTTGTGGTGCAGAGAGCGGGAAAGGTGGAAGGCGCGACGCTGAGCGCCACACCCTACAAAGCACCGAAAGATGCCACAAAAGCCTATGACAAAGGGCTACAGGCCGAGAAGAACGGCAAACTTGCCGACGCGGACAAATATTTTGAAACTGCGGTGGAGCTATACCCCAGTTCGGCGAATGCATGGTTTCAGTACGGTACGGTTTTACAGAAAGAAAATCAGCAGGACGCAGCTCGCAAAGCTTATACCCAAGCCACCACTATCGATACCAGGTTCCTGCCGCCTTATATGTCGCTCGCGTCAATGGCCTACCAGGCAGGGAAGTGGACCGAGGTCCTCGATCTAACTGGTCACATCCTGGACCTCGATCCGTTGAATCGCGTCGCCGTCAACGAGTACATCTTGGATCTCGATCCTTCGAACTACGCCGACGCCTACTTCTACAACGCGATGGCAAACTACAAGCTCAACAAGATAGAAGACGCTGAAAAGAGCGCTCTCAAGTCGGAACACCAGGACCTGGTCACTCATTTTCCGCAGGTACATCTCTTACTGGCAGAAATCTCTGCCCGAAAGGGCAACTATGCTGTTGCGATCGGGCAGATGCAAACTTACTTGGCGCTAGCTCCGCATGCGAAAGACGCGGATCGGGTGCGGGAACAGTTGGCAAAATTGGAGAAGCTGAACGGTCCAGTGTCAAACAGCGAGAAAACCGATCAGAAGTGAGTATCGACATTGGCTCGCCGCACCCCTGCTCGCGAGCCACCTACGTGCAAACCAGTTCACTGGTTGGTTCGTGCCCTTGCAATGAACAAACGGAAGTTGACCGTCCACGACCCCAATATCCTGTCGAAAGTGCCTCAACTCTTGGTACGGCGGCTTACCGGACATCTGGTTTTTGCGAGATTTTCACTTTCCCGATAACGGCTGTCGGCTAAAGCGGTCAATGCAACACTTGTTTGAAGTCTACTCGCAGGAGTCTCGAATCCTAGGGTCGCTGATGTCGAACTCCCTCCCTGGCTTAAACTTGGAGTCTCTGGCTAGCTACCGGTCCCGAACCACCACTCACGCCGCCTGTGCTAGCATGCTCGCGCCTTGTCACAGAAATCCCAGCAGCAGAGTCTTTGGTTCTCCGTGGTGGTGCTCTTCGCCATCAATATCCTCAATTTCTACGACCGCCACGTCCCCGGCGCGCTCGTCGAGCCCATGCGCAAGGAGTTCCACCTCAACGATACCCAGATCGGCCTCCTCGGCAGCGCCTTCATCTGGATCTATGCCATCGTCGGCGTGCCCCTCGGGCGCATCGCGGATTCTGCTAGCCGCAAGAAGCTTCTGGCCTGGGGAGTCGTCATTTGGACCGCGCTGACGGCTTCCGCAGGCCTGGCCACCACCTACCCGATGCTGCTCCTTTCCCGTGTAGGCGTTGGGGTCGGCGAAGCAGCCTGCGCGCCGACCGCGACGAGCTGGCTCGGCGATCTGTTTCCACCGGCCAGACGCTCTCGAGTGCTCGCGCTGTTCATGCTCGGCGTGCCGGTCGGCGGCGCACTCGGTTTTTTCTTCAGCGGCCCGATAGCACAGGCGTATGGCTGGCGAGCCGCAATGGTATTTGCGGCGGTGCCGGCGTTGCTGCTGGTTCCCGCTTTACTGATGCTCCACGAACCGGAGCGCGGCGCAAGCGAGAGCCATCGCGCGCCGCTAGCATCGTGGCTCGATGTGGAGTGTGCTGCGCATCCCCACGCTGTGGTGGATCATCGCCTCCGGCGCGCTGCTAAATTTCAGCATGTATGCCATCGGAACTTTCTTGCCGGCGTTTCTGAGCCGAGTCCACGGCCTCTCGCTGGCGAAATCCGGCCTCGCCACAGGCGTCGTCTATTTAGCCGGAGGCGTGAGCGGGGGAACTCTCGCGGGCTATCTGGGCGATTTCATCGTCCAGCGTCGCAAAGACGGCCGCATGCTCTGCGCCGCCGTCATGGCTCTAGTGGCCATTCCGTTTGCATGCGTGGGAATTCTTCAGCCCGCGGGCTCTTTGTTCGTGGCCATGGCGTTCCTGGCGCTGACGTATTCTGCTCTCACGACGTACTACGGGCTGGTGTACTCGGCGATACAGGATATTGTGGCTCCGAACCAGCGGGGAGCAGCGATGGCGATTTATTTTATGGCCATGTACATGTGCGGCGCGTCCCTCGGACCGTTGCTCACCGGCAAGTTGAGCGACGTGTTGGCGCATCGCGCCGCGGCGCTGGCGGGTTCAGCCACGGTCACGGAAACTTTCCGCGCCACTGGCCTTCGGCAAGCCATGCTGATTATTCCGGTTCTCTGCATAGCGCTCGCGTTTGTGCTTTACATGGGCTCGCGCACTATCATCACGGACATATCGCGGCGGGAAGCTATCGCTCGCGGCGCGTCGTGACTCCGGTTAGTCGCATTACCCGACCGGTGCCTTCGGTCCGAATTTCACTTTCCAATAAGCAGCCTTAGTCAAGACTTTCACGCCTTTTCTTGACAGTTTCCCATGTTGCCGATATAGTGCCGCCACTCCGCATTTCCTGTACCGGTCCTTTTCGCACAATGGCGTAAGACTCATATTTGCGGCGTCCTCGGGAGGCAAAGTTCTGTGGCCATTGGAAACGTAGGGGTAGCTGCTGGTATTGAGAAAGAAGCCAGCACAACCACGCAGTTCAAGACATTCCTGTGCCGGTATTTCTATCTCTGCATGTCGCTGGTAATGGCCGCGCTTGTGATTGTGGGCTTCAGCCGCACGGTCAACGCCAACCTGTTCCACGCCAACCCGCCAAGGCCGCTGCTCTTGTGGATACACGGCGCCGCCTTCTCAACGTGGGTGGTCTTCTTTATCGCTCAGTCGGCTCTGGTGCGCGTGCGGAAAGTCAGCGTGCACCGCTTGCTCGGCTGGTTTGGAGCGGCGCTGGCCGCGGTGATGGTTGTGCTGGGCTGCACCATCGCGGTGGTGATGGCCCGCTTCGATACCGTTGTGCTACATCAGAAGGACGCAGACGCTTTCCTGTCGATTCCGTTCGACGACATGATCGTCTTTGGCTCGTGCATCGCGTTGGCAATTTATTGGAGAAAAAAACCGGAATTCCATCGCCGGCTAGTCTTCATAGCGACTTGCCAACTTATGGACGCTGCCATCGGCAGATTCGATTTCATGTTCAACCACAACCTCTTCTACATCGCCTTGGACTGTCTGATCGCGCTCGGCATGGTGCGCGACTGGGTGGTGGATAAGCGCGTCCACAAGGTGTATCTCTATGCGCTGCCCTCGTTGATCGTTGTGCAGAGTCTCGCAATCTACGCCTGGAGAATCAATCCAAAGTGGTGGCAAGCGATCACCCAGGCGATCCTGCGATAGTGACGCCGCTATGCTGCGTCAAATCACTTCGATGTTTTTCAGACCGAGAGCTGTGCCACGATGAAATCGGACTTCCTGCGATTCAACGGCGCTGTCGAGCGGCGATCCCGCCATCGACGCCTGGATGAAAGAGCACGCAGGCGAATTAGGAGCCATCGCGCATCAGTGGTTTGAAGTGATGCGAAAGTGCGGCGACGAAGTCCGCGAGCTTTTGCATGACGGCTGTCCGGTTGCATGTTTGGGAGATGCGCCCTTCGGCTACGTGAACGTATTCACTTCGCACGTAAACGTGGGGTTCTTTCATGGCGCGGCACTCCCGGATCCGGCTCGCTTGTTGCAAGGCACCGGCAAGTTCATGCGTCATGTGAAGCTGAGACCCGGAACGCCGACAAACGCCGCAGCGCTAAGCAGGCTCATCGATACGGCCTACTCGGATATAAAGGCGCGCGTCGAAAACGGCTAGCTACCTGATGTTGTTGTGTATCGTTCCGATCAGCCTTCGGGCCGCGACCCTTGCAGCCCCGGCCCTCGAAACGACTCGAAGGCCGGGGTCACCTGAGAATTTCACCCCGCCGCGACACTAGCCTTTCCCGCTATGAATTCGAGCAGGTCGGCATTGATCTGGTCAGCATTCGTTGTCGGCATGCCGTGCGGGAAACCCTTGTAGGTTTTCAAGATCGCGCCCTTCACCAACTTCGCGCTCAGCGGGCCAGAGTCGGCATAAGGGACGATCTGGTCATCATCGCCATGCATCACCAGCGTCGGCACCGTGAACTTCTTCAGGTCTTCGGTAAAGTCGGTCTGGGAAAAGGCCACGATGCCATCATAGTGAGCCTTTGCGCCTCCCATCATTCCCTGGCGCCACCAATTCCGAATGACACCCTGGGACGGTTTCGCGCCAGGCCGGTTGTAACCGTAAAAGGGTCCGGTCGGCAAATCCAGATAGAATTGCGCTCGGTTGGCGGCAAGCTGCGCCTGAAAGCCGTCGAATACCTCTTTAGGCAGACCGCCGGGATTCGCCGGAGTCTTTACCATCAGTGGCGGCACCGAGCTAATCAGGACAGCCTTGGCGACGCGACTTTCGCCATGGCGCCCGATGTAACGGGTGACCTCGCCGCCGCCGGTCGAGTGGCCTACATGGATGGCATTCTTCAAATTGAGATGCTCGGTGAGCGCCGCGAGGTCATCGGCGTAGTGATCCATATCGTGTCCGTCGCCGGGTTGGCTGGAGCGTCCGTGTCCTCGCCGGTCATGTGCGATGACGCGATAGCCGTGATTCAGGAAGAACATCATTTGCGCGTCCCAGTCGTCGGCCGACAGAGGCCAACCGTGCGAGAAAACGATAGGCTGGCCTTTGCCCCAATCCTTGTAATAAATCTCTGTGCCGTCTTTTACTGTGATCGTGCTCATGTGCTGTTCTCCTATAGATTGTCTTAGAGGCTGGAGACTGATTGTCGGCTTGCAACAATTCCGCCAATCACTCCAATTCGGCATACCACCAGGTTCACAACGTCCAACACGAGTAGATGAACCCGACAGGATAGGTGATGCCTTAATTCTTTTAGAATGTTTTGACTCAACTCCCGATAACTCGCCTTCACTCCCAGCGAACCACCTTCATCGACACCCCACGTACCCTTTTGAACAGATCCAATCCCATCCGATCAGCCGAGTGTTAGAGTCGAGAAATGGAAAGCCCGACTCGCAGTGAGGCCCTGGCTAGCAAGTTGATTTTCCTTCTCGTATTTATATTTTCCCCGGTCCTGGTGTTTTGCCATGCCGCTTTGCCGCCGAATCAAAAAGTCGTTACGGAAGACGGAATCCAATATCGCGCCGCGGAATCCGTTTCGGATGAAGCATTCAAACGTGGTCAATTTGTCGTTGAGCAGATGACCTCCGCTTCCCCCAAAATCCTCGAAAAAATGGCCGCCGCCGGGTTCAAAGTCGAAATTATTGGGCCAGATCAAGTTCTCACCGATCTGCCCGATTACGCTGATCTCAAAGGTAAAAAGACGCGCGATGGGCGTGATTTCGATACCGGCACAAGAGGTGTGGGTAGCCGCAAAATGTGTTCCGTGGGCGAAGAAAATCTCTTGTGCTCGCGCCACCAACGTTATTGGCAAGAGGACGTTTTCGTGCATGAGTTTTCCCACAGCATGATGCAATATTTGGACGAAGACGACTTACGCGCCATCGAAGCTGCCTATAAGAATGCCGCCGATAAAGAGCTCTATCCCAAAGGGATTTATATGATGGCCACCAGCGGAGAATATTGGGCGGAGGGCGTGCAAGCGTGGCTCGGCGTCACTCTTCGCACCGACGTCAACGGTGGGTTCAATACTCAGCAAAAAATCAGGGACCACGACGAACCACTGGCCGCCGTACTCGAAAAGGTTTACGGCTCCCTCCAGCTCCAACACTTCCCAGGTTGCGCCTACTAAAACCACTTCAAAGCAAATCGTGCAAACTACTTGATTTCGCGGCCCAAACTTCGGTGCCTCCGCATGCAAAGTGCATTCCGTCCACTCATGGAAGGCCTCAGCCGAACTTCAACGTGCGCCAGCGTTGTAATCAGCCAGACTAAATCGCGCGTTCACTCGAAACGATGAGCAGATGTGTCAAGAATCAGCCTCATGAGGTATGGTGTACGAGCAGATTGGCCGCGCGCACCGAGATTGTCGAGCGCTAGCGGAGGAGCAAGACTATGAATGGCAAACTGGCGAGAGTGGCGGGACTGGCCGGAGCGTTTGTTGCGGGGATGGTGGTGGCAACGGCGTTGGGTGCGGGGATGGCTGCGGCACGGGCAAAGACCCAGGGGCAGCAAGTGACCGTGCAGACGGTCTTCAACCCGACGGTGACGGACGCCGACATTGCTTTGCTCCGCCAAGATATACGGGCAATGAAAATGCAAGTGATTGGGCAGAATATGTCGCTGTCGGATCCAGAGGCGGAGAAGTTCTGGCCCATCTACAAACACTACGCAGACGACCTGCATGAAGTGAACAACTCGAAGTATGCGCTGTTGAAGCAATACGCGGAGACCTGGGCAACGATGTCGGACCAGGATGCGCTGATTTATGTGCGCCACTGGATGGAGGTGGACGCGGAGGCCCAGGCCTTGCGGCTGAAGTATGTGCCGACGGTGAGCAAGGTGTTGCCGGGAAAGAAGGCCGCGACATTTTTCCAATTGGACCGGCGGCTGTCCATCATGGTCGATTTGCAGTTGTTTTCGCAGATTCCCTTGGCGCATCCGAAGGAATAGGGCGAACAGCCATCAGGAATCAGCAATCAGACCCAGGAACCAAGAAGAAATGCGTTCGTTGACTTGCCCTCGCCACGCAACCTTAAGATGCGCGACGCTAAGTCAGTGGCCGATCCGCTCATCGGACAGACCACAACTCGGCATGCGACCAGGTTCACAACATCCTAGACAAGTAGATGAACCCAACAGCATAGTGATGCCTTAGTTTTTTTGGATGTTTTGAGTCAACTCCCGACAAGTCGGTTTCTCTCCAGCGATTGATCGGTCACTGCTGGCGCTTTACCTTTTACCGGTACCTATCCGGTGGATCCTCCTACAACCGGACATCCGGCCCGAATGACTTCCGGTTAGCCCGTGATCCATCCACTATTCGTCAGGGTGATCTGGGATGCGCATCTTGCGCTTCGAAGCGCCTTTGTGTTAATACATAGAAGCAAGAGGTATAGAAGCACGAGGTATAGGTATGGCCCGCGTCAAATCCGACCTTCCCCAAGGCACGCTGGACCTGTTGATGTTGAAAGTGATTGCGCTTGGCCCGGTACACGGATACGCGATTGCGCAACGGCTCGAACAGGTGTCGCGCGGCGTGGTCCAAGTGCCGGAAGGGTCGCTCTACCCGGCATTGCACCGGCTCGAAAACCGCGGCCTTCTGGCTGCGGATTGGAAAGAGACCGAGACCGGGCGCGAGGCGAAGTTCTATCGCTTGACGCGAAAGGGGTTGAAGCAGCTTGAAACTGAAACGGCCGACTGGCAGCGACTAATCGATGCAATTGGACTGATCCTTGGGATGGCCGATGGTGGTGCGCAATGAGCTGGTGGAAACGACTGTGGCGACGAAGACAAATGGAAGCACAGCTCGAAAAGGAACTGAGCTTTCATCTCGAGCAGCACACCTCGCAGTTGGTGGCGCGGGGCCGGGCTCCCGGCGAAGCGCGACGCCAAGCGCGGCTTGCTCTTGGAGGTCCCGAACAGGTCAAGGAAAAGTGCCGCGATGCGCGCGGCACACGATGGCTGGAAGATTTGCTGCAGGACAGCCGCTATGCGCTTCGCACCTTCCGGCAGAGGCCGGGATTCGCCATAGTGGCGCTGCTGGTCTTGGCTCTCGGCATCGGGGCCACGACCGTGATGTTCACGGTCATCAACAGCGTCTTGCTGAGGCCGCTGGCTTACCCCGAGCCGGAAAGACTAGTCACTTTGCGCGGACACACGGAACAGTTCGGCGAATTCTGGGGATTCTCGAATCCTGATTTCGAGGACGCGAAGCGCGAAAGCCGCACGCTCGCCCTGGCAGCGTGGAGTTATGGCGGGGGCACGATCAGCGAGCCGGGAGAGCCGGAGTACGTGTTCGGCCGAGAGGTTTCGGCCGAGTTGTTCTCGACACTGGGTGTTTCCCCGGTGCAAGGACGCACTTTTCGGCCGGACGAAGACCGGCCAGGCGCTGCGCCCGTGGTGATCATCAGCTATGGCCTGTGGCAGCGCGACTTCGGGGGTGCACCAAGTGCGATCGGCAAGTCACTCGTGCTTGAGGGGAAGTCGTATACGGTGATTGGGGTCGCGCCCGCGGGATTTCAGTTGGACGGAGTGCCGGACATATTCACGCCACTGGAGCAAACCACGGACCCGCGAATGCAGAACCGCAGGGCGCATTTTTTGCACGTCATCGCGCGGCTGCAGCCCGGTGCCACATTGGCCGAAGGCCAAGCGGAGCTGGCTCTGATGGCGCGGCACTTCGCGGAGGAATATCCCAAGTCAAACGCGGGGCTGAGCATGCTGGCGTACCCGCTGCAAAAGGAGTTGGTCGGCGATGTGGGCTCAACACTATGGCTGCTGCTGTGCGCAGTAGGGCTGGTTCTGCTGATCGCGTGCGTGAACATCGCGAGTTTGCTGCTGGCGCGCGCGGTTTCCCGCGAGCGGGAGATGGCCATGCGAGTGGCGCTCGGAGCCAGGCGGGGCCGCCTGGCGCGCCAGTGCCTGACCGAAAGCGCAATGCTTGGAATCGGCGGAGGGGCGCTCGGCATAGTACTCGCGGGCCTGACTCTGCATCCGTTTGTGGCGTTCTGGCCAGGGAGTTTGCCGCGCGCGGAAGAGGTGCATCTGGATTGGCGCGTGCTGGTTTTTGCCATCAGGCGCGTCGGTGCTAAGCGGCTTGCTTTTCGGGCTGGCGCCGATGCTGCGCATACCTGTCCGCAGCGTGGAACAGGCGCTCCGCGCCGGGGCACGAACCATTGCGGGAAGCTCGCGCCGCTTGCACAGCGGGTTTGTGATCTCTGAAATCGCGCTCGCCGTAGTGCTGCTGGTATCTGCCGGGATGCTTGGGCGCACGCTGCTGGCGCTGTCATCGCTCGATCCTGGCTTGAACGTGCACAACGTAATGGCGGCGCACTTCGCGCTTTCTCCCACCTCGCTCGAGAGTTCCGAGCAGATCCGGGCGGCGTGGCAGGACGTCGTCGATCGCGCGCGGCGCGTGCCAGGTGTCGAGTCCGTGGCGCTGGCCGATATCATCCCCATGCGCGAAGGGGAGAACTCTCTTGATTACTGGACGGCGGCTACGCCGCCGCCGCCGAACCAGGTGCCGTTCGCGCTGGCCTCGTGTGTGACACCGGACTATTTGCAAGTGATGGGAATTTCGCTGCGAGAGGGGCGATTTTTCAACGAAGACGACCGCATCGGCAGCCAGCCGGTGGTGGTGATTGACGAGAATCTGGCGCAGCACGCATTCGGCAGTAAACGTGTGGTTGGGAAACAGATCTGGATTCCCGCGATGGGGACCGGCCCCATCCAGATCGTGGGCGTCGTTGGCCACGTGCGACACTGGGGCCTTGCCGGCGACGATCAATCACGCGTGCGGGATCAAATGTACTACCCGTTTGCGCAGGTGCCCGATCACCTGCTGCATTTCTTCTCGTCACTCATGTCTGTTGCAGTGCGGACAAAAATCAGCCCGTTGGATGTTGTCCAGCCCCTGCGGCAGGAACTGCGCGGCGCGGCCGGCGATCAAGCTCTGTATGAA
Source organism: uncultured Acidobacteriota bacterium (assembly GCA_963729285.1). Classification (GTDB taxonomy): domain Bacteria; phylum Acidobacteriota; class Terriglobia; order Acidiferrales; family UBA7541; genus Acidiferrum. Next base: position 95,244 of record CAVSNL010000059.1, read on the forward strand.
GTCCGTACAATGGAACAGCTCGTGAGCGCCTCGCTCGCCCGGCAGCGCTTCCTTTTGCTCTTGTTCGGCATATTCGCCGGATTGGCTTTGCTACTCGCGTGCATAGGCATTTATGGCGTGCTGGCCTACTTGACCAGCCAGCGCGTGCCCGAAATCGGAGTACGCATGACGCTCGGGGCGACCGCTCAAGATGTCATGCGGCTGATACTCGGACAAAGCCTTGTGATGATTTTCGTCGGAGTTGGTGTCGGCATAGTTGCGGCTTTGGCTGCGGGGCGAATCTTGAATCGCCTGATAGAGGGAATGCGGCCCGCTGACGTATCGACTTTCGCTATCACGATCCTTGTCCTGGTGATTGCCGCGGTGTTCGCTAGTTTTGTACCGGCACGTCGCGCGAGCCGGATAGATCCGGTGACCGCGTTGCGCCAACAATAGCGTACATCCCAATTCTGCCCAGTTAGTCGGCTACCCGGAAGTTGTGCAGTATATAGCGTCGTCCACTTGATAGGGCATCCCGCTCCCTCGTGAGAGGGAGTTCGAAGTAACTAATCATGGTCGAAGTTTTGATCGAAGAGATGTTTGGGTCGGACTGAAACCGACCGCTAGATTACGAACGAACCGTGCCTTGCCGAGCGCCGATCAGAAAGACAGCTAAGGAAGCGGAAGAGAAAACTCTTTTAAGTGAATGGAGAAGTCTGCTCAAAAAGTGTTTGACAGGGCCGACATTGTTAGAGATGTCCGGTTACCCGACGAGAGGGGCCGACATTGTTATGCAATCAAGTGGTTTTTGAGCTGGAATTTCACCTGTCCGGTAGGCGCATTTATCAGGAGTTGAGCGGTTTGGTGGTTCACTGTTCGCCACTATTTTCGGATAGCCGACTATAATTGCGGAGACCTGCTCACTATTGGCGTCAGTAGCCATGAACTAGAAGGGATCGAATGTCTGGTTAGAATGTAAAAAGTTGCGTGGGTCCAACTATATGCGAATGAAAAATGGAGTGAATCGGAGATTATTTCTGAAATGGGCAAACCTGGTTGGGCTGGCTGCCTGGTTTCCAGCTGCAGCCGAGTCGACTCCGATCCCGGTGCAAGACACAAACCCTGTGCAGCCCGGAGAAGCTTCCCAAACGAAGGAGCTACGTTCACCAGAGACAATTCTCCTCAAAGACTACCGTCCGGAATCGATCTACAAAATTCCCGTCACGGAGATCGACAAGGCCAAATACCCCATCATCGACATGCACTCTCATCCGTACGCCAAGACTGCGCAGCAGATTGAGAAATGGATCAAGAACATGGATGAAGTTGGCGTTCAGAAAACTGTCATCCTCACCATGGCTATCGGCACGGAGTTTGATGATATCTACCGCAAGTATTCGAAGTATCCGGATCGCTTTGAGATGTGGTGTGGTTTGGATCTGTCTGGCTACAACCAGCCGGGATTCGGCCCTACTGCCGTCAAGGAACTGGAGCGCTGCCGGCAAGTGGGTGCGCGCGGCATGGGTGAAATCCACGACAAGGGGGACGGACTCGTCTCAGGCAAGTACAAAGCACCCGGAATGCATCCCGACGACACGCGCATGGATGCGCTTTTGGAGAGATGCGCCGAACTACGTTCTATCAGCCTCCATGTCGCCGACCCCATCTGGATGTACCAGAGGATGGACAAGACAAACGACGGCCTCATGAACGCCTACCGCTTGGCGACTCGACAATAAGCCGAACATCGTGAGCCTGTCCGGCATGATCGACATTCTTGACCGTACACTCGCGAGGCACCGGAGGACGACGTTCATCGCGTGCCACTTCGCCAACCTGGACTACGATTTGGCGCGCCTGGGCGAGATGTTCGAACGCAATCCTAATCTGTATGCCGACATTTCTGCCCGTTACGCTGAGACGGCGCCCATCCCGCGATTCGCTTCGAGGTTTTATGAAAAGTATGCCGAACGACTTGTCTATGGGACCGATATGGGTTTTGAGAAGCCGATGTACCGTGTCACGTTCAGAATCCTTGAATCGCTGGACGAGCACTTTTACGAAATCGAGCAGTTCGACTACCACTGGAGCCTAAATGGATTCGGGCTTAGCGGTGAGACTTTGAAACAGGTTTATCATGCCAATGCGACAAAGCTGCTTGCCGCGCGCACTGACCACGCCGGATAGAACAAATAAGGGAAATGCACTTGGGTGGTAAATCGAGTTACCAGACATTTAGGTAGTAGCTCGGACTTGTCCGGTAACCGCGTTTACCAGGAGTTGAGAAAGGCGAAAGGTAGAGCCGCATTCCCTGCGCCCGCTGGATGGAAATCCTAAGGCTTTCGAGCTATAACATTGGTTTCTTTCGCGCTATGGTCCGCAAACGAAAAGTCATCGTCTACATCGCCGTGAGCGCCGAAGGCCTTATTGCCCGGTCCGACGGCTCGGTTGAGTGGCTCGACCGCCCGCGTCCGAAAGGCAACTACGGCATGGGTGCCTTCTATAAATCGATCGACACCATCCTGTGGGGCAGGAAGACCTACGATATGGCGCTCGATTTCCAAAAGAAAAGCGTGAGTGGGACTGCCTTCGACACAAGAGTTAAGAACTATGTCTTCACACACAATGTGCCGCCATCGCCAGCTCCGACGGGCGTGGAGTTCGTTAGCGAACCAATCAAAGCATTCGCAACCCGCCTGCGGGAGGAAAAGGGGAAGGACATCTGGATGATGGGTGGCGCTGGCATCATTGCGACGTTTCTCGACGAAGGAGAGATCGACGGGTTCATGATTCACGTGATTCCCAAGTTTATAGGCGAAGGCATTCCCTCGATCGCGCCCGCCCGTCGCAACATGCCACTAAGACTGATCTCCTGCACGAAGTTCACAGACGGTGTGGTCAAGCTGCATTATGCCGTTCGTAAGTAGACAACACGCGCCGATTCTCACTTCTCCGGTAACCGCGTTAATCAAGCGTGAACCACAGAAGCCCTTGATCTTCCGTCATATTCGCGAAACCAGATAAAATAACGGTGTGATAACCGCTAAGGCGATGCCCTTCGTTGCGTCCATTTGGTTGTTGGGCTGGGGAATAATAATCCTTGGCGTGCCAAGTTTTGTCCCTTGGGTACACCGCACTTTCCGAAGGCTCGACCCATCACCTACCGATTTCAAGATTGCGAAACTCGTGGGCTACATAGGGATAATCTTCGGTTCCATCGCATTAATACAAGGGTTTGTCGGCATCGCTCACTAGGTCCTGAAGTGGCTTCGTCGCGTTGTTTCACTTTTCCGGTAACCGCGTTAGATCAGGACTTGTGGTCAGCAACAGCCGCGGTGGCTGCCCTCCGCAATCCCTTGTCGTACCTTGATTAAGCGTGGCGGACGTCTCATATCCCAGAGAGCTCACGATTTCACTCAAATCGCTTAGTCTTGGATCCGTAGCTTCCTGGATCGTCGTTAATGCGACATTGCATGAATCGGGCAGGTTGTATGGCCCCGAACATCGGATCCCTAGCCACCAAATCGTGTCGGTCTCATGTCTCTTTGTATCAGACGGCTCTGATCACACTTCTCTTGAGCAGCACCGCAATTGCGGGTTTTGGGCATCCCCGCGCTGCGACGGTATACGAGTTCAGTTTCGAGCAGCAGAAGGACAAGGGCGAGCAGGGTTCTGAGGACAAGACACGTTCATTTATCGACGAGTCGTTGGAAGATCTTATCAAGCGGGTCCCTGAGCTGAAGACCCTTCAGGCTGCGACCGATCAGCAGCAGTTGCCGATGATCTTGGAAAAGACGGGCGCGAACGTACACGAACTCTTCGACCAACTTACGGGTTTGGTCGCGAAAGAGAAGGTCACTGAAGAAAACCTGGATTCGCTAACAGGAATGCCCCTGAAGGTCACGGCAGAAAGATTTAATCCGCTAACAGGAATGCCCCTTAGTCAGGCAGACCAGTACCAGGTTCAGCAAGACGAATACAACTACTTCATCGTGCGGAAGGGCAATCTGCTGCAATCCACGATTGAGGAGTATCGTAGGGACGCTGATGGACTTGAAGGAGCTTCGGGAGTGCGGCTTCTTTCCAGCGGTTTCGCATCAAGTGTTCTGCATTTTTCGACGTTCCTTCAGTCAGAGTCCAAATTCCGGTATCTCGGCGAGGAATATATCGGGTCGCGAAGCGCCTATGTCATTGCGTTCGCACAAATCCCCGAAGTCGCGACTATCACTTTTAAGATGAAACAACCGGAGGGGCAGGAGTTGCAGTGGCTGATTCAGGGCATTGCATGGGTGGATGCATCCAGCTTCCAGATTCTGCAAATGAGGACAGACCTGCTAGTGCCCAAGTCTTTGCGCACAAAGTGTGTCACGAAAGATCAGCTGCAAACTCTGGTGAAATTCAACGAGATGAGGCTCAATGGGCTTGCAAATCCCGTATGGTTGCCGACCGAAGCTCATGTGCACGAAGTGTTGCATACATACCCGATGCAATCTGGCTTGGATTGCAAAGTCCAGGGCGGTGGGGAATTCCGAAACGTCCATCACTTCACGGACTACCGTACCTATAGTGTCGCGGACGGCATCTCCACAGCCTTGAAAGAAAGTGCCCCGAACGAGCTGAGTCTGGAAGAAAGCGTTCGAAAGAATGATGCACAGGCGCACCCTTACCTCGAAGAGCCGTTGAAACAGCTCGTCAAACATATTCCGGAGCTGAAGGGAATGCGATCGGCGACAAGTCTGCAAACCCTGCCAATGATTCTGGAAGGGACGGGCAAGAAAGTTGACGAGTTCTTCGACAATTTGGTCGATCTGATCGCGCAAGAGGAGATCAAGCAAGAGCGGTGGAGCGGGAGCGAACTGGTTCGAGACAACTATTTGATCCTCCGTCATGGGAGTCGCTCACACGCAAACATCGAAGAATTTCGTATGGACGAAAAAGGAAATCGAATGGACCAAGCGGGATTGGATAAGGGGTTCTTTGTCACCTCCGGTTTCGCGATGAGTTGTGTGCATTTCTCACGGGCATTTCAGTGGGATTCCCGGTTCCTTTATCTAGCAGTTCGTTGAAAAACTCCGTTCCACTGCAACTTTAATGTAAGAGAACTCGTCTGAGTGAAGGAAGGCGAAGGAGGCGAGTGAATGCGCGGCGACGATGACCTGCAAGAAGGGATGTTCAGCTACATTTCTCCAGAGAAGCGTGTTCCCGCGGATCATCCGTTGCGACCGATCCGCAAGATGGTGGACGAGATTCTGAAGGAGATGTCGCCGAAGTTCGCGAAGCTGTACTCCGATGTGGGGCGTCCGTCGATTGCCCCGGAGCGACTGTTGAGGTCACTGCTGTTGCAGGTTTTCTATTCGGTGCGCAGTGAGCGCATGCTGATCGAGCAACTACAGTACAACATGCTGTTCCGGTGGTTTGTGGGGATGGAGATGGACGAGGTGGTATGGAATCACGCGGTGTACAGTAAGAATCGGGAGCGTTTGCTGAACGAAGAGATCGCGGAGTCGTTTTTTCAACGGGTGCTGGAACGTGCGCGGCCGTACATGTCGGATGAACATTTCACGGTGGATGGGACGTTGATCGAGGCTTGGGCCAGTCAAAAGAGCTTTCGACGGAAGGACGGAAAGGGGAAGCCACCCGGACCAGGAGGAGAGGTCGACTTTCACAAGGAGAAGCGGACGAACCAGACCCATGAATCGACCACGGATCCCGACGCTAGACTGTTCAAGAAATCCAAAGGGAGCGAAGCAAAGCTCGGCTACCTGGGGCATGTATTGATGGAGAACCGTAACGGGCTTCTGGTGCAGACTTTTCTGACCGAGGCTAATGGAAGAGCGGAGCGAGATGCAGCGATGCTCATGGCCGAGGCCATCCCCAGCGGAAAGCGGGTCACCTTGGGAGGAGACAAAAACTACGACACGCAGGAATTCGTACGAGAACTCCGCGGGATGAACATTACCCCACATGTGGCGCAGAACGATACGAACCGCAGGAGCGCGGTGGACGAGCGGACTACGCGACATGTCGGGTATGAGGTGAGTCAGCGGAAGCGAAAACGAGTGGAGCAATCGTTCGGGTGGATGAAAATGGTGGGGATGGTCAGGAAAGTGAAGCTGCGAGGGATCGACAAGGTTGGGTGGCTGTTCACCTTTACCGGCGCTGCTTACAACCTCTGCCGATTGCGAAACCTGATAGCGGAAGCATGACAGCGGGTTCCGCTTAGGGCCAGCTGAGCGGATAGAACGACCAAACGGTCCTATGCAATTCAGTGATAACCCTTGAAATTCAGAACCGAGGTCTCACAAAACTCAATTCTTCAACGAGCTGCTAGGTGATCAAGAGACGGATGGACGAGATACGTACGTGGTCGCGTTTGCCCAGCTGCCAAGCCAGGCAAGACTCGTGGTCACTCTACGCGGCCGCCTAGGAACTACGGTGCACATGCTGGTGCAAGGAATCGCCTGGGTGGACAAGGCCAGTTTCCAAATCCTCCGAATGCGGACCGATCTGTTGGCGAGCCAACCGGAGGTTGGACTGGATGAAGAAACAACCAAAGTCAAATTCAGCGAAGTGCACCTTCTGGACGGTGGCGTCCCGTTATGGCTTCCGCGTGAAGTGAGCGTGCACCTCAAACTAGCCAACTTTCTGGATCGAACCTCCGACGAGACTTTCCAGAATCGCCACCGCTATAAGAATTATCGGCGGTATCGAGTTTCCGCGAGAATTGTGGCTCCACAATGAGGACGGACGGGCATTTTGTCGACTATCCGATGCCCATTGAAGACGCCCAAATCCCGATAAGTCCTAGTGTTGTATCGGAAGCGCGAGCGGGCAAGGCGCAGGCACGAGCACGGTGTGTTTGCGCGCTTTCGATACAACGACTTGAAGGTAGCCGCCCGCGGTTGCGGCGGACGCGGGCCCTATGCAAATTCAATGGTGGGACAGAGCGGTGTGGAGGTGCGCGGAGACTGTGCCGCAGCGCGCCATACAAGGCCCCATGCGCCAATAAGTTGGCTACCGCGAAAAAGTATCTCCAAGAGCGTGGTTGAAGAGGCTGAAAAAAGAGATCTGTTCGACGGCAAGGCGCAGAAGTCCGGAGCGTGCGGAGGCACGCGAAGGTTTCGGGTTAGAGAGAGTCGGTTCATGCCGCAGCCGTGATCCCAGGTGGAGAACGAAGCTGAATTTCAGACGCGGTGAGCCTTTCGATGATCTTCATCGGGCCACCACACTTGGGACAGCGCCAAAGATCGGGGAAGTCTTCGGTGGAGGCAGCGTGTTGTTCGGCTTGCGGCTCTTGTACCGCGCTGAGCAACTGAAAACAAAGCGGCAGAAGAGTGGCACGCTTGCGGTTGGCCAGGAATCCGAAGTTACGGATGCGCACGAAGCCTTCCGGAAGTAGGTGCAACAGGAAGCGGCGCAAGAATTCATCGACAGGTAGGGTCAGCAACTTCTGTTGGTTGTGGTCTGCGGAATCGCGCCAGCGAAAAGTGACTTGGCCATCGGTGAAGGAAACCAGGCGATGGTTGGAGATGGCTACCCGATGGGTATAGCGGCCGAGATATTTCAGCACATGCTCGGGGCCACCGAAGGGGCGTTTTAAGTGCACCACCCAGGCTTGTCGATAGAGTGGCCGCAGCCAGGCAGCGAAGGTCTTGGGCTGAGCTAGGAACTTCAGGTCTGCATGGAAGTTGAGTTGGCCGTTCTGAAAAGCTTGCTTGAGCGCGTCCACGAATTTGCCGCGAAAGACTTTCCGCAGCACCGGTTTGGGAAGGAAGTAGTTCTCTCGTGAGCGAACCCAGTGGGTGTGATCGAGCGAGAGGCCGCCGGCGGGAACGACGCAATGGACATGCGGGTGAATATTGAGCTTCTGACTCCAGGTGTGCAGCACACTGAAGAAACCAATTTCCGCGCCGAGGTGTTTCGGATCGCGAGCGACTTCGAGAAGTGTTTCCGCGCTGGTGCGAAACAGGAGATCGTAGAGGATCTTTTTGTTCTGCAGGACCAGTGGCGCCAACCGGTGGGGCAGTGTGAAGACGACATGGAGGTAGCGTGTCGGGAGAAGTTCTCGCCGACGCGCAGCGATCCACCGTTCCCGAGCACCCGCCTGACACTTGGGGCAGTGGCGATTTCTGCACGAATTAAAAGAGATGGCGCGATGCCGGCAGCGGGTGCACTCATCGAGATGACCGCCGAGGGCGGCGGTACGGCACCGCCGAATGGCCAGCAGCACTTTGACATGCATCCACCGGAGCCACTTGCGGTTTCGTTCGATGAAGGTATCTCCCGCAGCGCGGACGATATCGGCCACCTCGAGGGGTGGCCGGTCCATCTACTCTTCCTGCGGTGACTCGCTTCTTAGGGACAGTGAGTCCAGTGGACTGGCTGTCGCGTTCAGGCGAAGTTCAGAAACATGGAGGTAGATAGTGGTCTGTTCCAGATCGCTATGGCCTAACAGCATCTGGATGTTGCGCAGATCCGCACCCTGTTCGAGCAGATGCGTGGCAAAGCAATGCCTAAGCGTATGGGGGTGTACCTGTTTTTTGATACCCGCTCGCTTGGCAGCGTTCCGGCACGCATGCCAAACCGCTTTCGTAGAAATCGGCCGATCGTTGGTATGCTGCTGGTTGCCTGGAAACAGCCACTCGCTTGGCTTTCGCCTTAACCGCCGCCAGTGCTCCCGCAGTTCCTTGAGCAGCTTTGGGCTAAGCATCACGTCCCGATCTTTGCGCCCTTTGCCACCCCGGACGTGAATGACCATGCGCTGGCTGTCGACGTCTGAAATTTTCAGGTGGGTTAACTCGGCACGTCGCACTCCGGTGGCGTAGAGCGTCATCAGCAGAGTGCGATGGAAGGAACTGTCAGCCGCATCGATCAGTCGCGCCACTTCTTGCTGGCTCAGAATCGAGGGAACGTGCTCGGCTCTTTTCGGATAGGGAGTCTCGACTGCGCTCCAGCTTTTCTTGAGAGTTTTGCCATAGAAGAACCGCAGAGCTGCAAGATAGACCGTAACGGTGCTCGCCGCCAACTTTCGCTTCTTGAAAAGCTCCGATTGGTATTCACGAATGTGCTTGGGGCCCAGACAGTCTGGAGGACGCTGGAAGCGTCGTGAGAAATCTTCCACTATACGGATGTAACTGCTTATGGTAGTTTCAGCGTAATTACGACGCTGGAGTTCCTCCAGCATCATTTTTCTGAGATGGGTCACGGGGACACCTCCTGTGACCCAAATTTATCTCTACCGATAGGCAATCACTGCTGAGTTACCTCACGCGAAGCGTCCGCCGCCGGGCGGCTGCGTTCAAGTCGCGTTACCGGACAAGTCCAGTGCCAGTACTTCAAGTTTCCGATAACCGCGTTTACCAGGCACTGCGAACACAACCAGCGTGGCGCTGAATCAAATGGGCACCAGATTGATCGATTACTTAGGATGGAACGCGCTAAGGTGCGCCCATGCGACAAGATATTTTCCCTGGTCCGGATCTACTTTGTGGATGGCGAACAAGTTCCCTTCCAATTGCCCATACTCAGTAACGAAGTAGTAGGTTTCTCCTGCCTTTGCGTTTAACTCTTGGAGCGAAACATGGCTCCATATGCCTATACGGCCAATCGCGCACAGGTGGTGCTTACCCGGATCGACCGAGGCCAACAAGTAAGTTCGGCGCCTCAACGCGCCAAGCCACTTGCCATCAGTGGCGAACCTCGTGGAGGCGTCGTCTTTCTGCACCACATAAATCAGAGCTTTCCCGTCCTCGGGTATCGGTGTTGGGTGCTGGGATTTGTCGGCCGTCACTTTGAATCCCACGTCGCGAGACCCGCAGGCAGCTTCGGCGACAGACATGGCCGCTTTGTCCTGGCCAAAGGCACAGCACGAAAGGAATGACAGAAAAAAGGTCGTCACTATAGTTTTCATTGCCCCTCCAATCTCCCCATGACTACCCAAGGTTGTTACCCCTGCAAGATTTGACGTAGAGCTGTTGTGCGGCGTTCCAAGAAGGGAAGTATACATGCGCTACGCTAGTGCTTGGTTAGTCGGCTTACCGGATAAGTCCAGTCCCAGTACTTCAAATTTCCGATAACCGCGTTCTATAAAGGGGAGAGTCAAGAGAAAAAACTCCCCGGCGACTGGCGAGAGCGAAGTTGTTCGCTGTGCTCTCCAGCCCATGTAATGTTGGGAGGCTCTGGGGGTTTTCTCTTCTTGCAGATTCATATTGCTGTCGTGACGACTCCTTTGGCTTCTGACGCAAACAAGCAGTGCGGTTGAAGGTGCCAACCATGGTTCTATCTGAGGCTCAAGGCCTATAGCTTTTTCTGGTTGTCCGAGGGGGCATATAGTTAATCAAGAGACTCGCGGTGCTCGAAGCACCTCTTCGCCTAACGCGCTTATGGATACTCGCCCTCGAACCAGAGCGTCGGAAGAACCGTCAGACCACCGCCAGCAATGAATCCGGAGATGGAAGAGTTCTCGACCAGGCGCTCAAGCTGCTTGTTGCTTTAGATGTTCGGCGTCGAAACGGACTCCTTTCTTCCAAACCAGCAAAGTGATCGCCGCGATCTTACGCGCCAAGGTGAGGCGCGCCATCGGGGGTTTCATGCCTTTCGCCACGCAAGCCTCGTAGAACTTCTGGAAAGGCCCGCTAACAGCAGCAGCACGAGTGGCTGCGCCCTTGAAGATATTTTTCAGATCGTGATTATGATTTTTGTTCAGCCCACGGATGGCCAGGACTTTCTTGGAGCGTTGGAGTTGACCTCTCACGAAACGGTATTCCCCACTGGTGTACGTCTTGAGTGCCAGGCCGCAGTAGGCCCAGAGCTGCCGCTTGGTACGAAAGCGATGCGGCGTCTGCATCAGAGCAATCAACAGAGAGGCGCGAATGGGGCCGATCGAGGGGATCTGTCGCAGTAATTTCATGGCCAAGTGTTTCCGACCTTCGATCAACAACTCTCGTCGCGCTTCCTGGCGCAATGCCGCCAAGGCATCGAACTGTTGATAGTAGAGTTCGGCGCGACGGCGCACGCCGTCTTCCCTGATCTTTGCGAGCCAGTTCGAGCGGTAGCGGGGTGCATACACTTGCTGGCCGGCGCAAGGAATAGCCCAGCTTCGGTAGATCGCTTTCAGGCGATTCATCACCCGCGTCAGATCACGGGTGATCGCCAGGTAGCTGCGTGCCAGTTCTCTGAGAGTGCGGACTCCTGCTTCGCCGTGATAGACCCGGTTGAGCTTGTTGAGATAGAGCAGTTCGGCTAGCTTGCGGGCATCTTCACGGTCGTTTTTGTTTCCAACTTTCAACAGAGCATTCTTGCGCGAATCACAGACCAACACCTCCGTGACGTGGGGCTTGAGAAAATCATGCAACCAGGCGGCGCTTGTTCCTTCTTCAAAGGTCACGTGCAAACTGCCGCGCAGGCCGGAAATAAACTGGAGAATGGTTTCCGCCTTCGTTTCTAGTGTGGCCTCCATCACCAGACTTCCGATCGAATCCCGAACGGCCGCCGAAATCGTTGCTTGATGAACATCCAGCCCAATATACTTGGCATCATTCATGAGGGCGCTCCTTGTTGTAGGCGTTGATGCGAACGATCGAAACCTACTCTAAACGGGCGCCCTTTTATAATGCGTTAATCAACCAATAGTTTTTCAGGCCGATCCCAGCCTTACCATACACGCTAATTCTTTGAGAGAAGCCTGAATCGCTCACGATTCGTGTCCGAATAATCCTGAAATACCAGTGTCCTTACCGTTTCAAACAATTCCGATTGTTTGAAAGGCATGACAGCTGAGGCATTGTCCGGCAACAGTTTCCGTATCGAAGAGAAGAGCTTTTCACGTGCATCATATGCCGTCGCATTCTTAAATTCCGTCAGCAACATAATGTTCTGGTCATTCTTTCGGCTATCTTGGTCAGCGATGCGGTAGTAGATTAGGACCGCACCTTGCCGCTTGGCCTCGGCGCGTACGCGCATCCAGTCGTTGTCTAGATAGCCGATCGTGGCACTGAACATTCCCGGTTGCACTTTGAGCACTTCCATCGTCCACATCGGCGTGTCGGCGTCCGAGGGGCTCTGCGCTGCTCTGGCCACCATGAAGAGAGAAACAAGGAAAAAACCTGCGAGTATGCTTCTACGCACAAATCACCTCCTCCACTAGACGCAAAGTATCAGCAACCGTCGTGACAGCCAATTGATTTGTTCTTGGGTTCCTAACTCCTGACTAGTCGGGTTACCGGACAAGTGCCAGAAATTCGATAAATATCCAAAATGAGGGCTCGGGATGCGCCTCCTACATGTGACTTCTTTTTAGGTCGAGGGGGGACTTAAGACCTGATTAGAGAGAATCAATTTGTGTTGCCTCAAATCGACGACGACCCTTTCGAATTCCTGCAGAAAGTCCATACCCAGCAATCCGTCTATGTTTTCTCCAAAGCTCTTGGACATTTCCTTCATGTCCATGGCGAGGATTCGATGATCCCGCCAAAGTAGCGGCCCAACTTTCAGCGAGGCCCTGGTAAAGACACCCGTGCCGGACAAACCAGAGCCCTTCTCGTTGTTGACTGTGTCCTTCAAGGAAGGTGTAGCGACGTCGACAAACCTAGAACTGACAATTGTGTGGTTCGAGCCAGTATCTAGGATCAAAATCGCAGGCTTCCCGTTGATCTCGGCAGTGACCAGCATCAAGCCGAAGACACGGCTGACACGCAACGGGATTTCTGCCGGGGTTGACGGATGGCTGCTTAAAACTTGTGACGGCAACAAAGAACTGAAGGACTACGTCGTGCGATTAATGGGATATTGCCTCAGCGGCCTTACGGAAGAGCAGTCGTTCTGGATGTTTTACGGCAGGACAAGATCTGGTAAATCCACATTTATAAAAATTCTCCGGGCTTTGCTGGGAGACTATGCAACCTCGTTACCGGAGGCCGCGGTCGTCGCCACGTATCATGGAAATCCCGAACACGCGCTGGCGCAGCTCGCCAACGTACGGCTGGCGACCCTTGTCGAAATCGGGAACGGAAAGCAATACGACGAGGCGAAACTGAAGCGGTCCTCGTCGGGGAGACGCTGCGAAATATCTCGAAACAGTTCGGGCCGTCGGCGCCTACCCTTTGCCGGCATAAAGCCCATATTGCGCAATCCCTGGCGCTGGCAAGCGAGCACCGCGGGGTTGTCCTGGGCGAATCGCTTTTACAAAAATTGGACCGCATGGAGCTGGATTTTGTCCGCCTCTCGCAACGGGCTGAACTCCTGGGCGAGCTCCCCTCTGCTATCGTGGCCTTGCGGGAGGTGCGGGAGACCTTGAAAGTCATCCACGAAATGCAGCAGTCCGCGCGCGAAACACAGGGACCTTCTGTGAGAGTCCGAATTATCCACGTCGGTGGCTTCGGCTCAGATTGCGAAGAGTTCGAGGAAGCTGCCTGTGCTGCCCAACGCGGCCGGCCGGGTGCCGCCGTCCGCGGCTCCGACGATGTCGAAGCTTTACCGCCATCCGAGAGCGGACAGAAACCACTGGAGAAATCTGGCCTCGAAAGCAGGGAAAATGCCTGAGCCGGTGCCTAGGGCACGCCTGCAATTCAGGCACCTCCAGAGAATTCAGATCCGGCCCAAGGCGCCCGATCCCGACCACTTCTTCTGCCTTCTGTTGTCCAGACAGCGGATTTCTACTCCAAAACTGTTGATCAGGCAGAGTTTAAGGACTGGGGAGCAGCTTCCGTTTTACCCTCGTTGCGCTTCACGAACAGCCTCACTGAGTTCCGGCAAAATCAGAGACCTTCCCGTATGAACGTGAGTACACCATCGCCGCACGCTTCCGCAAAACCGACGCGATCAGGGGAGGGGCCCCGCCGCATGGTTTCTGCCGCCACGAAACCGCCGCCCGGTCCGGCGTTGCTGGAACCTATGCTCCGTACATCGTCGATTTGCCACGTATGTGACGCCTCCCGGGCCGACTTGCACTGGCCTACGTGCTGATCATTGGGATTCCGAGTCGGTTTCATCGTGGCAAAGCTCCAGCCGCCTCCCGACCACTATCCATGAGATTGCCTGGGGAGGACTACAAGAGGACCGAAGGCCAGATTCTCATTGTCCGGTTACTCGAATTACCAGACTTAGCACGGTCTTCAAGGCAGCATCGAAAGGAGTTCGGACCCCTTGGTGCTCTTTTGCATTGCTCCCTGACACTCTTACTATCTCGGAGCCACGAATACTCCCGGACGGGTCGCTGAATCAAGCAAGCAGTTCATTGTCAGGCAGGAAGGCTATTTTGGTTTGGGCGCATTCATGCGCAATCCCAGCTGGGTGAACAAGAAAGCCCAGACGTCTGCGCCTTCCTCGATTTGCTCGTCCAGATTGGAGTCGATGCCATGCCCCGTATTGGAGCTCGTCCGCAAGAGCACGGGGGCCTCCGAACTGCTCGCCGCTTGCAGTCGGGCCGTAAACTTTCGAGAGTTTGCCGGACTCACGCGCGGGTCGTTCGCGCCGGTCAGAAACAGCACAGCCGGGTATGCTACGCCATCTCTAATACCCTGATAGGGTGAATAGGCGTACAGCGCTTTGAACTGTTCGGCATCTTTAACGGTACCGTATTCGGTGATGTTGAAAATGGCATTGGCAGTGACAACTTCATTTCGCAGCATGTCATAAATTCCCACAAAGGACACGACCGCACGGTACATCTCCGGATGTTGTACCAACTCCGCGCCCATCAACAATCCGCCGTTGCTTCCACCGATAATGGCGAGATTGGTTTGTTTCGTATAGCCGGCATCTATCAAGTGCCGCGCGCACGCCGCGAAGTCATCGAAGACGTTCTGCTTCTTTGTCAAATTGCCAGCATGATGCCATCCCTCGCCGTATTCGCCGCCGCCCCGCAGATTCGCTACTACTGAGACGCCCCCGCGATCCAACCATAACCGAACTGTTGGATCAAAAAACGGTGTCAGACTGACGTTAAAGCCCCCGTAGCCCGTTAGTAGTGCCGGCGCCGAACCGTCGAGCGTGATCCCCTTCTTGCGGATCACGCTCATGGGAATCTTCGTGCCGTCCTTCGACACCGCCCATTCGCGCACGACTTCTGCATCATTGAAATTCACGGGCGAAGTTTGGTACAACGCCGTTCGCGTAGTTTTGCCGCCGGATGCGTCGTAGCGGTAAAACGCGCCTGGGGTTAGGTAGGATTCATTCTCATAGAGAAGGTCGTCACCCCGGAGGGAAGTTGCGCCATATACCGCGGACGTCGGAAGTGTGGGCACTTCACCCTTATCGTGACCCTTGTGGTCGATGAGGCGAACGCGCGATGGCCCTCCAATGGAATCAATCACGTAGAGGAGTGTTGCCGAGGGCACAAAAGCTTGAATGGCGGCGTCGCTCTCCGGCACGACCGTCTCGGCATTGGCCAACGCCGGTTTTTCGAGCGGCATCCGCAGTATCTTTCCTCGCGGCGCATTGTTCACGGAGAGAAGATACAGCGCCTGGTCCTTTCCCAATACAGCTTGCGTGATCTCGTCCGAGAACTGTGCCAATTGGGTCCATTCGCCGGCCCGCCCACCGCTTAAATCCATCAAGTAATACGCGAACTCGCCACCGTCGCCGTTGGCCACTTGCGCTAATGCGTAGCGCCCGTCATACGACGTGTGCATTGAAGTTTCCGCGATGCGTGGGAATTCTTTCCCGATGGAATAGGTATCCACGCCCACGGGCGTGCCAAGTTTGTGAAAATAAATCTGCTGATAGAAGTCTAAGTCCTCCTTAGGCCGCTCGGTGTCCGCGGGATAGCGAGTGTAGAAAAAACCGGAGCCGTCGGTGTTCCACGTCACGCTTCCACCACCGGTCCCCTTATTTACGCGTGGGATCACGTCACCTGTCTCTTTTCCGGTGGCCACGTCGTAAACGTGGACCGTTCCTTCTTCACTGCCTCCTTCGGAGAGCGACACAGCTACGTAGCGGCCGTCGAGCGAGGGCACATAGAAATCAATTGCTGTGTGCTTGGAATTGAACTGATTGGGATCGAGAATGACGCGCTCCGAGCCCGGGTCATCCAGAGATTTCAGCGTAATCAAGAACGGCTGGTTCTTCGGGGGCTGGACCTTCATCGCAAAGAAGACATCGCGCGGCAGGCGAATCGCGTAATAGCTGACCGAAGTCGCGTTGGCTACTTCGCGGAGCCATTTGCGAATCGGCTCGCGCACAGCCAAGCCATCTAAGTACGCGCGTGTGCGCTGGTTTTGCGCATCGCTCCACGCGCGCACCGCGGGATCGTCCCAATTCTCCAACCAACGGTAGTCGTCGGTCACTTTGACGCCGTGATATTCATCTACCATCGGTTTTTTCGGTGTGGCTGGGGGCGGCCCAAGAGTCTGCGCCCCTGCCGACGTGGCTACCAGCAGCGCGCAAGCGAGCAATCTCATTGGACTCAGCATTTTCGTGGAGCCTCCTGCAAATTAAGGCGGACCAGAGTTGAGAAGCATTCAGGGGCGAAATAACAGGCGGGACATCCCAGCGCCGCGGCGCCAAAAGCAAACGCCCGCTATTCTAGCTTACGAATGCCTCAATCGGCAGCACTAACCGTCGCGGCACTTGGACGGCTAACACGCAAACCGGACAAGTCCTATAAAAGGAAATGTCAAGAGACATATCTCTCCGTTGGCTCGGTGCCAACACTTTTTTGTTTCGGCATTCAGCCCAATCGTTTGAACGTGCACTCGTGATCGGCGAGTGGTCTTCCTCAGGGAGTCGTTGCTTCGTTTCGTCGCACGAAACGCTGAGATCCTTCTTCCTTCCTGTGGTTCCATTTCACTTTTGTGACGGCGCCATTCGTTTCTTGAATCAAACAAGCTAAGCAGTTATCCGCTCAGATAAGCGGTAACTCATGGTCCTATCGGAGACTCGTGGCCTATGACTTTCTTTGGTTATCCGAGGGGGCATAGGGTGGAATCGGAGACTCTCGTGTTTTGACAACACGGTGGCCTGACTTGTACGGTTGATACTCTCCCTCGAACCAAGCGTCTCAAGAATCCGACAGCAACCGCCAAGGATGATCCCCACGATGGAACAGACTCTCTGTCAGAGGCGCTCAAGCTGCTTGTTTTAAATAGTTGGCGTCGAAACTTGCTCCTTTCTTCCAGACGATCAGAGTGATCGCGGCAATCTTCCGCGCCAAGGTGAGACGAGCCATCGTTGGTCGCATCCCTTTGGCGAGCAAGTTCTGGTAAAAATCGCGGAGCGGTCCGTCGCAGGTGCTCGCCCTCATGGCCGCACCCTTGAAGACATCCTTGAGATCGTGGTTATGGTTCGCATTCAGCCCACGAAGTTGCGGTGGTTTCTTGGAACGTTGCAGCTGTCCCTGGACAGAGCGGTATTGCGCGCTGTCGTGAGTCTCCAACGCAAGTCCGCTGTAGGTCCACAGTTGGCGCTTGGTGCGGAAGCGGTGGGGCGTCTGCATCAACGCCACCAAGTGAGCCGCCCGAAGCGAACCAATACCAGGAATCTGGCGTAGCAACTTCGTTGCGCTGTGCTTCCTAGCCTCAGCCAGCAGCTCTTTCCGGGCTTGTTGGCGCAAAAAACGCAGGGCGTCGAGTTGTTGGTAGTAAAGCTCGGCCCGCCGGCGCACGCCAGGTTCCATGATCTTGCTCAACCATTCCGAGCGGTAACGCGGTGCGTAAACTTGCGTCCCGGCACAGGGAATAGCCCAGCTTCGATACAAGGCCTTGAGCCGATTCATCACCCGCACCAGATCCTTGCTAATCGTCAAATAGCTTCGGGACAATTCCTTCAACATGCGCAGGCCGTTCTCTCCATGGTAGACCGCGGAAAGCGCTCCATTGCGCAGCAGTTCGGCTAATTTCCTGGCATCGATGCGGTCGCTCTTGCTGCCTTCTTTCAGCAAGGCATTCTTTCGTGGATTGCACACCACGAGCTTCGTGACGTGCGGCTTCAGCAGATCGTACAACCAGGCGGCCCAAGTGCCTTCTTCAAAGGTGACGTGCAGACTTCCGCTTAGCCCTTGGAAAAACTGAAGAATGGTGCTGGCCTTGGTTTCGATGATGCATTCCATCACCAGCTTGCCGGAGGAATTTAAGACCGCGATGGAGATCGCTTCCTTGTGAACATCCATGCCGATATACTTCACGCTATCCATACAGGGTGCTCCTTTCTGGAGGTTGGTTCGAGCGAACACTCAAAAACCTACTCCAAAAGGGGCGCCCTTTTATAATGTGTGGCCTCATTGTCCGGTTATCCGACTTATCGGGAGTTGGCAAGTTTCTCGGGCACGTTTGCGCACCACATGGCGTCTATTAGAACAACTTGACATGCGGCTCACCCTGCTGCTTCTGGCTGTCGTTCTCTTGTCCGGTTGTGCTGACACGGCCGAACAATCGTTGCGTTTTGTGCCGGACCGCATGGCTCATTACCGCGTTCCAGGTTTGAGCTTGGCCTGTATTCACAATGGCACCGTGGAGTGGACTCGGGTCTTCGGCGTTGCCAGAGTCGGGGGTGAACCGGTGAGCCCCGAGACCTTGTTCCAGGCTAGTTCAATTAGCATGCCCGTGACCGCAGTGGCTGCACTGCGACTCGTGGAGCAGGGAAAACTGAACCTCGACGTGGATGTGAACCAATACCTCAACAGTTGGAAGGTACCGACGAACAGGTTCACCGAAAATAAAAAGGTGACGCTTCGCGAACTGCTCAGCCACACGGCAGGCGCAACTATCCACGGCTTTGAGGGCTACGCCGCCGGACAAAAGGTGCCCACACTTGTGCAGGTGCTTAGCGGCGAGAGTCCCGCGAACTCTTCACCGGTAACTGTTGACTTTGAACCACGGACAAAGTTTCGATACGCCGGCGGCAATTACGTCATTATTCAGCAGATATTGGGCGATGTGACGGGCGAGCCGTTCCCCGAGTTGATGCAGGAACTGGTGCTGGGGCCGCTGCATATGATGCGCAGCACATTTCAACAGCCCGTTCCCGAGAAACAACGACCTCTGGTAGCCACCCCTTACGATACAGATGGGAATCCGATCGTGGGAGGCCCGCACATCTACCCCGAGATGGCCGTAGCAGGCTTGTGGACGACCCCTTCCGATCTGGCGCTGTTTGCTTTGGCCATACAGGACGCCTTGGCCGGAAAACCCGGGGCCATATTGTCATCCTCGACGGCTCATGAAATGCTACTGCCAGTTCGGGGATTCTATGCACTCGGCTTTGCCATCGCGGGACATGGCTCGAATCGGTATTTTTCCCACCCTGGGGTGAATGCCGGATTCGTAGCCTTTTTGTTCGGATATGAAAAGGGCGATGGGGTGGTCTTGATGACCAATGGGCAGAACACTAAGACGTTGGGCCTGGACATCATTTACGCCCTCTCAAAACGATATGGATGGACCGAATTCCCGAGAGAGTCAAGTTTCAGAAAGCCTTGGGTTATCGCCCTGATCTCTGCGTGTGTAGTTCTTCTTGTCTTTCTCCTCTTCCTAATAATCCGTCACCGCAAAAGGAGGAACGAGCGACCCGTCGCCGTGCATTGATAGCCCCAGCTTGAACCGGAGAATTTGAACCACGAGTTGGAACACTGAAGTAAATTGCCTAAGTCCGGTAAACGCGGTTATCGGAAACTTGAAGTACTGGGACTGGACTTGTCCGGTAACGCGACTATACGTCCAAGTGAACTAGGACCATCGAGGTTACGATAGCCGCAGCGCGAGTTTTCGTAGGCTGAAGCTCCGACCCCCTAAAGAGAGGCGGCGGAAGCCGGGGTGAGCGCCAGCCGCTAGCAGTTCGTTGAAAAACTCCGTTCCACTGCAACTTTAATGTAAGAGAACTCGTCTGAGTGAAGGAAGGCGAAGGAGGCGAGTGAATGCGCGGCGACGATGACCTGCAAGAAGGGATGTTCAGCTACATTTCTCCAGAGAAGCGTGTTCCCGCGGATCATCCGTTGCGACCGATCCGCAAGATGGTGGACGAGATTCTGAAGGAGATGTCGCCGAAGTTCGCGAAGCTGTACTCCGATGTGGGGCGTCCGTCGATTGCCCCGGAGCGACTGTTGAGGTCACTGCTGTTGCAGGTTTTCTATTCGGTGCGCAGTGAGCGCATGCTGATCGAGCAACTACAGTACAACATGCTGTTCCGGTGGTTTGTGGGGATGGAGATGGACGAGGTGGTATGGAATCACGCGGTGTACAGTAAGAATCGGGAGCGTTTGCTGAACGAAGAGATCGCGGAGTCGTTTTTTCAACGGGTGCTGGAACGTGCGCGGCCGTACATGTCGGATGAACATTTCACGGTGGATGGGACGTTGATCGAGGCTTGGGCCAGTCAAAAGAGCTTTCGACGGAAGGACGGAAAGGGGAAGCCACCCGGACCAGGAGGAGAGGTCGACTTTCACAAGGAGAAGCGGACGAACCAGACCCATGAATCGACCACGGATCCCGACGCTAGACTGTTCAAGAAATCCAAAGGGAGCGAAGCAAAGCTCGGCTACCTGGGGCATGTATTGATGGAGAACCGTAACGGGCTTCTGGTGCAGACTTTTCTGACCGAGGCTAATGGAAGAGCGGAGCGAGATGCAGCGATGCTCATGGCCGAGGCCATCCCCAGCGGAAAGCGGGTCACCTTGGGAGGAGACAAAAACTACGACACGCAGGAATTCGTACGAGAACTCCGCGGGATGAACATTACCCCACATGTGGCGCAGAACGATACGAACCGCAGGAGCGCGGTGGACGAGCGGACTACGCGACATGTCGGGTATGAGGTGAGTCAGCGGAAGCGAAAACGAGTGGAGCAATCGTTCGGGTGGATGAAAATGGTGGGGATGGTCAGGAAAGTGAAGCTGCGAGGGATCGACAAGGTTGGGTGGCTGTTCACCTTTACCGGCGCTGCTTACAACCTCTGCCGATTGCGAAACCTGATAGCGGAAGCATGACAGCGGGTTCCGCTTAGGGCCAGCTGAGCGGATAGAACGACCAAACGGTCCTATGCAATTCAGTGATAACCCTTGAAATTCAGAACCGAGGTCTCACAAAACTCAATTCTTCAACGAGCTGCTAGATGTAGTGCATGGTACTCTAGGGCGCGGCTAGTAGAGGATTTCTTTTTCGCCTTTTTCGGCGATAAGAGTTTGAAACGTGGCGACGATCTTGTCGCGGCGGGCCATGACGCCGTTCACTTCATCTTTGGTCAGATAACGTTTGGTTTTTTCCGCCAGTTCATCAGCCTTGAGGGCTTTCAGTTTTTCTAAGAGCTGACGGTCGCATTTCACCAGGTTTTTCGGGGCGCGCAGGTCCTTGTTCTTGCGGAAGGCGCGGCTGAAATCGATGCGCCAGACAGTCCAATCTTCGCCAATCAGTACGTTGGTGAGGTTTGGATCAGTATCGTAGACTAGCTCGTCGAAAACGCGGACGCGGAACATCTGCTTGTTCCACTTATCGGGTTCAGGAGGCTCGAGTTTCTTTTCGACGCGTTCGGCATCGTCCATCTTGACCGGGAGCCACCAGCTGAGCGAACCGGTTTTGCCCTGCCATTTGCGTTCGACATAGACCGGCAGCATGTCGTCCAGGCCCAGGAGTTCGGCGAGTTGGTAGGCCGCGATGTTGTATTTGTAGGAATCCACAAAATCGAATTCGGTCTTTCCGCTTTCGAGCTTCATCTCGGCTTTGTGCTCGTCGATCGTCTGGAACGAGGCGTCGTGGGTGATGGTGCCGTTGCTGAGGGTGAGCCGCGAGGGATGCGTGACACCCTTGCTCGAAGGCTTGTTCTTGATGACCTCGGCAGTCTGAAGAAACTGCTTGATCTGTTCTTTGGTCAACGGCGCGTCGTCCGCAGCACGGGCCGCGAACGGAAGTATGACGAAAGCAAGAACAACAAAAATAGGTCTCACCAAGGGTCGGGGAAAACCTTGCATGGGGGTGTCCTCCGGAAATTACCCCACACTCTATGCCCAATGCGCGCATGGAGACAACACCAATCGCGGCAACGGGGAAGTTATGGTTTTACGACAAATACTTCTTTACACTAGACTACCGCCGCATTATTCTCTCCGGGCGTGTTCCTTCCCTTCGTGGTCGGTTGTGACCCAACGGTTATTCCGAAATGGAGGATGCAATGAAGATCTCTTCAATACTACTTTCCCTTGTACTTGCGGGAGCGGTATTTGCTGCCATGCCTGCGGGCGCAAGCCGGGCCGCGGCTGAAAATAAACAAGAACCCGCTGCGAAAAAAGAGACAAAATGGCAGGGCAACGTCGTAAGAATCTATAAGGACCTGTCGCAAATGGACATACGAGGTGGCACAACCAACCAATCCTCGGATTTGAAGAAGATCGCCTACGACAGCTCGACGGAGTGGACAAAAGGTGGAAAGCCCGGGCAACAGGACGAGGTCAAGGAAGGCTCCTTTGTGATTGTGCTGGGCCAAGTCGACGATAAGGGCGTGTTGCGCGCGACGCGTATTGACCTGCGGCTGCCACGATAACTTTTTTCGAACTGTGATGTCCCGGGCCCTGTCCGCGGGTACGGCGGCGCTCACTTTCCTGCACGCATTGGCGGCCGCCCCGGAGCGTGAGCGATTTTGCACAAGAGCCCGAAGCGCTCGTTGCTCTACGAGGAACCTCGTTACTGTTTGTATATACCGTGGTGACTCTTTTTCATGAAAAACTGGCGTGAGTGCGCATGTCCCTGCCACTCTTGGGTGTAATAGTGCATTGCTTGCTTTGCGCAAGCCCCAGCGATTTCTGCTCCTGGGCCGCACGTGGCAGGAGTCACGTGCACGAGCGAGCGCATTTCGAAAAAGCAAGTTCCTCATTCAAAAAGGCACCAGCGGCGAGTTCAAACGCCTCAAGTCGTGTGGGTCGTCTGGAAGTGCGGCCGAATTGAAGATACGTTGCGAGTCAAAGATCTGAGTGTGGGTGGTCTTTTTGTCGAAACAGTGAAAGCCTGCCCTGTCGACGCCACCGTTGAACTTCGTTTTCTTGTAGAGGACGGAGAGAGCAAGGCCGATGCCACCGTGCGGTGCGCTAACGCTGGGAGTGGACTAGGTCTGAAATTCAAGACTGTTCGCCGCAAAGATCAGGTATGTTGCGCGACAATAATTAAAAAGCTCATCCAGCCAGGATAATTGTTGGTAACAGGGCTTCCGACCTGCCAGAGGACTCCGTGGTCGCGGTAGGGACGACCATCGCTGATCGCCCCCCGCACAGAACCGTACGAGCGGCATTACCGCATACGGCTCCCACCTTGGAGGATTAGCGAGCGCTGCTACGACTCGCACACCGTTCAATCCTTGGGACACTCCGTCTCCGCACTGTGTCGGACGAGTGTGGAATTAAACGATGTTCTCCTTGGCCCGCACCCTTTTCTCCCCAGGCTCCGCCGAAGATCGCTCTTCTTTGTTCGTCTGGTTCATCGATAGTATGGCGCGGTCCGACTCCTCCGAAGCGTACGCGTCCGCCGTGTGGCTTTGGGCCTTCGCCGACCGGCCTCGTTCCCTTTCGAGCCGAGGCGTTCCAGAGGTCTCCCGGTTCTCGTGCATGTTGTTTCTCAGCGTGCGCGGGTTCTAAGACTGCGCAGGACCGTCTGCTCGCTCGCGATTATCGCGAAACAGCCGTGTGGCCTTCCTCCTATCAGGAGAGAGTCGGCGTCCTGGTTTTGCGTTTTTCGAAGCTCAATAGCCCGGCCCACCGATACCCCTGTCTACGCTTCAAGCGACATCTCGCGATGTCTCCTGCAAGACTGAGGGCCAAGATGGAGTCGCTGTCTCCTTCCTTGTAGGACTCTTTCATTCCCTACAACACCCGGCGCTCCCTGATCTAACGCATTATAAAAGGGCGCCCGTTTGAAGTAGGTTTTGATCGTTCGCATCAACGCGGTTACCGGAGATGTCCTATAAAAGGAAATGTCAAGAGACATATCTCTCCGTTGGCTCGGTGCCAACACTTTTTTGTTTCGGCATTCAGCCCAATCGTTTGAACGTGCACTCGTGATCGGCGAGTGGTCTTCCTCAGGGAGTCGTTGCTTCGTTTCGTCGCACGAAACGCTGAGATCCTTCTTCCTTCCTGTGGTTCCATTTCACTTTTGTGACGGCGCCATTCGTTTCTTGAATCAAACAAGCTAAGCAGTTATCCGCTCAGATAAGCGGTAACTCATGGTCCTATCGGAGACTCGTGGCCTATGACTTTCTTTGGTTATCCGAGGGGGCATAGGGTGGAATCGGAGACTCTCGTGTTTTGACAACACGGTGGCCTGACTTGTACGGTTGATACTCTCCCTCGAACCAAGCGTCTCAAGAATCCGACAGCAACCGCCAAGGATGATCCCCACGATGGAACAGACTCTCTGTCAGAGGCGCTCAAGCTGCTTGTTTTAAATAGTTGGCGTCGAAACTTGCTCCTTTCTTCCAGACGATCAGAGTGATCGCGGCAATCTTCCGCGCCAAGGTGAGACGAGCCATCGTTGGTCGCATCCCTTTGGCGAGCAAGTTCTGGTAAAAATCGCGGAGCGGTCCGTCGCAGGTGCTCGCCCTCATGGCCGCACCCTTGAAGACATCCTTGAGATCGTGGTTATGGTTCGCATTCAGCCCACGAAGTTGCGGTGGTTTCTTGGAACGTTGCAGCTGTCCCTGGACAGAGCGGTATTGCGCGCTGTCGTGAGTCTCCAACGCAAGTCCGCTGTAGGTCCACAGTTGGCGCTTGGTGCGGAAGCGGTGGGGCGTCTGCATCAACGCCACCAAGTGAGCCGCCCGAAGCGAACCAATACCAGGAATCTGGCGTAGCAACTTCGTTGCGCTGTGCTTCCTAGCCTCAGCCAGCAGCTCTTTCCGGGCTTGTTGGCGCAAAAAACGCAGGGCGTCGAGTTGTTGGTAGTAAAGCTCGGCCCGCCGGCGCACGCCAGGTTCCATGATCTTGCTCAACCATTCCGAGCGGTAACGCGGTGCGTAAACTTGCGTCCCGGCACAGGGAATAGCCCAGCTTCGATACAAGGCCTTGAGCCGATTCATCACCCGCACCAGATCCTTGCTAATCGTCAAATAGCTTCGGGACAATTCCTTCAACATGCGCAGGCCGTTCTCTCCATGGTAGACCGCGGAAAGCGCTCCATTGCGCAGCAGTTCGGCTAATTTCCTGGCATCGATGCGGTCACTCTTGCTGCCTTCTTTCAGCAAGGCATTCTTTCGTGGATTGCACACCACGAGCTCGTGACGTGTGGCTTCAGCAGATCATACAACCAGGCGGCCCAAGTGCCTTCTTCAAAGGTGACGTGCAGATTTCCGCTTAGTCCTTGGAAAAACTGGAGAATCGTGCTGGCCTTGGTTTCGATGATGCATTCCATCACCAGCTTGCCGGAGGAATTTAAGACCGCGATGGAGATCGCTTCCTTGTGAACATCCATGCCGATATACTTCACACTATCCATGACAGGGTGCTCCTTTCTGGAGGTTGGTTCGAGCGAACACTCAAAAACCTACTCCAAAAGGGGCGCCCTTTTATAATGTGTGGAATCTCGGCCCGAAGGACTTGATTGCATAACAATGTCGGCTCCTTGCCCCGAGTAGACTGTGGTTGTTGACGACCTCAGGCTCGGGAGAAAGGAGCCGAACATGATGTTGATAGGCGTAGATTACCACCCGAGCTTTCAGACGATTGCATTTTTTGTAGAAGAGACCGGTGAATATGGGGAACAGCAGTTGAACCACAGTGCTGGAGAAGCAGAGCGATTTTATCGGGACCTGCAGCAGCGCGGAATCCGCGTGCGGGTAGGCATGGAGGCTACCGGATATTCACGCTGGTTCGAGCGATTGCTAGGGGAACTAGGCTTCGAACTGTGGATTGGCGACCCCGCGGAGATCAAGGCCAAGCGGATCAAGAAGCAGAAGAAACACCAAGATCGCTACGAACGGGGTGCTCTTAGGGGCGGGCGAGCTAGATCCGTCGTGGTCGGAGGTGGATGCGCGTCTACTGGTTCCCACATGTATTCTCGCTCTGAAGGCGGCCCTGGCATATTTGGACAAATTCCTCGGTGGAGATGTATCTGAGCTACTACCGTTACATCGGCGCATAGATGACCTATACGAGAGAATGGCAAAGGTCGAGCAAGCCCACGAAGTCTGGCTCAACAATCAGAAGGCCAATGAAGGCTAAATCGGGGCTTGTCGGAGTAGATAGCAAAGCGCAAGGACGACCGCGGCGTATGCCGTGGGCAGACTATTAGCCGGGCAGGCGAGGGCATAAGTTGGAAAAGGAAGCTGAACGCCTGTGTAAGTGGATTTATTTAGAAACCAAGGCTTTCTATGAAACGATCGCTGATCGTTGCGAGAATCAAGGATTCCAAATCCTGTACGGACCACCATTAGTGGACGCGCCGATCCTCTTTATCGGATACCAGCCGGGCCGTGGCCTCAAGTCACCTGAAGAGGAGCGCCAATATGGTTCTGAAGACCGATGGCCATCCGTCTGCGAGTATGCGACGGAAGATTGGACGCTCGCCAAAAACTTGCGATTGATGTTCCCGCGAGAGTTGCTCGAAAGGTGCGTTGGACTAAATGCAATTTTCGTTCGGTCCCCCAACACACAACACTACCGCTCAAATCTCGACACCAGGTTGCGACGGGAAATCGCAAGGTTTTGCTTGGCTAACGTGACAAGAATGGTGGAGGCCCTGCGCCCGAAATTAGTTGTCGTTCTTGGGTTCGAAACGCTCTCTCTCTTCGGCGAGAGCACGCCTCTGTTGAGAAGCGAGACATCAAGGCGCGTGCTGGCCAAGACGGCCAGGGTCGCTGGACGCCAAGCGGTTGGAACACTACACCTCAGTGGCGCGCGTATCTCACGGCAGGACAGGGAGGCAATTGCCAGTCACATTCTTGCAGCTTTGAACTCGTAACTCGCATCCCTCGCACGGATGGAAGCAATATCTGCTACGCCGCATTGTGTTATCGTGCTCGGTATGGACGCAGTTTTTACCCATTTCACTACCCATTCTCTTGCCCTTCAATTAGGGACAAGCCTCATTTTGGGGACAAGCGGTGCGAAAAACCCCGCTATTTTGAAGGTTTTGGTAGGGCCGGTGGGGATCGAACCCTAGACCTTCGGCTGCTAAGTGTCCCGATGGATTCCGCATCTGGCCCACCGTCAACAGTTACTGCCCGCTTCCGGTCAGCCCTATCACCTGCGGACTGTTGCCGACATTATACGTGATATTTGCCGACGCACCCTTCGCTCCAGCTGATGCCGGCCTGAACGTCACGGAGATAGAGCAGCTTCCTGCCCTGCCAATAATTTAAATTACTGTAGAGAGATTTGGTAGATATTGCGTTGAGCGTGTATTCGCAGGAAAGCGTAGATGGAGGGATCAGGCCCAGGAACCACGTCTTGGTTGTCGAGGACGCGACTGCCCGGGATTTGCGTCAAAGCGGGGTTATTGATCAAGTCCCCGGAAAATGTCGGGAATGCCTTGCCGGAGGGCAATGGAAGCACCAGGGTCTTGCCCGCCAATTTCTTGTCGACCAATTCACGGTCCCCCTGAAAAGGCAAGTACAAGAATCGCTGATCAGGTGACCACGAAAGATCGGTAACGTGAATATCAGCGCTCCAAGTCAGACAATGCCCGCACAGTAATTTTTCCGGTCCTCCTTGCAACGGATGGGCAACGATCGATCCAGGCTTCTGGACGTCGCCTGTAGCGTTCGAAGTTACGATCCAATTCCCATCGGGAGAAACGTTAACAAGATGATTGACGTGAGACATTACTCTTTGCATTTCGGCTTCGGCACTCTTGATTCGGAAAATCTCGAGATTCTGACCCGTGCCGTGCTCAAAAAAGACGTCGCCCGCATAGTCGAAGCGGGGATTACGCGCTTGCGAAGCTAAAGGCTGCGGGGCGGAACGCCGATCTATGGCCCAGCGCCAAATACGATGGCCGCTCTGGTCGTTGGTTTGAAACACTAATTCCTTGCCGTTGGGTGAAACCGCGTAGGCATAAACGAGAATGTCGGGAAGCAGATGCTCTTTACCACCGGTATCCAGCGCAACCGACCACAACCCACCTCCACTCGGAAGATTGAAACCAGAGGAAGCGGCGGCAGGCTGCGCGATGTAAAAGAGCTTCTTGCCGTCCGCAGAGAAGGACGGCAAATAGGCAAAGGCTTCACCACTAATCTGCCGCTCGCCGTAACGCTGATGCAGCCAAATTGTGCTGCGCTGTAAGCCCACCGACGCGATCAAAGACTTGCCGTCCGGTAGCGCCACAACGCCTCTTTCCTCGACGCCACTGGATGTATTTGCTCTGGCACGCCATCGGGGAATCGTTGACGCCAGAGGTGAAACCCGCTCCCTGAATCGGCTGAAAAATACATCCATTGACCATCAGGCGACCAGGCAGCATCAATGCATCGAGCGGGATTCGGCCCGACCGGTTTTCCGCGCGAGCTAGCGTCAAAAGGTACAACGCGGCATGGCAACCATCCTTGCACATCCATCTCTGCGATCAGCACCCATTGCGAATCTGGCGAGCGATAGGAAAAGTGCGCCATGCCTCCATCGGCTGGCGAGTAGATCTCTCGTTCGCCTCCCCGGCTTTCGCTGGAGGTGACGACCCTCATTACTTGGTCACGGACTTCAGAGAACATCACTTGATGGGGCGCGATCCATGTCAAAGCAGCGGCATTTGGCATGACCTCAGTCGATTCTCCGCCCAGCACAGGTACGGTCCAAGTCTGCCAATCCCATCCCTCCGCTCTTGTGTATGCGATTTGTGAGCCTTCCGATGAAAATCTTGGAAAAGCCTTGGGACGACTGTCGTGCGTGAGTTGCACCGGCTCTCCGTTCGGCAGCATCTGTACGTAAACTTCGCCGGCGCTCATATTAACGCCCTCGGTCCGAATAAAGCCCAGCATGTGTCCGTCTTAGAAAGCGTCGGGAACATTACGGCATCAGAGAAGTTCGTGAGTTGCGTGTATTCCGGATGTTGAGGCGCGGTCGGACGAACGCCACGCTGCCCTAACCATGTGAGAAAGATGAAAGCAACCAGTGTCAGAGCCGCGATGATGACCAGGGAACGCCAACGTCGAAGGCTTCCCTTCGCAGTTCTGTCCGGCTTGCTCGCCGGGGTTTGATCTCGATGGTCTTGAATAATCGGAGTCGAAACACCGGTCTCAAGAGCTCTCACCACATCTTCCGGTTTTGCGAAGCGGTTGGCGGGGTCGCGCTCGAGGCAGCGAAGTATCACGGATTCGCACGCCGCACTGAGCGTCAAATCGAATTCTCGCGGGGGCCGAGGGGACTGGGTAAGCCGCTTTACGGCGGTGGATATGGGGGTGTCGCCGTCGAATGGGCGGACGCCGGTGACCATTTCGTAGATCACAAGGCCAAGGGCATAAATATCGGAAGCGATGGTTGCGGGACGCCCTTCAATTTGCTCGGGTGCCATGTAGGCCGGCGTCCCGTACAAGTGCCGTCCTTCATCGATTTGCCCCGACGACCACGTGACTTGGGTGAGCGAATCTCCTCCGGCGGCACTCGTACCGCGAACCGCCAGCCCCAAAATCGGTGACGACAGCCCGCACGCCGGCAGACTCCTCAACCAAGATGACGTTGCTGGGTTTGAGATCCCGGTGCACGATGCCGGCTTGATGAGCGGAACCTAGCGCGGATGCTACTTGCCGGACGAGGGGCAAAGCGTCGGCGAGAGTCATGCGGCCGTGTCGCTTGATGCGGTCTGCCAGAGTCTCTCCGCGCAGGAATTCCATGCTGAGGATCATGACTTCATCGCCGCCCTCGGGTTTGTGGCGATAGAGATCGAAGATGCGGCAGACGTTCTGATGGGTCACTCTGCGCGCGAGGTGGACTTCGCGCTTGAAGCGAGCCAGGGCATCGGTCTGGCGTAGGGCATCCGTCCGAAGAGTCTTGATCGCCACGACCTCGTGCAATTCGAGATCTTGGGCCTCGTAGACTTCGCCCATCCCGCCCTTAGCGACGAAGCGGAGAATCTTGAACCTTGCTGCCAACGTCTCGCCGTCGCTAAATCGACTGGCTTGGCCCTGCGGTTGAAGTGGGGTAACAGCAAAAGGTGGTCGCGAGAGAAAAGTTCCGGCACCTTGGTATTCGGCAAGGAGTCTGCGTACCTCAGAACGAACCGAATCGTCGGCGGAATGCGCGCGGAGAAAAGTTTCGCGGCCGGAGGCATCGATCTCCAATGCAGCCTCAAAGAGCACCTTTACCTCTTCCCATCGTTCCGGAGAGAGGCGCATAGATTTATTTCAGGAACCCGTGCAGCCAGGCTTTGGCGACGGCCCAATCCCTCTTTACCGTTTTGGGCGAGATCTGCAGCGCTTCAGCGGTTTCCTCAACGGTAAGGCCGCCAAAGAATCGCAGCTCGACAATTTTCGCTTGGCGCGGATCCTGCTTAGCGAGCTGATGCAACGCCGCGTCGACGCGCACAAGTTCTCGGGACTGTTCCGGCGAGAATACCAAGGCTTCGTCGAAGGGCACAACTTGGTGTTTGCCGCGACGCTTTCCGCGCAGATGGCCGCGGGCATGGTCAATCAGGATGCGGCGCATGACTTGGGCCGCGACGGCAAAAAAGTGCGCGCGACTTCGCCAATCAATGGAGTGATGCTCGACGAGCTTGAGATACGCCTCATGGACCAGAGCGGTGGTCTGAAGGGTGTGATCTTGCCGTTCGCGACGCATGTGCCGCCTGGCAAGACGCCGCATTTCGTCGTAGATCAGGGGGACCAACTTCGAGGCGGCATCCTGGTTTCCATTGGTGAGGTGAGTCAGGAGGCTGGTCACTTCGCCGGGTGAAGATTCCATCTTTGCCACCATCCTAGCGTGCCGGGACGCGGATTTCGGAGTCAATTCTACGACAGCCTCTTTTTTGCCGTTAACTATTCTAGTGACCTACAACTGCCATTACCTCAATGCGGTCCGAAAACTTGTTTCTTGGTGACCCCAAAAGGACGAAATTGTCGCTTTATCCAGTGACGGCGAAGACACTCGATTTCGAAAAGGAGAAACGTATGACCCGAAAAATGGTGGCTCATGCTGGGCTAGCCTTCTTGTTTTTGACGGTATTCTGCGCGACGAGTTCCGAGGCGGCATGGAGCGCCAAAGCAAGAACCGTTGGACAGGCCAATACATCCTGTCCGAATGCGCAGTACTCAACGATTATGGCCGCGGTGAACGCCGCGTCGCCAGGGGACGAAATCGATATCTGTCCAGCGCTCTATCCAGAGCAGCTCATCCTGACGAAGCCAGTCAAGCTGGTTGGGTTATTGAACGACGGCTTCGAACGAGTGCTGGTACAACCTACCGCGTTGAGCAACGTTGGAAGTCTGGGATTTCAGGCGGTGATCAGCATATTGAATACGTCCGGGGTGACGATTGACGGTCTTGCCGTGGACGCAAGCAAGAATGCGGTCAGTGGATGCGCGCCCGGCCTTGCGGCGATTCATTTCCGAAACGCCTCGGGCACAGTGGAGAACAGCGCACTCTTCGGCGCGCAGTTGACGAACCCGGTGGGCTGCGCCGGGGGATTGCCGTTCGGAAATGGCTTCGGAGTGCAGGTGGACGCGGATGAGCCGGGGCCTTTCGAGGTCGTGGTGAAAAACAACAGCATCCACAATTTCACAGCCAACGGAGTCTTGGTGGATGGTGCAAAAATCACTGGGGATGTCGAAGGCAACGTAATTACCGGCGTAGGGCCGAGCCAGGGCGTATTTCAATTCGGAGTGTTCATCGCGAATGGTGCCGTGGGACTCATCGCCAACAACGTGATCACCGAAGGGAATTGTGGCGCGTTGGCGATTGCAGACTGCATCGGAGTTCGGAGCGAAGGGGTTACGTTGCGAGCGGTCGGCGACGGGACGGTGGTGGACCACAACATCATCAGCAAGGCACAGAGCGGCATTTTTGCGAACGGCGCCAATCGTGTGCGGATCACGAATAATTTCATCAGCAACATCGACGCGCTCAGCGGCATGGATATTCAGGGGTCGGCTTCGGGCGCGTTCACGGACAGCGTGATCGAGGGGAATACGATCGTCAACGTGGGACCGATCGATGCTGACGCAAGCAACAATCAAGAAGGCTGCGGGATCAACGAATATTCAGGCACGGGAGTGTCCGAAAACTCGATCACGCACAACACGATAAACGACGCGTACTGCGGCGTGGCGTTTGTCACCGGCGAGCACGTTCAGTTCAACGTGTACGTCAATACGCTTTATACGAGGTTCAATGCGGATTCTTTCACGACGGCATATCCGCCGGCGGTTGAGCCGTAGAGCACGTCGAAGTGGAGGACGGGGGAAGCGTCAGTCGCAGGGCTGACGCTTCTTATCTTTGCGAATGGAAGGAAGAGAAGGCTTTTAGCGCGGAGGATACGGCGACTCGGAAGTCGTAAGTCTCTCGCGGAGGTGCGCGTCATCTACAAGCAGGAAGGCATTCGTCTCGATCACTGGCCCCTTCCTCGTAACTGGAGGACAGAATGTACGGCGTACCCTTCTATCGGCGTCGACGCTAGTTTCGATCGCCGAGAAAGTATGTAAAGTGATTACGAAGGACGAGATTGAGATAAAGGTGGCGGAGTTCGGTCTGCACGCCGCCAACATACAGCGCGACTACATCTTCGGCTGGCTGCTGTCAGGAATTTACGGCGCGAGTTGGCTCAAGGATGCGCTCGTACTCAAGGGCGGAAACTGTTTCCGCAAGGCATACTTTCCGCACACGCGATTCTCAAACGACCTGGACTTCTCCAGCACCGTCGCGATACAGGAAGACAAACTCGCCGCCGAGTTAAACAGGATCTGTGATTTCGTCCAGGAGCAGACGGGCGTCGTTTTCGAGAAGGACCGGAATTGGGCGCGGGAGAAAGGCAACTCCGACGAAGATCGCCGCATTGTTGAAGCGCGGCTGCATTTCAAGGACTTCTACGGCAATCCCCACACCACGACCATCAGTGTGCATCTCGATGTCACCGAGTATGAGCGCATCTTTCTGCCGGTTCAGGACCGCTTCCTCATTCACCCCTACTCCGACAACGCCCAATGCAACGCGACAATTCGATGTCACAAGCTGGAGGAGCTTCTCGCGTCGAAACTCAAATGCCTTCTGCAGCGGCGCCATTCTTTCGATCTATACGACTACGTCTACAGCGTGTTCATCAACCGCGATCTTGAGGTAGACCGCGGCGAACTGCTGCGAACGTTTCTCAAGAAGACGATTTTCGAGCCGAGCCCCGCCGTTGCGAAGGGGCTTTTGCTCGATCTTCCGCTAGAAACGTTCCGCGCCATCTGGCACAAGTATTTGGTGTGCCCGGCACAAAGCCTTTTCGATTTCGACACGGCGCTCAAAGGATTCAAGGAGAACATCGAAGCGATGTTCGCCGGGCTGCGCGTCGATTACTACGGCCAGATCGCTTTTTATCCCTCGCGCTTTCGCAACATGATCATGGAAGCGGCGAGCAATCTCACAATGCTCGACATCATGTACGACGGCCATCGACGTCTCATTGAGCGTTATTCGCTCGTGTTCAAGCGCCGCAAGGATGGGTTCGGCCAGGAATATTTCTACGCATTCGACCGGACCGGCGGCCGTTCGAGCGGCCCGGGCCTCAAGACGTTTCTACATCCCAAAATTCAATCCCTTGCCGTGACTGATCAGCAATTCGAGCCCCGACTACCTGTCGAGCTAGGCAAGGCGGGTGAATTCGCCGGTAAGACCTATTTCGGAAGGGGATTCAGAGCGGGTTTCCCAGCAGGACCACGCGTGCGCAGCGCGTCCTCAGCGCGGGTTTACGTCGTGGAATGCTCTTATTGCGGCAAGCGATTCCCCCGCAAACGCTATAGCACGCGGCTTCGGCCACACAAGGATCAATACGGTAATGCCTGTTATGGGCGCTCCGGCTACATCGCATACTGACTTTCACACGTCACGGCTACACGCTGTCTTGAATTTATTGCTCATTTCTTGGTCGGTGCGTCGGCCACTCTCTCCCACAGTGACAACACATGTTTTAGCCCTTTCCAGTCTTTCCCCCTTTTCACGAACCCTGCAGTGTTCAGCGTGTGCTTCATCCCCTCGCTATAAGTTGTCGCGAACGACTCAAACGCTCGGGGCAAATATGTAATGGTACTATTGTCTTGCGGTGTCCGAGAGCCACTCTACAGTTCCTTCCCGGCGCACCGCCAAGAGGCCATTGCGAGCTAAGGTGTTTTCGTACTACACCGATGAGGAACACCAGTTGCTAAAACGGGCTGCAAAGTTGGAGTCGAGAAGTTTGAGCAGCTTCGTTGCGCTGGCATCAATCGAGCGCGCTCGCAAAGTCACTGGCGGAAGGTAAGCGCCAATCCACGTTCCGGTTGTAATTACCGTCTTATAATGGTAGTAGTGTCTAGTGTTAATTGGAGAATGGAACGGTTGGCGCAAGACTCCTGATTTGTTCGCTCTCTGAGGTGAACCAAGACCAGGCGAGGTTGAAGACGTATTGGACCAACCGAG
This sequence comes from uncultured Acidobacteriota bacterium, assembly GCA_963729285.1. Lineage (GTDB taxonomy): Bacteria > Acidobacteriota > Terriglobia > Acidiferrales > UBA7541 > Acidiferrum. The sequence goes on from CAVSNL010000059.1 coordinate 129,700, forward strand.
AGGCCTCTAGCGATGATGAACACTGGCATTTGTCCAGGAGAAGAGTGGGATTCGCCCTAGGTTTTGGCCGATCTCCTTCTAGAAATATGAATGTCTAACTCGTTTCCAACGGCTCGTTTCCCCACCTTGCGACTGGGCAAAGTGGAGGCGGCAGTCGTTTCTCCAGTTGAGGAGGTCCCGTGCCGGCCCGGCGACCTCTCCGACGAATTCCTTCTAACGAGGATTCGCGCGAATGATCGCGACGCCCTTGGAATTCTGTTTCGCCGTTATGCCTCTCTGGTTCGCAGCATCGGGAAACGCATTTTGCGGGACGATGCCGAAGCAGAAGATCTGGTCCAGGAAGTTTTCCTTTACTTCTTTTGCAGCGCCTCAGTCTTCGACAGCGGGAAGGGTTCCGCGCGTTCCTGGATTGTGCAGAACATCTACTATCGAGCAATCAATCGACGCCGATACCTATCGTCGCGGCATCAGCTGTTCGGGAATGCGCCTAAGCCGTCACTCGATCTTAAGGCGAGACCGACTGGCCATAGAAGTTCTGAGACCGCAATTTTTGACGGTGCGCTAGTGCAGGAAATCCTCAAGGGGTTGACGTCAGAGCAATTCGAGACGATGCGTCTCTTTTTTTTTGAAGGCTATACACTTGCCGAGATCAGCGAGAAGCTTGGCCAGCCGCTCGGTAATGTGAGACACCACTACTACCGTGGCCTAAACAAGTTGCGGGCGCGTTTATTTCTGGAATGATTGCACCCCAGGTAACGTTGTGCTAAATAAGTTGCCGACCAACGGGCGGGAAAGAATTGTGTATGGACCCGCATGAAGAATTTGTCGAGCTCTGTGCGTTGTCGACTTCAGGTGAGTTGACCGCGGACGAGCAGGCAATGCTCGCGAAACACCTTAAGGATTGCGCGGAGTGCCGCAAAGCAATACGGCAATTCGAAGCGGTGGTAGATCGGGCCGTTCCTGCGCTTTCACCGCGTCTCGGCGATGACTCCAATGCTCGACCGAACCGCTCCGCAGACGCGGCAGCGGAAGAACGATTGTTCGAGCGTTTGTCACGGGAGAAGTATACCTCCAACGGTTCTTCCTCAGACCTCTCGGATCGAGCTCCGACGTTTTTGCAGACTGAATCCGGTTTGCGAAAGTCCATTGAACGCCTAGAGTCTTACCTCCCCTACGCAGCCGGGATCATTCTTATCGTGACGCTCGGAATGGTGCTCTTGCGAAAAGACGACAAGCACGTTGCAGATATTGCAGTCGCCTGAAAACCAAGTCAACTAACTGCGGCGCCTGACAACCAAGGTGCCTCGACGATGGAACTGAGAATCAGCAGCAACTCGCAGAACGCGACAAGGTTATTTCGGAACTTCGGACTCAGATCCAACGGCAGAGCGCAGAGCTCGCCAGCCTACGGGCTCGCGAGCAGGACCTCCAAAATCACGTGCAGGTGACGGAGGCGGAGAAGAACCGTTCCGTGGCGGACCGGGACGCTCTCGCGCAAAAGGCAGCTACTGCCGAAACATCGCTCTTGAAGTTGCAGAAAGACTTGGAGGTGGCCGTACAAGCTCGGGAGGGGGACACGCTCCGCTCTTCAACTATCGAAGGAAAGTTGGCGGAAGCCTCCACGTTATTGGGAGACCGGGACAGGACTATCGGGCAATTGCAGTCTTTGCTCGATCACGACCGGGACATCCGCGAGCTGATGGGCGCGCGGGACCTTTATATTGCCGAGGTGTACGACGTGGCCCGCTCGGGCGAGATGCAGAAACCGTGCGGCCGTGTTTTCCTCACAAAGGGCAAGTCCTTGATTTTCTATGCTTATGATCTTGACGAAGCTCCGGGACTGAAAAATGGTAGTACCTTCCAAGCTTGGGGAAGCCTCGGCCCTGATCGGCAACAGGCGTTAAATCTGGGAGTCTTCTATGAAGACAATGTGGCGAAGAAGCGGTGGATTGTACGTTCGGATGACGCGAAGACGCTCCAGCAAATCCAAGCTGTGTTTGTGACCATTGAGCCTAAGGGTGGAAGCGATAAGCCGAGCGGCAAGCCATTTCTCTTCGCCTACCTTCGAGCCGATCCCAATCATCCCTGATTATAAAGATCCCTCACAAGTTATTTCGAGAATCTGTCTCTAATCCCAGTGGTACAACTAGGTGGGTCTTCTGCCAAGACTCTATGAAGCTGCATAATTCATGCAGTCACAGGAGCTTTTCGTGCGAGCTAGCGCTGCATTGCTGTTTCTTGTGGCCGTTCTGTTCTGCTCAGGCGCCCTTTGCCAGTCTCCCAATGCAACCGTCAATGGGATTGTGTTTGACCCGGAAGCGAAGGGCGTTCCGGGCGCTCAAATCGTTGTCATCAGTGACGTGACCGGAATCCGCTATGAGACGGCCACGAATGGGGAAGGGATTTATACGCTATCAAGCCTTCCGCCTGGTGTGTACCGGATGCAAGTGTCCAAACTCGGGTTTAAAACGATCGTGCGGCCAGACATCATTCTGAACGTGCAGGATGCGGTCAGCATCAATTTCACCCTGCCCATCGGAGCTGTTTCCGTAACCGTGACCGTGGAGGGCGGGGCTCCGCTTATCAACACGCAGGCCGCAACCGTGAGCACCGTCGTAGACCGCCAATTCGCGGAAAACCTGCCGCTGAACGGAAGAAGCTTTCAGTCGCTGATTTATCTCACGCCGGGAACTGTCGCGACGACAAGTACGTCGTCCGACTCCGGCCAGTTCAGCGTGAACGGGCAGCGCCCGTCGTCCAACTACTGGATGGTCGATGGCGTTAGTGCGAATGTGGGCGTAGGAGCTGCGACCACGCCAGGCAATGGTTTTGGCGGAGCATTGGGATCGACAAGCGCCTTAGGCGGAACAAACAGTCTCGTGTCTGTCGATGCGATGCAGGAGTTTCGCATCCAGACGTCGACGTTTGCACCCGAATTCGGCAGGACGCCCGGCGCGCAGATCTCGATTCTCACGCGTTCCGGGACGAATCTTTTTCACGGAACGGCTTTCGACTACCTGAGAAATGATTTGTTCGACGCCAGCAACTGGTTTAACGGATTCCGAAATAATCCGCCGCTGCCGAAGGCCGAAGAACGGCAGAATGATTTTGGCGGTACGTTCTCTGGTCCCATTGTGAAGGACCGCACGTTTTTCTTTTTCTCCTACGAAGGACTTCGGCTACGTTTGCCTCAAACTGCGATTACCAGTGTCCCAGACCTTAGCGCACGCCAAAATGCGGCCCCGGCTATGCAACCATACCTCAATGCCTTCCCCAAACCGAACGGCGCGGACGATCTCGCAACCGGCGTCGCGCAATTCAACGCGAGTTATTCGAATCCCGGGACGCTCGACGCCTACAGTCTGCGGATCGATCATAAGATCAGCGGCAAATGGTCTCTCTTCGGGCGTTACAGCTATTCGCCTTCCGAATTCACCGGCCGTGGGTCGTCCGGAGGGGTTCAGTCGCTCAGCGTGGTTCAGCCATTTGAGCTGACCACGCAGACGGCGACCGCGGGAGTGACTTGGACCGTTTCGTCCATGGCGGTGAATGATTTCCGCGTCAACTACAGTCGCGCCACCGCCTCTAGCTTTGAATCTCTCGACGGTTTTGGGGGAGCCGTTCCGCTTGCGACGGTGCCTCTGCCGACGGGCTTGTCGAAATCGAATAGCTTATTCGAAATATCGATTTCCAGCCTGGGCACGGCCAGCGGTATCGCTCTAGGAAGCAACAATCAGAACACGCAGCGGCAGTTCAATCTTGTCGATAGTTACGCCTGGCAGCAAGGATCGCATAGCGTCAAGATTGGCGTGGATTTTCGCCGCCTCGACCCAAGCAGTTCGCCTTTCACGTATCTTCAGTCAGCTACATTCGACAGTGTTGCGGCCACTGAAGCGGGGGATGTCTCCTTTGGGTTCATCGAATCGCGCAAAGTCGTTCGTTTGGCGTTCCACAACCTCGGACTGTACGCGCAAGACAGTTGGCGTGTGAACTCCCGCTTGATGGTTACTTACGGATTGCGCTGGGACGTGGATTTTGCGCCATCGACGATCAACGGGCCGGGTATCCCCGCCGTTACCGGCTACAATCTGAATGACCTTTCACAGTTGGCGATTGCTCCCGCGGGAACGCCGCCGTTCCACACGCCCTATGGAAACGTAGCCCCACGGATTGGTGGCGCGTATCAGCTTTCCCGAAGTTCGAAGTTCCAGCGAGTGCTGCGTGGCGGATTCGGAGTGTTTTACGATCTCGTGAGCGCCGAGACCGGCAACGCCATTGATTCGCTGGTGCCTCCTTTTGGGATGTTTAATTCGTTAGCAAATACGACGTTTCCGTACTCGCAAGCGGAGATAGCACCGCCTCCGATTTCGCCTGTCGCTTCCATCGCCGACTTTGAAGCTTTCAATCCCCACTTGAAACTCCCTTATACCTTGCAGTGGAACGTTGCGGCGGAGCAGGCACTCGGTAGCCAGCAGAGTCTCACGGTGTCGTATGTGGGGGCCTCCGGTCGGCGCCTGCTACAAAACACGGTGTTCTTAAGCCCGGCGACAAATCCCACTATCCAGGAAGGGGCGTTCGTCGATAACACCGCTTCGTCGCAATACAACGCGCTGCAGATCCAATTTCAGAGGAGACTGTCCGGCGGCCTGCAGGCGCTTGCATCCTACACGTGGTCTCATTCCATTGACGATGGTTCTGCGAGTTCATCGGGAAATGCTTCCAATCTTGGCTTTCCCGGCGAACCCAACGAGAATCGTGGCAGTTCGGACTTCGATATCCGGCATGCCTTCAGCGCTGGAATAACGTACAACTTTCCGACGCCGAAGCACGTGGGCATTGCTTCTGTTTTTCTTCGTGATTGGTCGACGGAAAACTTCTTGTTGGCGCGGTCTGCGCCACCCGTGGATCTTCAAGATCTTAACTTCTTTACGTTCAATGCCGGCTTGTTTGCGAACGTCCGGCCGGACGTCGTCCCGGGACAGCCCTTATATCTCTACGGACCGCAGTTTCCAGGTGGCAAAGCGCTCAATCCGGCGGCATTTGCCGATCCACCCGCCGACCCCACCACAGGAAACCCCACGCGGCAAGGAACTCTGGGCCGAAACGCACTTCGGGGTTTCGGAGCGGCAGAGTGGGATTTCGCGATACACCGAGACTTCCCAATGGGGGAATCGCGCAAACTTCAGTTTCGAACGGAGATCTTCAACCTGCTAAACCATCCGAATTTCGGCCCTCCGAATAACGGCTTTGGTGGAGCCGATTTCGGAATCGCCACACAGATGTTCGGCCAGAGCCTTTCGCGTGGGAGTGCCTCGGGAGGACTTAGCCCCCTTTACCAGATTGGCGGCCCCCGATCGATGCAATTCGCGCTCAAGTTTTTCTTCTAAGCCTGCGCGGCCGTGTAGGCAACTCCAAAGCAAGGACAAGAATTACCGCTTGCTATGGGTGCGTTGTGAGAGAACGCGGGATGAACAAGTACCGATTGTTGCTGGCGATCACCGCAGGATTGTGTTTTGCGTCTTGCCCGGAGGCCACAACGGCTCGGGAACCTGCGCCGTTGCCCATAGAAATCGCCTTGAAGTCACGTTCGTTCAGCGAAATATCTCCTCTAGCGGTCTCTCCTGGCGGGAAATGGATAGCCTATTCCGTGCACGACAATCTACGAATGCAGGTTAAGCGAGAACAAGGAATCGAGAAGGAACGTTACGTACGCTCTGGGATGTTCCTGCAAAATGAAGCTAACGATATTTGGATCACGAACCTGGAAGACGGAAACAGCCGGAACCTGACCGAAGGTTCGGGTTCGAGTTGGAATCCAGCCTGGTCGCCAGACGGACACTATTTAGCGTTCCTGTCGGATCGGGACGGAAGTGGACAGGCCCGGCTGTGGATTTGGGACTCGCAGCAGGACCGTCTGAGACTGACGTCAACCGTCAATGTGAGGAGTCCGTACCCATCACCCGGAATCCAGTGGATGCCGGACTCGCACGAGGTTCTGATAACAATCATCCCAGAGCGCGTCTCCATTGATGAGTATGTACGGCAGGTGATGTCTCCTATTAACTCCACCGCCTCAGGGATGGAATCGAATTCCCAAGCGGGAGTAATACTCTATTCTTCGTCGCGAGGGGCTTCGACAGACCTAGACGCACGCTCCTCGCGCATGAACCTTGATGCTGTTTCGCTGCGTGACCTTGTTCTCGTTGACGTAGCCACAGGAGAGGCCAAACCGATCTCCCATGGGAAGCGCATCGGCTGGTATTCGCCTTCGACAGACGGTTCCCAAGTCGCATACGCGGTCCCGAAGCGTCTTCATCCTGCGGCAAGGTTCCGAAAAACCTATGACCTGGTTTGCCGCGATCTTTCCAATGGGAACGAACGCACGATCGTCTCCGACGGTCTTCTCGGGGAGGCATTTGGCTGGTCGCCAGACGGTTTGGATCTGGTCTACGGGGTCTACGACACGAGTGGAGAGGGAATGGAATGGTTTGCCGTGCCGGCGAGCGGTGGCTATGCGCGCAAAGTAGCAACGCTGCCGCATGCGACTGCGCCCTATGCCATGCCGGCTTGGGATCGGACCGGATGCTGCTTCTTTCTCATATCCGACGGCGCTCTCTGGCGGGTTGCGATCTCGGAAGGCCACGCGATTCAGGTGGCGCGGATACCGGAGCGAAGGATCGTTCGCAGAGTTGCTCAACCCGGTCCCCGGTTGTGGAACTCCGACCAAGGGCAATCGACGGTCGTGCTCGCCCGTGATCTGGAAGGGAAGCAAGACGGGTTTTACCGGATCGATCTGGAATCCGGAAAGAGCACGCTCCTAGCCCAGGATGGACGCTGTTTTGATTGCAATGTGCTGGGCTCTGGGATGGGTCTCAACATGATCGCATCCTCGCCGAACTACGTAGCTTATGTTGCCGAGGACGCGCAGCACGTGCCGGACGTATGGGTGAGCGATGGCCGCTTTGAGCATTCGCGACAGCTGACGCACCTCAATCCGCAAATGGAGAAGTACAAGATGGGTTCGACGCGGCTGATTGACTGGCTGAGCGACGACGGGCACCGCTTGCACGGTGCATTGTTGTTGCCTTCGGATTTCCACGCAGGGACGCAGTACCCGCTGGTTGTTTATGTCTATCCGACACGTCTATCGCGTGATTACGATCAATTCGGTTTTGGAGGGTTTCCAGGACCTTTAAACCTCCAATTGTTGGCTACGCGCGGATACGCTGTTTTGCTGCCGGACTTCGAAGAGCACAAAAACGATGGCATCGCTGCATTCGCTAAGAGCGTGCTGCCCGGCGTGTCCAAGGTGGTGGAGCTTGGCATTGCGGACCCGGAACGCATCGGGGTGATGGGCCACAGTGCAGGGGGATACGAAACCCTCGGGCTTCTTACGAATACGCGTCGTTTCAAGGCTGCGGTAGCACTCGCAGGGTTTGGGGACTATGCAGGCCTATATGGCCAATTGGATCGGGATGGTGCAGCATGGGCAGCGGACGAGACGGAGCAGGAGTTGAGTACCCTTCCTTGGGAAAAGCCATTCAAATACGTCGAGAAATCGCCCTTCTTCTACCTGGACCGCATCGAAACTCCTTTGCTGCTCGTACACGGCTCCGACGACGGAGCGGTTTCCTCGTTCCTGGCTGATCAGATGTTCGTAGGAATGCGGCGTCTCGGCAAGGAAGTGGAATATGCAAAGTATTTGGGCGAAAGCCACGTCCCGCGCGATTGGAACTACGTGGATCAACTCGACGTAGCGAATCGCATCATCGAATGGTTTGACCGGCATCTGCGATGAGTAAAAGTGGAGCGCCGGTTTTTGCCGGCGCTCCATTTCGGGGTTTTATTCGTTCGACTCACACGGACTGGCACTTGGCTGATCTGCGCAGTCGGAGTGAATGCCCTTCTTGACGAGGAACTGCACGGTTTCGATGGCCGATCCCAGTTCTGTCATTTCAGGCTTCTCGTATTTCATGGTGTGGACCTCCTTCCTTAGTTTTTCTCTTGCTGCATCCAGTTAGCTAACTGAAGTCGTTTGGTTTGGTGGGTTCACACCTCGCTCAGCGTGCTTCCGCTGGAATCTTGGAAAAGGCCATGTCGATTTCTGCTCGCCAGTCAATCTTCTGCATGTCGCCACGCTCCATGGCTTGTCGTATTTCCGCCGGAGCGCGGCCCTCCTTGGTTTGCAGGTAGCAGAAGACGGCTTCCTTTTGACAGGTGACGCACTTGGACCCGTGTTTGTCGGCAAAACAGTCGAGCAGGCTCTGGTGTCCCTCGGACTTGTTACATGGGCAATAGCAGGGCATTTGATAGAGAGTTTCCTTGATTTGCGAAGCCAGGTAATACGCTACGAAGGCCGCGCGATTTATGCGGAACTGCCGCGCGTCAAGAAGAGATGGCAACGGCCCGACTGGTGCGTGATCGTGATAAGAGAGTTCGCGGGAGGCGATACGTGCCTCTGGCGAGCTTTGCGGGTCAGCTTCCGCTAGCAAGGTTGCAACTACACCACAGAGCCCGACTGCGATCAGTATTCCTAGATGTTTCATGTTCTAACTTTCTGACACCAATCCGACCGGCACGGGATACTCACTCGCTCGAAGTCGTGTTCGCTCGAAATCCGAAATCCGGCATACCGTTTGCGCCTGGAGGTGCCGCAGCCAATATTCGATCTCCAGCGTGCGCAGAATAGGAATTGCGGATAGCTCCAGTCCGGCGCGAGCCCTCCCGAGAACATTCTGGAAAGCACGGCTGTTGAGGATGCCTAGGGAAGCGCTCACCATATGCTCGCTAAGGTGGTTCAGGGCTGCCCAGTCGATGGATAGAGCTGCCATGGGGCCCCGAGCGACGAACGCTTTGCGTTTTCGGTCCCTTATTTCGTCGGGAACAATGCCATTGAGCGCCCGGCGCATCAGAGAGCGGCGCTCCCCAGGCCGCACGAGCTGTTCGCGGGGAATGGCGCAAACCAGTTCCCAAAGATCGCGATCCAAATAAGGGAATCGTTTTTCGTAGAGAGCGTTTGGAGAATTCGTACAACCGATCTGGCGGCGCAGAGCGTCGAGCGCCTGAACATTGGCTTGAAAACTTGGCGAAGCGCCAAGAATCTTCAAGCGGCTCGGGTAACCGCCGAGCGCTTGGTGGTGGCGTTTGACGAAAGCTGGCTCAAGCCATGGAGCCGGCTGGTATGGCGTATCGCTGTCTAGCTCGAAAGGTAGGAACGGCCTAAGCGTATCTCTGAGAACGTGGTGTAGAGGTTTTTTTTGTGCGAGCGCCCAAGCAAAGCCTTGTTTCGCAAGTCCCAGGAAATGTCCTTCGGTGAGGAGGTCCGCAAGCTCTGGAATAGGTGTGATAACGCCACCAAGAGCTTCATCGCCGCCGATACCCGATAAAATGACACGACTTCCTGTGGCCGCGAGGCGTGCCGTTAGCTTAGTGAAGGCAGCCGTAAGACGCACCGTAGAGCGCGGCGAGGCTGAGAGTGGGCTCCTCGGATATTCCCCAGGAAGGGTTTGGTCGCGCCCCACATCGATGTGCGCACCGGCGCACCCGCGTTGCTCCTCAAGGCGGGTTACGTACGGGCGCTCATCCCAGGTGGTCTCGGCATCATCGAAATAGGAAACTGTGTGGAGGCGGTCGGCACTCGAAGCCCCCGAGGCGATCAGCCGATCCGCGACACAGACGATGGAGGAAGAGTCCATGCCTCCACTCAATTCTGCGAGAATCGGACCAGCGGAGCGCAAACGCCGTCGAACGGACTCGGTAAGCACCGAGCGAAAATGCTCTTCGTATTCGTGGTCGCTGGTATAGCGAATCCTCTTTGACGGGTTGAGACGCCAATATTCTCTGATGAGGGTGGTCTTCTCTTGGAGGAGCACATAGGAAGAGGGCGGCACGGAATAAATTCCCACGTAGGGAGTGAGGTGGGACGCGGGATACGAAGAGAGCCACCCAGCCAAATATTCTTCGTCGAGTTTGAGTGAATCGCCCGAAAGCGTGAGCAACGGGTCCAACACGCTGCTCCAGGCGACACAGTGAGCTCGGCGAGAGTAAAACAAGGGTCGCGTGCCGACGAAATCTCTAGCCAGGAGGACCGAACGATCGAAAGGGTTCCAGACCGAGAGAGCCCAATCACCGATTAGGTCTGGCAAGCAGGCAAGCTCGTATCTTTCGTAGGTCTCCGCAACAATCGAAATATCCGAACGCGCGACGGCCCGGCCGTTCCCCAGCCTCTGAGTCAGTTCTTCACGATTATCGAGGCGACCGTCCCAAGTCAGGATTACTCCCGATGGTAGGGTGTGGGGTTGACCTTCCGAATGAGACGGTTTTGCGGTGTCAAACGCATGGTAGCGGATGAGAATTGGTCCTTTAGCATAGGCTGTGGCGCCGTCCGGTCCGTACGGAGTCAGGAGCTTGGCTACGGTCTCCTCGTATTCTTGGGTAACCGCCTGGCCATCCACATTCCATCTGCCAAAGAGGACACTCATAAATTCTCCCGTTCCGGACGCGTGCGCTAGCAGCGATCCAGAATGCCGTAGAGTTTTGGCAAATAAGGTTTGTCGTTGATGACTTGGCCATCGACTTCGACCCAAGCGTGGGCCTTGAATGGAAGCTTCTGGGCGCCGATCACCATTTGTGCCGGAATTCCACAGCGTCGCAACAAGCACACGGTTGCTGCTGATTTCTGCAGACACAACACGTATTTCCAGTAGAAGACACAGGCCATGTCCATAGCCGAGCAAATTCGAATGGCGTGTTCGACGCTGTTCGCAGATGAGGACACCGTGGGATAGTTCCGTATCCTGCGATGAAGCGTTTCGAAGTTAGCGAACTGCAGCAAGACTTCGAAACAAACTAAGTGGAAGTACGCCTTGACAACTAAGATCAACACGACGGGATCTCCTGCGATTCGGCAAAAGCTGAGAGCTGGACTGCACCCGTGTTGCGATTTGCAATGATGCGTCGCGTTTCCCGCTGTATTTGTCTGGTGAGACTCCGCAGGTAGGAAGCGACTTCTGGGGCAAACCTGTGTTTCGGATCGCGCCAGCCATCTGCGGAAAACGCGTAGGCGAGCATGGCAATCAATGGCGAGAGGGCGAGGGCGTGACGGATGGCGGTTGGATCGGCTAACGCAAGCCATTCCTGGGCATATGCGCTCGTGACGGCTGTTTCCCAAAGACCTTGGCCTTGAAAACGGCGAAGGTGCTGAAGGAGATAATCGAACGTCAGGAAGGGATGCCCGACATAAGCCTCGGCCCAATCCAGAAACACGCACCTATTTGCAGTGACAACGATGTTGCTCGGATTGAGATCGAGATGGCCGAGTGCGTTCGGAATATCAAATTCCTGGAATTCGATGAGCAGTGATTTGAGCTGCGTTGCCAACGTGTGGAGTTCGTCTTGCGACAGGGGAGGCGGGACCTCTTTGGTTTGTTGGCCCATCAAAAACGCCATGGCCTCGAAGAAGCGATCAAGGCCATCGAGGACGGTACCGACGCGCATGTCCCGACAGCCGGCGTTGATGAGGTGGAGACTATGGCCCACCGAGGCGATTTGCAGGCGTGCCAGAGTTTTTGCGACCGTGGCCCATATCTGCATGTCTGATTGGTCATCGGGATGACTTCCTTCGACTTCGGCCATGAGCCAGGCATTCCATTTCACACGAGCGCCCAGAATCTTCGGTGTAAAAGCCGGGGCGATCTGCGTCAGATATCGGGAAATACGAAATTCTCGGACATTTGGTGGACCGACAGCCTTGAACCAAACGGCTTGCCGGTTCGTGGCAAAGCGAATAAGACTGAAAGCCGGACTGGCATTGACCTGACGGAACTCGCCGGTCAGATGCAGACCTGAAGGCTTAATGACATCGCTGATCCAACGGGAGACTGTTTCGAACCAGCCAATGGTTTCGAAGGCGGCCGAGTGCGGATTGCAGCTGGGACAGCAGCGGGCCAGGCATCTGAGCAGTGCTTGATAGTCGTTGCCGTCCGAGAACGAGTGTTCCGTGAGCGAAGAGACACTCACCCACATACTTTGACGGACTGTCGGCTGGCTTCCATGAATTTCCGTAAGGTAATGACGCCAGAGGTGACTCTCGCTTGGTTGACCTCCGAGGACTTTTGCCGGATAGAGACAGATGACTTCTAGCGCCCAGTCGCGCCGCACAGCGGCAGCCAGGCTTTCGGGAGTCCTTGCAAACGCGGGGATTTGAATTTCGGGAAGAGCGAAGCGCGGCCCGTTCGCAATCACGAGGAGCCGGCTACCGCGATCCGCAAGGATGAAGACTCGATATCGAATCAGGTCGGTTTGTGAGTCGGCGCGCAAGACTGGTGTACCTCAAAGCGTGACATCCGTATCGCGCCGCTCGATCAGGTGTTGTTTCTCGAGTGATTTGAGGAATTCTCGAACGTCCGCTGCGGCAATTTCCGGGCTGATACCGAATTCTTGACTGATTTCGTTGGCAATTTCAGTGTCTTGGTAGTCGGTTTTGAGAAGTTCGACGATCCTGGAACCGACAAAATTAAGCGCAAACATGCGCCCATGTCGGATGTCGAGCACGACTCCGCCGTCTAGATTGTGGGTATGTCGTAGGTTCTCCGAAATTCGAATCATGATGGGCCCTCAGGATGCGCGAACGTTGCCACAGCAAAGAGTGTGAGGCCACAAATGGGTCGTTTTGTTCTCAAATCCAACATCGATATCAGCAAGGTTCGCGTTTTGTTGCGGTTGCCCATGCGGGAAAGTCATAAGACGAACTGCGGAGTGTCCTGCAACCAGACATCTGCTTTCCTGATCTGCTCCGCGGACCGCGGAGGTGGCAGGCGTGTCACCTGAGCCAGCGAAGAATGGCAACGATTCGTCCAACGATTTCGGCATCAATTCCGTCTCGGAAACGCAATGGACCGCGGAATCCGTCCGAAAAAGGATGGGCCACCAGGAACTCTCCCTCCCGATGACAGGCTGCGGCAACATAGCCGTTCTTACGTACGAGAAGCATATACAGTGGCTGCTCTGTTAGCGCTTTACGCGGTACGTCAAAGGGCGTTTTGCGGCGGCGATCGATGACGGCCAGAACCGAAGTCTGCAGTCGGGGGTGCTGGGAAGTTGCCTGCCCTCCCATCCAATAGATATCGCGAAGTGATATCGCGGGCAGTCTGACAAGGGCCGGAAGAGCGTCCTTGAGAAATAAGGGAATTTCTTCAAAAGTCTGGACCAGATCTCGAACGAGCCCGGGCTGCTGCAGGGCTGCCATTCCCGAATCGAGTCCGGAAGTCGGGTTTCGCCGCGGTAACAGGGCCTCGGGTATCGAGTCTCGTCCAACATTGCCGACTTCGAGGGCCGCTGCGTTCGTGAGGTCCGAGAATTTCAAAGCATACAGGATTGCGAGACTAATCAGCTTGTGCACATGCCGCGGTGGACTAGTACGCACTTCGTAGTCCGAGAGCGCTCCGGACGCGCAAAAGTAGTGCTCATCTTCGAGTTCGGCCGCTATGCGTCGACTCAACTCAGATGCTTCACGAAACGACAAACCCGATTGCGCTCGATATCGAGTTAGAAGCTGGCCAAAGGTGAGGTTCGCCCTCCGGGAGAGCTCGCGACCAGCTCCCGAAGATGAAAAGTCGTGTGGTATCTCTGCGTCGTGACTGCCTGCCAGGAAGCGGAAATCGAGATCGGCGACTCCCAGCACCTTTGCCTCGCGCCCGAGCCGCAATTCGACTTGCGGAAAGGGAAGCTCGCTGCAGCGAAGCGTGATGTGCCCGGCTTTCTCCGAGTGCAGACGGCATAGGCTGAATCCTTTTGCGCATTCGATCAAAACGAATGGCTCGGAAACATTCTTCACGGCTGAAGAATGGTGCCTTTTTCGAGTGTCTACACGGACGATGCTGCCGGGAAGGAGATCGGGGTAAGCGAAGGCATCCTCGTACCCGACTTTGGCGTAGAGAAAGGGAGAGGACTCTGCGGGTGGAAAATAGGAAGCTTTCCGAAAAATCCCCGAAGCCAACAGTTGCCCGAGAGGAACAATCGCCTCGACAGGCGTAGGTGGAACAATTTCACGGAACCAGGGAATCCATTCTTGGTCGTCATAAACGGTCGAATCGATTAAGTGCGTGCGCTTCGCCGGCAGTGTCGTTTGCAATCGAGCGATGGCATCAAGTCGGAAGCCAAAAACAGCGAGCCAGTCTGCCGGACGGTAGCCGGTGATAGAACTTAGGGAGAGAATCTGTTGAATCTTTGGTGTAAAACCGGTGATACGGAGATCCGTATACAGCTGATGCGGGATGAAATACCGCGAGTCACCGTATCTGGCGCGAGATTCGCGGGAGATCTGAAATAGAGTCAAACCACGACTTTCTAGTATCTGACGGACGAGATTCGAACGGTCGGGTTCTCGGTTGAGGGGAGCCACAAAGTCTATTGCGCCTGTCTCGGGACCATACCGATAAAGGGCAACTACCGGAGAAATTGGGGATTCTTGTCCAAAATATTGGACAAATGCCAAATCATCGCGAAGCTTTGCAAACGAATTAATGGTGAAATAAAGACAATTGCTGGTTATGATGCTTTCGCATTCACTTACTTCGGGAAGCAATGAAGCCAACCAACCCAGCAAGAGTGGCAGGTGCGCAACTCCGTCGAATTCGGAAAAAGCTCGGTCTCACAATGCGAGACGTTGAAGAGATCAGCGAGGCCATTGCCGATGAACACAAGAGTTCGAGCTATGTTCTGTCCAAGAGCTGGGTCGCCGCGCTCGAAAGTGGCAAAGGTCACATGCCGTCGCTCGCTAGGCTCTACAGCCTTGGCGCTATTTACAAGCGCAGCTTTAAAGATCTGGCGCTGATTTTTGATGTTCCGTTTCAAGATCTTGGGAAGGATCAAGCTTCGTACGGGGTTCCAAAAACGAGTCTGGTTGCCGAAGGGAACGACGAAGGCGAACTGGTAACTCTGCCGCTGCGTTTCCGGAATGATCCAGAAGTGCAAAACACAAACCTTTTGCACACCCTGGCCGCGGTCTGGGGAAGTATTCCCTTTTCTTTGGCCCGATTGCTACGTCCGGAGCAAAAGCTTTACGGTTTCATCGGTCTTTCTGACCGCACCCTATCGCCTCTTCTGCGTCCGGGCACATTTGTCGAGATCGACGTGACTCAGCGTCGCGTCCAGCCTGCTCCGCCGCAGTCTGAAGGGTCCTTTGATCGTCCAATTTATTTTCTAGAACTCCGCGGTGGATTTGCGTGTGGCTGGTGCGAGATCAAAGGCGACCGATTGTTTCTGCTAGCGCACCCGAATTCGGGGGTGGCAACGCGCCAATTCGCATTTCCTCAGGAAGCCGACTTGGTAGGGAGGGTGACCGGAATTGCGATGAGAATCGACAAGCAGGAAGAGCTCCAAAAGTGAAATCTCGAAGCCCTCTTAGCGGGCAGCGCATGGAGCCATAGAACAAGATGGTCTACGCTTCTGCAATCGCATGTGGCTCCTTTGTAGGCTGCAAACTTGCAGTACACTCCTTTCGCGAACAATTGCGGTGTACGAAGGGTCCTTGGCTTGACTAGCGACGGCAATCCTAAGAATTTGAAATGAGGGCACATGATTATCAGTGATCGTTTGCGGGAGTTGCGGGAGGAAAAGAAGCTCTCTCAGGGAGACATCGAGAAGAGAACTGGGCTGCTGCGATGTTACATATCTCGTGTAGAAAATGGTCACACGGTTCCCGCGATCGAGACCTTGGAGAAGATGGCCCGGGCTTTGGAAGTTCCACTGTACCAGCTCTTCTATGAGGGCGATGAGCCGCCCAAGCTGCCGAATTTGTTGAAGAGGAAGACTGCGGACGACATTGTTTGGGGCAGTTCGGGGAAACAGGCGGCGTACCTTCATAAGCTGAGGAAGTGCCTCAGCAAGGCAGGTGAGGCGGATCGAAAACTCCTGCTTTCGTTCGCTCAGAAACTGGCTATGGGGCGGACCCGCCGCCCAGCCACGGCGGCATAAGCGGTCTTGGGAATTCGAGCATCACTCACCCACTCGTGAGTGCGGTGAGCATTTGCGAGGCCGCCTGCCGTACATAGCCCAGGCTCTCCGTGAGGGGCTTCGCATCTCCATTCCACAACTGGATGTAGTCGGAAGCGGCCGAACCAGTTTCGAGCCCGATGGCGTGGCACACCACGAACGCGGTGGCCTCCGCTTCAATCTCGCGGGTTCGGCGCGATGTGGTGCCGCGGCGATCACCCCGGTGCAGGAGTTCATGGGCCAGTTCGTGCGCAAGGGTTGAGAACTCTTCCGCCTCCGACTGGCCGGGAAGCAGCGTGATGCGGCCGCCGCTTGATATTCCACGCGCGGGAGCGATCTCGGATGAGTATTCGACGGAAATTCCCTGAGCCTGCGCGAAGATGCTTTGACGTTCGCGATATTCGCCCGGCTGGCCTTGCACGATTCCGATGTGCGGCAATTCCTGGCCATCGGTCTGGCTGACATCGAACACGTAGGCAGCGCGAAAACCGGCAACGGAGGCCGAAGCCTCTTGGTGATCCTCGTCGTTCTCGGCCTTCCGGCGAACGATGGGAGCGAGGATCACGATGCCTTTCTCGCCCTTCTTCACGAAGCGGCCCAACTGGTTCCACGCACGGAAGCCAGCGACGTAACTGGCGTTCGGTTTTTGCGAAGCGATGAGCATCACATTGTGCAGGCTGTACCGATGGAAGCGTCCGATGGCCTTGAGATAGTCGGTGAGCGCTTCACCGTGGCCTGCGTGGAGCGCAGCGACGAGATGCTCGGTGGCCTTGTCTGTGATTTCCTTGATTTGTTCTGATTTCATTTTCCGTTCTCCTGTGCGGGGATTTGGTTCCCTCACCCGGCGCAGGGGAACCGAAGGACCGCGTTTACAGGAGAACGGAAGGAGAGAAATCCGGGGGCCGGAGCGGACGGCAACGGGCGTGACGCGAGTCCGCGAGTGGCGCGACAGTGTGCCAGCGCAGGCGGAATCACAGGGAGGAACGGGCAATCAAGCGGAGGTATTGGGCAGGAAGGGCTGATCAGAAACAGGGTTGACAGCAAGGGGATTTTTAACTATCATGGCCTTGATAATTACCACGGCCATGATAAATAACGTGGCCATGATAGGACGTCATGCTAGGACTCTCACCCGATTCGCCGCTCGACAAAGGGGCTCAAATCGACAGCCTCGTGGCGGAGGTGTTTCGCAAGGGAGGGTGGCGGGTCCTCGTACAGCCGGAGATCGACGGAAGAAAACCGGACCTGTCGGCCGAACGTGCCGGGAAGAAATACATCGTCGAAATCAAGCGAGCGTCGGAGGGGCGGCGGGACCGTCTGATCCCGCTCATGGCCCAGGCCCTGCTGGAGGTGAAACATCTGGCGCATCACCTTCCGGGTCGACCCGTTTGCGTCGCCATTGTCGCGGCGAACCACATTCCGGAATCCGTCGCGGAGCAAATAAAAAAGTTTGCACGGGAGCACGCACCGGACATAGCCGTCGGTGTGATGGATCTGGAAGGCTTCCGGTCCTTTGAAGGGCACGGACTCGAAAAGCTAAGCTCAGAGCGGCCAAAAGGGAAGGTCGTCCGGTCGCCCGGTCCTGGTTCTCCGCAACTCTTCTCGGACCTGAATCAGTGGATGCTCAAGGTTCTTCTGGCACCTGCTATTCCCGCCTCTTTTCTATCGGCGCCTCGCGGACGCTATCAAGGTGCTTCCCAACTGGCCCAAGCGTCGGGTGTTTCGATGATGAGCGCTTTTCGTTTCGTGGAGCAGTTTTCAAAGGAAGGATTTCTGGAGCAAGAAGGTAATGCGCTCCGTTTGGTGAGAGTGAAAGAACTGATGGAACGGTGGTTGGGGGCGAGCCAGGAACGCATACCCGAGATTGGGGTTCGCTGGATTCTCCGCAGAGGCCATGGCGCCCTTGGGGAGGCACTTCGCGCGTATATCTCGGCGGGAGAGAAATTGCGACATAAGTCCCATAGTATGAGTAAGAAAGGGTTCCTCGCACGCCGCCCAAGGGCTTGTTTGGGCCTGTTTGCTGCTGCCGAAGCGCTGGGGGTTGGATTTGTACACGGAGTGCAGCCCCACCTTTATATAGAGGGCTTGGAACCGGACGCTCTTGAAAGTCTCGGATTATCGGGGCATGGCGCAGAGCAGCAGGCCGACGTTTATCTTCGTATTCCGAGGAATCGGGAATCGGTCTTTCGAGGTGCCATTGTGAAGGACGGGGTACCCGTTAGCGATGTTCTTCAAGTATGGCTAGATGCCGCGCAACATCCGTCACGAGGCAGGGAACAAGCAGATTTGATTTGGCGAAAGGTTTTGGCTCCGTCGCTACTCTCGAAAAGCGAACGATGAAACAAGACCGGGAACTCGAACCATTCAGGCGGTTGGTCGAAGCGCTGAGTCCGTGGCTACGTGAAGTGGTCATTATCGGAGGGTGGGCGCACCGGTTGTATCGCCTCGATGCTCGCTCGCAGAAACTGACATATCCACCGCTGACGACCTTGGACAGCGACATCGCAGTTCCCACGAAAGTTGCTGCGAGGGGCGGCAGCATTCGAGAGCGCCTGCTGGCTGCAGGGTTTCAAGAAGAATTCGTCGGCGACGACCGGCCTCCCGCAACACACTATCATCTGCGTACGCACGAGGGATTCTATGTGGAGTTCCTCACACCGCTCGTTGGGAGCGAGCACACCCGGACGGGAAAGCGCAAAGCCACGCACGAGGTAGGAGGTATTTCTTCGCAGCAACTGCGCTACGTGGACATCCTGTTGGTGAAGCCGTGGAGGATCGCGTTGAGCGAAGCCAACGGATTCGCGTTCCAATCTCCGAAAGAGGTCCAGGTGGCGAACCCTGCCAGCTTTATCGCGCAAAAGATTCTGATCCAAAGAGAACGTGATCGCAAAGACCGGGCCAAGGATATCTTGTACATCCACGATACGATCGAAGCGCTTTCGGAGAACCTGCCGGGGTTGCGGGAAATATTTGAGAGCGACATTCGGCAGCGCCTGCACGCGAGGAGAGTAAGGGAACTCACCGGCGCCGCAGACGCATTGTTCGGAAGTGTGAACGACACGGTTCGTGAGTCGGCTCGCATGGCCTCGGGCCGAAGGTTGAGTGGAGCGGCACTGGCGGAAACCTGCCGCGCGGGTCTGAGGGAGATCTTCGGGAAGGCGAGTGGTTCTACTCCTTCAGAGCGTAGAGGACCATAAATGGCCTGAAGGGAGAGGTCCACAAGACCTCCCGCAACCAGTGGCGAATTGAAGTTGTTGGCTGGTTTTGTGAGTTCCCTGAAAACCTGCTAATAGAGTCGCTAACAAGACTCGTTGGCAGACAGATAGATAACGGGCTCCATACGCAGCCAGAAGTCCGGGGTTTGTCCACTGACGCGTCTGCCTCTAGTCGAAGAGGACTGGCTGAGCGGATGGATCATCGGATTCTCGGAAATTACTCAGTCCAACACCAACTAAACGAAAGCGCTGTTCTGGACCAAGACTTATGCGCTCCCGTAGTGACAGAGCGATGTTAGTCAGTTCTTCGCAAGACGAGGGCGGAAAGCAAGGCGTATAGCTACGAGTGAGGATTTTGAAGTCGCTCGTCTTCAGTTTGAGAACCACGGTGCGGGCGACACGCTCTTCCTTCAGTGCTGCCGTCCAAGCCTTTTCCGCGAGACGGCGAATCATCGGCTCGATCTCGGCCAGAAGTACGTCACTCTCAAATGTGTCCTCGGCCGATACGGATCGTGTTGGTCTGTCTGGGATAACTTCGTTGTTGTCGATACCTCTGGCCAATCCGTGGAGACGGGCGCCATAGCGACCGAGGTGGCCTTCGAGTGTCGATAAATCCAACGTGCGCAAATCATCTACCGTCCGTATGCCCAACGTTCTAAGTTTGTCTTCTGTCGCCTTGCCTACTCCCGGCAGACGTCCCACGGACAGCGGCGCCAAAAATGAATCCACTTCTTCCGGCTGAATCACGAAGAGGCCATCCGGCTTTCGCCAGTCCGAAGCGATCTTCGCGAGAAACTTGTTAGGCGCTACGCCGGCCGAGGCTGTCAGATTCAACTCCTCGCGAATTTGGTCGCGGATCGCGCGCGCTACTCGTGTAGCGGTCGGCAACCCAGTCCTGTTCTCCGTAACATCGAGATAAGCCTCGTCAAGGGACAGCGGCTCGACCAAATCCGTGTGCCGTTTAAAGATCTCGCGTGCGAGACGCGAGACAGCCCGGTAGCGAGAGAAGTCCGGAGGCACGAAGATGGCGTCAGGGCACATCCGTTGGGCGCGAGTTGCCGGCATGGCAGAGCGGACTCCGAAACGCCTGGCTTCATAGGAAGCAGCACAGACGACAGATCGGTTGCCTTGCCAAGCGACAACTACAGGTTTGCCGCGCAGTCCCGGGTCGTCTCGTTGTTCCACGGACGCATAGAACGCATCCATATCGATATGGACTATTTTGCGTACGCTCATCTGGCAAACATCTTATTCCGGAGAAACCAGAGATCGCTGAGATTTTTGGCGTTTGGCTCACGGGAATGCCGCGATGTTCGTTGAGGTACCGTCACGCTCCCCTATGTTGAGAGTGTCACCTATGGGAGCGCAGGTTTTTCTAACGTTTCACGGCGGTTCAGGAACGGATGATGAAGAGTTGCGCAACGGCATCGCGGCGGGAATCAATATTGTCCCACATCAATGGCAGGGGCCGACGACTATCTGGCCCTGGCGAGTCTCGCAGAGAAGGCGGAAAATCGCCCCCATCTGGTTACATCTAGCACTAGGATCGCCTTGAATTGTGCCTTTCGGCTTACAACGTCCTACAACATCATACGAAGGCCCGCTCGGTTCCGAAGTAGTAGACCGCTCTTGGCGACATCCTCATACTTCTGCACGATCAGAAAATCGCGCTCGTCGGCGTAGCGTTTTGATCGCAACTCTACTTAAGCGAGGCGGTTTTCGTTGACGTTGTGATGTGCGCTTCGCGGCTGTCCAGTTCCGACCCGTGTAACGTGCTCGTTAGACTTCGTGTTATTGAAAACAGAAAGTTAGCGCTATTGGAGTAGCGTCCCGCAAGGAGTCTCGGGGTCTCGTTTCCAAAGGACTTCTCAAAACGTTGATTGAGAAACACCGGTGCTCGGGTCTGTTCCGTTAGAAGCGGATATGAGCCCCCAATTGAAGGATACGCGGGTCGTACGCACCAGTGACTTGGCCAAACGTGGTGCCAATGTCCTGAGCATTGTTATCGAGGTTGTTGAATTCCGTGTGGTTGAGGACGTTGAACGCATCGACGCGGAGCTCGAGCGTGACTCGTTCGCGATAGAGTGGCGTCGTCTTTGCCAGTGATACATCCAGGTTAGTGCGACCAGGACCACGCAACACATTGCGGGGCGCGGTACCGTATCCGGAAGTAACAACGTTGCTGAAGGACGCCGGATTGAAAAACTGCAGATTATTCGTTTTGGGATTGAGATATTGAATTGGCCCCGTTAGATTTGCGTTGACCAGCCCCGCATCGCCGGCACCTGAAGGTCCGGGCGCGGTGTTGGAGGTCCCCAAGCCGTCGATTGCCGTGAACGGGAACCCTGTACGCCAAGTGAGGATCGGGTACAGGCTCCAACCCTTTACCAGCCGTTGCGGACCGCGGGTAAATGGCAGATCCCACCCGCCGGAGAAGGTCAGGTATTGTCGGATGTCAAAATCTGACGATGCTCGGAAGAGGTTGGGATCGAAAAAGGGAACCGTGCTATTGCCCTGGCGGAAGCCAGAAGCGTCGTCGATGCTGTGAGCCCAGGTATAACCCAGCGTGTAGTACATATTGCCGAGGACCGGAACGACAGTTGTTTGCTGGGTCAGACTTAATTGCAAAGCGTTGTAATTTGCATTCGCCGCGTTCTTGAACTCATCTTCCTGTCCAAAGCTCCCGCCAAATCCCGTGGCGTTATTTTGCAAGGTGTTACCGAGTACTTCATTCAAAAAACGCTGTGGGTTTGCGCTGTTCAGAGTAGCCGGATCAAAAGGATTGATATCGACCAGCGCCGTCAGTCCATGCGATGAACTTCCGACGTAAGCGGCTCGAGCAATCAGTTTGTTAGAAAGCTGGTGTTCGATACTCAGATTATACTGGTACGTGTATGGCGTTTTGAGATTAGGGTCAACAATCGTTGCGCCCGTATTGAGGCTCGTGATAGTCCCGAACGTATTCAGGAAATTTACATTGTGGTTTAGCGGCTGGCCAAAAGGGTCAGGCGTGCCTGTCGACCCAAACGGATCACTCAAGAAGGTGTACCCAGCGGTAGTTGCGGTGGGTACATTCGGTTCGTTAATGCCGATATTGGCGGTTGGGTTGAATGGTGCCTGGCCGTTGAATTGAAAGTTGTCTTCGGCTTTTAGCACATCGTAAAAGATGCCCCAGCCGCCGCGTATGCTGGTCTTTCCGTCATGGAACGGTTGCCATGCAAAACCAAATCGCGGCGCGAAGTTCGTTTTGTCGGGGAAGTTGACTCCTGTGGGCGCGCCTTTGTCGCCTGGAAAGAGCAGTCCCAGCGGCGCTCCCGGAAACACCGTGGATTGCGGCGAACCAGGAATGACCGAATAAGTGCGCCCTTCGGTGTCCAACTTGGGCGTGCTGTATTCATAGCGAAGCCCATAGGTTAGCGTGAGGTTGCTGGCGACATGCCATTCGTCCTGGGCAAAAACATAAGTTGCCTTGGTGCGAATGCTTGAAGGCGCTGCGGGAGATTGAAAGTAGGCGGTGGGAACACCCAAGAGAAAATTGGCGAATGGGTCTCCGGCGGCCAGCGTATTGCCGTTGCCATCTTGGCCGGCGAATTGGAACACGCCGTTGACTTCAAAATCGAACACCTGATTGTCTTGATAGGCCGAAAACGAACCGCCGAACTTGAAAGTGTGCTTTCCACGCGTCCAAGAAAACACGTCAGAGTAAGCAAAGGTGTTGTCCGTGAGTCGCGAGGGACCTTGAATGCTAAACCCAACTACCGCATTAGGGAATTCCAATTGGGTCGGGCCGGTGGGATTCTCCGATTTTATGTTGATTCCCAACCCGGTGGATGTCGGTTGTTGCGAGGACGGCACGTCTTGTACCGTGTCACTACGCTGGCCGGTCACGCGAAATTCATTCAAAACGTTGGGCGAGAAGGTGTGGATGTAGGCGAGGTTAAAAAATCGGTTGTAAAGGGTCGAGGTCGAGCCAAAACCCGGAATGGAGTTCGTGGTGCCAGGACTGCTTGGGCCAGGATTGAGTTGGGGGTCAAGATTGCGGCCCAAGGTTACCGTAAAGTGATCTTTCTGCGATGCCTCAAAATCAAACTTTCCGGTCAATTCGTCAGGGTTGTCGGTAAGGGGGTTCTGAAAGGACTGGGAGCCAGCTGGAGAAGTAGGAATCAAACCCGCTTTGATATAAGCCTGTGCGACGGGATCAATCTTCGTTGGGTCGATGATTCCTTGCGCGGCGAGAGATGGGTTGGACTGAAAGAACGGATTGGCTTGCAGAAAACTGGCAACGCTTGCCTGATTCGGCGAGCCCGAGAAATTGCCCTGAAGCTCGGCGGGGGTGGGTAAAGTGGCCACCTGACCGACCTGCAGCTCGCTCTGCTGCTGCTTCTGGTAAGCGAGAAAAAAGAACAGCTTGTCTTTTTTGATCGGTCCACCCACGGTCCCGCCATATTGATTCCTATGAAGAACTTGCCGGGGGTCTCCCTCGAGATTACTGAAAAAGTTATTCGCATCTAGAGCCGTATTGCGGACGAAATCGTACGCGCTGCCATGAAATGCATTTGTCCCCGATTTTGTGACCTCGGTAATGATTCCACCAGCGTTGCGCCCATATTCAGCGGTAAAGTCGCTGGTCAGAACTTTGAATTCCTGAATCGAATCGGGATTAGGGTTGTACACAACGCCGTTGGTCAGGAGATCGTTATTAAGGCCGCCGTCGAGAACGAATGTATTGGAATCGCTGCGCCCTCCGCCGACGCTAAATGCCAAAGTCGTACCCAGGTTGCCTTGCCCATTGCTTGGATTGTCGGCTGGAAGAACACCCGGTTGCAGCGCCACGAGGTCCAGGGCATTACGGCCGTTCAGTGGCATGTCCTGCACGGCGCGATCTGAAACGGTCGAACCCAGAGTTGGATTGATGGTCTCGACTGTGCCGGTGTTGGATTCCACCGTCACCGTATCCGTCGTTGAGCCGACCTCCATTCTAAGATCGATTTTCAGCGTTTGATTGATCTCCAATTTGCTATTGGCGGTGGTCGCGGATTTAAATCCCCGATGGTCCACTGACACTGTGTAATTGCCGATCGGCAACAAAAGGACTTGATAGAAACCAGCCGAATCCGACGTTGTGCTGCGCGAGATTTGAGTGGTAACTTCCGTCACTGTAATATGCGCGCCGGCTATAACGGCTCCACTCTGGTCGTAAACCATCCCGGTAATGCGTCCAGTTGTGTCCTGACTGGATCCAATCGGCCCGAAGAACGCGGCCAATGCCGCCAAGAATGTCAAATACAGTAATCCTTTTGTAAGACGATTCAAGAAGCCTCCTAGTGGCTGCGACTAATTATCGCAACGAGATAATTAAATTGTGAGTACTTCTTTTCCTTCGGTTTGATTAGGTCTTAAAGGACCAAAGCCTCGCAGGATCGCCGCACCATCTTCACCGCAGCCATACGCTCATCGCGGGCCGTTTGGCGCTTGCATTCGTGAAGCAGTTCGCGCAGCCGCAGGCGCGCCTTGTGCAACTGCGACTTCGAGACACCTATCGAACGGCCTAATATTTCGGCAATCTCGTTGTGTTCGTATCCCTCGATATCGTGCAGGACAAACATGGTGCGGTAGCCCGCCGGCAACTGCTCGATGCAGCGTTCGAGATTTATTCGGTCGATCGATCCCTCCAGCAACAAATCAGGCGCTCCCACATCAATGGTGAGCGAGCCAGTGTTCTCATCTGTATCAGGATTCGCCTCGATCGAGACGACGGGTAGCTGTTTCTTGCGCAGGTGCATCAGGACGAGATTGACCGTGAGTCTGTGCAGCCAGGTTGAGAAGGCCGAGTCGCCGCGAAAAGTGTGGATTTTTCGCAGCAAAAGTAAGAAGACTTCTTGCGTCAGATCTTCTGCTTCGGTGATGTTCCCGGCTATGCGCAGACATAGCGCATACACTCGCCGGCTGTGCAACCGGTAGAGGTGTTCAAACATCAGTTGATCGCCCCGCTGCGCACGCCGGATGGCTTCCGCTTCGTTGAACTTATAGCGGGTGAGAGGAGAGGTTGACGGCGCAACCTTGCTCGAGATGCACGTGCTGGGACGCGCATCCGAGTTTGAGCTGCGCCGCTTCTCTACTGCGCGGCCTGTCAGGAGTCGACTCGCAATTCTTCTCCCCGTGGCGTTTGCAGTGGCTTGCATGACGAGTTGTCCTCAGCGGCCCGCAGCGTAAACTGGGATGGATGTTTTGTTTTCAGCGGCCTGTGTCGCGGGCGCAGCCTGCGGTGCGGCCTTTTGACGGGCTACTTTGGATGACATGTGCTTTTGTTTGGGCGTCCAGTAGGTGAAGGTCAGTCCGAGCTCCGGAGCATCGAATGTCGCAACGCTATACACATCCGCGATATCCACTAGGTGTAACTGCGCGTGCTGTGTAGTGGCAGAGTCGGCTGTAAGGGTTTGGACTATGGCGTTGGTCTTCTGCCCGTTGATGTACAGTCTGTATTCAGAGCTGGCCGATGATACGGTGAAGGTGTAATCGCCGGCCGGAAGCGTGGCGGCACCCCAGCGCGTCTCGACTGGCAACGTGAACTTGCCGTGGTATATGCTGCTCTGCGCCTTTCCGCTGGTCGCCACGGCACCCAGTACAAGAGCCGCCATGCATACCTTCGTAACTGCTTTAAACAATCGAGCCCAAGTCATTTTAAATCTCCTCTTTCGATCCGATTTTTAGATTTCGAGACATTTCAATGTCTTCAATGTGTAAGACCGGAGATGCCCTCGCGAATAATTCCCTCATCCAGGAAAGTATTTAGGAAGTGGGAACGAAAACAGTGAGAATTTCCTTGTAGCTAACTAAGAGGCTCGACGCAGTGTGTCCGCGACGACCTTCACAGTCACCCTCACACGTGTTACACCTGATGGGACGTTGACGATGTGCCCGCAGTAACGGCCTCGAACGTAAACAGTGTGTCTCGCCATCGTCATTGTGGGTTGGAAGGTTTCGTTACAAAGAAAGCGAAGAGTTCGCAACTTCGTTGTCAACTACGCGTTCGTAGGGATTATTTCTTCCGGTGAAGGGGGCAGTTTGTTGCAATTGCCAAGGCTTGTCAGCGTTTGACGAAGGCGCCTCGTGCACGCGATAAGCTTGACATCACTGTGCCGGCTGGCATTCCTGTAATATCTGCAATCTCCCGGTAGGACATTCCCTCCAGCTCGCGAAGAATGAGTACCTCACGAAAGTTAGAAGGGAGCGTTGCCAGCGCTTTTCGCACAAACATGCCGTTATCGTTCCGGAGCACTGCCTCTTCTGGATTGAGAACACGAGAGTCGGGAGGGAAATAGACTTCGTCAAATTCCGTGGCCTCCTGCAATGGCCGATTTACATGCAGCCAGGTATAGCACGCATTGCGGACAATTTTCAGGAGCCAGGCGCGGGCATTACCGCCGCGGAAGCTGGGAAAAAAACGGAAGGCGCGCAGGTATGCTTCCTGGACAGCGTCTTGTGCGTCCTGCTCGTTGCGCGTTAGCCATCGCGCAAGGTTGTAGGCCGCGTCAAGATGCGGAAGGATCTCTTGCTCAAAATTGCCGGGCCCGCCCTCGTGTGTCATCGTCGCCTCCGATCTCTCGCCTCGAGAGATCATCGATCACTGCATCCAATTCTTAACGTTCGTTGGCTTCGCACTGGAAAGAGGTACGTAAATCGCCGGTAGACTGTGGTGATCGTCTCCGACGAAGACAAGGCGGGGTGTTGCCCTGAGCACTTGTGGCCTGGCATTCTCGCGCCAGACGTGAAGAAAGTATTGCCCGGGGGGCACATTGTCGATGGCAATGCGGCCGCACCTTGTCGGACACTCCGAAGTATGGTGGAATCCACGGTGACGACGACGGCCATCATTTCCGGATGAATGCTGCAAAACAGATAGGAAACACCTGCGCGATCAAACCTAACGGATCGCAGTACGCCGGCTTCGTAGAGACCTAAATCGAATTGTCTCCCTCTTGAAATCGAGAACACGTTGTGGAACCACTGATCGTTGTTTGGGAAGTCGACAGTGCTCCCGGCTGGTATTACCAGCAGGCGGGGTTTAAACGTCTTATCGCGTTGCACTATCCTGTAGTGAGGGAATTCGACAGCTGGTCGATCTTTGTGGCTGGTCTGAGCGGGCACTAGCCATGCCACCACTCCACCATCGTCTTCCAAAGCCTCATCGGAGGCGTCGGCATGAGACGCCTTCACGTGGCCCGTCACTGCTAGTATTGACCCACGCAGAGACGCGTTTGTCTCTCCCATCGCCTGCGGAATGGGCGCAGCCAGAAGGACTAGCACTAAACCAGCCAGACAGACCTTGGCAATATTCGCCACGAGAATGTCTAATTCCATCGTTGATCCACCCCGTTCTAGGAAACGGCGGCTCGGCGTCCTGCGGATCTGCCCATGGCGAGGGGCAAACTCTGTCCGGTATCCTTGCGCGGAGTCCCCGTGTGAAATTATTGCCGCCAGCTCATGCGCGGAACATTGCGTCCGCTTCGAAGAATTGGCAATGGACGGGGAATTCCCTCTCACAGGACAGTAGGTCCCTAGCTAAAGCTCTCTAGCGACACGATTTAGCGCGTCTCCTCCCCTGAGCTTTCCTCCATCTCGAACCGGTGATAGACTCGCGCGCGATTGGGTTTCTCCCATGCCCGAAAACGATCATCAAACGCGGCGTCTTCGCTTTAGCGTCTTCGAGGTTGACCTCAACGCGGGCGAACTTCGAAAGCACGGCATGAAGATCCGAATCCAGGAGCAGCCATTTCAACTCTTGGTCACGCTCATCGAGCACGCAGGCGAGGTAGTGAGTCGCGAGGACCTGCAAAAGAAACTCTGGACTGCAGACACCTTTGTGGATTTCGACCACGGGCTCAACAAAGCCATCAACAAGATCCGCGAAGCGCTCGGCGACTCCGCCGAGAGCCCCCGATTTGTGGAAACAGTGTCTCGCCGCGGCTACCGTTTCCTTGCGGAGGTCCAGGACGTCGATGCACCATCGGCTCTCAGGCCGGCCTCCGCAACCCAGTCTCATCTCGCGACTGCACCACCTGTTAGTCGTGGAGGTCGCCGGCAAATCCGCAATAGCCAAACACCATTCGCTGTCACTTGCCTGGAAGGTATCGGCCTTGGTGCTGCTCGTACTCGTAGCGTTCGTCGGTGCCTGGAAGTCGCATTCGTGGACACGCCCGTCGATTGTAATTCGCTCATTGGCTGTTCTTCCGTTGGAAAGCCTATCGAGCGATGCGTCTCAGGACTATTTCGCCGATGGAATGACAGACGAGTTGATCTCGGATCTTGGCCAGATCAGCGCATTGCGGGTGATTTCCCGTACGTCGGTGATGACTTATAAACACGCGCACAAGCCGCTGCCCCAGATCGCTCGCGAGCTGAACGTGGACGCAGTAGTGGAAGGCACCGTCCTGCGTTCCGGCGACCAGGTCCGCATCACCGCGCAGTTGATCGAAGCGGTCGCGGACAAACATCTGTGGTCTCAAAGCTATGAAGGCAATTGCGGAATACCTTGGCCCTACAGAACCAGGTGGCTAGCGCCATCGCAGATCAAATCAGGATCAATCTGAATCCGCAAGAAAGAGCTGCGCTGAAAACCGCAAAGGTCGTGGACGCCGAAGCGTATCAGTCCTACTTGAAAGGACGCTTTTTCTGGAACAAGCGGACGGCGGATGGATTGCGCGCGGCCCTGGCATATTTCAACCAAGCGATCGAGGAAGACTCGAAGTACGCCCAAGCCTATTCGGGTTTAGCTGACACGTATGCTCTGCTGGGGGATTGGCAGTACGCAGTGATGACCACCAAGGAGGCACTACCCAAAGCGAAGGCCGCAGCGGTCAAAGCTCTGGACTTGGATAGCAACTAGGTGAGGCTCACAACTCGCTTGCGTTCTGCTTGGATGGTTTCGACTGGGATTTAGAGTCTGGCGGCAAGGAATTCCGCCGCGCCATTGAGTTAAACCCGGGCTACGCAACAGCACACCATTGGTATGCTTGGCATTTGGCTCTATTGCGTCGCTATGACGAGGCTATCGCGGAAATGAAAAAGGCGCAAAACCTCGATCCGCTGTCTTTGATTATTGACGCCGATTTGGCGGAGCTTCTTGCACTTGCGCATTCTTATGACGAATCCATCGTGCAGAGTCGTAAGGCGATCGAGATGGATCCTAATTTCGCCCTCGCACACAATCAACTCGCGCTAGCATACCTCGAAAAACACATGAACGAGGATGCGGTCGCAGAACTCCAGAAAGCGGTCCGGCTCTCTGGGGGTAGCCCGACATGCATCGCTAATCTCGCTCGCGCTTACGTCGCATCGGGAAGGAGGACCGAAGCCGAAAAGCTGCTCAGCGATCTTAAAAAACGCTCAACCTCAGGATATTCGCACGCTTCGGAAATTGCTGTGATCTACGCATCTCTGGGGGACACGGATCAAGCTATGAGTTGGCTCGAAAAGGGCTACGAAGAACGATTCAACCCAGGCGTCTTGATACGGCCGGGCTTCGATCCCCTCCGCTCGAATCCGCGTTTTCAAGACTTGGCCAGCCGGGTCGGGCTTCCTCGTTGAACTGGCGAAGTTGGTGAGAGCCGCTAAGAATCAGGCGGAACTTAGCCGAGACGATCCAACTTTATTCCATCTTTATGGGGACACTGCTCTTTCGTAGGACCTGCGTGAACGGCGTATAAAACGCCAATCCTGAATCCACCACCTTCTGAACGCGTCACGGTTTCGTAATTTAAAGGCCGGGCGCGTAATAACCGGTTTTCGCGTAGACGCTGAGAGGAGATACGAGAACTTAGGGAACACGCATTGAAGTTACGGTTCGACGATGAGCTGGCCCTTCATCCCACCGTGGCCGATTCCGCAACGGTTGCAGCAATGAAACGAATAACTTCCCGGTGTGCGGGCTTCAAATTGCACTATCGTGGGAGTTCCCTTCTCGATCTTGAAGCAGTCTTCCTTCGAACTGAAGATGAGGCCCGGATCACCTTTAGCGTCCGATCCGTCGGGATAGAGATTGATCTTGAAGCCGTGCGTCTTATCGAGAGAAGTGATTTTCAATTGCACTTTGGCCCCAAGCTTCACGCGGATGGGCGACGGAGTGTACTCATACTTCTTGGCGGTGACTTCAATAACCTGCACATCCTGGTTCGCTTGAGAGGTCTTCGCCAGACGGGCGAAGCTTGCGATACCGGTAGACCCGATGAGCAAGAACAAGCAAGTAATTCGCAATACGCTATCCACTTTATTTCCTCCTCGATAGTGTGAACGGGCTCGAACGCCGAAACCACTCGGTGAGCGATGGGCAATACACATTCCTTCGACCCGTAGAGCTTCCCCTTCTGAGGCCTGCGCAATTTCAACGGGAGGGAAAAGCCCTGAAACTGTTTTGTGGAGTGACCGCCCTGGCCTGCTATAGCAGATTGGTACTCATTCATCTCTGTTCGCTTTGGAATTTGATTATTCCAAGTCGACTCCGATCTCAGCAGATCGCCATTGGCGGTTGTTTACCCTCGGTTCATTCCCATTCTCGGACGAACTCCGCGCGTCTAGCCGTTTACGCCACTGAGAAATCCGCCGAGATGCCCCGTCAACCCTACAAGCAACGTCGCGACCGCTTTAGGAAGGCCTCGACGTGCCTACGCCGCTCTTGCGCGGGTTTCGTCTTTGTATACCGCAGGCGCGCTCTTCTTATTCCGGCATATATGACAGGGGGCCTTGTTTCTCGATGGAATGAAGAGCAAGCAACAGGAATAAAAGCACCCGCGCGGCGGTCTATACAAGTGAACTGTTCTGTGCAGGAAAAAAGGGTCGATCGTGCTGAACTCGCAGGATCAGGTGCGCTTCGAGACACTCGTTCTACCGCATCTTGATGCCGCTTTTAATCTCGCCCGGTGGCTCTTGCGCAGCGGCGCCGACGCCGAGGACGCCTCGCAAGAAGCGATGCTCCGCGCCTTTCGTTTCTTCGATGGTTTTCACGGCGGAGACGCACGCGCCTGGCTGTTGCAAATCGTGCGGAACACCTGTTTCACCTGGCTGGAGAAGAATCGTCACGTGAAAGACGCAACCGAGTTCGATGAAGAATTGCACGGGCCCCCCGGCCCCACTCCCGAATCTCTTGCAATCAAAGCGGATAGTCGCGGTCGCCTTACTCACGCCCTCGCGTCTTTGCCGCCGCGCTATCGGGAGGTGATCGTGCTCCGCGAGCTGGAAGAGTGTTCTTACAAGGAGATTGCCGCCATTACTTCCATCCCCATAGGTACGGTCATGTCTAGGGTTTCCCGTGCCCGCCAGCAGCTTCAGATAGCACTTACTGACGCTACCCAGAATGAAGCCGTCCATGAGCTGTAACCGCGCCACCACCGTTCTTCATGGCTACTTCGACAGCGAACTAGATGCCCTTGGTGCTGCCGAATTCGAACACCACCTCGAACAGTGCTTCGATTGTATCAGCGCACTCGAGGCTCTCGAGTCGTTGCGCTCGTCCATGAACATAGCGCAACTTTATGAAAAAGCGCCGGCGCCATTTCGCAAGAACGTTCTCGCCTATCTCCGTCCGGGCCGCTCGGTGGTTGTCTTTCCGGCTCGCACGCGCTGGCTCGCAGTCGCCGCGGCATGTCTTCTGGTTGCCTATGCCAGTTGGCGAGTCATTCCCATTCAGCGTGGAGGTAACTATGAGACAGTGCTCGCCGCAGAGATTGTCGATGCCCATTTGAGATCGCTGCAGCCCGGACATCTCACTGATGTCGTCTCTACCGATCGACACACGGTAAAACCGTGGTTCGACGGTAAGCTGGACTTCTCTCCGCCCGTCCAGGATTTTACCGATCAGGGATTTCCGCTGCAGGGTGGCCGCATTGACGTCGTTCACGGCCGTTCCGTCGCTGCTCTGGTGTATGCCCGACGCAGGCACTTCGTGAACGTTTTCGTCTGGCCCACCGACGAAAAAGACGCTGCTCCGCGTTCCGGCTCACAACAGGGCTATCAATGGATCGATTGGCGTGAGGGAGGGATGGAATTCTGCGCCGTGTCCGACGCCGCGCCCTCGGCCCTTGAACAGCTTCAAAGGCTTTTCACTGAGTAGTTGAGAATGAAACGCGCAAATGAGGACTCGAATGCACCGAAAAGCCCGAACGTGTCTGGACAACTGGATAATTACAATCGAGAGCACCGAGGAAAAACACCAGGAAATCATTCTATCGACAATCGCTGAGCGCGCCCAGCGGATTTGTGAGGAGCGCGGGTGTAAGCATGGCTTCGAGCTGGCCGATTGGCTGACTGCTGAGCAGGAACTCTCGCGTGAGGAATTTGATGGAAACACCTCCAGTGTTCACGTTCTTGTTGACTGTCCGCGGGATTCAGAGGTGACAACTATTCTAAGCCTGACGGCCCGCAGCTTGATAGTTTTTCGTACCCGCACAAGACAACATGCCGGCCAAGTGAATTGTGGCCCGGACATACAATCCGTCCATCTGTTCTCCAAAGAACTAGATCCAGCTCAGGTGGATGTGAGGGCCGCAGACGGGGTCTTGCATGTGTGCGTGCCAAAGAAGAATGATCCAGCTGCGAGGTAGGTTTGCATTCGCATGAGCAATCCGTATCCGATTCGTGAGTTTCTGTTGGTGGCAAACAAGGAGTTTCCAGCGTCGGTGGCGTCTGCCCCGCGGGCCGGCTTGAAGAACCAACCCAGGAAAGACTTTTATGAATAAGCGAGGGACCTGCATAAAGAGCGGCACGATTGGCGCACTGGCACTTAGCCTGGGAGCTCTGGTCCTACTGCCATCGTTATTAGCCACTGAAGCGCAGTCCAGCAAGCAGACAGCCTCTGCCCAGACCAAGCACGCAGTTGTGGACGATGCGGTCGACTCGCTTCAGCAACTCAGCAACTCGATGGAGCTGCTTTCGAAACGAGTGAGCCCGAGTGTTGTTCAGATCTTTAGCACCGGGTACAACCTGGATAGCGACCGCGAGCACAACAACACAAATCTGTTTTCGCGACGCTCGAGTTCAGGTTCCGGGATCATTATTGCCTCGGATGGTTGGATTGTGACGAATGCCCATGTCGTTGAGGGCAGCCGCCGGATTCGAGTTCGATTTAATCAAGAAGGCGACGTATCGGCATCGCAAAATGGAAGATCGCGCCACGCCTTGCTGGAAGCCAAGCTGGTATTGGCTGATCGTGATACCGATCTCGCGTTTCTCAAAGTCGACGCCACTGGCCTACCAACGCTGGAATTGTCGGATTCAAGCGAGCTGAGACAAGGGCAAGTGGTGTTAGCTTTTGGTAGCCCGCTAGGCCTCGATAATTCCGTGAGCATGGGAGTTGTTAGCTCGGTCGCCAGACAACTGGATCCAGACAGCCCGACGATCTATGTTCAAACCGATGCAGCCATTAACCCAGGCAATAGTGGCGGACCATTGGTGAATACTGGCGGACACGTCGTCGGCGTTAACACGCTCATTCTTACACAGTCAGGCGGCAACGAAGGAATCGGCCTTGCCATTCCTAGCAATGTAATACGCAGCGTCTATAACCAGGTGCGAAAAGAAGGGCACGTCCACCATCACGGAATTGGTATGTCAGCCCGCAATATCACACCGACCCTGGCATCGGGTCTCGGCCTGAGCCGCGAAGACGGTGTTCTTATCGAGGACGTGATTCCTCAGAGTCCGGCTCAGAACGCCGGTTTGATGCCGGGCGATGTTGTTCTGAGTGTCGACAAGAAGCCAGTTCGGAACATCCGCCAACTTGCGCTCGGTCTTTATTCTTATGCGGTAGGCGAAAATGCAAAACTTGAAATCCAGCGTGGCCAGCAAAAAATCTCCTACGAAATTCCTGTGGTTGAAAAAGAAGATTTGCAGGGACGTCTTGCTGACTTGGTCACGAAGGGGCAAAACAAGATTCCACAACTTGGAATACTGGCTCTGACCCTCGATGACAGACTTCTGCCCATGCTTCCACCACTGCGCAATCGGTTTGGAGTCGTTGTCGCCGCGAAAGAATCCGAAGGTGCTTACCTGGGCGAAGGGCCGCTCCCGGGAGACGTAATCTATTCCGTCAATGGGACGCTCGTGGACAGTGTCGACTCCCTGCTTTCAGCCCTCGAAGTTCTCAAAACATCCGACGCGATCGTACTGCAAGTTGAACGCCTGGGCAGTCTCCACTATGTTGCTCTTGAAACTGAAAAGTGAGCTAAGTCGCTCATTGTTGGCTAGCGCTTTTTCCGTTGGTGAGGACTCCAAACAGCGTAGCACCCTCGCCCTATCGGAGGCCGCGCGCTTCCAGAGACTACGAACATCGACTCCATCGTGGCTGCGGTCATGAACGACCTAACGCTCCGAAATTGTTGCCCTTGTGCGCATTGCCTGGCTCTCGTCTAAAGGCGACGCCCGCCACCTCACCAGCACCCACCGGGCGTGTTTGTTTCCTAGCAGGATGCTGAAAAAGCCAGGAATTGTGTAACGAGGCGGCGCGCGGTGCGTCTGATTAGGCATGCGAGGAAACGATCAGCAGCAGGGGCATGTGTTTAGCTACATTTCACCGGAGCAGCGGGTACGCAAGGATCATCCGCTGCGGCCGATCCGCACGATGGTAGATAAGGTCCTCAAGGAACTCTCGCCAGAGTTCGCCAAGATGTATTCCCAAGTGGGCCGTCCGTCGATTCCGCCGGAGCAGTTGCTGCGGGCTCTGTTGCTGCAGATGCTGTACTCGGTGCGCAGCGAGCGGCTGCTGGTGGAGGAGATCGACTACAACATTTTGTTCCGCTGGTTCGTGGGGCTGAATTTGGACGATGCGGTGTGGGATGCCACGGTGTTCACCAAGAACCGCGACCGTTTGCTAGAGGCCGAAGTGGCGAAGGACTTTCTGGCGCTGGTGGTGGAGCAAGCCCGCGGGCAGGGCTGGGCCTCGGACGAGCACTTCACGGTAGATGGAAGTTTGCTGGAAGCCTGGGCCAGCGTGAAGAGTTTTCAGCCCAAGAACAAGAAGAGTGGGCCTCCGCCGGATGATCCTGGAAATCCCACGGTGGATTATCGCGGCGAGAAGCGCTCGAACGAGACGCATGAGTCGAAAAGCGATCCAGAAGCGCAGATGGCGCGCAAAGGTCCAGGCAAGGAGGCCAAGTTGAGCTACAGCGGGAATCTGCTGGTAGAGAATCGCAACGGGTTGATTGTGGACAGCCGGGTGTGGGAAGCCACGGGCACGGCCGAGCGCTATGCGGCGCTGGAAATGCTGCAGGAACTTCCGGGAAGCAAGCGGGTGACGGTGGCTGGAGACAAGGGCTTCGACACGGCGGATTTCGTGCGCGAGTGTCGGAACCTAGCAGCCTGTGGTGAAAATCGATTGGTAACCTGAAGTAACTTCCCTGCCTCGGAAATCTCTGTAGAATGCGGAACCAGATTTGAGGAGAACTGCGGATGGGCATGGGAACGCGGCGGCGAAGACAGCGACAAGAGCAGATGTGGATCGCACAGCAGGAACTAGCGAAGGGGCCGGCACATCCTTTTTACAAGCGGGTGAATGAATTGTTGGAAGAGAGGAAGTTTGACGAGTTTGCCGAGAGGGAGTGCGCGAAGTTTTACGCGGAAAACATTGGACGACCCTCTTTGGCGCCAGGGATCTATTTTCGTTTGTTGTTGGTGGGCTATTTTGAGGGCCTCGATTCCGAGCGGGGAATCGCCTGGCGCGTGGCGGATTCGTTGGGCCTACGGAGATTTCTGGGAATCGGCATAGACGAGCCCACCCCGGATCATTCGACCATTTCACGGACACGGCGGCTGATCGATGTGGAGACGCACCACAAAGTGTTCTTCTGGATTTTGGAAGTGCTGCGAGAGCAGGGGCTGGTGAAGGGCAAGACGGTGGGGATCGACGCGACCACGCTGGAGGCCAACGCGGCGATGCGTTCGATCGTGCGGCGCGATACGGGTGAGAGTTACGAGGAATTTTTGCAGGGCTTGGCCAAGGAATCGGGAATCGAGACGCCCACGCGGGAAGACCTAGCGCGAGTGGATCGCACGCGGAAGAACAAGGCCAGTAACGAAGATTGGGTGAATCCGCATGATGGAGATGCGCGCATCGCCAAGATGAAAGATGGGCGAACGCATCTCGCACACAAAGCCGAGCATGCCGTGGATCTGAAGACCGGTGCGGTGTTGGCGGTGACGCTGCAGGAAGCCGATTCGGGGGACACCACCACGGTGGTCGAGACTCTAGCGCAGGCCGGTGAGAACGTCGCGGAGTTGATTGGGACAGAAGAACCGAGCCAGAAACCGCAAGTGCATCTGCAGGGCATCGAAGAAGTGGTGGCCGACAAGGGCTACCACAGTGGAGCGGTGGTAGCGAATCTGCAGGGTGCGGAAGTGCGGGCTTACATTTCGGAGAAGAAGCAGCCCGGGCAACGGCATTGGGAAGGCAAAGCCAAGGAACAGCAAGCGGTCTATGCCAATCGGCGGCGAGTGAAGGGAGCCTATGGCCAGGGCCTGCTGCGGAAGAGAGGCGAGTTGATCGAGCGGAACTTCGCGCACTGCTACGATACGGGCGGAATGAGACGAACGCATCTACGAGGACACCGAAACATTCTCAAGCGACTGCTGATTCACGTTGGGGCATTCAATCTGAGTCTAATTTTTCGCTCGCTCTTGGGCTCGGGTACTCCACGGGAGCTGAGAAATCGTCAGTCCTCGTTTCTTTGTGTGCTGCTTTTTCTGTTCCGTCGCCCTTCCGTGGCCTCGAGTCCCAGAAAACCTTGTGTTTCATCACCACCATTCGATCGGCGGAAAAATCATCGCTATTTCAGATACAGACTTCGCCACTCAGTAAAATGCGATTCCGCCACGGACTGCTAGGGGTGACGCCGCATGTGGCGCAAAACCTTGGGCGAAGAGGTGGCAGCGCCATCGACAGTCGCACGGCGCGGCACGCGGGCTATGCGATCAGTCAGAAGAAGAGGAAGCGCATCGAAGAATGTTTTGGCTGGCTGAAGACGATTGCGCTGTTGCGCAAAGTGCGGC
Organism: uncultured Acidobacteriota bacterium; assembly: GCA_963729285.1. Taxonomy (GTDB): domain Bacteria; phylum Acidobacteriota; class Terriglobia; order Acidiferrales; family UBA7541; genus Acidiferrum. The sequence goes on from CAVSNL010000059.1 coordinate 166,941, forward strand.
ATCGCGGGACGCTGAAGGTCGATTGGATCTTTACGTTCGCGTGCGCGGCTTACAATCTGGTGCGCATGCGGAACCTGATGCACAGCGTAGTTCCGACGTAGTTCGACCGGGCCGCAGTGTCTCTGAACGGAGCTGCAACGCTTCTTTGGGGCGCACGGTAGCACGACAAATCACGCCTCAGATGCTCGAAAACTCCCGCATGACTCAAACCGACCAAGAAATTGCTGGCTCAGAACGATTTTTCCGCAGCCTGCTATGAAATGGCCTTTCTTGTCTGTCCAAGGTAAGGCGTGCGCCCGTACGTTTTGCAGAAGAAAATGAATACGTCGTCTTAGCTCCTCAACTATCTAGCAGATGATGTCGTTCCATGAATCATCGAAACGTTTCCGCTCTAGCCTTTTCGAGACGGATTGCATTGTGGCAAAAGGTCCGCTCTCGGTTGCAACTTGAATCCCCGAATTGAGTGACGAGCATAAGACATATTCTTTACGTCCGATTCTGTTACTTCGTGCCAAGAATTGCGTCTCATCACCTGTACACGTTTAGCGGATGGCTATACTTACTGCCGATGTGGCGGAATAAAAACTTCGACGCCGTGGTTATCCAAAGCGAGCACTCTAAGAGGTTCAAGAGAGAGACAACGAAAAAGCAGTACTTACGTTTTGTGATTACTCTAATCGTCGCCAGTTTAGGTATCACCGCCAAGTCCCAGGCTGTAGGCCAAGTCGCGGTCAACATACCCTTCGAGTTTGCGGTGGCTGGCAAAACACTTCCTGTAGGTAACTATCGGGTGAACCGCGTGTCCCATACCGACTCACGAGTCCTCGTCCTCAGCAGCTTTGAGAATAACGTAAGCGCGCTCATCCTTCCGACCGAGATCGCAAGCTGTTTCGACGACGAAGCCAAGCTCACTTTCGAGCAAGTTGGGGACGAGCACTTCCTTAGCAAGGTCGAAACTGCTGACCATGTGTTCACCATTCCAGTGTCCCATGCGGAAATCCTGGAAGCTGCATGGAGATCACCCAGCCGCACGTTTGCATCAAGAAGTTCGGCTGGAAACTAGTTCATCAATCGCCGAAAGGGGCGGCCTGCTGGTCGCCCCTTTGCACCTGGTGGATAGGAGGGAAAATGATCGTCTACTGCGCGAACCAATGCGCCTACTGCCGATCGTCAATTGTTTCTGGGCAAAGATGGGTACGGGAGAAGATTTACGACCCCTCACTTCATGGGCGTGAGCCAAGCTACCACCGCTACCACATTGAACCCTTCGCTGGACAGGAAGGAAGCTGCTGGGAAAAACATCAAATGGAACAGGACATCGCCCGGACCGCGCCTACGCTTACAGGGCGCTCAGAAAAGTTGGATACTAAACATGTTCTTGTCTTCATTTGACATCCTCAGGAAGGACCGTCGCGGAAAGCCTATTTTACTTGCCGTGGCAGAAGACTTAGAAACGGCGCGCCTTCGTCTGCGCCAATTAGCCTCACTGATCCCCGGCGAATACTTCGTTTTCGATCCACGAACCCACCAGATCGTTGCCGCTATGGAGGTCTCACAGTGGCAGGTCACATAAGCGTGAATGGAACCCAAGGTTATCGGGTTTGCCGGGGTATAGCAGAACCATACGTACCTGGTCGTGCGAGCGCGTCCGGAGACGGAGAATTCCCAATGCTCGTGGATAATAAGGGCATCATTCGCCGCTTCTACGAAGAAGCTTGGAATAAACGTAGGCTTGAAGTTGTGGACGAGCTGATCTCCCCGAGCCATGCACTCAACGACCCCATCGTATCCGGTTCGCAGACAGGTCCGGAGTTGTACAAACGGCGGGTGGTCGAGCTCACGACAAGCTTTCCCGACCTGCGTTTCACGATTGAAGACATCATCACTGAAAAAGGCAAGGTGGTTGTCTCCTGGATTATTTCCGGAACTCACCAAAGTGAGTTCATGGATATTCCTGCCACTGGCAGTAAGATATTCGTAGAGGGAATCACGATTCACTACGTCGCAAACGGCAAGATTCTCGATTCGCATGCTAGATGGGACGCTCTGGACTTGCTGCGACAACTCGGTGAGCTTTGTGCTCTTGGGGAGACGGTCGCTTCAGCGCCTTGACGACGATCCTCGAATTGCGTGCGATGTCTACGCGTCGATCTTCAGTGAACGCATGAGCCCGTTGTAGGTCTATGAATAGAGTAGCGAGCGCGGCCGCTCCTAATGCTTGCCGATCGGGTTCTGCCCCGGAAATGCCCGGCGTGCAAAGCCAGACCGAAAGGCACAGATGAAGCCAACGCCGGATATCTGATCACAAGTTGCATGCTGGTTACGCGGGGCGCGGCGCGTGCGATTTCGACATAGCTACGACTCCGCAATGAGTTCTTATATCCTGAGGAACCGATTGCGAATAATAGGAGGATGAATGGCGCAAGTTTGGTTAGTGACGGGCAGTTCTCGCGGTCTGGGTCGCGCGATTGTCGAAGCGGGCCTTGCGGCGGGTAATAAAGTGTTGGCGACAGCTAGGGACATCGAGTCTCTACATGACCTATCGGAGCGCCACGGTGACCAGATCAAGCTCTTCGTGTTGGACGTGACCGACGAGTCCGAGGCAGCGAGCGCAGTGAAGGCGGCGATCGGTGCCTTTGGCTCGCTGGAGGTTGTTATCAACAACGCAGGATACGGCAATCTCTCGTCCGTCGAAGACACGCCGATGTCGGATTTTCGCGAACAAATCGAAACGAATCTCTTCGGGACGATCATCGTGACGAAGGCCGCTCTTCCGTACTTTCGCCAAAGGAAAGCCGGTCATTTTGTTCAGTTTTCGTCGATGGGCGGAAGGATCGGGCCTCCAGGGCGTGGGCCCTATTCGGCTGCGAAATGGGGCGTTGAGGGTTTCTCCGAAGTGTTGTCGCGCGAAGTGGCGCCGCTAGGCATCAAGGTCACCATCGTTGAGCCGGGTGGCTTCCGCACAGACTTCGCCGGCAGTTCCACCAAACTGAGCGAAGGAAATCCCGACTACGACTCGACTGTTGGAGCCACCGCCAGGTTTCAACGCGACTACAACGGTAAGCAGCCCGGTGATCCGAAAAAGGCGGCTCAAGCGATCGTGCGACTGACGCAGGAACAGAAAGCTCCATTGCGACTGTTGCTCGGGAGCGATGCGTACAACGGGGCGGAGAAAAACGACCTCGCACGCCTAGAAGAGGCAAGGTCCTGGAAAGAACTCAGCCTGTCCACTGATTTCGAGTCGAAGCCCCCACACCCGGAGCGACCAAAGTGAACCTACCTTCGCGGGAATCCGGCCCACGGACGTGCCGCCTTTCGCGCCGCGCAAATCGACGGCGTGCTAAACCGTCGTGCCTTGAGTCGATTTTTGGTTGCACAATGGTTGCACAACGCTTCCCAAACAGGGGCGTTTTGAACCAAGGTAGGGCATCTGGCCCAATCATAAGTTATTGATTCCGAACACAGGCTGTGAAACGGGAAATTTTGCTAAGCCGTTTTCTGTGGAAAAGTCGGAACACAGATTTTGAGTGCCCGTGACGAAGAAAGTCTCTGTAATCGTCTGTATCCGTTAGACTTACAGGTCGTGTAGTTTAATCGTACCACAGCCCTAGATATTCAACTGGTTGCACACGAGTTGCACAGGTCGCCTATTCGTCGGAGCGACGGTCTGTAGAACCGCTGTTGGGTTTCACTTCGACGAATAGCCGACTTTCCAGCCAAGTCTCGTTGACAGTGGGGGACTCGGTGTTCCGGCGTGATCGCCGTTGCTTTAGCCGTTGCAGGTCGGCCCGCTATGTAGCGGATCGATCATCATCGCGTTATAGTCCGGCAGGCCGCTTCCGGTCTGCGGGAAACGTCGCCTTAGTTGTCCGCTGCTCCGTACTGGAATTGGAGCTTGAAGCGACGGACTACTGGAGGTAAAGGTTACACGCCAAATTACTTTGTTGATATTCGGGGGGAAGCTTGCCCGCACCTCCGATTTGTACTAACCAAACTTGGCATCAGCCGGCAATGTCGGCACTTCACAATTGTCCGCCCGTGTAGATGACGGATGGCGTGGTGAGCGATCGTCCCCTTTGGAAATATGCGTTATATACACCGCCGCGCCTAAGATAAGCATCCCAAGCTCTGGTACAGTGGGTTCAACGGCCTGATGGGTCGTAGATGTCGAGTACCACTTCCCGCGAATTGTCGAAAAGGAGTGGCAGTCGGATGGGAGATGATGTCCATAGCTCCATTGCCAGCAGCGCCAAAAAAGCTGGAGAAAAGAATCGGGTAGGAAATAATGGCGATACACCCGCCTCGCCTTTTGAATCGCAGGTGGGACGGTTGCTCGCGATAGGTTGGCGTTTGGAAACGGCTTCGGGAAAAGATCTGCCATCTCCCGAGTCTCCAACTTGCACTGAATACGCTTCTTAGGACACTCCGATGAAGGCACTGGCTATAGATCTCGGAGGTACCCACGCCACCTGCGGTCTGGTAGAGAATCAGACCATTCTGGCGCACGAGACCATTGATACCGATCGTGCGAAGAGTCTGGGCGCAGTGCTCCCTCAGGTCGTGGATGTTTTCCAGCGATTGGTAAGTACCAAGGGACTGTCGCTCACGGAGTGTTCTGCGGTTGCCGTTGGCTTTGCCGGGCTCGTAGATTCCCGTGCGGGGCGCGTGTTGTCAACCAATGGGAAGTATGAGGACGCGAAAGAGATTGACCTTGGAGCATGGAGCAAGCAAACCCTAGGCCTGCCGTTGCGGATGGAGAACGATGCGCGGATGGCGCTTCTAGGCGAATCCTACGCAGGTGCCGCCAGAGGTTTCACGGAAGTTGTGATGATGACCCTTGGCACCGGCATCGGCGGAGTCGCCATGATCGACGGCAAGTTGCTTCGTGGAAAACATTTTCAGGCCGGTTGCCTTGGAGGTCATTTTCCGATCTTGTTCAATGGCCGTAAATGTACTTGCGGTGCGATCGGATGTGCTGAAGCGGAGGCCGCCGGTTGGTCTCTTCCGCTCGTGGTTAAGGATTGGCCCGGAGTTTCGCAAAGCGCACTCTCAAAATACCCGCATGTCGGATTCAAAGAGCTTTTCGAGGAGGCGGGTCGCGGCGACAGCGTGGCCGTAACCATTCGAGACAGGTGTCTCAATATATGGGCAGCCGATGCGGTGGCATTGGTTCACGCCTATGATCCGGAAATCATCGTCATGGGAGGAGGCGTGATGCAAAGTGCGAGCCTGATCATCCCGTATATTGAATCGTATCTGCGCCAATATTCCTGGACGCCCTGGGGCGAGGTGCCCGTGCGCGTAGCCGAACTGGGCAACAACGCTGCTTTGCTGGGAGCCGTTCCATTGCTTTCAGAAAGCTAGCACGTTGGGATCGGGCTGCGATTCAGCGGCATCGCATTATCGATGTTTACTCGGCCGAATTCGCAGAATCGTGACGCGGCACAACCGAACAAGGTCAATTCTGAAAAGCACATCGCCCATCAATGCATTCGACTCGATAGACCTAAAAAGAAAAATCGCTACGATAAGTACGCCCACACCCGTGACCATGATACGAAAAGGCTGTGACCCTGCGTCTTTCCACTCTCCGGTTACGGCGCCGCAAATGGCAGCGGTGATCACGATCAAAGACATGAACAGAGGCCAGGCAAGAACCGTTCCCAACTGACCGAGGGTCGTGGTGGAGGCGCCGTACAAAATCGTGCTGCCAAACCATGAGATGGCCATCAGTCCGGCGAGAAACCAATGGCTCCCGCTACCAGCCTCGCGGAACCGATTCCCGGTGTTGTTTTTTCTCATGAGGTAAATGCAATACGCCAGATTGGGCACACCCCCCGCCAACATCAAAGGCAAGAACACTGCATTCGGGCTCCACAGCTTTGGCGCACCATTTTTCTGCGCTGCTTCCAAAATCGGCCCCCCGAAAGCCAAACCGAAGTTCATCAGAGCTGCGGTCACTCCACTGAGAGCGCAAAATGCAAGTCCCCTGGCAACCGAAGTTCGCGCCTTCGTCGCACCTAGTACAGCTTCTCGTCTTCGGCCGGCAACGGCACAAACGCTTACACCGACAAGCACAAGCGCTACACCTGAGATGGCTGCCAGTCCAGCCGGGCTGACGACTTCTTCAGGGTGCAGTCGGACGAGTGGAATTAGACTGCCCACCGCGGCTGACAGACCCAAAACAACAGAGAAAGTGAGAGCGATGCCGATTGCTTCCACCGCCAAACCAAACAGAACCTGAGCGATTCCCCAACCTGCTCCACATGCTGCCACAATGAACACGACCCCCACTCCGGCTTGAGCGTAGGCGCTGTTAATCTGTGGCACGGTGCTATATGCCAGCAATAAGGGAAAGACAAATAATGCAAATATCGTCCAAATCGCCCATGTGTTTTCCCACGCCCACTTGCGAGTAAATTTCATTGGGAGGGTGAAGCTCCCGTTCATCGCTCCTGCTAAGAACAACAGAGAAAATCCCAAAGCCGGTCCATTCACTTCTCGCTCCTCTAGTTCCGAGTCAAAGTCACGGCTCACACCGGACGGCAGGGCTGTTCACGGCTCAAACCTCTGCCAGGTACTGGCTATCTTCGCCGGGTCTGAAATCCACCGAAGGCTCTCCGGATTTCTTGAGAACTGCTCGTAAATGGGCATTTCTCGCCAGACGTTCAGTTCCGGGTACTCACGCGAGTGCCTTTTGACAATGCAACATACCTCGTAAGTGGGATTGCGTTCCCATTTGACGCCTCGGCTTTCATCCGACAACGGAAACCAGGCGAGGCCGCCGTGCGCTCGGATTGCGCGGTAATCAAAACCATAGTCGCGCACACACCAAGCCCCGAATACCATCACTTCCCCTGGATCGACGTTGATGACGCAGTGCGCCCACCCGGGAGGAATCACAACCTTGTCTCCGGGTTCAGCCTCCACGGCAAAACAACGCCCGGGGTCGTCTTCGACCGATTCCTGCATATAGACGACTGCACTCCCCTGCCAAATCTCGAGCAATTCTGGAGTCGAGCACTGGCAATGGCGTGAAATCGCGTGCACATGCCCCTGGGAACGCACGAACTCTTTGCCAAGCTTCCCGTTTGCATAGGCAACTACGCCGAACAGCAAGCTTCGCCTAAGAAGTTCGTCGCGATGTGAAATTTTGCCTACATCCATCGCGATTGCGTAAACGGGATCGGGGCCACAGCAGTGCGGTTCGAGCAGGCTGGAGCGAATGTCATTCATCCGCCGAAATTCGCACCGCGGGCCGAATACACCAGATCCGTAGCCGAAACTTAGCGTTGTAGGGCTCAATCGAACGTCGATCATTGGATCAAAGTTCATTGAACCGCCTTTGTCAGGGAACTCGTACGAGAGCGCAACTCACCACTTCGAACAAATGCCTTGATGGTTCCGCACTGCTGGCCTAGTGAGTCTCCGCTGGGCCGGATTGTATATTTCCCGACTGAGGCAGGCACAATGAACGTCTCAGCGTAGTGGACAACGAACGGGTCGAAACTTCCGTTCGGGCTTTCTACGGTTGCTTCGATCCCCTCGACGAGGTTCATCACATTGACCGTTCCATTTGTATCGTGTGGTGTTGGACCCGTGAACCAATGCCTGCGGGTCTCAATGAACTGAAGTTCGTGCAGTCCCGTACGCTCTTCGCGCCAAGCCGGGCCGTCGCCAATCGGCTCGATACGGTTGATCAAATTCCGTTGAACCCAAGCTGTGTCACGGCTCCAAACGATATTTGCTCGGCCACGATCGATGTGAATCGGTCGCGGCAGGCCGTCCAACCCCAAACGCCCCCAGTCCCACAGCTTGAAGGTGAAGATGTAGGGGGTGGCACTGATCTCGAGTACCATGCTGTTTTTGCCGGAACAATGGACTGTCCCAGCAGGGATAAGGAAATGATCGTGTTTCCGAGCGGGAAATTGGTTCACGTATTCTGTTGCCCTGAACTGTGGTCCGCCGCTCTGGGCTGAGAGCAAGTCGCGGATCATTGCTTCGGCGTCGACACTCGGCTTCAGACCGAGATATACGCTTCCGTCTGCGCCCGCGTCCAGCAGATAGTAACTTTCATCCTGCGTGTAGTTCATTCCGAATTCGCGGCGAATGTATTCGGTCTTTGGGTGCACTTGAAGAGAGAGGTTGCCTCCACCCATCGTGTCGAGGAGGTCGAAGCGGATTGGAAACTCCGCTCCGAATCGAGAATAGATTTCCTGGCCGAGCAATTCACGCGGGTACAGAAACGTAAGATCGATGGCGGGGATCTCAACACAAGCGTTTCCGAACCCGAGAAGCAGACTATTCTCTTCAGGAACACAATCAAAACACCATGCATGATTCGGCACATCTTTTGGAAGATCGCATACTTCCTCCATCCAATGTCCCCCCCAGGGGCCGGGATCAAAGTACGGAACTACGCGAAAAGGGTGGTGAGCGATTTTGTGCAATCCTTCGCGCAGAATGCGCCCGGCTATCAGCTTGGGTACGTCACCGTTCGTATCGATCAGAAAATCGATCTTCGGTAGAAGTTCTTTCTTCAGCTGATCGGCAGCACGCCAATCGACGAAAAACGCGCGCTTGTATTTTGCGCTAGCGCTCTCCTCTAAGTTATCCGCTCCGAGATTCCTGATCGCATTCTGCCGCTGCCGGGACTGAATCTCCCAACGAGCCATGTCCGCATACACAAGAAGTTCTGGCTGCGGCGACACGAGCGCGGCGCCAGTGCCAACAATGAGCAACAGTCCCTGTTTCCAATTCCGTACCGTCTCGCGGGCTTTTGCGAGTTTCCACTTGTCGAAGAAATCCTGAAGTCGAATGGTGCTCATGCGGCCAAACACCGGGTCGTCGCCCAGCATACCTTTTAACATTGTGTCAATTTCAGCCGCGGGCTTCAGAAGATCCGCGATGAAGATCTGCGCTGTGGGAAGTAATCCCTCCCCCAAAATATTATTGATCGTTCGCTCAAATGCGCCGGGATAGCATTCCACGCAAGCCACACACTTGTTCTGACTTAAGAACCCCTTAAGCCGCTGAAGAATCTGCGGCCAACCCGTCGAACACTCTGACCCAGACGTGCTGACGGCGATGCATGGATATTTGTCGTAGTTTGATTTTCGAGGCATTAACTCAGTTTCGCCGGGGACCGGCTCGACTTCGGTCAGGGACAATCATGACCGCTCCGAAAGCGCCCATTGGTTAAAAAACTTCGTTTGGGCCACAATAGCAAGCAAAAAGTATCTATATTTTGCCTTTCTGTCAAGGACAGGCCGGATTACACACGTCGCTGCCTGTTTCTCCATTGTTCAGCGAAGGGAAATTTCCGGAAAGCAGGTTTCGAAGGACAAAGGAAAAAACTATTGTGTTGGCACCAGGACGGCCTCTCCATTGCGTGCCAATAAGCGCGCCCCGAAGCCCTCGTGCCGGATCGCAGCGTAGTCGTGACCGGCATCGCTGGGCCAGCAGGCTGTCAATTTAAGCTGCCTTTCCCCGGCATTAGCCACGCGGTGAGCTACGTTTCCAGGAACATAGTGAATGCTTCCCGGCGCCATCCACTCCGCCCAGGTGTGCCGCGCCGTGTCCATCATAATGAGCATCCCTTTTCCTTCGATGCAACCGTAGTACTCTGCGCGATCGCGCTTCGCATGGAAATGACCGTGCGTCATGAAATATTCGTCTCCGACTCTACCCGGCTCGATCACCGTTGTGCCCCAAAACAGCCCGCCTTCAGTTCCGTCTGGAACGGGCGTGAGCCACTGGACTCGGTAAATAATTGCGTTCAAATCCATGCGTTCGAAATCGTCCTGATTCTGAAAGAGCCCTTGCATTTGCCCAAGCGTTTTCACGCTCTCGCGCACATTGGGCCCGACAAGGCTGCCGGTAGACCAGTCAACGCAGGCAATTCCCCAAATTTTAGGCGAGTTCATCAGGAGAATGGTAATTCGGCCGGATGTGCAAAATCAACCGACCACGTTTCTGGTCCGCCGGTGGTGTTTCTCTCATAGTCGAGGTATAACGTAGCCGCCGCTGGGAGCGAAGACTGCAATTCGAATTTTCGTTTTGGCAGCTCGAGAAAGATGTAGGAGGTTGAATTGAGCAAGCGAGACCGTTTCAGGGATGACTCGGTTGGCGGTCACGTCTCATCGTCGGATGACGCCCAAGGTTCTGACAAGCAAGTGGTCCGGATGAACAAGATTCTGACCGCTTTGCAACAAACCGGTTCGGTGTCCGTGGAAGACCTCAGCAAGCAACTGCATGTCACCGTAGTAACGGTTCGTAAAGACCTGGACGCTCTGGAAGGTCAAGGTCGGCTGCGACGAACGCACGGCGGTGCGGTTTCCATGGCACCTTTGTTTTACGAACCTTTCCGGAATGACCGTTCTTTTCAGGCTCAAGTCGAGAAATTTGCTGATGAAAAGCGAAGGATTGGAAGAGCGGCCGCCGCTCTGATTAACGAGGGGGAAACGATTGCGTTGACCCCCGGGACTACCACTACCCAGGTGATTCGCGGGTTGCCGCTGAATCAGAAGATCACCGTCGTGACAAGCACCGTGAATGTCGCGATGGAACTTTCTAAGCGCAAAGACCTGAATGTTTTCGTTACCGGCGGCCATCTACACGGGGAATGGTTCTCGTTGGTCGGACCCACGGCTGTTCATAGTCTCTCTCAGGTAGTAATCCATACTCTCTTCATCGGAGCAGATGGCATCGATGCAAAATCGGGTCCGACGTGTTACAGCCCCGAAGAAGCGTCCGTGAATTCGGCTATGGTCCGGCATGCCCGCAGGAGAATTGCAGTTGTCGATCACACGAAATTCGGGAAAATCGCCGGCTGGCGCATTTGCCAGACATCTGACCTGGATCTTGTTATCACGGATTCGGGCGCTACAGACGCGATGTTGGTCCCGTTTGAGAAGATGAACTTACAAGTCACACGCGTCTAGAAGCGTCCGCCCGAGTCCTGTCTTGTCTTAAATACCCGCGTTTGCTGAAGATAGCGCCACCTTCGACCCGACGGGTCCGTGTTGGCGCGTTACTTCTGCTTGTTCATCAGATAGCACGAGTGATCAGGAACTGATGGGTCTGGTACCAAAGCAACCTTTCCTGCTTTCGTTTTAAGTCAAAAAGAAACAAAAAAGTATTGACTTAGCATATTTCTTGTACTAGTGTCCTGCCGCAGAAGTTAGGCTGGGGCACGCGGCAGGCAAATCATTGGGGACACTGTCCGCCACAAATGAATACACGGGTCCCACATTCGAATCTATCAAGTGCGTTCCTGTGGCTTGGTTTGCCTCGCAGCGGCATAGACAGGGACGTGTCAACGAACCGCACTCTCATTCGTATTTGTTTAACTACGGTTGGAAAATTCCTGCGAATTCCAAAATTCTCACGTTTCCTCACAACGACAAAATTCCATCTTGGCGGTCGCGAGGCAACGCGGTGAGAACGGCCACCTCAGCCTTATACGACACGCTGGACAATGCCGCGCAGAGGTTTAGTGACGGGCTCTCGAAGGGGGATGATTCAAAAGGGAGGGACCTATGTTAGCGAAGAGGGGTGTGGCAGTCGGGGTCATTCTGTTTGTGTTGATAGTCACCGCGGGTTTCGGGATGGAAAGCGTTGCGCTGGCCCAGACGGTGAATGGCGCGATCCACGGGACGGTGACCGACGCTACCGGTGCGGCCATCCCAGATGCGTCCGTCCAGGTCACCAATTTGGGTAACGGTCTAATTCGTACAGGCGTCGCGAATAGCTCAGGCTTTTACACCATTACGGAATTGCCTCCTGGTCAGTACTCGATAAGGGTGTCGAAAGCTTCCTTTGCAACCGCGGTGCAAGAGCATCTGGAACTTCTCGTGAACCAGGATTTGGAAGCGGACTACACGCTAAAAGTAGGCGAAGTATCCGAGCGCGTGGAGGTAGGCGCAGCTCCCCTGGCTCTGGAGACAGCCAGCGCCACATTGGGTCAGGTGATTGATTCCAAGCAAGTGGTCGATCTTCCGTTGAATGGGCGCCAGTTCACCCAACTTGTCTTGCTGACTCCTGGAGCTGCTCCTAAAGAGAGTGGCCAGCAGTCAGGGTTTGTGATTCCCATTGGGGGCGGCGGGATCAGTGCGTCGGTCAACGGCCAGCGTGGTCAACAAAACAACTTCACCTTGGACGGAGTCCTCAACAACAACATCTACACAAACACTTGGGCCATCAGCCCTCCTCCCGACGCCATTCAGGAATTTAATGTGCAATCCCAGATTACTGACGCAGAGTTCAGTATCTCGTCGGGAGCCAACGTAAACGTAGTAACAAAATCGGGAAGCAATGGACTTCACGGGGCCGTTTGGGAGTTTTTACGAAACGACAAGTTCGATGCGGCAAACTTTTTTGACAATTTCGCGCAAGTCAAGAAGCCGGCTTTCCGTCAGAATCAGTACGGCGCTACAGTGGGCGGGCCTGTGATTTTGCCGACACCTTGGGGCACCTACGACGGGCGCAAGGCCAAGACATATTTCTCTGGCTACTGGGAGGGCTTTCGATCAACTCAAGGTTTCACTCAATTCAACAGCGTTCCGACGGCTGCTGAGCTGGGTGGAAATTTTTCAGACCTGTTGACGGGTCAGCAGGCGGTTGATTCCACAACCAATAAGCCCATTTTCGACCCATTGGGTCGACCGGTAATGGTGGGTCAAATCTACAACCCTTATAGCACTCGAACGGTAACTGCGGGGGCGGCCGACCCGGTAACAGGGTTAGTGGCGCAAAGCAGCGGTTCTGTGCGTGATCCCTTTCCCGGAAACATAGTTCCGACGACTCTTCTGAATGCCCAAGCCCTTGCGTACCTCAAGGCTTTTTATCCCTTGCCCAATTTCGGTCCTGGCGGGAACAGTTTTCCGAACCTGGCAGTCACCAGTCCTCAAACAATCTCAAACGATCAATTCGGTGTCCGAATCGATCACACCTTTTCAAACAACGACACCTTGTCTGGAAACTTCTATTACACACAACCCGATGAAACTTTTGCGAATTCGCTGCTGGCTGGCGCAAATACGTCCAAGAACCACGCCCGCGTACTCGCCGTGGGCTACTCGCATCTGTTTACTCCTACCTTTCTCATGTCGTTGCATTACGGTTACAACTATACCGTCTTCGGCACAACCAACGTCCCGGGCGGCACAGCTTTGCTAGACGCTACCAACACTGCAGAGTTCGAACCTGTGCGAAACGGCGTTCCGATCGTGCCCCAGATCACCCTGAGTCCGCGCCTTGGAGGAACCAGCCAGTTTGCGATTCCCCTCGGTCCGATCCGATCTCACGCGATCAATGCCGACTTCGAGAAAGTTCACGGGTCGCACACCTTTAGCGCCGGCTTCATGTTCTATCATATTCATAGTTTCGATGATGGCTGGGGGGCGACCGTGGGGTTTGATCAGTTCGCGACCAGCGCGACTTACGGAACCAATCTGAATGCTTCGCAGACGGGTGACGGTCTCGCCAGCATGCTGCTGAATCTCCCATCCAGCCTATTTGGCTTTGTCGGCGATACTGCGGCGGACGATCGAACGACCTGGCAAGGATATTACGTACAGGATAAATGGCAGGTCTCCAAGAAACTGAATGTTACAATTGGTCTTCGCTACGATTTTGTTCCGCCCGTTCACTACAAGAACAATCAAGTCTCAGGCTGGAATCCGAACTGTCCCATCCCTCCCGCTGGAAGTCTGAACAACCAGACGGCCATCAATCAAGTCGTCGAGTCTTGTTTTTTGATACCGATTCCCTTCGTCCAGCCGCCTACAACCGCCAATCCCAACCCTCCGTCGTTCCCGTTCCCGAACGTTCGGAGCTCCTACTTTGATCCGCAATATGGTGGCTTCAATGCATTTCAGCCGAGGTTTGGTTTCGCCTACTCGGTTCAGCCGCGAACGGTCATCCGCGGGGCGTTCGCTATGTTCACGGACCACAACAATACCCTTGTGCAGGAGTCCCAGGATCCACGAATTGCTTGGCCGTTCGGCGCTGGTGTAACGGAAGGGGGCCTGAACCGTGCGGTACCATCAACATTCTGGAATGCGCTCCCCGCGGCAAACTCGTTTCTGCCTCCGCTTAACACTACTCCAGCCTTTGCATTCGCTGCCGACCCACAGCTGAAGGTTCCCTACTCCATGGAATACAATCTAAGCCTGCAGCACGCCTTTACGTCGAACTTGACGGCGACGGTGAGCTATGTCGGTTCAGGGAGTCGACACTTGTTCATCCAACCGATGTATAACGCGCCGCTTCCGAGTGAAATGGGGCCCGGCCCGGTTGCTCCTCGAACGCCGTTCCCCTTCCTCGGTCAGTTTCCAGTCGATTTCAATGAGGGCATTGGCAATTACAACGCCCTCCAGGTGAAAGTGGAACAGCGGTTCTCGCATGGCCTTACATTCCTTGGTTCGTACACTTATTCTCGTTGTCTGTCTATCCAGGATGAAGGACAGTCTGGCAGCATCCAGAATCCCTACGACGTCAGAGCTGACTATGGCCCTTGCGATTTCAATATTCCGAACATTTTTGTATTTAGTTCTGCCTACGCGCTGCCTTTTGGCAAAGGCCAAGCCTTTGGGGGCAACGTAGGGCGTGCGGGTGACCTGCTCATTGGAGGCTGGCAAGTGAGCGGGATTGCGACGCTAGACAGCGGTCAACCGTTTACGGTTAACGTTAATTTTGACAACGCCAACATTAATCCCTCGAGTGAAACACAACGAGGCGACCCGGTTCCCGGCGTCGCGCTTCTGCCTTCTGGATTCAAGCAAAGTCCACAGGCTTGGTACAACCCTGCAGCATTCACAGTCCCCCCGCCCTTTACGTACGGGACTCTGGGACGCAACACGCTTCGTGGTCCCAAATTCGAAAATTTGGACTTTGCTCTTTTCAAGAACTTTAAGTTCACAGAAACGAAGTCCTTGCAGTTTCGGTCGGAGTTTTTCAACATTTTTAATAACGTAAACTTTTCGCCTCCCGGGGGAGCCGCGAGCGGAGGATTCAGTACTCTCGGAGGTGCAAACAACACGAGTGTTGGTACCCCTGGATTCATGCAAATTCTCAGCGCCGCTGCGGCAAGAGAGATTCAGTTCTCTTTGAAGTTGCTTTGGTAGGTCACGGAGACAGTTGCGCGGCCGGCCCGGGAAGGATTCAGACTTCCGTAGGGCAAGTCAGCAAACGATCCGGCCGTTTGGCAGGTTCGACATTCCCTATGCCCGTATGGACTTGAGCTTCCCGTTATGCTCAAGTCCGTTGCGGCCTAGTAGGGATTCCTAAAATGGTGACCGTCCGACCACCGAGAGTTTGGCAAAGAAGAAGGGTCTGGTGCCTTTGTCAAATACTCATCTCGGTTTCCCTGACTCTTATCGCTGCTTCCCAGTCCTTGGCACAATCACCGAATTCGAGAAACGGCCACCAGGCTTCAGCGGCTGCGTCATCAGAAGATTCAATTTATCAGTCGGCTATGTCACTGGTTCACGAGAAACGTTACGACGACGCCCTCGTGCAGTTCCGCCTTCTTGAGTCGCAGTTCCCGCAACAGCCCCAGGGGTTCAC
Organism: uncultured Acidobacteriota bacterium; assembly: GCA_963729285.1. Lineage (GTDB taxonomy): Bacteria > Acidobacteriota > Terriglobia > Acidiferrales > UBA7541 > Acidiferrum. Next base: position 182,511 of record CAVSNL010000059.1, read on the forward strand.
AGGCGAGGCCATTGTGCTGGCTTTGACCGGTGAGTCGCAGAGAGCTGTCGATATTTTGAAGAAGGCACTGGAAATCGACCCTAACTACTGGCTGGCGCGTCGGGAGTTGGGCATCCTCTATTGGAGCGAGGGACTCAAGCAAGACAGCGCGGACCAACTCGGACCCCGGGTCCACCTGCATCCAGACGATGGTCCAGTGAACGTGATTCTTGGACAATACGAGTTCGAGCGGAAAAACTACAAGAAGGCACTTGCCTATTTTTCTCGTGTTCCCGCGGAAATGGCCGCCGACCCCAACCTGGCGCTGATGGGCGCCGAAGCGCAGCTGCACAGCAGTGAGAAAGCACGCGCTGAGCAGACCTTGAAAAGTCTTGAAGGGCGGCCCGACCTGACCGCCGAAGTGCGCTTTAGGTTGGCGTGGTTACTCGGGCAGGCCGGGCTTTCGAAAGAGGCTGTTCAAGAGTTCAACAAGCTGCCCCCGAATTACCCGGACCGGTTAGGGCGCAGTTACGGTCTGGCGCTGGCCTACTTTGCCGAACAGGACTATCAGGAATGCGTCCAGACGCTCAAGTCGCTTCTTGGGACCGGAATGACCCAACCGGAAATTTACAGCCTCATGGGCGTCACGGAAGAGAGGAGCGGACACACGCAGGAAGCCTATCAGGCTTTCCGGGAAGGTATTCTCAAGAACCCCGCGAACACGCAGAATTACCTGAACATCGCCACTTTGTCGAGCGAGCATCAGGACTATGCGCTCGCAGCGCAAGTGCTGACGGAAGCCATCGCAAGAAACCCTCAGGCTCACGAATTGTTCCTGAGTCGCGGAATCGCCTACACTCTGGCAGCCCGCTTTGCCGAGGCCGAGCAGGACTACCACCGTGCCGTCGAGATGGCCCCTGAAGACTACGGAGTCTATCTGGCGATGGGTATCTCCGAGCAAGAGACCGGGAATCTGGACGATGCCGTCCGATCATTCCGAGCAGCTATAGCCCACGAGCCGAAAGACCCGCGGTCCTACTGCTTCCTGACCGAAACTTTGATGCAAAAAGGCGCAGTGCCAGGAGGGTCAGACTTCGAAGAAGCTCAACGATCGATTAACACTGCACTTTCGCTCGAACCAAACTTCGCTCACGCGTATGCCGACCGAGCGAAACTCGAGTTCAAGCAAGGGAACACGAAGAAGGCGATCGGCGATCTTGAGCGTGCTCGGTCGGTTGATCCGAAGTCGCGTCAAATCGCTTATGCGCTGGCCCGGGCTTATCAGCGCGACGGTAACAAAGCCAAGGCTGACGTTATGTTTCGAGAGGTCCGGGATCAGAGCGACGAAGACGCGGGAGAGTTCGCGAGAGATTCTTTAACGAAGACCCTGACGGTTGTTTCAGGTGGGCCGCACTGAAGGTGGATGATGGACGCAATCAGAGTTGTGCTTAGAGGCGGTGTCAGCATTTTACTCTTGGCCGCGTCGGTTGTCGGAGCGGCTGGCCAGGACGTCCGGCTCGAGCAGGCATCCAAAACAGACACTTGCCGGCTGGTGCTGGAAAAGACTGGGCAGCTGATCGTCAACCACAGCCTCCATGAAGCCCAGCAAATCCTAGTTGAGACTGGACCAGGCTGTCCTAACGTTCCAGAGATGTTTAACAGTTTGGGTTTGGCGTACGACTCCGAAAGCAGATACGACGAAGCGCGAGCTGCCTTCGAGCAAGCGACTCGCCTCGAGCCCAAAAACGCTAGTCTTCACAATAACCTGGGCGCCAGTTTCTTTCGATCGGGGAAGCAAGGCAGCGGCATCGCGGAGTTCGAAAAAGCCCTGGAACTCGATGCGAGAAATTCAACGGCTCGCCTGAACCTTGCGAGCCTTTACCTTGAGAAAAAACAATATCGACGCGCACTGAGCTACCTCGATACTGCTGAGCTACGACAGTCTCAAGATCCCGTTCTACTGCTTGCCCTCGCCGAGGCTTATTACGGAGCGGGGCAAGCTCAGCCGGCGAGGGAGACGGCCTTACGACTGGCGCGCCTACCTGGGGTCGAGTCGAAGCTTCATTTTTCTTTGGGTCTCGTTCTTGCCGAGCACGGCGAATATCAATTGGCGGCTGGCCAGTTCGAGGCCATTCCAGCGGACGAACGAGATGTAGCAGCAGAAATGAATCTCGGCATGGCCTACACGAGACTAAAGAATTTCGAGGCGGCCCGCGCCGCCTACGAGAACGCCATCCGAATGGATCCTAAGAATCCCGAAACCTACTACCACATCGGCATTGCTGAATCGGCTCTGGGGAACGATGATGCGGCGGTCGATTGGATGACTGAGGCTCACAACCTGGCCCCTAGTCGGCCGGACATTTCCTTCGCTTTGGTTAAGGAACTGATCCACACCCGCAACTACGAGCAGGCCCGCACCGTGCTAGCTGTTGCCATTGCCGCTCATCCTAGTGATCCCTCCTTACGAGAGGCTTTGGCCGATCTCTTTGCCGCTCAAGATCAAAGGAACGACGCGGTCAAAACTTACCAGGAGTGTCTCCAACTTAATCAGAGAAGTGTAAGTGCGCGTTTGGCGCTTGCTCGGGTCTACGAAGAGATGGGGCAAACCGAAAGCGCCAGAGCGGCTCTCGCCGAAGTCCTTAAACTTAGTCCGAAAAACGCCGAGGCGGAAGCGCAGCTCGGCCGTCTGGCCTTTGAAGCAGGGCATGAAGACGAGGCTTCGTCGCTCGTTCAGAGAGCCCTCGCGCACGATCCCAACAATCTTTTGGCCAACGAATACCACGCAAGGTTGCAGCTACGCGGCGGCCAGTTGACCGAGGCCCGGAAAACTCTCGAAAGGCTGGTGCAGCTCGACCCGCAAAGTTCTCGATTTCATCTTTTGTTGGGACGCGTATTAGCTCGCTTGAACTATTCGGCGGAGGCAGAAAGAGAATTTCAGCTGTCGAAAGACGTTGCGCTGAAACACAGTCCTGAAGAGCGATAGCGGAAACAAAGCCAGGCTGGATTCGTGTATCACTAGGCGTGACGCTCGTTCGGTTTTGTTCGCACGGTCAGAAAGGAAGTTTTTTGTCGAGTATGGAAAGACGCGAAGTCATAAAGGGAATTGCGGCTTGCAGCCGGCATGGCTTGGGTGAGTCCTCGGATATCAGCTCTAGGCCTAGACCAAACCTTGGTGGAAAAGTCGACCTTTGCCATTCCAATTCGCGGGTTGGCAAATAAAGGTGGGAAGCTTGTCCAACCGATCCAACTGACGATCGAGCATGCCGGAACGGATGCAACTCTGGTGGTTCGCGTCAATCACGGGGAGGGCGAGAGCCGAGTTCTACCTCCGGGCACGCATACATTCAACATCTATGTCGACCCGGTTGAAACAGCTCAGCATATGCTTGTCGAGTACGACATCGCCGGCAAGTCAGACTCGGTCGAAGTTCGTGTAGAGCCGGTCCGCAAAGTGCTGATCTTCATTCTGCCTCATTCCCACCATGACCTTGGATATACGGATCTCCAAAGCAATGTTGAAGAAAAACAAATGGCAAATATCTCCCGGGGAATCGAACTGGCGCGAAACACCGCCAATTACCCGCCCGGTGCGCGATTCGTTTGGAACCTTGAGGTTCTCTGGGGAGCAGATCAGTTCATGCGGACCAAGAACGAGGCAGAGCGCCAAGAACTGATCAGCGCTGTGAAGAAGGGTTGGATCGGGCTAAATGGCATGTATGCGAACGAGCTAACTGGCCTTTGCCGCCCTGAAGAGCTTCTCCAATTATTTCGTTACGGAACCGAATTAGGCAGTCAGTGCGGGACCCCCGTTGACTCTGCCATGATCAGCGATGTACCCGGGTATACCTGGGGGACGGTCTCCGCGATGGCCCAGGCAGGCATCCGCTACTTCTCGGCTGCTCCTAATTTCTTCGACCGCATTGGAACCTTTATGGTTGAGTGGCAAGATAAACCGTTCTGGTGGGTCTCACCTTCAGGTAACGAAAGAGTGCTTGTCTGGGTGCCGTGGACTGGCTATGCAATGTCGCACGTCATGAAGCTGGACACACGGTTGGTCAACGAATACCAAGCCAGACTGGATGAGGTCGGTTTCCCTTATCAGATTTCTTGTATCCGGTGGTCGGGCCATGGCGACAATGCGCAACCTGATCCGGAAATTTGCGAGTTCGTGAAGAAGTGGAATGAAGAATACGAATGGCCGCGCTTCTCCATTTCCACAACCAGCGACGCATTTGCGACATTCGAGAAACAGCATGGCCACCAGCTACCAGAGTTCAAGGGCGATTTGACTCCTTATTGGGAGGATGGAGCCGGGTCATCGGCTTTAGAGACACGAATGAACCGAGGAGCAGTCGAGCGGTTGGCGCAGGCGACGACACTCTCTGCGATCCTCGCGCCGCAGACATATAACAGCGCGGATTTCGACGTCGCTTGGAGAAATGTCTTGTTGTATTCGGAACACACATGGGGAGCGTGGAACAGTGTTTCGGACTCTGAGAATCCTTTTGTGAAGCAACAATGGCAGGTGAAACGACAATTCGCCGTTGACGCCGAAACAGAATCGAAGAAGCTTTTTGACAAGGTGCTCGACGCCTACGCACGTGAGACGAATAGCTCGCAGCTAGATGTGCATAACACCTGTTCTTGGCCGAGGACAGAAGTGATTGTGATCTCGAAGGAGAGGTCCCTGGGCAAGGACCATGTGAAGAATGAACACGGCGCTTCTGTTCCATCCCAGCGTCTTTCGACGGGAGAATTGGCTTTTCTCGCAGAGAATATACCTCCGCTTGGAACTGCGAGTTTTCATCTTTCAGCAGCAGCGCCGCATGTTCCGGCGAAACGGGTCTCGGTGCTGGATGGAGTCCTGGATAACGGCATTGTACGTGCGACAGTCGACAGCAAAAGTGGCAACATCGTCGAGCTGAGGTCCAATAAAAGTGCGCGCAACCTTGTGGACACCAGCCGGGACGAGGCAATAAATCAATACCTATTCCTTGAAGGCAAAGACACATCGAAGGTGAGCACGAGCGGGCCTGTGCGCATCGCGATCGAGGAACCCGGCCCTCTCGTTGCGACGATCCGTATCGAGTCCTCTGCACCAGGGTGTGTGGACCTAGTTCGTCGGGTGCGGTTGAAGGCCTATGCAGATTGCATTGAAATATCCAATATTGTAAATAAGAAACGTGCTCCCCTGAATCCGCGTCCAGGCCAAGGCGGGCCTGGAGCAGATTTTGCTCAGCATGAATCTAAAGAAAGCCTGCAGTTCGCGTTTTCGTTTGCCATTGAGAATGGTCAGATTCACATTGACGTTCCACTCGCGGTTATGCGTCCTGAAATTGATCAACTGCCGGGTTCTTGCAAGAACTGGTTGCCTGTGGGCCGGTGGATCGATGTTGCAAATGCAGAGTACGGCGTCACCTGTGCAACACTTGATGCGCCGCTGGTCGAGATCGGCTCTCTTTCGGCTACCATGCTAGGCTCGCAAACCCATCCTGAGATCTGGCGTAAGCATATTGAGCCGACGCAGAAGTTCTATTCGTGGATCATGAACAATCATTGGGGAACGAATTACCGCGCGTACCAGGATGGTCCCGTCGAGTTTCGGTACGCGCTTCGTCTGCATGGCGGCTATGAGCCTGCAGCTGCCAGCCGTTTTGGGACTGGCATGTCACAGCCCCTTGTGGTTTCAGCTCAGGGGCAGCGATCCCGAATGGGGCTGAAGCTGCGCATAGATCAGGATGATGTACTTGTGCAGGAGTGCAAGCGAAGCGCAGACGGAAGCGCGTGGATTGTCCGGCTCTTCGGCGCGGCGGGAGAAGACCGCACGGCCGGCTTGACTTGGACGGATGGGAGCCCGATCAAGGTTTGGCGCAGCAACCTCCGCGAGCAACCGCTTGAACAGCTCTCTACACAGGTGCGCGTACCCGCCTGGGAGTTGGTTACCCTGCGTATTGAGGCCCTCAATACATAGGATCGGCGGCAATCCAGTTCGAGGCCCCTTCCGACCCGTACATAGTGGGCAGCGATGGCCGCGTCGATTAGCGATTTTCGTCCCAGCAGAATCGAGCCGATACTTGCAGTAGTCCGGAAGCAGCAGCGCTGAGCCGCATGGGTTGGGAAGAATCGACACCGCTGGAGCAGGACCAAATCCGCTCGCAGGACAAGGCGCTCGATCTGCCTCGGCCGCTCGATGGCAATGGGGCAAGCTTTCTTACCATCGATCATCCTGATCTCCTCCTCGATACGTGGAAGCCGGCCGAAGACGGCGGGACGATTCTGCGATTCATCGATCTGGGCGGCGGGCCGCGTACCGTTACGATCCATACGCCGCTGCTATCGATAAGCAAGATCGTCGCCAGGGATGCAGCCGAACGGGATCAGAAGCCGATTGTGCCGGAGGATGTACGCACTTTAAAATGGCGGTTCGGGCACACCAAATCCTCACGGTTCGTTTGATTTTCCAGTCCAAGCATTGATCGAGTTTGGCGGCATCGAGTGCAAACGTGAACAGTGCGAAACAGGAGCGTCCCAGGCTGTGGATGGACACTCTCGCGCAGGATCTGCGCTACGGCCTGCGCGCGCTGCGCAAATCACTTGGGTTTACCGCTGCGGCGGTGATCACGCTGGCGCTGGGCATAGGCGCTAACACTGCGATCTTTACCGTAGTCAACGCGGTGCTGCTCAAGCCGCTCACCTTTCCTGACGCCGACCGCATCGTCCAGTTTCTGTACCCCAACTCTCTTCTCAACAACATTACCTCCATTCCCGAGTTTCACTTCTATCAGCGGCAGACCAGTGTCTTCAAGGAGATTGCTGCTTACGACTTTGCAGGCCCGGGCTTCAACCTCACCGGCGAACGGCCCGAGCAAGTCCGTGGCATTCACGTTACCGAGGGTTTTTTCCGCCTCTTCGGTGTTCCGATGATGCTGGGACGCGCTTTCACGCCGCAAGAAGATTTGCCCCACGGCGGCAAAGTGGTGGTGTTGAGTTACGGCCTGTGGCAGCGGAGGTTCGGCGGCGATGCAGCCATAGTCGGAAAATCGCTCTCGTTGAGCAAAGAGCCGTACACGATTGTGGGTGTGGTCGGAAAAGATTTTGTTTTCGACCCGGAGGAGGACATCTGGTTGCCGTTTCAGTTTCCGCCCGTCAGCGAAGACCAGAACCACTACTTTCTGGTGGCCGGAATGCTCAAGCCTGGCTTCACGATGGCGCAGGCCAACGCTCAATTGATGGCAGCGGCACCGCAGTATCACCGCGAGTTCCCGCGTGCCAATCCACGACGTCAATTTGCCGTTGAACCGTTGCGCGACTCAATCGTCGGCGGTGTGCGCAATTCGCTCCTGGTGTTGCTGGGGGCGGTCAGCCTGGTGCTGCTGATTGCGTGTGCCAATGTTGCCAATCTGCTGCTGGTGCGCGCCACGGGACGCAAGCACGAGTTCGCCATCCGTGCCGCTCTTGGAGCCGACCGCGCGCGCATTGTTCGACAACTGCTCACTGAAGGTATCTTGCTCTCCTTCGCTGGCGGGATTCTTGGCGTGGCTCTCGGTCTTGTTGGTGTGGGTGCTCTGCTGGCCGTCAGCCCCGCAGGCCTTCCCCACATCGGCGAGGACGGCTCTGCCATCGGCGTCGATTGGCACTTACTTGCTTTCACCCTCGCCATTTCGCTGCTTACGGGCATTCTCTTTGGACTTTTTCCCGCGCTCAACGCCTCGCGCACCGACCTCAACTCCACTTTGAAGCAGAGCAGTAACCGCTCCGGAACTGGATTCCGGCAGGGCAAGACCCGTTCGCTGCTGGTTATCAGCGAGGTTTCGCTCGCACTGGTACTGTTGATCGGCGCGGCGCTTCTTATCCGCACTATGATCGCGCTGCACGGTGTGGGTCCGGGCTTCGATTCTCACAACGTTCTTACCATGGAGATGTCGCTCAATGGCGACCGCTATCAGAAGACTGCGGGCGTCGCCAAACTCTCGCGGGATGGGCGCGACGGCTAAGTGGAATCCCCGGAGTGGAGGCTTCGGCCGCCGCCTTCTGGCTGCCGATCGAGGTCGGAGACGGTCTGCCGTTCCAAATCGTTGGACGGCCGGTCAACAAAGATTGTTGCGGGAGCCGATGGATGAGCGTTTCCCCTGGTTACCTGAACCTCTTCAAGATTCCCATCCTGAGGGGACGCGACATCACCGAAAACGATACTGCCGCCGCACCCGGAGTGGCGCTCATCAATCAGGCACTGGCAAACCAAGACTGGCCGCACGAAGATCCTGTGGGTCAACACGTCTTGATAGGGAAGGCATTGGGACCCGAGTTTGACACGGAGATGGTGCGCGAGATCGTGGGTATCGTCGGCGACACACATAACACTGGCCTGGGCCAGGTTCCAGATCCGATGATGATCGTGCCGGTGGCGCAGGTTCCGGACCCCTACATCGCCGTATATGATGATGCTCAACCGCTCATTTGGGTGGTGCGTACCCACGGCGACCCATACAAGGTCATCGCCGTGGTCACTGAGCAACTGCGTTTGGCTAGCGGAGGATTTCCGGTGGCGCATATCCGAACCATGGACGAGGTGATGGGGCGCTCCACGGCGCGCGCTAGCTTCAACATGCTGTTGCTGACCATCTTCGGCGCAGTCGCGCTGGTTCTGGCAGCCATTGGCATCTACGGTCTCATGGCCTACTCCGTCGAGCAGCGCACCCAGGAGATGGGCATCCGAATGGCTTTGGGCGCGGATCGATCCATCATCCGCAGGCTAGTTATCTGGCAGGGCATGAGAGTGACTTTGGTTGGCGTCGCAATGGGTATCGTCGCAGCCTTCGGACTCGTACGCCTCATTGCCAGCTTCCTTTTCGGGGTCAAGCCCTGGGATCTGGAGGTTTTCGTCTCCGTACCGCTCATCCTTTCCTCCGTGGCGCTGCTTGCCATATGCCTGCCGCCAGGCGCGCTTCGAAACTCGACCCAATGCAGGCGTTGCGCACAGAGTAAGTGGGAGGGCGAAGCACTTTCCAAGTTGCGCGGAACTTGCTCTGCGCGTCGAGATCAAATTGGGTGAGCATCTTCAGGGCCTGCGTGCTTTCTTCCGCTTCGCACACGATCGACAGTGGGTCGAGTCCAATCCGGCAGCCAGGATAAAACTGCCTAAGACTTCCGTCTGCCCGAACCATGCCCTTGACGTCCGAGCGGTTCGTTTGATTCTCGAGTCAATTTAAGCGCGACCCGCTGATTCCAAACAACGGGGCCCGAGACTCTCAACTTGCTAAACGGTTGTAGCCATGACTTGGGCAAAAAACGCGCTGTGCGTAGAAGTGACTCTTCGGTTTAATGCTCTGCCCAATACCGCGCAATTGCGCACCTGTGTCGTTCCCTAAGCTCTTTCCGAGACGTAGGTAGCTCAGCGCAAACTAAACAAAAGCGTGTGCCCCGGCTCCCCGATTTGAGCCGGCTTGATGTTGTGCCAGCACGATTTCACTCGGCGCGTGGTCTTCGCTTATGCGGGTTCGTCATACATTCCAATCTCAGAAATGTGGGGCATCTCCTTGCTGCCCTCCAGCAGTAGCCGGACCCTCTGCGATGAGACGCGCGGAATGCGAAGAATTGTCGTCGGTGCGGGTGTCTCGCCGCCTGTCAGGGTGATCCATCTCGCGCCGCTCCAGTGCTGAAAACGATAGCTCCGGATGCGGCTCTGCGGGTAGTCATCCGATCTGCCGACGGGCTCCACCAGCGAGACAACGTTGAAGCTCTCCTGCTTTCTCAGATCCAATTCCAACCAGCCGGAGGTTTGGCCCTGATCCAGGTACCAGCTCGATCCGAAGTCACCATCATTCGCCTTATCTGGTCCCACGGTATCCGGGTAAGAGCTAGCATGAATGGGCTTGCCCTTCGCCAGGTTCCGCGTCGTGATCACAACGTGCGCGCTGAGTTTTGCCATGGGGCCGGGATGCTTCCACGCCTTGCCGATCTGTTCCAGCCGGCTCACAACGTTCGGCGCTAGGCGGCCTTCACGGGTTGGAGGAGCATTCAGAATCAAGTTACAGTGTCTGCGATTCAGCGGCTCAAGCCACTCGTCCACCACGGTCGTCACCGCCTTGAGATGTCCATACGCGTCCCGCTGTTTCCAGAACCAACGGTCCGTAAGGGTCACACAAGAAAGGGCCGGCACTTCGCTGTCTTCCGGGACCTTCTGTCCGGCATTCTGCTCAAACGCCTTCACATCGGAATAGTAGAGTCCGCCCGAAGGGTATTGACTGGCGTTGAGATCGCAGAGCAGGCAGTTGGGCTGCAGATTCTTGATATGCACATAGATCTCCTGGAACGGCACCTCTTCATAAGTGATACGGCTCCACGGTGCATCCCATCCATCGGTGATGAGGATGTCGACTTCTCCATAGCCGGTGAGCAGTTCCGTCAGCTGATCTCTGATGAGCTTTACCTTGGCCGGAGTAATGTTGAAATGGCAGATATCGTCGCGCAGCGACAGGATTGAATAATAGAGCCCCACCCGCAGCCCCGCCCTGCGAAACGAATTCACATAGGCGCGCACGACGTCGGTCGAATGCGATGTTTGCCCCACGCTTGCTGCCCGTGTCCTTGTCGGCCATATGCAGAAGCCATCGTGATGCCGGGTCGTCAGGCAGCCCCAGGTCATGCCGGCCGACTGCGCCGCCGCGGCCCATTGATCCGTGTCGAGAGCGGCGGGATGAAACAGATCAGGGGGTGACGTCGGATCGCCCCATTCGCGGTCCTGAAATGTTGCCATGTTGAAATGCACAAACATGCCGAAACGCAAATCCACAAACCGCTGTTGCAGATCGAGGAGCGGCCGTCCGCGACGCGGAGTTCCTCGATGCACATCGTTCTGTTCCGCCGCAGCACTGTGATTACCGGCCAGCATCGCAGCCGTCGCAGATTGGGCCGCCAGCTGGAAAAACTCTCTTCTTGTAGTCATCTTCGATGTTCGAACCCTGGGTGGAAAGGCTCTATGATTCCTCGGAATCCGGCCTTTGGGCTTCACGAACCAAATTGTTTCACATCTTCAATTTCTAGCACTGGCCTTTTCGCAGGAGTGAAAACCAAATACGCTTCGACAGCTTTCTCGAGTAGCGAGCGTTTCACAGTCCTTCCTGCAGGCGCGTGAGACAGATGTACGGAAAGCCGACACGCAGGTGCTCTAGCGAACGCTGCAGTGACGTTTTGCGTCCATATATACTTATACGAAAACTCGACGATTCACCCAGCGGGCAGCGAACGATAGATTCCGAGTGGCCGACCATCCGCCAAAGACAGAAACCCGGATTACTTGCTGAAATTGGCTGCCAAACTCTCTCGGGATATGGGCGTTCCATGAACCCAAACCGAGACGATGCTGTCGTAGGCATCCACGCTCTCCAACGGTGATTTTCTCAGCAGAATGAGGTTGGCGATCTTGCCGGGCTCAATGGTTCCCACCTGCGAGTCGAGCTTGAACTCGCGGGCGTTATTGATCGTAGTGGCTCTAAAGATCTGCTCGAGCGACAACCCGGCGTCATGCAGTTGCTGCATCTCCAGATAGCCGTTCAGGCCGGGCAGGTTCCCGTAGGTGGGAGCAGAGGGTGTATCGGTACCAAAGAGGAAGTTGGCGTTCCTGGTGGCTAGATACCCGACCACCTGGCGGACTCGGCGGATGGGGCCGCGGTCGAATCCCTGGCGCATGTCCGCGTCGGACGTGTTGTCTTCGTCGATTTCCTTTCCGAACCACTTGCCTTCAGGCAAGTTGAACCAGGCAAGCAGCGCCGCGGGAACGACCTCGGGAATTGCGGGCATCTTCAGGTATTCGGGATCAAAGTAGGCGCGCAGTCCTCCCATCACCTGAATCGTTGCCTGGTATGCGGTTCTCTTTTGGACAATGCTGTCGAGCAGCGTTTTGATCTCCGGCGGAACTTCGGGCTGGCGGTCGAGCGCTCCCCAATTCCACATGCCGTGCGCGATGACATCCACGTCGGCATCAACGGCAAACTGTTGGGCTTCGAACGAATTGGCATGCATCATCATCACCAGACCGTTTTGCGTGGCGGCGTTGCGGACTGCTGCCGCCATTGCAGGCGTGATGACCGGCAGATTCCTCTGCTTGCCAAAGCCGTGCTCGAAGTAGGTCTTGACGCAGATGGCGCCGGTTCGCTTATCGGCGGCAACAACTGCCGCGGGAGTGTGATCCTGCGGCTTGTACTCGCCGGGAATGCTGGCGGCCTGCGCCGGGTCGTAGAGGAAATTAGGAAAGAGTTCGAATCGCAGCGCCGGAGGCGCAAACGACATAGGGTAACCGTTCGCTGCCGGCAGCGATGGCCCGCAGTCATAGAGGTCCGGGTGAAGCGGAGCGCGGCGGAAGTTATCCAGTACCTCGCGTTTCACGACGGCCAGATCAATCAGCGTGGTATAGCCGAAGTAGAGATAGGAACGCGGGAGTTGCTTGTAATACTCCGCGAGCATCGCTGCGTGTGCCGCGTCGGGATTCACGTTTAGCTCGGGCGCAACCCCCGGAACCGACGCAAGATGGACGTGCGAGTCGATGAGGCCGGGGATAAGAAATCCCCCTCCGCCTGAGACAACGGTTGCGTCAGCAGGGGGCTTTGCCTTCGCTTTCCTCTCAACGCGTACAATGCGTTCGTTCTCAATCAGCACGCTGCCCCTGTCGAGATGAGCGAGATTTTCCGGGGAGACGATGGTTACGTCGGTGATCCAGATGCGCCGCGGGACCGGATCGTTTGAAGCAGGAGCGGCAAAAGCCGCAACGGCGAAAAGCAGCACGAGCACGAATGAGGAAACTCTCATATCAACTCCTTGGCAGAATCATTCACGTAAGAATTCTTCTGGTAGGTTCCCGACTGGTTGCTCACGAACCATCGTAACCGAACGCCCTGCGCAAGAAGTACGAGTTGGTAGGAGAAGAAGTTCTGCGAAGCGCACGGGTCGAGTGACCGTCCAGTCCGCGAACGCCGGCAGCCCTGCTGGAGCGCGCTCAAAAAGCCATCGGATTCGACCACCTCGGCCGATCTCTGATTCACTACCGCGAATGTGGTTTGATACTCCACCATTCCACCTTTGCAGCGGAGTTCCTGGACTAGCAGTCTTTCCGTCCCATCCTACGGAACCATCGGAACAAATGGATACGCGGTTTGTTCCGGCGTAAAACGCGACGCCAAACGATGAAGATATCTGTATCCGGTGCCTCATGGCTTCTTTAGCGGGTCTGCTTGATTTTGGCCCAACGCTATTTGCCGCCTTTCCAAGTGCGAGCCATGAAACGCACTTCCTTGCCTGACAAAGCCTCTATGGCTCTTCTCAAATTGCGGACCTTGGCGACGGGCGATTTCAACGCATCGAAGTAGCGGAGAATTTCCTTCTTGCGGCTCGGGACGAGGGCGTTCCATGAGCTCCTTGCTTCCGGGTTTGCTGCCAAGGCCGTGCTAAGCCATCGATGCAAGGGATGTACTGGTCCACCGCGGTACTCGCGATCAAAAAATAATTCGACGGTGACGCGATCGCCCACTCTGGTTCCGGAAGCTTTGCGAATCGCCTCGCGAAGGTACAGATAAAAGCTGCCATCGCCTGTGGGCATCATGTTAATACGCCATGATTGCTTCGACTTCCCATTGATGCGAACCAAAACCGGGAGTGGTTTACGCCAATTCTTTTTGAGACGCCTGGCCAACTCCGCGTCCACGCGAACATAGGGATTGATACCTCGAATCTTGATCGTCGAACGGAATCGTACCAAACTAATTTCGCCCTCTCGCTTCTCGCACACTCAGCCAAGAACGGCTCGCATTAGTGTTCATCGGCGGACGGACCGTAGATTCCTGGTACGGTGGCTTCGTTCAAGCGGAGATACACAGTGAGTTGTCCGCGGTGGTGTGCCATGTGGCAAAAGAGCGATTCGTTTAGGGCCACGTATCGCGGTGCGTCGAATAGAATCCGACCTCCCATAACGAATCGCCAAGGCCTTTCGAGGTGCTCGTCAGTTGTCCGCTCAAGGGCCTTGCGAGACTTAATGAGGCCGTCGTCAAGCGTCTTGAGCAGCTCAATTCTGTTTTCGAGGACTTTGGTCTTGAACGGCTCGGCGGACGAGTGACTCAAGTCAAGTTCGTCGCGTTCGATCATAAACTCTGCCCAGCCGGGCATGCTGGCGACCAATCCCGACAGATATCCCAGTGTCATCGATTTCTCGTGAGGCTTCCAATCATTGCGGCCTTCCGGTACGCGCTCCAAGGTTCTGCGCGTGGTGGCTGCTTCCCGCTCCAGTTGTGCGAGGAAAATTTGTTTCAAATCCATATTTGCCTCCGGCTTTAAGCTTGGCACTTGGGTTGTGGGACCCCGAGATTTCCTGCCTCAGCGAGACTTGTCCGATGCATCGCTTATGCGCGTCTGGTCTGTGATCCAGTTCACCTCCCAGGTTTTGCCGCCATCGTCGGAGTAGGATTGTTCAAAATGCGGAGTGTTCGTGTTGGTCTTGGTCCAAACGAAGCGGACGTAGATGAGCTTGCCGTTCAATGTGTCTGTGCCATAAAACTCGCCGCGTCCGTTCTTGAATTGACCGACTTGCGGGCTGGCGTCCATGACGCCGTTTTTGCTGTTGGCCCAATAGATGCTCCACTGGTGCGTTTGCGCGCTGTAGAGGCGCAGAGTCAGTCCCTCCATGTGACCGCCGGGACTATCGAGTTCGACCTCCTCAATGGTGGCGCGTCCATCCCACACTTTGCGCGCGACGAAGGTGCCATCGAACTCGACCCAGGTGTTCGATCCAGTGAGGGGATGCTCGAGCCGTTTAAGGCGGGCCTTCCAGGCACCCAGCGCAAAGTCGAAGTCGTGTTGGCCATCCCGCTCCGACGTAGTTGTCTGCGAGCCACCCTTCGCCGTTTCCGAGTCCGTTTGAGCCGCCCCGGCGCCGATGTACGCGACGAAAAACAACACAAATGTCAACAAGAACTTCCGGCAGTAATGAGACGTCTTGGTTTCGGGCGTTGCCTTCATATGCTCTCCTTTGGTGGACTATGCAGCTTATCTCGTACCTTTGTCGTTTATAAGATCTATCGGTATCTTTTGCCAGTTTCGTCATTGAATCTAGAAGGTAGAAACCCCGATGGCTGGCGGTCACATCTTTGCGCCGACGATCACGGCAATTGTGGCGGTGAGGAACACGATTTGGATGACCGCCCTCGTCGGCAAGGGCGTGGCTGGCCGACCGCCAATCGCAATCGCCTGTCGCGCGGCGCGAACGTTCGCGGGAAAAAGCGCGATGAGCAGCAGCGTCAGACCGAGCGCCGCGACCGGCGCGACTCTGGAGACAAGCAGTCCGACAGCGCCCAGGATTTCACAGATGCCTGTGACGGTGACAAGGAGGTCTGGCCGAGGCAGAGCTGCTGGGACCATTCGGATCAGATCGTCTCGCCGCTTTCCCCAGTGAGCGGACGCGGTTAGCAGAAACATGGCGGCCAACCCGACCCGCAGCGCAGTCCACCAACCCAAAGGGAGAATCAGCAGAAGAAAGACTGTAACAAGCAGGATGAGTGGCTGCATAGCGGATCGACCTTATCTCGTCTCTTCACCTCCACCTTTAGAGCATAGTCCGCGTGCGAGCATTTATCTTGAATGAACTGGCTGCAAATTTTCTTGCTCACTAGACCAAAGCTGCCCGCGCATGCCAAGATTCTGAGGAATTCGGCTCATGATCGCGCATCCAAATCTCGGCGCTTGGGTCTGGCCGGCGGCAATGATTGTGTGGGGGCCAGGTTTCACATCCGCTCGGCACAGTCATCACTGCGTCCAGCTCGTCATGGTGACGCAGGGCACACTACGGATTCGGAATGGGCCAGGCGCAGCATGGAAAATATGCGGGGCCGCATTGGTGCGCCCCGACGCCGATCATGAAGTTGATGCCCAAGGCAAAACATTACTTATCGGATTTATTGATCCGGAGAGCGAACTGGGTACGGCTCTCGCGAAACGAATCAAGGGTGATATTTCGCGTCTTGCCGCATCTGAGGTAAAACATTGGCGTTTAGCGCTTGGTTCTAAGCTCAGTCAAGAGCGCGTGGAACGCTGGGTGCGCAAAGAACTTCTGACTGGCCGCCGAGTCGTAAAGATTCACCCTCGAGTTAGGCGCGTTCTCAAATACCTTCGCGAAGACCTTGGTAGCGGAGCGGATCTGTCACTCAAAACCTTGGCCGATGTCTCTGGCCTTTCGCCATCGAGGCTTATGCACGTGTTCACAGCGTCGATCGGAGTTCCGCTGCGTCCCTATATCCTTTGGCTCCGCCTCCAGCGGGCATCCTATGAGCTCATGAATGGAGTAACTGTCACTGAGACCGCGCATATCGCGGGATTCTCCGATGCCGCACATCTTACGCGCACCTTCCGAAGAATGCTTGGAACCACCCCCACGGATCTGACAGGCCGCAAGAGAATGAGCGAAGGACTATCGATCCAACAAACAGAAACTGCTACGGCGAACGGATGAGTCTGCACCCGAGGTTCGCGCAGAAGCGACCACGCCACGATCGAGCCCAACCTCAAGAGTATGTGAACCAGGGTTCCGCGAATCGAGCGGTGGCTCGCACGATCGAATTTCGATCAAAACAGCGGGCTCAACAACGTGCTCTACACGCCTTCGGTGTCAAGGAAAAAATTGTCGAGAATTTGTCAACGAAGCGGCAGGGACCACACGCAATTGAAGTCTCATTTAGCTCAGGAAGAGTCTCGTAGTTACAAACTCCGGTTACCCAGGAGGCCCTCTTCGCAAGCCTTTTCACACACTTCTTTGTAATGGATGTGACAAGGGATCGAATAACGCGCTAGCGGTGAGAGTCTTGCATTTGACATCGGCACTCGTACCAAACTTGAAGGTCGCAAACACCGGCGAAGACTGCGTACAAGACCAAAATAATAACGGGAACAGCGTAGGAAACTATTTTGGTAATCGTGACCCGCCGCGCCATGACTTTGTGACGCTGATCGGCCGACGGGCGGTCAATATGATCGGCCTGTTTGGGTTCCAACCGGATCGGATTCTCCACCACCTTGGGAAAGCCGACCTTCCGGTCGACGACATAAAAAAACAGCAGAGAAACGGCCGCAACGATAAGAAACGGCGCCCACCAACTGGCGCTCCTCCGAAGATCGGCGAAAGCGCTGCTGGGCGCGAAAAAGATATAGACGAGGCGCTGCCCTTCCGACAGCGGCGCCGGTTCCTGCGGGAGTTGCTTTAGTACAGACGGGTTGGTGGCCATTATGTTCTCCCCTGAACCGCAAGAAGGCTTGTCAGCACTCTATGCCGAGGATGTGGTCAACACTTGCAGCCTTACCCAGAGCAACACACCCAATACTCCAACGACTGGAGAAGTGATCGAGCCTGGGAAATATCCCTGAGATACAACCGCGAGCATGGGGTGTGCGATTCCATTCACGATCGCTCCAATCGCGAAGAACCATACAGGGAGTAGCGCGATCCGGTACCCACCATATTCGGATCCGCGCCGAGGCGCTTCCAGCACGAGTACGTCAACACGGCGATCCGGGGAGTGCTTTCGTCGTCGCCCGGAGAGAACAGGCGTCCGAGATACGGCCGAATGCCCGGAAGTGTCCACTTATCCCTCGTGGACACTTAGCGATGTGCCCACAACCGGCAGCATCCTTAATTACTCACACTTCGTCCACACGGTTCAGACCAGACGCTTACGTTTCTGCGTCATCCGCCGTAGAAGATCCCCTGTTTTCGGCTGGCTAACGGAACTAAAAGGCTATATAGTTTCGTTATGGAATTTCTAACGAAACTATAGTTTTGTGATGGCGACGCCAACCAAACCTAACAGCCGCCTCGGGACTTATGTCCTTAAGACTTTCAAGGACGAGTCTTTTCGGGCCTATGTGCCGTCGCCGTTGCCACCCGACCCGCCGCTAGCCCTCCAGCCGCTTCTGACTCTACTTGAGCAGGCAAACCAGGCACTCGGACGTCTAGATGGGCTCGCGTCCATTCTTCCCGACCCCTCGCTATTCATTTACCTCTACGTTCGGAAGGAAGCGGTGCTCTCTTCGCAGATAGAGGGCACACAGTCGTCGTTTTCTGACCTGATGCTGTTCGAAAGCGCCGAAGCCCCCGGCGTCCCGCTGGAGGACGTTCAGGAAGTTTCAAATTACGTGGCAGCGATGAATCACGGACTTCGCCGACTCCGCGAAGATTTTCCATTGTCTCTTCGTCTGATTCGCGAGATTCACAAGATTCTCTTGTCCAAAGGGCGCGGCAGCCAGAAACGGCCGGGCGAATTCCGCGAGACCCAAAACTGGATTGGGGGCACGCGGCTTGGAAACGCAGCGTTTGTTCCACCACCACCCGAGAAATTGATGGAATGCATGGCCGCCCTTGAAAAGTTCCTTCATCGCGAGCATGAAGACCTGCCGATTCTGGTAAAGGCGGCCTTGGTGCACGTTCAATTCGAGACCGTTCACCCATTCTTGGATGGGAATGGAAGACTGGGCCGATTGCTGATTACCTTCTTGCTGTGCGTAGCTGGCGCTATCCATGAGCCCATTCTTTACCTCAGCCTTTATTTCAAAATGAACCGGCAGAAATATTATGAATTGCTTGACCGCGTTCGCACACACGGAGACTGGGAGACTTGGCTTGAATTCTTTCTAATAGGGGTGAAGGAGACCGCTCAACAGGCAGCCGATACATCTAGGGAGATACTCACGCTCATTGAAAGGGACCGCCGGAAGATTGAGGAGCTTGGCCGTCCTGCTGGATCGGTTCTGCGCGTTCACCTACACCTTCAACGCAAGCCGATCATCACAATCCCCGCAACAGCCGAACAACTCTCTCTCTCTGCGCCTACTGTGGCGAAGGCTTTGCAGCACATGGTGGGGCTCGGCATGGTTCGCGAAACCACCGGCAGGCAGCGCCATCGCCTCTTCACGTATCACCGCTACCTGGAAATTCTGAACCGGGGCACCGAACTGCCAAAAACAAACACCTGACAGCGCTGGCACAAGCCGACGGATAAGTCGGGCCAGCCATGGCAACTCCCCAGACAATACCCAAGCTAGTATGACAACTATGACATGCGATTGTGACAATCGGCATACCTCGTCGGTGAGAATTTGGGGTGCCCCAATATAGGGTCTGGAAACCAAAGAAAAGCTAATTTTCTCGCTCACATTTTCTGTTTTTTCTGCCTCTCTATAGACAGGGGACACTTTCGCCGGTTTCTTTGATTTTTCCGGTGAGGTTTGGCGGATTTTTCGCCTCTATATAGTAGGAGGGCTTTGTCGATGAGTGGCACGACAGATACGTCCGAAATAACTGATGTCAGGAGTCGTCGGGCTTTCCTTGACCGTGAAATTTTACGTCGAAGTCAAACGCTGGAAATGGAACTTGAATTTGCGTCCAATCTTCTGTGGCCGCGTTTTGTGGCCCCAATTCCGACAGCAGAAATGGAGTGCGTTTTGCGGCCTCGAGGCAGGCAAGCGAAATCATCGCACCAGAAGCACCCCATTCTCCTTCAGTCTTTCCAAGCATTCGCCAGGATGCTTGTCGGATGAACGAGTGGCGTCGCTCTTGTGGAAATGTTTCTTCCGCGGGTGACGGGTGCATGAAAGACACAGATTCAAGTGTGGTATGAGCAAGATTCTCGGAGCAGCCGAGGAATGGGGCTATATTGCCGAGAACGTAGCTCAGAAAACGAAACTCCCGCGACGGCAGCATGGACCGGAGCGAGTAGTTCTCACTCCGGTCCAGGTGCGAGACCTTGCTGCGGCGCTGAATGAACCCGCGCGTTCGTTCACGTTGTTGCTGGTGTTGACAGGATTGCGAGTAGGGGAGTTGCTTGCGCTTCGCTGGGGAAGTATTGATTTGAAGGCTCGTTTGCTCCGTGTAGTCGAGACGGTTTATGACGGGCACTTCGATCAACCGAAAACGAAGCGCAGTGCGCGAACCATCCCGATTGGGACGGAGACGGCAGAACTTCTCGCCGGCATTTGTCCCGCTGCTGTGAATGCAAAGGCCCTAGTATTCGCCACACGCGAGGGATTGCCGCTGGACCGCTGGAATCTCCTGCGCAAGCACCTCAAGCCGGCCGCGAAGAAGCTGGGGCTTCCTGGTGTCACGTGGCACCTTCTGAGGCATAGTCACGCAACGATGCTCGATTCCGTGGGCACGCCAATAGGAACAATGCAATCGCTCCTAGGGCATTCCACACCGGAGATCACGCGCGAGATTTATTTGCACGCGGTCCCGGAAGAGCAGCGTCGAGCAGTGGAAAGCGTCGAGCGGCTTGTATTTGGACCCAAGTTGTTCCCAAGTTTTGGGGTGAACCCCTAAGATGGCACAGTTTTTTTGGACACAGCTTCCGCTTTCGTAAAAGCGTTCTTGCATCTCCTAGCAGGAGAAGGGGTCTGGGGAAGGGGACGGCATTTGAGTCCCTTTCCCCAGCAGCCCTTTAGAAATCTTTTTGTTGTTCTCTTTGTTCTCAAAAAACACCATCGTTGCGCTTCGAGATTCGGCCTGGCTTTCGGCCTGTTGCTCGAATTCTTCCGGAGGTCGATAACCCAGGGCGGAGTGCAGCCGCTGCCGATTGTAATATTCCTCGATGAACTCTTCGATGTTCGCCCGCAAATGTTCCAGGTCGTCGTATTTGTCGTGGGCGTAGATTTCTTCCCGCTTTAGCGTCTTCATGAAACTCTCGCAACTGGCGTTGTCGTAGGGGTTCGCTGGTCGGCTCATGCTCGGAATCATGTGGTACTTCTCGAGGATGGCGATATATTCCCCGCGAGCGTATTGCAGGCCTCGATCCGAGTGATGCACGAGGCCGGGTTTCGGTTGTCGGCGCTCGATGGCTTGTTCCAGCGCTCCGACGGTGAGCCGCATCGCCAGGGTACGATCCAGCGCCCAGCCCACCACTTTGCGAGAGAACACATCGAGGATCACCGCCAAGTAGACAAATTCCGCCTTCAGCCGAATGTAGGTGATATCCGCTACCCAAAGCTGATTGATCCCGGTCAGTTTCATCCGAGCCGCTAAGTTCAGATAAATCTCGAACTTGTGGTTCGAGTTCGTGGTGACCTTGAAGCACTTCGGTTGTAGGGCCAGCAGGTTATCTTTCCGCATGATCCGCACCACGCGTTTGTGGTTCACCTGCATTCCCCGGCGGCGGAGTTCCGCGGTGATTCGTCGATATCCGTAACGACGACGATGCTCCAGGGCAATCTGTTGGATGACCGATTGAACCTCGGTCTCCGCCGCACCGCAAAACATTGCGGCGACCGCCGCAACCCTTCTTGCCAATCTCGGGTTGCTGCCGTTCGCCAGCGAAGAGTCCGCGCCAATGCCAGTGATCGTTAGTGTCAGGACCGTTGTCGTCAGATCCGGGATTGCGAGTTTCCGGACAGCGGCATTCCGTGTGCCCATAGCGAGTGCCGTCAAGGCGATCAGAGCGAACGGTTGAAAAGGATGCTCCAGCAAATCGTTGCGGTATCCGATGCCGCAAAACGACGCAGCCAACAGAAAGGCGACCTCCAGCAGGAACGCTTGTGCTGCAAATCGAATCTGTGAATCGGCACTCGCCCGTGCCATGACCCGTCCGCCGAGTATCGCCCCCACAAGAAAAGCCAAGAGTGCCGTTAACGAGCGCGCGATGGACAGTCCGGATCCGCGCCGTTGCTAAATTGTTGATTTCCGAACAGCAGGCACCGGGACTCTCGAACTTGCTAAACCGTTGTTGGGGGCCAACGCTCCAAGCGAAAGTTCGAACCGCTATTCGCGGGGAAAACCTGCTAACAACTTGCTAACAAAACTATGCCATTCAGGCCTACTTCAGCGTACAAAACCGACAGAATCGCCCAGGAAAATCAACTACTTACGTTTTCCAACAGGTCCGCAAAACCTCCATTCGTGGGTTCGAATCCCACCCGCGCCTCCAATCTTTGTTTTTTAACGACTTAAGTTTAATCATCGTATACCCAGCAACATCAGGAATGGAGGTCCGCAGAACCTCCTCAACTGGGCCGCGCGATCCAGGGACGCGGGCGAATTGCCGCGGCCAAAGGAATTTCAGCGACACATCTTGCATCCGTTCCGCAAATAAGCAGGACAACGAACTCAAGCAGCAATTACGCTAACCTCCGCAGCGAGCTACCGAATTGGCGAACGCCCTCGCACCGCACCTGTCGTAAGGTCGGCGATAGTCGACGGTCTCGAGAGCAGACAGCGTACAATTGGGTTGCTTGGTCGTCAGACGGAAGCGCTCTTGAAAGCAGGCGGTCATGCACGATATAGTCGACTGGCAGCAACCGCCGCGGCGCCATCGCCGTCTGTTTTTCCTCGTTCTGGCCATCCTTGCGATCGTCATTTTCAGCAGCCGAACGGCTCTATCGTATTACGTTGATTCCCTGTGGTTCGGTTCGCTCGGTTACGGGGAAGTATTCCGGAAGACACTCACTCTTCAATGGACATTCTTTGCGGCATTTTTTGCTGTCGCATTTCTCTTTCTGTACGGATGGTTCCTGGCACTGAGGAGGGCTTACCAATCCGATTTGCCGGAAGATTACAGGATCGTCATCGGCGGCCAGCCGTTGACGCTACCAGTTGCGCGCATCCTGCACCTCCTTGGTCTCGGGGTCTCCCTCCTCATCGCCGTCGTGACCGGGGCCAGCAACATGATGGAGTGGCCGACGTTCGCGCTTTATTGGTACGCGACACGCGCGACCGGTGGCGCTGTGGATCCGATCTTCGGCAAGCAGATCAGCTTCTATCTGTTCGCTCTGCCCGCATGGCAGCTCATTACGGGCTGGCTGCTGATCGCTAGCCGTAATTGCCTGTGTGATCGCCGTTTTCTTCATTTTCGTTACTGGCAGTACAACAATTCTCTCGGGACGCCGAAGCAGGTACACCATCACCTCCGGCCGTGGCGTGGGTTCTCCATTGCGTTTGGGTTCCTCTTGCTGATCCTCGCGATGCGGGCGTATATCGCTCGATTCGAGCGACTGTTCGACGAACATACGATCTTTGGCGGGGTCACCTACACGGATGCGCACGTCATGCTTCCTGGAATGCTCGTCGTCTGTGCCGCGCTTGTTCTTGGTGCTGCGATCGCAACCATCAATGTCGTGGCGGTGCCGCGCGCGCGCTGGTTGGTGGCAGCAGTCGCTCCAGCCGCGGTCTGTTATCTCGTGCTTCAGATCGTTGGCTGGTACGTCAGCAGCTTTATCGTGAAGCCGAACGAACTGGTTCGCGAGCGACCCTACATCGCCTACAACATTGACCTGACGCGGCAGGCCTATGGATTGGACCGCCTTGCGCAGCGCGAATTTCCCGCCGAGACGACCGTCGAGGCGGCCGATCCGGCAAACAATCAGGCTACGCTGCAAAACATCCGACTGTGGGACTGGCGCGCACTGCAGGACACGCTGCGCCAGATTCAGGAAATTCGAACCTACTACGACTTTCCCGATATCGATATCGATCGCTATGAAATCAACGGCACAATGCGTCAGGTGATGCTTGCCGCACGCGAGCTCAACGTCGAAAAGCTCCCGGAGAGCAGCCGCAATTGGATCAACGAGAAACTTATTTATACGCACGGCTACGGTATCACCATGAACCCTGTGAATGGGTTCACTCCGGAAGGGCTGCCGACACTGATTCTGAGTAACATGCCCATTCAGAGCACGGTGCCGAGCATCGTTGTAAAGCGCCCGGAGATCTATTTCGGCGAACTCACCAATACCGACGTGTACGTGAAGACGCGGCAACAGGAATTCAACTACCCGCAAGGCCAGACGAACAGTCTGACGTCCTACGAGGGCAACGGCGGCATCCTCCTCGGCGATTTCTTTCGGCGACTCCTCATCGCGTCCGACCGAGGCGACCTGACGAAGCTGCCGTTTAGTGACGATATCAACGCGGAGAGCCGTCTGCTGATGCGTCGCAACGTGCGCGATCGCGTGGCAGCGCTCGCGCCATTTCTCACGTACGATTCGGATCCGTACATCGTCGTCGGCGACGATGGCCGGCTGTCGTGGATTATGGACGCGTTTACGACCTCCGACAGCTATCCCTACTCGCGCCACTATGCGCTCGGCAACACCCCCGTTAACTACATGCGGAATAGCGTTAAGGTGGTCATCGACGCCTACGATGGCACCACGACGTTCTATGTGTTTGACCCGCAGGATCCAATCATCATGGCGTATCGCCAGATTTTTCCCGCTCTGTTCCAAGATGCCGCGGCCATGCCGCCCAGCGCTGCGCAAACACGTGCGCTATCCGGAGTTGTTGCTCAAGCTGCAGGCGGCCGTGTACGGCCTTTATCACATGACCGATCCGCAAGTGTTCTATAACCGCGAGGACCTGTGGACCGTCGCTTCGGAAGTCGGCATGGACGAGTCCGGTCAGCAGAAGACGCAGGCGATGGAGCCGAACTTCGTGCTGATGAAACTGCCGGGCGAAACGGCCGTCGAGTTCGTGGAGATTCTGCCGTTCACGCCGGCGAACCGGAACAATCTGATTGGCTGGATTGCTGGACGCAGCGACGGCGAAAAATACGGTACGTCGGTGGTCTACGACTTCCCGAAAACGAAGCTCGTCGACGGCCCTCTGCAAATCGAAGCGCGAATCGATCAGAACGCGCAGCTATCGGGGCAATTGACGTTGTGGAATCAGCAAGGTTCCCACGTGCGGCGAGGCACTCTGCTGGTCATTCCGTGCGGGCACGCGCTGTTGTATGCCGAACCGATTTACCTGCAGGCCGAACGCAGTCCGATGCCGGAGTTGCGTCTGGTGGTGCTCGCGCTGCAAGACCGGCTCGCTTATGGACCGACATTCGAGTCGGCGATGAGGGCTCTCTTTGGGGGAGAGGTCTCGTCGCTAAGCGGCACAACGGCGCCCGCGGAACCGGAACGAGGCGCAGCAGCGCCGGCTGCCGCGATCAAGCCCGTGGCGGACTTGAACGCGCTCATCACGGGAGCGGCCAAAGATCTCGCCGACTACCAGCGACTTACGGCAGAAGGCAAGCTCGGTGAGGCTGGACAGAAGCTTGAACAGTTAAAGCGCAAGCTCGACGAGCTGAGCGCGCATCAAAAGTGACGGTTCTCTTCAGGATTCTAGGTTTGAAACGGTTTCATTTCTGACCGTTCGTCCATTAAGCATTAACAAGGCATCACTCCCTCTCACAAAGGGAGGAAGCGTTACCCATGTGTTTAGTTCAATCTGTCACTTGTGTCGCGGGTCGCTCAGACCGGATGTACCCCGCGTTTGAAGGACCGACCGAGTCCTGACTGCATTCGTTCGCGAAATCCGCTTCCAATTGATCTTGTCGAGCGCGTACCCACCGCGAATAGTGTTTCTCCGTAACCGGCACGCTTTGGTGAACGTCCGATACAAAGACAGCAAGGGTGTGCCTTGAGTGGAGATTCGACGCGCTGACAAATGCTGCATAGATCTTGCAGCTTCCTTCCGCTGTCAAGCGACGCATGTTGAGGAACCAGCATTTACATGTATGACTTCCAGATATCTGAATCTCAAGCTGCGGGACTATACAGGAAATCGTAATCGAGAGTCTTGATAACTTTAAGAAAACAAGATGTTAATCGCGATGCCAGTGGACTCGACGCCTCTGGCGCACCAATTGCAACCTAAAACCAAGAGCGTAGACGCATGTAGCCGAGCCGAGCGCCTCGGGAATAAAAGTGCCGGCGAACTAGTCTAACGAGTCAGAGTTGCAGGGAAATGGAAATTATAAAGTGATTGGATAACTTCTAGCCAAAATTAGTTAATCGGGGGTAGCCATGTCTTCACGTTGTAACGGATTTGTATTTTTTGCGTTGATTTGCGCAGGCCTAACGCTTCTTTTCTGTCAGCCACTGGCTGCGCAGATCACTGCGGAGAAAGGGGCGATCCGAATCACCATCAGCGACCCCCAAGGCGCAAGCATTGCGGGCGCCAAAGTGACGGTGACTTCTCCGACTGGTGCTAGTCAAGCCAAGGAATCCGACGCGAGTGGAAATGTGGTGTTCCCGCTGCTGGACGCCGGCCTGTACCAAGTCACGGCGGAAGACGCAAACTTCAGGCGCACCGTCCTGCGCGATGTTGCCGTGCACGTAACCGAGGTTACGAACCTGAGCGTTTCGATGGAAATAGGATCGGTGACTTCAGAGGTGGTGGTTTCCGGCGATGCGGCGCAAACGGTGAACACCACCAACGCCACGCTCGGTAATGTGCTGGGCCAAAAGACCTTGCAAGACCTGCCCTTGTCCACGCGCAATTTCACATTTTTGCTGGCTCTGAACGCTGGAACTTCATCGGAATTGCCGGATGCCACCCAGGCGGGCCGCGGCGAGGCAGTCATATTTGTGGCTGGGCAGCGGGGCACGGCGAATAATCTGGTCATTAACGGGACCGACTCAAATGAGCTGCTGAGCAACAATTTCTCCACGGTCCCGGTGCCGTCTCCGGACAGCATTGAGGAATTCCGAGTGCAGACAAGCTTGTACGACGCATCCCAGGGAAAAACGTCGGGAGGAAACGTCGATGTGCTGACGCGGGGCGGCACTTCTGTTTACCATGGCGAAGCGTACGAGTTTTTTCGCAACGACGTCATGAACGCCAACTTATTTTTCTTCAATGCCACAGGCTCGCCGAGACCGGTACTCAAACAGAACCAGTTTGGAGGGAATTTCGGAGGTCCGGTCCCCAAACTCAAGGACACCTTCTTCTTCGTTTCGTATGAGGGAACGCGACAGATCAATGGAGTCGCGGGCTCGGCGCAGGCGCTATTTCCAGTATTGCCCGCGCAGCGCACGCAGGGCAACATCGAGTCGGCATTCGGGCTAGCGCCGGGATCCCTGAACCCTGTGGCCCTGGCACTTCTGAATGCGCCGGGCCAATTTAACGGATTCCTAATTCCTTCCGGTACGGGAACTCCCGGGACGTTTGGAGAAGCGACCTTTTCGAAGCCGCTGCTGTACAACGAGGACCAGTTTAACGCCAACTTCGATCGCAACATCGGCACGAAACACAGAATTTCGGAACGCTTCTTTTATTCGAACTCCAGCACGATAAATCCTCTGGGCGGCGAGGATGCGCAGAGTTCCACGAACAACAGCTTTGGAAGCGGCAACAGTGAACCGGTGCAGAACCGCCTGGCCACGATTGCCTGGACTTATACGATCACGCCGAACCTGATCAACGAAGCGCGCTTCGGATATAACCGCATCACCTTTTCCAATATGGCGGACCCGACGGCGTCGCTGGCGTCGGTGGGGATGACGAGGTTCAATTCGGCAACGAATCCGGAGATACCGGTACTGGCCACGTTCGACATCAATCCGGAATTTGGGGGGCCCTCCACCAATTTCGATCAGCAGGACATCGACAACACGTTTAACTTCGCGGACACAGTGGCGTGGACTCACGGCAAGCACACCTTTCGTATGGGAGCTGAATACCGCCGGTACCAAATCAATCTTTTCAATAACTTTGCAGAGAATGGGTTTCTGCTCTTCAGCAGCTTCCAGAATCTCCTCCTCGGAGACCTCTCGAATGGAGAAGCATTTGTGGGTACCGGCATCACGAACCGCGACTTCCGCGGCACCGACATCGGAGCTTACTTCCAGGACGACTGGAAGATCACTCGCCGGCTGACGCTGAACCTCGGACTACGCTACGACTACATCAGCCCGTTGACGGACACCAAGGACCGCGTAGGCAACTTCGATCCTAACTTGCTGGATACCACTACCCGCGAAAATGCCGGCCCGGGTATCTTGAACGGATTCATCTTGCCCTCCGGCGCAAACTTCGGTTCCATCCAAGGCACGCCCGGAGTGTCCGCATCTACTTTGTTGAGCAACAGCCCGCACAACTTTGCTCCGCGCATTAGCCTGGCATGGGATCCCAAGGGCGATGGAAAGACTTCCATTCGCGCGGGATACGGTATTTATTACATACGAACCTCGGGACAAACGCTCCTTCAGCTCATCACCAGCCAGCCGTTTTTCCAGTTGTCCGCGAATACTTTCGGCGCTACGGGCGCAACGCCACTGGCGAACCCGTTTCCGAATCTGCCGACGGCTAATCAATTCCCGATCTATTCGACACCTCCGTCGTTTACTGGTTTCGATCCAACGGGTAACCCACGTTCAACGGCAACCTCCTGTCTCTGAATCCCTTCGATCGAAACCTAGTAACGCCGTACGTCGGCAACTGGAACCTCACGATTCAGCGTGAGCTTCCGGGGCATTACTACATCGAAGTCGGATATATCGGTTCCCAAGGGGTGCATCTGATCGACAGCCTGCAGCGGAATCAAGCGCTCTTGGCAAACGCAGCCAACCCGATCACGGTCGGGGGCGCAAACGGTGTGCCGCAAACAATTCTAACCACAAATTCAATCAACGACGTGGAAGCCCGAGCGGGCGTGCTGGGATTCGATGCGGGCGGTGGTCTTAACGAGGTTACCGACCTGGGGCACTCGACCTACAATGCGTTTATCTTTACCGTGAATCATCGTACCGGCAATCTGTTCCTCCAGGGGACTTACACCTTCTCGAAGTCGATGGACAATGAATCGGGTGGGGGTACCGGAGGCGATCAAGATCTGGGAGCCGCGAACGGGAATCAGCTCGATCTCACCGGACAGCGCGCGGTGTCTGACTTCAACCGTCCACACCGCATCGTAGCCACGTATGAATACGCCGTCCCGGGCTTTAAGACCGGACGCTTGCGCTATGCCCTTGGCAACTGGTCGATCGGCGGTATCACTACCTTTCAATCGGGTCTGCCGTCAAATATTACCTGCCCGACCTGCTCAACCAATCTTTTCGGCGTGCCGACAGGCAACACTTTTCCCAATCTCGTGGGCGGTAGCGTCAACGACCTGATGCTGAGCGGGCGTCCCGAGAATTTCACGGGTAGCACCGGAGTATTTAACTCAAACTTTCTGGCTGCCCCGCCAACATTGGCCGGGGGCAGCGTGGTTTCCGGCCTCAACATCTACGGTGGCGCGGGCAATCAATCCTTCACCATCGGCCCCTCCGGTGGCAGCCTCTTCGGCGACTTAGGCAGGAATGTTGTTCACGGACCTTTTCAACAGAACTGGGACATGTATCTCAGCAAGAAGTTCGCGTTTACCGAAAAATACAGCGTGACGTTCCGTGCGGAAGCCTTTAACGTCTTCAATCATCCGAACTTCGTCATCACCAACGCCTCCTTTGGAGCGCCCGGGTTCGGCGTCTATTCCAGCACCGTGGGCAATCCGCGCATCATGCAACTCGCGCTGAAGTTCGACTTCTAGATTCGGCTCGAGGGGCGGAGGATTTACATCGGGCATAACGCGCCGATCGGAGCGTCGCCGGATTTTGAAATTCCGCGAGCGCCTCCCGGAGGATGTGAATGCTCTCCGCCTCCAAAGCGCGAGGATGGTGCGGGCTTTCTTTCGCGGGAAGCGGCTGATCATTGCGGGCACGTCCGTTTGTGCGCGTAACGTCCAGTAATTTCCCGCATTTGCTGGAACCATTTCCTTCCTCGTGGCAAAAAAGCACATCAAAAAACAAAACCCACCTTGGGCCACCGGTTCGAGCGGCTGCCGGCGGAAGCGGGTATGCAGGTATTGATTGGGAAAGCTACCAAGAAGAAAGCGTAGCTTGGCCGAACCTCCACGCAGAACCCGATGCTATGCTAACGCCTCTGGTGGAGGGCTATGAAACGAGTGGCTGAGTTTGCGAAAGTCTTGATTGCGTTTGTTTTGTGCGCGAGCGTCGCTGTGGGCCAACAGGCTTTCCCGGTCACCTCGACGGTGAATGAATCCACGATTGCCGGGCGGCCGGTCGCGCTGGATAGCCGGGGGAAGCTGTTGCCATGGCCGATGCCGGATGATACCGGATACTCTTATTCATCCTATTTTCTTTCGCAATGGACCATCCTATGGGACCAGTACAATCGCCAAAGACTGCCTTATTTTTTCTGCTGCTTCGATTTTGACCGAACTACTTTTGAGATCATGCCGGATTTGCATTACGTCAATTCCACCGGCTATTTACGGGCGATGATGCAGGGTTTTGTCGAACGCCTCTATCCCTATACAGGTGATCCGCACGCCCTGGAGTTTTTGCAGAATTTTGTGGACTACGAACTTGAGAACGGATTGACGCCGGAAGGCTACGCGTGGGCCCAGGTGCCCTATCCCTCGGCAAATCCGGGGAGCCGCCGCTATACCGGTTGGAGCCAGCACGGCGAGGATTTTGTGGAACCTCATGTCGTTGGCGAAGACGGTTATGGATACCTCAGGTTGTATGAGATGACGGGGAATACGAAATATCTGCGTGCGGCGATTCGCTGTGCCGATGCGCTTGCGAAGAATTTCAAGTCTGGTGATGAACACAACTCGCCCTGGCCCTACCGATGTTCTGCGCGTGATGGCCGCCTTGATGGTGGAAAGGGGATGTTCCCGTATTCAGCGAATGTTGTTGAGCCGATCATGTTGTTTGATGAACTGATCCGGATCGATCAGGGCGACATCGCTGCCTACAAAAAGGTTCGCGAGGGAGCTTGGGCCTGGCTGATGAAGTATCCGATGCAGAACAATGTCTGGGTCGGGTATTTCGAGGATGTGAAGGGCAGCATGGACAATATGAACCAGGTCATTCCTTTGGAATTTGCGCGCTATGTGCTGCTTCATCCGGAAAAGGATGCAGATTGGCGGGAGCATTCCCGCAAACTGATTGAATGGGTAAAGACCACGCCGAAATGGCCAAAATATGTGGTGCACGGCGCAACGGTTACCACCGAGCAAGGGAACGGGAAGGAATTCTGTTGCAATCTTCCAAATCAATGCTGTGATAGCCATAGTTCGAGGCTTGCTGCCGTCGAGGCGCTCTACTATGCGAAGACCGGAGATGCTGCGTACAAGGAAGCGGCTTATCGGACGTACAACTGGGTGACCTATTTTCAGGGCTTGTCCGAATTCGCGCATGCCCCGTTCAGCACTCAATGGTGGTTTACCGACGAATTTGCCGATGGACCACGCAGAATGATGGATGCCTTTTGGGCCGTTCCGGAGTGGGCGCCGACCGATGAATCGCATCTACTAGGTTCGCTCTCGGCGGTTACGAAAATCGCTTATGGCCGGGGATCGGTCACGTATTCGACTTTCGATGACGAATCCACGGATGTGTTGCGCTTGGACTTCGTTCCTGACTCGATAACGGTCGGAGGCAAAGCCATCAGCCGCCGGAAGGAACTCACAGAGCAAGGTTATACCTTCGACGATTCGACTCATGCGCTTTACATCCGCCACACAACTTCCAGGGACGTGGACATTCAAGGAAAAAGTGACCGAGTCCCGCCTTCCTATATCACGTTCGACGATCCTCATCTTCCGGCAGGAACGTCTCTCGTCGGTCAATATCCTTCCGGTGTCATTGATTGGGGCAAAGGTGATTGGGAGATCGGCACGCCACATGGAAAGTTCGCTACGTTCACCCTGGCGTTAGTTGATCCGAAGGCCCGCCATGCGGATTTTCACTTTTACGTGCCGCTCATATTTTCCGGGATAGATGTCTACAACGATGGAGACACGGATGCGACGCTCGTCGTGCGATCACCAGAAATCCGCGAGACATCGTTCACCATCAAGCCAAAGGAGCTCCGGCGGTTAAGGACCGGCTGGCGTGATCCAAGCTCCTCGGTGACCTTCGAGATCGCCAATGGGGAAGCGCTGCGCTTTGACAATCTGGCGTATGTTCATCCCTAGAGTCATTGCTGGGTTTCAAATTCTTGCGAGATCGGATTTCCCTTCGCTCAAAGCCGTAGCTAGTCGACTCTCTCAACGTTGCCGCGAAGCACCGTGATGGAGGCTTTCGGCAAAACGAAAGTGCGTTCGCGCTTTTCCGGCACGATGGTTGCGACTGGCGGCCCGTCGGGATCGGCGTGACTGTTCTCTCCATCATTTTTCCAGACGTATTGCTCACTGCCGAAGGTCACCAGCGTGACGGGGCCTGAAAACGATGCCGTTCGTTTGTTCTTGGTGTTGTCAAAAACAACGCGCACGGTGTGCGGAGTATTTTCGTCGCGATTCACTAGCATCACGGCCCATTGTCCGTCCGGGCGATGGACCGCGTAGGAGGTGACCAGGACATTTCCGTCACTGTCGTTGATACCGGTCGTCGACGGGAACATGCGATGCACTCCGGAGCGATGCTGTACCCATTCCAGGTTGATCATACGGGCGGCGAAGTAAGGGGATGTGTAGCCGGTGATGTTGTAATCGCGGTCGGAGACAAAGTTTGACCATGTTGCCCAACCCAGGCAGCTATCGTGCACGGGCTCGGGTTGAATGGGCGAGTGGAAGAAAGCTGCGCCGCCGCCCTCGAAGAAGGAGCCGACATTGTCCGCGAGCCATAACGCGGCGAAGATCGTGCTCATGGGGCCGGTCAAACTGGAAGCAAGGTGGTCCTCGGTCACCATTAACGGGACATCCGGCGGCACGCCGTCGTCTCTCCAGACGTCAAGAATATGCTTCATCAATTGGGGTTCCTGGTAGAGAGTCTTCCAGGTGATGGTGCACGGTTCGAAAGGATAGTGTTCGAACGATACGAAAGAAAGATCGGAGAGGCGATTGTGCGCTTTCAGGTAGGCTACGAAGCGTCCCATCCAAGACCTTCGACCTTGGGCGTCGGGCCACACGGTGATGTCTTCATTTACGCCCTCGAAAATTGGGCCTCCCAACTTCAGCTTCGGATCCACTTTGTGAATGGCGGCGGCCCATTGGATGTAGAGCGCACCGTAGTCTTCGGGCAGGGCGTGCTTGCCGTCGGGCTCCTCACCTAACTCAATTCCGGAAATGGGGTAGCCGCGTTTTTCGATGTAGGCGATCTGGGCGGCAGCATCGTCGGGCGTGCCGTACAGCATGGTGACAGGAATGATCGCGGGGAGGTTGTTGGTGAGTCCACTGGTGAAGAAGATGTCAAAGCCGCTGTGCTGCTCGGTTCCGCTTGCGTTCACGTCTCCTGCCGAGTGCCAGGGGTCGATCGAGGAACTGCAGTAAGAGACTATTGGTTGATCGGGACTGTCGTTCACGGCCGTGCGTGAATTGATCGCTGGCATTCATCGTGCCGACTTCGATTTGCTTTATGGCGTATCCGACGCAGTTGCGGATGTCGTCGGCGCCGTGCTCATCGCAAGTGTTCGACGATTCCGTCATCCAGATGCGGAAGTACTCGGCGGAGACCGGGGCTTCGGAGAGTTTGAGAGTTACCGTGCCGCCTGAGGCGTCTTTTCAATACGCCGGACGGAAAGTTTTTCCATTCTCCCTGGGGACCACGGTCGAAATTGAGCGCATCTTTCCCAACCCAGTATTCGACCTTGTAGGTTGTGGCGTATGGACTGGCCCAGGCGATGCGGATCGCGTTCACTGATTGTTCGGACTTCAAGTCTACGACGACCCATTGCGGGTGAAGGGCGTCGCTCTCGCCGGTAAATTTGGAGGTGAGGTACGGATTGCTTTTCCAGTAGGTGAGGTTCGGGCCTTGAACTGGGCGGTCACCGCTGGTGGAGAAGCCGCGGTGAGGAAGAGCATAAGCAAGGATGTAGCGCAGTGGTTCTTTAAGCTCGGTGCTGCCCGTGAAATAGCCGCTCTTGCGGGCCGGATCACTCCAGGCTCCGTTCTCTGTCCAGTGCCACGCAGCCATGCGGAGCTCGGTATTGTTGCGATATGTGATGGGGCCCCAACCTGCTGAGAGAGATTCCTGAACGATGTGAGGGGTGTAGACCTTATCGATTCCGGTGCGTGATAGGACATCGATCGAGCTGCCGAGAGCGGCGTCGGGATCGAACGAGTTGATGGCGTGACCCGGAGTTGTGTCTACGTGGACCGTTGCGGGTTCCTTCGTTTGGGCAGAGACGTTGTGAGCGCAAACGAAAGAGGCAATCGCGATCGCCACAAGAATTTGCCGTGTCATCGTCTGATCTCCTGGGAAAAATGATTGTTGCCGTTACAAGCTGCTAGCGCTGTCTGAGCCGGCGCTAGCAGCATTTCAGATTACGGTCGATAGCGACGCAGCAACTTGCTTGCGATCGGGATCGACAAGGAGCCAGGCGAAGGCTCCGAATCCGCACAGAGTAGCAGCAACCAGAAACGAAGCAGTCCATCCGTAGCGCCCGGCAATCCACGGTGTCAGCGAGGCAGTGAGCGCGCCCCCGGCTTGTGCGCCCATGTTCATGAATCCGGATACAGAGCCGGAAAACGAGCCGCCAATGTCTGCGCTTACGGACCAGAACGAGCTCTGAGACAAATAGAGAGCGCCAGCGCCGCCAGCAAGGACTACGCTCGCGAGTCGCGCACTATCGACTCTGGAACCGAAAGCAAGGAAGATGCCGGCTAGCGCAATGGCGAAGGCAGCGACGCCGCATCGGCCGATGCGGTGTCCCGCGGTGCGCGTCAGCATGTCGCTGATGACTCCGCCGAGCGGGCAGGAAATGGCCATGGCGAGGAAGGGAAGCGTTCCGTAGAAGGCGCTGGCCTTCAGATTCAGGCCACGCACTTCGCTGAGATACCTGTAGAACCAGGCGAAGAAAATCCAGGCGACGTAGCCATAGCAAAAGTAACTCGCGGTGACGAGCCAAAGATCTCTGCTGGTAAGGATTTTTGTCCAAGGAGGGCTGGCCTTGACGGTTGTGTCCGTCTGCGCGCCTAGAGTAAGACCGGACTGGATTTTGGTCAGCTCAAGATGCGACACGCGCGAGTGCTGCTGCGGAGTGTCGCGGGACGCGAGATACCAGACGGCGCCCACAGCGCAGCCGATCATGGCGCAAATCCAAAAGGAAAAGCGCCATCCGTGATGCGCCATGGTGTAGGTGACCAGGAAAGGAGAGAGACCCGAGCCAACACCGACCCCGGCGAAGATCAGGCCGTTGGCGGCTCCGCGCTCCTGGGTGGGGATCCACCGCGACACGAATTGATTGGAAGCGGGATACATGATGGCTTCGCCTGATCCCAGGAGGAAACGGATCGCAATCAGGGCGAGCAGGGGAGTGGCAATGGACCGGGGAACGGCGGCAGTGAGCGCGGTGAAAACTCCCCACCAAAGGACTGCGGCGGTTAGCACGCGGCGTGGACCGAAGCGGTCGGCGAGCCATCCGGCGGGTGTTTGAAACAAGGTGTAGCCGATGAGCAGGGCTGTCGAAAGCAAACCGAACTGGACGTTGCTGAGGTGGTACTCGGCGGAAAGCGAGCTTCCCGCGATCGAAAGGTTCACTCGATCGAGAAAAGCAACAGCGCTTAGAACGAACAGCCATCCTATGAGAAACCAGCGGACGCGGCTTGCCGGTTCCTGGTTCATGCGCGGTGCGCTTGGAAGAGTTGGACGAGATGTTCCGCGATGACTTTCTCCTCGCCTGGTTGCAGCATGAAAGAGTTCATACCCAGGCCGATTGGCAGATCTTTCGAGCACGATGGAAGGTTTGCCGCCGCGCAATTGCTTGGAAGCATCCTGCGGACTCAGATTGATGCGGCGGGGATCCCAGTTGATCTCCATGTGCGGCACGTGGTTGGCAATATCGGGAACGTTAAAGGCGGTGCTGACGCCGGGGATTTTGGTGACTTCGGCGGACACGAAATCGAGGCGGCGCCACCATTCTTTGTCCAGCGCTTCGTGATCTTCTTTCAGATAGAGCTCGAGAGCTTTGACCATGCCTACGATTTCCTCTTTGCCGACCTTTGCGCAGCGGCCCAGCGTGTCTTCATGCGGGCTGTTGTTGAGCAATGCGTAGGCGACGAGATCTTTGCGGCCGATCAGCATGCCCGCGCATTGCGGACCGCGAATGGCTTTGCCGCCGCTGAACGCGGCAAGGTCGTAGCCCATCTTTGTGTAGTCCCAGAGATGCGAAACGGGTGGCGTGTCTGCTGCCGCATCGATGAACGCGGGGATATTGTTTTCCTTGGCCAGCTTTACCCACTCGTCCACTTTGATTTCTCCCATGGAGTTTGCGAAGTTAGAAAAATGCATCATGGCGGTTTTGGGACTGATGGCTCGGCGAACGTCGTCGCGAGTCTCCACTTCGATCAGCTTAACGCCTGTTGCGCGAAGCTGGTGATCGAAGGGATTGCGATGGGATTTCTGAATGATGACCTCGGATTTCATGCCGGTGAGGTCCGGCAAACGTTCGATCAATTCGGGATTGTCGCCGGTGAGGATGCCGGCGAGACCGGACTGCATCGCTGCGGCGGCACCGGAAGTGACGATGGCCGAGTAGCCGTCGGGAAGTTTCAGCATCTCGGCAATGCGTTTGCCAGCGGCGACTTCGAGATCGGGAATGCTGCAGAAATGACGACCCGCGAGCGCCATCACGGTTTCGACCTCCGGACGCATCAGCGAGCCGCCAAGGACCGTCATCGTACCCTGACCATTGATGACGGTGGTCACGCCCAGTTCTTCGTAGACGTTTCCAGTCTCGCCGAAGCCGCTGATTTTGTCGGCGGCTTTGCCGGCGGCTGGGGAGGCTGCGGCGAAAAGCCTTCTGGAGTTGAGCATCGTGCCTGCGAGAGCTGTGAGGGTGCCCATGAATGTTCGTCGGGTCCACTTCAAGTTGAGTACCATCTGTAAGCTCCGTTTCTCTCGGTTACTACTTCACGATTGCGGCAATGCAGTTGATTTCCACTAACGAATTTCCAGGTAAAGCTGCGACGGCAACCGTCGTTCGAGCCGGACCGCCATTAGGAAAGTAAGTTTTGAAAATCTTATTCATGCCGTCATAGTCGTCGATCTTGGTTAGGAACACCGTGGGTTGAAGAGCGCTGTCCATTCAGTGTGTTATTAATTCGATTTAATTGGGATTGTCAAGAGGGGAGTGCGGGTCCTTTGTTGACCGTGGCTTTCCCCAATACGGGAATACTGCAGTTGACTCCCTTCGCGAACGCATCGCAGTAAGAGGCCACCGCGACTCATGTCACCACGTCCAACAAATTCGGAGGGAAACATCAATCGCGCGCCAAAAAGGCCGCGTAAGGGCTCAACATATTTCGGCGTCGCAATACTGCCGAGCAGTACCGCTTCGCAGTCTTCGCCCATTGCCGCAGAGAGCGCGCGCGCATCACGCTCCAGGGGAATACGGTATCGTGATTCTGTCGCCGCTACAGGGACCGAAGAGATCTCGCACAATTCCTCAAGCGTTACCACTTTGTCGGGCGACACCAAGCCTCGGGACGCGGTGATCACCATGATGCCCGGAACGCCCGGCGGTGGATCGGCATAAGCGCGCGCGTAAGCCAGCTTCCCGCGAAAATATAGTCCGCTAATGAAGCTGAAGACTTCTCCCAGCGGAGCTCCTTCTCCTCGCAACCGTTGAGCCAAGGGCGACTGTGCTGAGTTGCCAAGGATCAGCCGCCCTCGCACGCCGGTTGCATTCGCCGGGGACAATAAGAAAATCCTGCGTCGTTGCCCCGCACCGGAAGGGACCGTTGGGTTCAGATGAGCGTCAGGCTCGGGAACGTGACCGACGAGCTTTTTCTTTTTGCCCTGCATTTGCCTCGTGTGCAGCAGTCTTTTTTGTGTGCTGACGTCATTGACGCTGGGACAGCGCGGCATTAAGCTGCGCCGGGAAATTACATGATGGCAAAACGCCTCGCCTCGCGCTACACCGAGATCGGCTGCCGTATTCCCAGGGAATATTTCTGGGTGATCGGATGGGGAGAAAGCGATGTCGGCGTCGAGACCGGCTCGTATGACGCGGCCCTGCACATGGCCGGGATCGAGAATTACAATGTGATGTTGTACACCTCGGTGTTGCCGCCCGAGGCTGTCGAACTTCACCACTTGCCGGATATTCATCACGGTTCTGTACTGGAAGGCATTATCGCCATTCAGCACGCCGACAAGCCGGGAACGCGCATTACCGCTGGCGTGCTCCTGGCCAAGGTCTACCGTGTCTCCGATGATTCCTACCTTGGTGGCTTTGCGTGCGAGTACGCCGGCCACGGATCGGTCGAAGAGGCAGAGGCAAACTTACAGGAAGCCATGCGGCAAATCTTTGCGCGGCGCTATAAGTCGAAATTCTACCGACTTGAGCTGGCAAAGACGGTCGTGCGCACATTCACGCCGGAGAAATTGTTCGGTACGATTCTCGTCGGCATTGGATTTGCCAGCTATCTCGTACCCATCTTAGAAGCGGATGTGCAGATCACTCCTTCTCATAAAGACAAGTCGCACGTCAAATATACGACGGAGTGATTTGACAAACTGCCACGTCGACATTTTTATTGGTCAGAGCCAAATATTCCTTCCGGGATTGTAGCTGTCTATGGTGAGAAAGGCGCGCTCGCGATCGCGAGCGTGCCTTTTCCTTTGACGATGGCCGGAATCAGAAAATCAAACGCAGCGCTATCTGAATAGAACGCGGTCCAGGCCTGCGACTTTTCGTTCGGTGAACGACGTCGCTCTAAGGGAAAGACTAGAAATCAATAAACGAGCGTGTGTGGCAACTCAAATCGGAGGCTATGAACATTGGACTGAAAGCTGTAAATTTAGAATGTGGGACTTGGCCAGAACAAGTCGAGACTTTAAAATGGGAGCATTGTGAAGATAGGAATCGATTTTGGTACCACGCGAATCGTCGTTGCAGCCGCGGACCGCGGCAACTATCCGCTTGTAAATTTCGAGGCTCCCGACGGACGGGTCAGGGACTGGTTCCCATCTCTCTTGGCCGTCTCGGGAGACAAACGCGTTTATGGATGGGAGGCGCTGGAGCAGCAGGGCAAACCCGGCTGGACCGTGGTCCGTTCAATCAAGCGCCGTTTGAAGAGCGCAGGTCCCTGCAGCGAGATTGCAATCGGTGGCCGTAGACTCAACTTGAGTCAAGTCGTCACCGAGATGATCAGCGCTTTGCGCCGTGAGCTCATGGAGAGATCTACGCTGGGCGTCGGCAAATACGACCGCCTCCAAGCCATGCTGGGGATACCGGCAAACTCCAACAGCAATCAGCGATTCCTCACGCAAGAGGCGGCCCGAGCAGCTGGCTTCGAAGTGCTCGGGTTGTTGAACGAGCCGTCGGCTGCTGCGGTTGAGTTCGCCTACCGTAACGGCCGCGACCGCAAGACCCGTGAGAAAGCCGGACTCCTTGTTTATGATCTGGGTGGCGGAACCTTCGACGCTTCGCTTGTTGCTCTTGGTGAAGCGGAGCACTCTGTCATCGCATCGGATGGCATCTCCGATCTGGGCGGCGACGATTTCGACGAAATCCTTGCCAGGCTGGCCCTTTCGGAAGCGGGAAAACCCGAGCTGCACGAGGACTCGCTAACGGCGGCCGAGTGGTATCTGCTTTTTGACGAGTGCCGCGAAAAGAAGGAATCCCTCCATCCAAACAGCCGCAGAATCACAATCGACTTGGAGCGGGTCCGGAAAGGCTGGAGAGAAGTTTCCTTCAGCGTGGACCCTTTCTATGAGCTATGTCGTCCTTTGGTGGAAGGGTCGCGCAAAGTGGTGGAAGATCTGTTGGCAGCCCATGCGGAACAAGCCATTGATACTTTATACTTGACCGGTGGAGGGTCGGAGCTACCTCCGGTGGCCCGAGTCCTTCGTGAGACTTTCGGACGGAGAGTCCGGCGCTCCGCCTACATGCGTTCGGCCACCGCCATCGGTCTCGCCATTCGCGCGGAAGGGCATGAAGACCTCCCTCTCCGCGATCAATTCACAAAAAACTTTGGCGTTTGGCGGGAGGCCGATGACGGCCGCAATGTTGTCTTTGATGTCCTCTTCCCGCGCGGAGTAAAGCTTCCCTCGAGAGGTGAGGAACCTCTGCGGATCGTTCGATCCTACCGCCCGATGCACAACATCGGCCATTTTCGTTACTTGGAGTGCGCGCAACTCGGCGCCAACGACCAGCCCCAGGGCGAAATCAATAACTGGGATGAGATTCGCGTGCCCTTTGATCCCGAACTGCGCGATTCCTCAGACCTTGCCGATCAACCGGTCCAGCGTCACGCACCCACCCAGAAAGGATGGATTCAGGAAGAGTACACTTGCGATGCCGACGGCGATGTGAGAGTGAAAATCCGCGATACGGTCACCGAACAGACGAGCGAACACCGCCTTGGGCGCTGGTCAAAGCATCGCAAACGAGCACAACGCGCATAACGAGGACGGATTACTTCTCGTTAGGGGTGACGACGCCGAGCGGGTCACCGAGATCAGCTGCTCCGGGCGTATCGCCAACGCAATACCGTGAGATGCGTAGCCCGGAATTCCTCTTCACCGATACCCGCTCTACCGATCGATCGAAACCGCAACTTTTGTCGCAGTCCAGGAATCTCAGTGGAGGCGCAATGGAAAAGCGCCGAACTGACGGTGGAGTCACCCTTCCCGACTCGGGAGCACTTAAAATCCCGCGCGAGGAGAGGTATGATTGGCAGCTACCAGGAGTTCTCCGTGCCTAAATCCGTGCTGATCGTGGACGATCATGAAGCAGTGCGAAGGGAGCTCCGGCGCCTGTTCGCGTCGCAAACAGAGTTTGTGGTGTGCGGGGAAGCGGCGGATGGCGCCGAGGCCATCTCCATGGGCGAGCAGCTTTCTCCCGATCTCGTCATTTTGGATCTCGCGATGCCAGAAATGAACGGTTTGGAGGCAGCCGGGGCGCTCAGATTCATGCTTCCGGACGCCACATTGTTCCTGCTTACGGCTTACAAGAACCGAGAACTGGAGCTGGCCGCGTTCCAATCGGGCATACGCGCGGTGTTCTCGAAATACGATGATCTAGACGGTCTGATTGGTACCGCGTGCGCGGAGTTGGGAGTTGCACAGCGGTCCGTCAGCGATGCCAGGTCGCGCCTCCAGAAATTACCCGACCCCCCAGAAGGTTAGCGCAGCCGGCTTCCGGCCGTCGAGCGCATCAGGTTCCGATCAGCGCCTTTCTCTGGCCGCCCAGACGGTTCGAACTGCAATCGTCGTGAGCATAGAATGCTTCCCCCCGAGACCTACTTCAGTTGCTTCATAGAATGCGTGAGCTATGCGATTTAGCTTTTGGGGTCGGGGACGAATTGATAGCCGAGGCCGCGGACGGTTAGCAGGTGGCGAGGTTTGGAGGAGTCGCGCTCGATGTAACGGCGGAGGCGGACGATGAAATTGTCGATCGCGCGGGTGTCGGTATCCTCGTGAAGATTCCAGACGTCGTGCAGAATGGCTTTTCGCGACACGGGGTGGCCGCTATTGCGAATAAGGTAGCCAAGGAGTTCGGCTTCCATCAGGGTGAGTTGGAAAGTTTGCTCGCCGCAGTGCAATTGCAGGCTTTGAAAATCGAAGACCTTGCTGTCGAACGTAAAGATTTCGGGCGATTCAGTCGTAGGCGCGGTCGACGCCGACACCGGCGAAATCGAGTTTTGATGCCAGCTCCTGCGACGGAGCAGGCTTTCCAGGCGGGCCAGAAGGATGGCTAGATTAAAGGGCTTCGCAAGATAATCGTCTGCGCCGGATTCGAATCCTTTGAGAACGTCTTCGGGGCGACCGCGCGCGGTCAGCATTAATAGAGGAATGTAATTCTGAGCTTCGCGGAGCTCCCGTGCGACCGTAAAGCCGTCTTTGCCGGGGAGCATGACGTCCAGGACCAGAGCTTCGAAGTCGTTGCTTTTCTCAAGAAGAATCTCCAGCGCTTCCTCGCCCTTGCCGGTGATTTGCACGGAATGACCTTCCGCTTCCAGATTGAAGCGGAGTCCTGTGGCGAGATGCGCTTCATCTTCGACGATGAGTATGCGGCTCATGTGCGATAGACGCGGGGAAGCCTGAGAGTAAAGGTGCTGCCGAACCCTTCACCTTTGCTTTCGGCGAAGGCGTCGCCACCGTAGCGGCGCGCAACCGCGCGCACGATAAACAGGCCTAGCCCAGTGCCTTTCACCTGTCCCGTAGCGGGGCCTTGCACGCGGTAGAAGCGATTGAAGATGCGCTTGAGCTCGGGGCCAGAAATGCCGATTCCATGATCGCATACGCTCAAGGAAATGGTGTCGATATTCGGCGTGCGGACATCGACGACGATATCCTTTTTTTCGCCGGAGTATTTGATGGCATTGTCAAAGAGGTTGAATACGGCGGTACGGAGCTCCTCGGGGTTGCCCATAACAATCAGGTCGTCCGGCGCCGGACTGCTGAAGCGCAGGGCTTCCAGCGGCAAATGATGGCGGAGGCGGGCGAGTTCCAGCGTTTCCGCGACAATCGCGCCGAAGTTGATTTCCTGCCAATTGCGCTTGTGGGTGAGGTGCCGAGTCTCGCCGGCTTTCAGGACCTGCTCGACGGTGCCCAGAAGGCGCTCGGAGTCTTCGAGCATGATGCGGTAGAAGTCTCGGCGCTGGGCTTCGTCGAGGGGACGACTCTGCAGCGTTTCGAGGTAGAGGCGAATGGAGGTGATGGGCGTTTTCAATTCATGGGTGACCGCATTGAGAAATGTGTCGTGGCGTTCGTTCCGGCGGATTTCGCGGACGATGAAGATGGTATTGACGACGAGGCCGGCGATGATGACGCCAAAGAAAACAATGCCGAGGACCAATGGAACGACGCTGCGCCAATGATAGACAACCCAACTGACATTGAGAAAAACGGCCAGGGCAACGAGACAGGCGCCAAGCGTAATGAAAAAGGCGATCGTTTTGCCACGGCTGGTGATCCGCATTACCTGGCTATTTTAGTTCATACGGGGGATGTATGCACTCAACGACGGATGCAGAATCCCGTTTCAGAACTGGCTTGGCCCGGCTCGTCGCGATGTGCTGAAGGGAGCTCCTGCTATTTACTTCTGGGATCATGGGGCGTGAAACAAAGAGCCGCGACTTGGGTCGCGGCTCTCTGCCAAATTTCTGATGAGCTTAGTCTCCTGAGGCTACCGCTTCAGGCTCGACCGCAGCGACAGGGGGCATAAGAATCACGCTGGTAGCAGGGGAATCAATCTCCTGCGGAGTGAGGTGCAGTTTAGGCAGCTTGATATCCCATGCGAGGCCGAGAGCGCGCAACACGCAAATGCCGTACCAGTTCATGTCCACTTCGTACCACGCTAGACCATGCCGCGCGGCTTGCGGTGCGGCGTGATGATTGTTGTGCCAGCCTTCGCCGAAGGTCAGGACGGCCACCCAGAAACTGTTGGTGGAAGTGTCCGAGGTGATGAAGCGGCGCGAACCCCACATGTGCGTGGCGGAATTGACCAGCCAAGTGGAGTGCAAGCCCAGGACGGTACGAAGGAAGACAGCCCACATCATGACCGACACGCCGAACGGTAGCGTGACGAGAGCGAGAACCGTGATCGGCACCCAGTGGTACCTGCTGATCCACATATGAAATTTGTGCTTTCTCAGGTCGGGAACATAGGGCAAAAGTTCCGCCGTGTTCTGGTGCATGGCTTGGCCGGTAATGATCCAACCCATGTGAGCCCACAGACCGCCGTCTTGCGGAGAGTGGGGATCGCCCTCTTTGTCGGTGTTCTGATGATGAATGCGATGCGTGGCGACCCAGGCTATGGGACCCCCTTCGAGGGCCAGCGTCCCGCAGGTTGTCAAAAAGTATTCCATCCACACCGGAGTCTTGTAGCCGCGGTGGGTCAACAACCGATGGTAGCCCATGCCAATTCCCAGGCACCCGGCAACGCAATAGAGCACCACCGCCACGATAAGCGCCTTCCAGGAAAACAGGAAGAGAGCGGCTATGGCGCCTACGTGGAACAAAATCATGAATGAGGTGGTGGTCCAGTTCAGCGGTTGCTTGAAGGTGCGATCTGTTTTGACAAGGCTCATATCTCGGGATCCTTGGTGTCGAGTTCGTGCTTGGTACGCTTACGAACGTAGCACGTCGGGGACCGGGGCTCTGTAATACTTGTGTAATCGTGAGTACAGGTCCCGCGAGATTGTTACTGGTGAAGGGAAGTCGAAAGTCCGAAGTTAGTGGTTGGAGATTCGAGGCTGGAAGTCATGGCCGAGCTGCGTCGGCTCCGATGGCTTAATCTTTCCCTTCGGCGCGGGCTCGCTTGCGGAAAAAAGGAATAGCTTGAGCCACTTTGGCCTGGCCGACCTGAGCCCAATTTGGGACAGGCCTGGGCGTTTCCGCGAGAAGATTAGAAACATGGATTAAGGAAGGGTGGCAGTCGGCAACCAGCTTGACGAATGCCGTCAGTGGCACCGCGAGAATAATTCCCATAACGCCCCACATCCAGCCCCAGAACAACATGCCCATGGTCGCCGCGACCGGGCCGATGTTCACCCGCGATCCGATG
Source organism: uncultured Acidobacteriota bacterium (assembly GCA_963729285.1). Taxonomy (GTDB): domain Bacteria; phylum Acidobacteriota; class Terriglobia; order Acidiferrales; family UBA7541; genus Acidiferrum. Next base: position 226,741 of record CAVSNL010000059.1, read on the forward strand.
AATTTCGGCACTAGCAAATTGGAAGAGATTATGTGCAGCGCAACTACCGTCATCAAGATGATCACGTAGGGACCCGGCGTATCGAACTGAAGAGTGCCAGCCAGCAGGGGCAGAGCGGCAGCTAACACCGCACCGACAAAGGGCACCAGATTCAGAATGCCGCTAGCGATTCCGAGAGGCACTGCTCCCTGAAGCTTCAACTCAAACAAGACAAACACGGTGATGGCCGCCATCAAGGCGCCGATCACCAGGTTTCCGAGGGCAAAACCACGTACCATTTTGGTGAGGCGAGTGGTGAATTTAGGTACGTCCATCTTGGCGCCAAAGGCATTGGCCAGCCAGTCGTAGAGATGCGATTTTCGCACCAGCATAAAAAACATCAAGAACGGAACGATGCCGCCTACGATGACAGCTCCCCAGGCCGAGCCAACTCCGCGGATTAAGTAAGAAGGCCACGCGGGCGTTTCGCTGACGCGGACCTCCTGGACGCGCTTGGGCGAAGGGGTCGAGGTAATGCTGCCGGCGCTCTTTTGTACTTGCTCGATCCTTTGACTCAGCGGCTTAACCGCTTCGCGGATCCTGTCGGCGTACTCGGGTATGTTATCGATCATCAGATTCGCTCTGCTGTACGAGACATACACCAACAGGGTCACCAGGAGCACTCCGGAAATGACGAGCACGGCCGTGGAAATAAGGCGGGGAACATGAAGGCGCTCAAAATATGTGGGAATCGGATCTAGCAAGATGGCGAGAAATGCCGCTAAGAGGAACGTAATACAAAGAGAACTGGCGAAGAAGCCGAAGGCTACGATGATGGCGATGACTATTACCCAAAGAAGCCCGACTACCCGAACGGGTGGTCGCGGCTGGGTCATTACTTCCGCGCTATCCGCCATGCGGACGTCCGGTAGCGTGCCCAGTGCACGAATTCACCTGCAGCCATAAGAGCTCCGTTCGTTGGAGATTCATCGTTCTTCGTTCAACCCGCCGTCCAACCGACGGTGCGGTCCAGAAAACCAGACGCCGAAACCTTCGGGGATGTACCGCTCTTGTAAAGTCGCCCCAGCAACGTCAAAACGACTACCCTTATAAGCGCCCGAGGAGCAACAGAATAACGAGGACTAAAACAACGAGGCCCAAACCGCTGCTGGGATAGTATCCCCAACCACGGCTGTAGGGCCAAGTCGGCAGCGCCCCAAGCGCCACCAGGAGCAAAATCACAACCAGAATGGTTATCATGATTTGTGTCGCCCCCAATCGCCGTTGCAGCGAATGCTGGGCTTTCAACCCTCCGACCGCGCATTAAACGCTGAAAGCAACTTTTGAACAATCGGTGCATTCGTGTAGCGATTGTCGGACACTGCGGTATCTTGTGTCGCGGTATAACAGGCTCAACATTCGCGTTTTTCGCGAGGATAAACGCAGGATTTGTGGTAAACGGTGAAACGCCCCGGCGCATTCGGTCCCGCGCTCGACAAAATACAGGGAAACAGGTATGTCAATCTAGGGGTGACGGCCTAATCATAAAGTGGCACGCAGCACGCGAAGGTCCAAGAGAACGATCAACCGGAGGATCGGGATTTTTTCCGCTAAACTTTAATAATGGCGCTGCGCATCGTAGTAGCTGACGATCACGACATCATTCGCCGCGGACTAAAGCAGCTTCTCACCGCGCATCACGGCTGGGAGGTTTGCGCGGAGGCCAAAACGGGCCGCGAGGCGGTCTCCATTACCGAACAGCTCAAGCCCGACATCGTGGTGATGGACATCAGCATGCCCGACCTGAACGGTTTAGAGGCGGCCCGCCGCATCAAGAAAGCACTTCCCCGAACCGAGATATTGATTCTGACGCTTCACTTTTCCGACCAACTCGTGCGCGAGATCGTGGAAGCGGGCGTGCGCGCTTACATTATGAAATCGGATGCCGACAAAGATTTGGTGTCCGCAGTTGAAGCGCTGTCGAACCACCGCTCCTTCTTCACCGCGCGAGCGGCGGATATGCTCCTGGATGGATTCAGCCGGCAACATGCCGCTCCGGACCCGCAGACGTTGCTGCGAAGCAGGCTCACGTCGCGCGAACGCGAAATCGTGCAACTCCTTGCCGAAGGCAAGAGCAGCAAGGAAGTGGCGGTCGCCTTGGGAATCAGCGTGAAGACCGCAGAAACACATCGCGCGAACATCATGAGGAAGCTGGAACTGCACTCGGTCAGTGAATTGGTTCGGTATGCTGTGCGGAATCAAATTATAGAAGCGTAGTTTAAGCAAAGCGAAGAGTTCTTCGGTGAGTTGGATGACCCTTACTGGAGCAGGCATACGGCGGCCGAACGTCCCCCTTCTCCATCGAACGAGTCTGGAGGGAACGTGCCGCGAGTATTGATTGTCGATGATCACGCCGCAATTCGGCGAGGAGTCCAGGGAATTTTGCATTCGTTCCCGGAGTGGGAACTCTGTGGCGAGGCCGACAATGGACAGGAAGCAGTGCGGCTCGCTGAGTCCCTTAGACCTGAAATCATCATCATGGACGTTTCGATGCCGGTGCTGAACGGCTTGGAAGCCACGCGCATCATTCGAGACGCCCACCCCGAGACCAAAGTGTTGCTGTTGACGCTCCATTCATCGACGGAGTTGGTGCGTAGCGCCTTTCGCGCCGGCGCGAGAGGCTATGTGCTCAAGTCGGACGCGGAACAGGAGTTGGTACGAGCGTTGCACGTAGTTTTGGGCGAGGGAACCTACGTGAGTCCGGCCATCGACGAGAATGTTGCGCACAAAGTAGTTGAGGAATTGCGCCGGCAGCAGCAGAACTAGCAACGTTTTTAGCTGTCATTCGCCATGGTCGCCGCTGTTGTATCTTGACCGAAGTTATGCAGCAGGTTCCAGGCAGGGTCCTGCTTCGTGAAGCCCGAGGCTTGCCGCATGAGAAATCGACGCGACAGTATGGACGACCTTGGCGACGCCCGTAATGGAGCGGACAACCCTTACCATGCTCGAACGGAGGAACCCGTGTCGGACAAAGGACGCGAATTTGCCAGCTTGCTCGTGGGATTCGGTGTGGGCGTCGGGTTGGCGATCTTATTTGCGCCGCAATCGGGCAACGAAACCCGCGAGTGGATCAGTGTCAATGTCGAGGACGGCTTCAGGCAGGTTCGCCGGCGCGGGCGAAGACTGATATTTGAAGCTCAAGATTTGCTGGATCGTGGCGAACACACCGTCAGCCGCGCCCTGAGGACCGGTAAAAACGTGCTCGAATCCGTGGCCGACAAACTCGACTAGTCTTCCGAATTCTGCGTTCACTTGAGAGGCCATTTAGCTCGCCGGGAACTTTAGCTTGAGGTGCCGTTCCGCTAACTGCTACAGATAAGTTTTGCTTAGTTTACCGATCTTTTCTTACTTCCGTACGGGCTCTCCCCGATTGAGAGATATTAAGCGGATTGGCACATTGTGTGCAACGCCGGGTCCGATGTTTATAGGGTTCCCGGCGCGGCTCGATACCGTGGAAGCAGTTCACTGCGGACTAGCAAAAGGAGAAATATGAGAGTGGGCAAATTATTTCTTGCAGTGGTCCCGGTCATTCTGGCTGGGGCGCTGGCAGGATGTTCGGATACCAGCAAATCTCCCGACGTCACGGATAACATTCGGAAATTGCTCGACCAGGCTGGATACAAGGACGTGAGCGTCAGCCAGGATCGCGAGAAAGGCGTCGTGACCCTAACGGGCACCGTGCCGACGGATGGTGACAAAGCGCAAGCTGAATCCATTGCTAAGTCTGAGCGCGGGCGCACAGGTCGTGGCCGATCAGATCGCCGTACGGCCTCCGGGCAACGAAAGCGATGCTAAGACGGTAGATTCGGACCTCGATAAAGGCATTGAGAAGAATTTGGACGCTATGCTGGTGAAAAATAGGCTAAAAAAGGACATCAAATACGATGTCAAGAATGGCGTAGTTACCTTGACCGGTGATGTGCCTTCACAATCGCGGCGCACACAAGTGGAAAGGCTGGCCTCCCCAGTGCCGAACGTCAAGCAGGTGGTCAACGAACTTGAAGTGAAGAATCAGAAAGCCAGCTCGGCGAGCTAGGTTTTCTGCAGAGCTACGACATGGCAGGACTGCTATACCGAACCAGTTTGGCGCTTTACGGCACCAGACTGGTTTCTTTCTTGTGAGGATATCGTTCAAAAGTTGACAGGACCAATAATTAGTGGGATTGAATCGGCGCGAACAACGCGTGCGGGGTCTGATGACGCACCGTCTAGCGCAAGTTGAATCTCAAGAATGGTCAATTCTGAAGAGCGACCGGCCCTGCTTGCGTGAGGTTCAGGAGCTGCTGACGCAGCCTGACGCGGGCGCGAAAAACGCGAGACTTCACGGTAGAAACCGTAATTCCGAGCGCTTGGGCTAACTCCCGATTCGTCCAACCTTCGGCTTTCTGCAAGATAAAAGTATCTTGCAGCGACGGGTTCAAACCGCTAAATGCTTTTCGCGTCAGCTCCTTGCTCATGTACTGACGTTCCGGATCCTGCCGGCTGTCCTCGATCTCCGGAAACGGTCGCGGCTCATCTTCGGAATTGCTGGTGTCATGGTAGTCCGAAATGCGCTCCGAGTTGCGTTTCCGCAGCTTCATGAGAGCTTCGTTGATCGTAATGCGGACAAGCCAGGTAGAAAATTGCGAATTTCCTTCGAACCGGTCGATATGATGGAATGCCTTTACCAACACATTCTGCAGGTTGTCTTCCGCGTCTTCTCGATTTCGGAGCATGTTCAGAGAGAGTCCATAGACTTGGCCTGAGTGTCTGCGAACCAGTTCGGTAAACGCTTCTTCGTTTCCCGCCTGGGCCCTGGCCACCAACTGCCGTTCGGGAATATTCGCTTGGCTCTCCATGTTCGGAAACACTCCTTTGCAGAACGTACAAAGTTTGATGGAAACGTTATAGAGCGAGCAGCCCTAACGAACAATACAGCGGTCCATGTAGTTCAGGGACAACGAGCGTGTACCGGTTTGGGACAAATCGATAGAGAAGCTAAAGAGATATAAGAACAGTAATTGGAAACACTTAGGCTGGCCCGCTCATGAATCAGAAAGCTCTGACCTGGAAAGCTCTTAGCGTAGCGGTAAAACAAGGCCGATCTGTGGGAAAGTACCGGAACGCCTCGTTTCAGATTGAACCGAGAACCAACCTACAATCCTATCTTGGGAATAATGAAGCTCGGGCAAATCACCGCGTGCACCGTAACCCTCATACGGTCAGATGTTTGGTTGGGTCGGCATCGCTACGGAGTGGCATGCGGTTTGCCTCCTAAACCCGGCAGGGAGTCCAGGTGTCTTTGCATTGGCGTAGAACGAAAAATTGTTCGGAGCCGCCGATTGAGGTGCGTCACAAATGCGTTGGGCGGCATTGGGGTCATGCGTCACGCCTTGCAATCGTTCTGACATTGTGTTCTTGCGCCGTATTTCACAAGTGCTCAAGGTTCGGTTGGTCAGGAATACAGAACTAAGGCGAGCTATCTCGCAACGTTCCCCAGCTTTATTGAGTGGCCGGAGACCGCATTTTCTTCCCCAGACACTCCTTTCCTGGTCTGTGTTCTCGGCGATTTCCGATTTGGCACGGCCCTGGCGGAATTCGCCCGCAGTTCATCGCCGCACGGCCGGCGGATCGACGTCCTATGGGCGCGCAAGAATGAGAACCTGAGGCGTTGTCACATCTTGTTCATCAGCAACTCGGAGGCGAAGAGTTACGCCAAGATTCTGAAGGTTGTTCAGCAGGCAGACACTCTGACGGTTGGAGAGACAACGGATTTTCTGAGTGCCGGGGGAATGTTGAGTTTCTCGTTCCAAAACGAATCTTTGCAGTTTGAAGTGAATCTCGAAGCGGCGAACGAAGCGCATTTGCAAGTGAGTTCCAAACTTCTCGTATTGGCGCATCGGGTCGTAAGAAACGCACTCATCGAAAGGTGACACGATTGCTAAATCAAGGCTGGAGTTATCTGAGCGCCCAGTCTGCTTTGTCGCGGGCAGCACGAACAGGTTCTCTCAAGACGCTGATTGCAAAAGAGAAAGTGGCAAAAAAGGGGAACAATGGACAAAGCACACAGTGTGTCTCAGGCATCCCGCGTCAACCTCCCAGAACTGCTCTCTCGTGTCGATAATGATCGCGAACTCTTGCTCGACCTTTTGACCGTCTTCAAGGAAGAGTTTCCTCGGCTCTTGCAGACCCTCCATCATGCCGTGGCCCTCCAGGATATGAAGCAAATCTCGATGGTAAGCCACACACTGAAAGGAATGCTGTTGAATATGGCGATCCCCAGGGCCGCTACCGCCGCAGCGCTATTGGAGCGATTGGCGCAAGAGGAAACGAAAACATCCGTACCGGAGGCATTCGCGGCATTCGAGATGGAAGTGCAAGGACTGTTGCCGGAAATGGAGACCTGCATGGGCGAGGTGTCGCGTTGAGAATATTGGTCGCGGACGACGAACGCCTCTCACGACGCCTTCTCGAAAAGACACTGGAACGCGCAGGCTACGAAGTCATGGCCGTCGAGAATGGACGTCTCGCGGTCGAACAATTGAACCAGCCGGACGGTCCGCGCCTCGCTTTGCTCGACTGGGTGATGCCGGAACTCGACGGCCCCGGGGTCTGCCGCGCCGTGCGACGCCAACAAGAACAGCGAGAGCAATCCTACGTTTACATCGTTCTGCTGACGTCGAAAGAATCGAAGGAAGACATCGTGACCGGCTTGGAGTCGGGCGCGGACGACTATCTCACCAAGCCTTTCGATGTCGATGAGCTGAAGGCGCGATTACGGACCGGCGAGCGCATTCTGCACCTGGAAGGCAGGCTCGTGGAAGCGCGCGAGATGATGCGTTTCAAAGCCACGCATGACGCCCTCACTTCAATTTGGAACCGAGGCGTGATTGTGGATCTCTTGGGCCGCGAATTGGCTCGCTCGCAACGGGAATCGGGCTGTACCATCGTGCTGCTGGGAGATGTCGATCATTTCAAGTCCGTCAACGACACCCACGGCCATCTCGTCGGCGATGAAGTCCTGAAGGAAATAGCACGGCGCCTCCTATTGTCTATACGTTCTTATGACTTCGTTGGCCGATACGGCGGCGAAGAATTTTTGCTGGTCCTGAACAACTGCAATCCGCAATCCGCAGAGGCGCGTGCGGAGGAGCTTCGGAAAGTCGTGAGTAGCCGCCCGATTCAGACCGCGATTGGCGCCGTACAAGTCAGCATGAGCTTAGGCGTGCTCTTGAGCAGCGATTGGGGGGTTCGGCCGGCAGAGGAATTGCTCTATGAAGTGGATGCCGCCCTCTACGCCGCCAAAGCTGCAGGCCGCAATTGCGTTCGGGTGGCAAGACCCAATGTTTCCTCTGCCGACGTCCAGCTCGCCACCAAGGAAACCCTTCAAAGACTGCTCTAAATCACGTCGTTTTGACCTTGGAGGCTGTCTGCCCCAACAGGCTTCGCATGGCAGCGCTTGACCCAGGGGCTCGCCTTTCCCGCCACGCCTCTAGCCTTTTGCAGGTGTCTTCGATGTTCGAAAACAAGTGGGGATTCTTGAATGCGGACCGCCAGGTCGGAACGATGGAGCGCATGCGATCCCACACCACCCAGATTTCGCCATTGCTCTCGAAAAACAATTCGTCGTCGATCAAACCGCGATTGACAATGCTCGCCACCATATCCCAATAGCTTATGACCATGCGGATGTACGTGTTCTCCTCGCCGCCTTGCGGAAACTTCTGCATCATTTCTTCGGGTGACAGCGGATGAAAATGCTCAATGAACCAGGCCCTTGCTTGGCGAAGCCGCGGTTCACGCCTCATGTCGTACAGTCGAAGCATCAGATTCACTTCGTCATAGCTCAATTGAGGCATCGTTTGTTCCTCACAATCTAATCTCCGTGGGGTACACCCGTATCTTTTTCTTCCAGCTTATGGAAGAGAGAAGTATGTTCCAGGTCTTGGGCCCTCGATATGGGTATGCTTTGGCGCTGAAATTCGATTTGGATGCGGCGCCGCAGCTCTCGTGAAACTTCGTCCTGACGCGTTGGCGCGGTTCGGACCTGGACACGAACCGTGGGCCCCAGTGGCCCATACGCCTGTAACCCCAGGACACGCGGGCCATCAATGATAGCCTGCGACCAGGACGGATCACTGCGCAGCGCGGCCGACGCAATTTCCAGTGCTTGGAGCGTTCTCTCCAACCGTTCTTCGGCAGAAACGGTGATGTCCACGAATGCCTGGGACCAGTCGCGGCTGAGATTTCCTACCGCTCGAAGATCACCGTTGGCAAGCGTAACCAGCGCTCCGCGAGCGTCCCGGACCACTGTGCGGCGTAGGGTAAGCTGTTCGACCTTCCCCGACGTGTGCTGTGTCTGGATCGTATCGCCGATGCTGAACTGATCTTCGAAGACGATTTCAAACCCAGCAATCAGGTCGCTCACCAGTTTCCGCGCCCCGAACCCCAGGCCCAAAAGGGTTGCCCCGATGACCACGACCGCGGGAAATACCGTGAAGCCAAATTCCGGAAGGGCCGTCAAGATCACGATACCCCAAACCACTTTGCTTCCCGCGCTATACAACGTGGCGGCCAGGCTTCGGGTCTGCTGCTCGCGTGCTTGAGCTGCGCGCGACTGTGATGCAGCGGGGTGAATCAGCAGATTTGTCAACGCCCGCAGTAAACGATTCCCCAGCAATGCCAGGATGAGGATCCCCAGGAGACGGAGGGCGTTAGGAATCGAGAGGTTGAGCCACTGGACGAACAAGCTGGACATCATATTCGTTGGGAGAGAAAGTATAGCATTGACTGTGGCGCAAACGGTTCCACAGATCCCGCGCCTTACCCTACGGAGCAGCTATGTATCCATCCAGGCGTCGCATACTCGTTACCGGGGGGGCTTCACTTGGAGCCTTCCTGTTGCCATGGAAAATCACCTCAGCGCAGGAGGCAACTCAGGATCCGCCAATTTCAACCAGAACGCGGCGAGATGGTCCCGAAGATCCATCGCATAGTCCCCTACCCGCCGGAGCCACCACAAAGGCCATGCTGGAGCAGCGCCAGAAAGACATCAAGAAAGACATCGAAAAGCTCTTCGACCTTGCCACGCAGCTGAAGACGGAAGTGGAAAAGACGGACGCCACAACCGTGTTGTCTCTCGGCATGGTGAAAAAGGCGGAAGAAATCGAGAAACTCGCAAAGCAGATCAAGGATCATGCCAAGGGCAGCTGAGCGTCGTATGAGCGTCGTACCGCCCGCGGGAAGCTAGCGCCAGACTCCAATCAACGATAGAATCACAATGTCGCAGTATTCTTCGACGCGTTATCGGGATCGTAGCTCAGATGGATAGAGCGGATGCCTCCGAAGCATCAGGTCGGGAGTTCGAATCTCCCCGGTCCCACCATGATTTCCTAGATCTCGCCGTTGGTGCCTGGGCTGCTAGACATTCGCGCCTAATCACCAATTCGACCGAACGCCATTAAACATGATAGTTTTGCGCGGGTAGAGCCCATAGGTGAATGTTGTCGCCCGCCTCGGAGCGCGCCCAATCATCCATGAGAGCACTTGTCATCCAGAAGCCCGGCCAAGCCGTCATCGAAAATATCCCGCAACCCGAACAGCGGCCAGGCCAGGTCTTGCTCCGCGTACGCATGATCGGGTTGTGCGGCAGTGATTTGAATTCGTATCGCGGCAAAAATCCCTTGGTAAGCTACCCCCGCGTCCCAGGCCACGAAATTGCCGCCACCATCCTGGAATCGAATCCGTCGCGCCCCGACCTCCAGCCTGGAACGAACGTAACTCTTTCTCCCTATACCAATTGCGGCCAATGCGCGTCCTGTCTCCGCGGCCGTCCAAACGCCTGCCAGTTTAACGAGACCCTAGGAGTCCAGCGCGACGGCGCGCTGCTCGAGCAAATCTGGATGCCCGCGGAAAAGCTCTACCCAGCGAATCTCAGCATCAAGGAATTGTGCCTCGTCGAGCCGCTCACCGTGGGATTTCATGCCGTAGGTCGCGGCCGCGTGCAGCCCAGCGACATCGTCGCAATCTTCGGCTGTGGCGGTGTTGGACTCGGAGCAGTCGCTGCGTCCCACTTTGCGGGCGCGTTGACGATCGCGGTCGATCTCGACGATTACAAATTGGAAATCGCCAAAAGCGCCGGCGCAACCCACGCAATCAACAGCAGTCGCGAGTCTCTGCACGATCGCCTGCGGCAATTAACGGAAGACCGCGGCCCGGACGTGATCATCGAAGCCGTCGGCCTCCCCGACACCTTTCGCGCCGCGGTCGAAGAGGTCGCCTTCACCGGACGCGTCGTTTACATCGGCTACGCAAAAGAACCGGTTGCCTACGAAACCCGTCTCTTCGTGCAAAAGGAACTCGATATTCTCGGTTCACGAAACGCCCTTCCAGAAGACTTCGCTCACGTAATTCAAATGCTCGAGGCTCGTGCGTTTCCTGTCGAACAAGCCGTCGGAACCATTGTGCCTCTGGAGCAAGCCCCTCTCATTCTCAAACAGTGGAGCGAATCACCCCAGCGCTTTACAAAGATTATGGTCAGTCTGGACTAAGTCGGATATACGTATACTTGACGCCTCCGATGAACCCTAAAACCGAAGAGTCCATCGCCTCATCGCCGATAGCACCGCGAGTCTCCTTCATCGCACCCCGCCGCCGCGGCATCATCCCGCCTCTTCCCTGCAGGACATCTCGTCCCGTTCATCCTCGTCACCGTCTTGTTCTTCCTCTGGGGCATTCCCAACAATCTCAACGACGTCCTGATCCGCCAATTCATGAAGTCCTTCTCCATCACCCGTTTCCAAGCCGGCCTCGTGCAGTCCGCGTTTTACATGGGCTATTTTCTGCTGGCCATGCCCGCCGCTTTTCTAATGCGCCGCGCCGGATACAAGTCCGGTTTCGTCACCGGCCTCGTTCTTTTCGGAGCAGGCGCGTTCCTGTTCTGGCCCGCCGCTCTCGCCGGCAGCTATGGCTTCTTCCTGTTCGCTCTGTTCGTAATCGCCAGCGGCCTCTCCTTCCTCGAGACCGCCTCAAATCCCTTCATCGCCCAACTGGGCGACCCTGACAGCTCCGAACGCCGCCTGAATTTTGCCCAAGCCTTCAATCCCATCGGCGCCATCACCGGTGCATTGATCGGCACCATCTTCATCTTTTCCGGCGTCGAACTAACGCCGCAACAAATCGCCGTCCAGCAAGCTCGCCACACCTACGAAGCCTACCTGCGCTTCGAAACCCTCCGCGTAATCAAACCCTATCTGGTCATCGGCGCAATCGCCCTAATCTGGGCCCTCCTGATCCTGCGCACGAAATTCCCGCCCATCCACAGCGAGCACGAAGACGAATCCGGCGACCGCGGCCACTTGCGCGACCTCTTTCGCTATCCCCATTTTCTCCTCGCGGTGGTCGCTCAGTTTTTCTATGTAGGCGCCCAGGTAGGCACCTGGAGCTACTTCATCTCCTACGTCCAGGAGTACGCTCATCAATCCGAAAAGATCGCCGGCTACTTCCTTACCGGCACGTTAGCCGCATTCGGCGTAGGCCGTTTCGCCTCCGCCTGGTTGATGCGTTTCATCAACCCCAGCAAACTCATGGGCGCCTATGGCGTTGCCAACATCATCCTCCTCACGGTTGCCGTGCTGACGCCGGGACGCCTGGGTATTTGGTGCGTATTCCTCACCAGTTTTTTCATGTCGGTAATGTTCCCAACCATCTTCGCACTCGGTCTCAAGGGACTCGGACCCAACACCAAGCTAGGCGGCTCGCTTCTGGTAATGGCCATCGTCGGCGGAGCCGTTCTCACGCCACTGATGGGCTTCATCTCCGAGCAGACCCACAGCCTCGCGCTAGCCTATGCTGTCCCATTGCTCGCATATGCGATCATCGCGCTCTATTCGTTCTGGGGATCGCAGCGCCGCAACTTGGCCGCGCTTCATAGGTTAGGTCCAAATAAACGAACAGGAGCATTCATGCCCACAACCTGCTGGCCTCGCGCGAACTCTCGATGGATGCTTTCCATTCCTGCTCGCCATAATTTTTCCCGCGCTGCCCGTAGCCGCGCAAACCCAGCCCACCAATTCCCAGGACGCCGAAACCATCGATCAAACCTGGCAACACGCCAGCGCAAAATACGATTCTCAACGCGCCGCGCTCGTGAAAGAAGCGCGCAGCATCGGCTCGCAAGGTCCCTACCGCGCCGACTGGCAATCCCTGCAAAAATACGAAGTCCCCGACTGGTACAAAGACGCCAAGTTCGGCATCTTCATCCACTGGGGCGTTTACTCGCGTCCCCGCCTTCGGCAGCGAATGGTATCCACGCAACATGTACCGCCCCGGCACCGAGGAATACAAACACCACCTCGCCACCTACGGTCCGCAATCAAAATTCGGCTACAAAGATTTCATCCCCATGTTCAAAGCCCAGAATTTCGACCCCGCCGCCTGGGCCCGCCTCTTCAAGGAATCCGGCGCCAAGTACGTCGTCCCCGTTTTCGAACATCACGACGGCTTCACCATGTACGACAGCGGCCTCTCCGACTGGACCGCCGCAAAAATGGGCCCCCGCCGCGATCTCTGGGGCGACCTGGCGAAAGCAGTCCGCGCCGAAGGCCTCCGCCTCGGCGCCTCCTCCCACCGCGTCGAGCACAATTTTTTCCTCGATGGCGGCCGCAAAATCGACTCCGACGTCAACGACCCCGCAATACGCCGCCTTCTACGGCCCGGCCCACACCTGGCTCGAAAGCAAACAAACCCTGCTCACCGACTGGACCTACGTCAGCGACGCCTACCTCGACGATTGGCTGGCCCGCGACGCCGAAATCGTAAAAAAATACCAGCCCGACCTCTTCTATTTCGACTGGTGGATCGGCCAACCCAGAGTCCGCCGCCACATCGCCGAGTTCGCCGCCTTCTTCTACAACGATGCCGCCCGCCGCGGCTCCGTCGGCGTAATCAACTACAAAACCAACGCCATGGAACCCCATTCCGCCGTCCTCGACATCGAACGCGGCCAGCTCAACGACATCCGCCCCCTCTACTGGCAAACCGACACCTCCATCAGCAACAAATCCTGGGGCTACATCGAGAACGACAATTTCAAATCCCCGCAAACGATCGTTCATCAGTTAGTCGACATCGTCAGCAAGAACGGCAACCTGCTCGTAAACTTCGGCCCGCGTTCCGACGGCACCATTCCCGACGAAGTCCAAAACGTTCTCCGCGAAGTCGGCGCCTGGCTCAAGATCAACGGCGAAGCCATCTACGGCACCCGCCCCTGGAAAATCTACGGCGAAGGCCCCACAAAAATTATCGAAGGCGCATTCCACGACACCGACGCGCAAACCTTCACCGACCACGATTTTCGCTTCACCACAAAAAATGACCAGCTCTACGCTTGCGAACTAGCCTGGCCCACCACCGGCGAAGCAGTCATTCACGCTCTGACTCCGGCCCAGCTCGACGGCCGGAAAATTTCCGCGGTCTCTCTGCTAGGATCATCTTCACTCGTGACATTTGAATCGCAACCCGACGGCCTGCATCTTCACGTCCCAGCATCACCGCCCGGCAAATATGCCTACTGTTTCAAAATCACGCCACAATGAGCCCATCCATGAATGACAATATCGTCGTAGGCGCAAGGCTTGCCTTCGCGACTTGTAGTGGCCGGTCTTCAGACCGGTTCCGATAACCACCACCAAACCGGAGAATGCAATTGAGCGCCAGACTAAAGGGAAAGAAAGCGCTCTTAACCGCCGCAGGCCAAGGCATCGGCGCAGCCACCGCCCGCGCCTTCGCCGCCGAAGGCGCCCAGGTCTACGCCACCGACCTCAACGACCAACTCCTGCAAAAACTAGCCGCCGAACTCCCCGGACATCCAAACGCGCAAACTAGACGTCCGCGACATCCAAGCCGTAAACGCCCTAGCCGCCGAATTAGGCGCCATCGACATCCTCTTCAACTGCGCAGGCTTCGTCCACCAAGGCACCATCCTCGATTGCAGTGAAGCCGACTGGGACTTCTCCTTCGATCTCAACGTAAAATCCATGTACCGCACCACCCGCGCCTTCCTCCCCGCCATGCTCGCCGCCAAAAAAGGCAGCATCATTAATATGTCCTCCGGCGCCTCCAGCATCAAAGGCGCCCCCAACCGTTTCGTCTACGGCACAACAAAAGCCGCCGTAATCGGCCTGACCAAATCCCTGGCCGCCGACTTCATCCGCCAAGGCATCCGCGTAAACGCCATCTGCCCGGGCACAGTAGAATCCCCCAGCCTGGAACAGCGCATAGCCGCCCTGGGCGACGTAGAAAAAGCCCGCAAAGAATTCATAGCCCGCCAACCCATGGGCCGCCTGGGCAAACCAGAAGAAATTGCAGCGTTAGCGGTGTACCTGGCCTCCGACGAATCCAGCTTCACCACAGGCCAAATCCACATAATCGACGGCGGCTGGACCCTATGAATCGCATGTCGCGGATGAACCGAGTGGGGTCAAGCGATGTGCCACGAGGGGTCGGAGCTTTAGCTCCGACATAACAGGTGCGCACCCAATGGGCTTTAGCCCCTGAGGAATTGTTTTTTTGGACCAAGTGTGGGCGGCGCTTCAGCGCGTCCCTTCCATTTGTTGCGACAAGGAAGGCCGACATCACAAATTGCGCGAAAAGTCTTTTCTTTAGGAGGCCGGGGCTTCAGCCCCGGCGTAACTCGTCAAGAACCGAAGGGCTTCAGCCCCTGAAGGCTTTGTCTGATTTCTTTGCGTTTTCCGCGCCAGTTCAGATGCGCCGCAGCTCCGCTCGATCCGGCTTTAGCCGCTGAGGGATCTTGATACAATCGCCACGACAAACTGGAGAGAAAACATGAAACTACTTCGCTACGGACCAACCAGGCAAAGAAAAACCCGCTCTACTCGACAAAACCAATCAAATCCGCGACCTCACCGGAATTATTCCCGACGTCGCCGGCGAAGCCCTATCCCCGCAATCGCTCCAACGTCTCCAAGCTCTCGACCCCACAACTCTTCCGCTAGTCGGCGGCAACCCGCGCCTCGGCCCCTGCGTCAATCACGTCGGCAAATTCATCTGCATCGGCCTGAACTATTCCGACCACGCCGCCGAAACCGGCAACCCCGCCCCAGCCGAACCGGTCGTCTTCATGAAAGCCACCTCCGCCATCTGCGGCCCCAACGACGACGTCGTCATCCCCCGCAACTCAAAAAAAACCGACTGGGAAGTAGAACTAGGCGTAATCATCGGCAGCCCAACAAAATACGTCTCCGAATCCAACGCCCTCAACCACGTAGCCGGCTATTGCGTAATCAACGACCTCTCCGAACGCGCCTTCCAACTCGAAAGCACCGGCCAATGGACCAAAGGCAAAAGCGCCGACACCTTCGGCCCCATCGGCCCGTGGCTGGTCACCAAAGACGAAGTCCCCGACCCGCAAAATCTCAACTTATGGCTGAAAGTAAACGGCCAGCAACGCCAGAACGGCACAACCAAAACCATGATCTTCACGGTAGCCCACATCGTCAGCTATCTAAGCCGCTTCATGAGCCTGCACCCCGGCGACATCATCTCCACCGGCACTCCTCCCGGCGTCGGCATGGGCCAAAAGCCCCAGGTCTTCCTCGCGCCCCGGCGACAAAATCCAACTCGGCATCCAAGGTCTCGGCGAACAGAACCAAAACGTCATCGCCGATCCGATCTCGTAAAATTTTTCGCAACAGAACATGCACGCAGTACTAATTGTCCGATGAGCACAGGCCAAGGGCCATCGTATCTGCCCGCACGACCTAGCCTATATTAGACTGGACGCACAAAGTTTCGGTGCGACTCTATGAGTGATCCAATTGCCCGTGAACCCCGGTGGCCTGCATTCATAGCGATGGTCGCTGCCGCTGGCGTCTACTTCGCCTTGCCGGAACCTCTCTCCGTAGGTCCGAGCTGGCTGCTGCTCGTAATTATCGTGCCCTTGTTGATTCCCATCACGGTGTCCTATCGCTTCGGTCATTACAACGTGACTCGCATCCTTACCTTCACCGCCAATGGCATCATCACCGTCGCCATGGTCGCCTCCCTGGCTCTCTTGGTCCGAGGCATTCCAGCGCATCTCGAGACACCGCAGGCTTTGCTTCGTTCGGCCAGCGCACTATGGATCACCAATATCCTGGTATTCGCGCTCTGGTACTGGAAGCTCGACGCCGGCGGTCCGCAGAACCGCGATCATCCGCTGGGCCTCTCCAATAGCTCATTTCTCTTCCCACAGATGATGAGTCGAGAAAAACAGCATTTGTCTTGGAAGCCCAATTTTGTGGACTATCTGTTTCTCGCGTTTAATACCAGTACAGCTTTCTCACCCACGGACACCGCGGTTCTGTCACGCTGGGCAAAATTCGGCATGATGGTCCAGTCGTTGATTTCGCTTCTGATCGTAGTCCTGCTCGCTGCCGCGCCGTAAATATCCTCTAACTCTGGCTGGCTCCGGCGGGTCGGCGTACCGGAAACGTATCCGCATCCACGCACGCATTGAACGTTGAACGGCTCCGTTGACATCCTGTACTTTGAGGATTTTTCCGCAGTTGTCATCCCGAACCCCGCGAATTTCCGCGGGGTGAGGGATCTGCTTTTTCGTCGTTGAGCTGTTGTTTGACACGACCTCAACAGCCCCCGTTGCCCTCAGTCGCAACCGCGGCTAGACTCTCTACCGCTCTGCAAACGTTTACCCCGAGGAGCCGTTCATGACCATCGGCCGCCGCCACTTCGTTCGCAACTCCGCTCTCGCGCTCGGCGCAACCCTGCTGTCGCGAAAGTCCACGCTCGCCGCCTCCTTCGACGCGCGCATCGACGTCATCCTCAACGAGGAACTCGGCACCATCTCGCCAAACATCTACGGCCACTTCACCGAAAACCTCGGTGGGGTCATCTACGACGGCGTCTGGGTCGGCGAAAACTCCAAGATCGCCAACGTCAACGGCATTCGCAAAAGCCTCGTCGACGCGCTCCAAAAAATCACTTCCCCGGTGATCCGCTGGCCCGGCGGCTGCTTCGCCGACAGCTACGACTGGAAAGACGGCATCGGCCCCGCGGCCAAGCGTCCCCGCCGCACCAATTTCTGGGCCGGCGATCCGCTCGTCCGCAATCAAGGCAACATCCCGCAAAAATACGATCCCAACGAATTCGGCACCAACGAGTTCGTCCAATTCTGCAAACTCGCCGGCAGCCAGCCTTACCTCGCCGCTAACCTCCGCAGCCTGCCTGCCGTAGATTTCTACCGCTGGGTCGAATACTGCAACTCGCCCGCGGGCAGCACCACGCTGGCCGATCTTCGCGCCTCTACCGGAAGCAAAGATCCATTCAACGTCCGTTACTGGGGCATCGGCAACGAATCCTGGGGCTGCGGCGGCGAAATGACTCCGGGTGAATACGCCACCGAATTCCGCCGCTACGCCGCTTGGGTTCCCCAATATGGCAGCGATCTGGCGTTCATCGCCTCCGGTCCCAACGACGCCGAATACAAATGGACCCGCGGCTTCTTCGAAGGCATGTTGCAAAAAGGTCCGAACGCTCTCAACAACATCTGGGGACTCTCGCTCCACTACTACTCATGGAATCTAAGCCGCGGACGCACCACAAACTGGGATGCGGGCAAAGGCGATGCCGTAAAGTTCGAGCCCGTCGAGTGGTACGAACTGATGCGCGAAGCCGACAAGCTCGAATCGCTCATCGCAGGCCATTGGCAAGTGATGAACGAATTCGACGCCAAGCGCCGCATCAAACTAGTCGTCGACGAATGGGGCCCATGGTACAAACCCGGCTCCGAAGTCGCCCCCACCCACATCCTCGGTCAAATGATCACCCAGCGCGACGCGGTAATGAGCGGCCTAACGCTGGACATCTTCAATCGTCATCCCGACAAAGTAACCATGGCCAACTGCGCTCAACTCATCAACAACCTCAATTGTCTCTTCCTGGCAAACGGCGACCGCTTCCTCACCACACCCGTCTACTACGTATTCCAAATGTACGCCGCCCACCAGGGCGCCCAGGCCATCCGCGCCGAATTCCTCTCCCCAACGATCACCTACGATCGCGACGGCCAACCCGCCACGTTCTGGAGCCTGAAAGGCGCAGCCTCCCTCCGCGGCAAAGACCTGGCAATCACAGTAGTAAATCCCGACGTAAGCCAACCACGCGAAGCCGAAATCCACCTGCTGGGCGCCGAAGCAACCTCCGGCCGCGCAACGGTACTCGCGACGACCGACATCCACGCCCACAACACCTTCGACAATCCAAACGAAGTCCACCCCCGCACCGAAAGCTGGACCCCCAGCGGCCGCACCGCAAAATACACATTTGCCCCAGCCTCCGTAACCCTGCTACAACTCAAGCTCGCATGAGTAATGCCATCTGTTGTAGGGGCGCAGCACCGCTGCGCCCCAACTTGCCCAGCCGTAAAGTGTGGTGTTCTCGGGTGGAGCGCCGAGCCTTAGCTCCGCCATAACGAGTGGGGACCAAGTCTAGCTCCGCCATACGAATAGGGGTCGGAGCTTCAGCTCCGACATAACCACCCAGCAACCAATCGGCTTTAGCCGCTGAGGAAACACTCTTGGATTTCTTACACGACTCATCATCCTCTAGAGAGGCAACCATGCGTCGAATGAATATCCTGTTTCTCCTGCTCCTTTTCCTGTTCGCCCTCTTCATCCAGCGCCGCCCCACACCAATGGTCTCCCCAACACGCCAACGACTGGTACGCAAAGCAACCCTGGCTAGTCGGCAGCAATTTCATCCCCAGCACCGCCATCAACGAACTCGAAATGTGGCAAGCCGACACCTTCGATCTCCCCACCATCGACCGCGAACTAACCTGGGCCGAAGGCCTGGGCATGAACACCATGCGCGTCTTCCTCCACAACCTCGCCTGGAAGCAAGACCCCGCAGGCTTCCTCAATCGCATGGAAAAATTTCTGCAAGTAGCCGACAAGCATCACATCCGCATCATGTTCGTACTACTCGACTCCGTCTGGGATCCCAATCCGCAAATCGGACCGCAGCGCGCGCCGCGCCCCCACGTCCACAACTCCGGCTGGGTGCAATCTCCAGGCGCCCAGGTGCTAAAAGATCCCGCAAGCTGGCCCATCGAAATCAAGCCGTACATAAAAGAAGTCATCGGCCATTTCCGCAACGACCGCCGCGTCCTGATCTGGGATCTGATGAACGAGCCCGACAACACAAACGGCTCCTATAAAACCACCGAACTCCCGAACAAAGCGGAAGCCGCGCAACAATTGCTAACCAAAGTCTGGGTCATGGGCCCGCGAAGCAAAACCCTCCCAACCGCTAACCAGCGGCGTCTGGCAAAAACTCGATTGGTCCGACGATGCCAAGCTCAGCCCCATGGAACACCTGCAACTCGAAAACTCCGACGTCATCACCTTCCACAACTACGATCCGCCCGACAGAGTTCTCGTCAGCATAAAATCTCTGCGCCGCTTCAACCGCCCCATCATCTGCACCGAATACATGGCCCGTCCAAGAGGCAGCACATTCGAAGCAGTCCTCCCGGTCCTGAAACAAGAAAAAGTAGGCGCCTACAACTGGGGCTTCGTTTCCGGTAAGTCGCAAACCATCTACCCGTGGGATTCCTGGGAAAAGCAGTACACCGCGGAGCCACCCCTCTGGTTCCACGACATCTTCCGCCCCGACGGCCAGCCCTACGACAAAAAAGAAACCGACCTGATCCGCACCCTAACCGGAAAATCCTAACCCCGCGACCATCCATCGCCCACACGTCCACCTGCTCGTCGTTCTCCAATGTGGCACAGGCATTCCTGCCTGTGCTCCGACGACGAGCGCGTGGGCTTAACCGGCCCCTCTCCGCGCCCCTCGGCGGACTCTGCGCCTCTGCGTTATCTTTAGTCTCTCTCTCTTCTCCCCTCTCTCGCCTTCTCTTCCTTTCTCTCCTCTTCCTCTCCAGCCAACAATTTGACAAGAATCCCGCCCGTCCCTTAAGGTGAATCCTCCAGTAATCGTTTACTCGTCAGTCCGTATAAGCGATCCGTAAGGTGCGAACACCATGGCAACTCCCAAAATGACAATGGGTTTGATCGTAGGGAATCGCGGCTTCTTCCCCGATCACCTCGCCAAAACCGGCCGTGAAGAAATGATTCAGGTCCTTCAAGCCGCTGGAATCGACGTCGTTGTTCTCGGCCCGGAAGCCAGCAAACACGGCGCCGTCGAAACCCACGAAGAAGCCAAGCGGTGCGCGGAGTTGTTCAAAGCCGCGAGCAACAAGATCGACGGCGTCATCGTTTCGCTTCCCAACTTCGGCGACGAGCGCGCCATTGCCGACACCCTGCGCCTCGCCCGCCTCGACGTGCCGGTTTTGATCCAGGCGACTCCGGACACGCCCGCGAAGATGACCATCGCGCACCGCCGCGACAGCTTCTGCGGAAAGATGTCGGCGTGCAACAACCTGCAGCAATATCGCATTCCGTACTCGCTCACCACGCTGCACACCGAAGCTCCCAATTCCGACGAGTTCAAAAAAGATCTGGAATGGTTTGCAGGCGTCTGCCGCGTCGTCAAGGGACTTCGCAATCTGCGCATCGGCGCCATTGGCGCGCGTCCCGCCGCGTTCAACACCGTGCGCTACAGCGAGAAAATTCTCGAAGCCAACGGCATCTCCGTCGAAACGCTCGATCTTTCCGAAGTGATCGGCCGCATCGGCCGCATGAAAGACGATGATCCCGTCGCCGTTCAGAAATTGAACTCCATCCAGAAATACGTTTCCACCAGTGGCATTCCGCAGCCCGCACTATTGAAAATGGCCAAGCTCGGCGCGGTCGTGGACGACTGGATGAAGTCCGCCGACGTGCAGATCAGCGCCGTGCAGTGCTGGACTTCGCTGGAAGAAAATCTCGGCGTCGTGCCCTGCACGGTGATGAGCATGATGAGCGATTCGCTGCTCTCCAGCGCCTGCGAAGTCGATGTTTGCGGCGTGCTCGGCATGCACGTGTTGCAACTCGCCTCGGGAACCCCGAGCGCGCTGCTCGATTGGAATAACAACTACGGCGCCGATCCCAACAAAGCCGTCTGCTTCCATTGCAGCAACTTGCCGAAGCATTTCTTCAAGGACGTGACCATGGATTTTCAGGCCATCATCGCGGGCACCGTCGGCAAAGACAATACCTTCGGGACCTGCGTTGGCCGCGTGAAATCCGGCGCGATGAGCTTCGCTCGTTTTTCCACCGACGACCTCTCTGGGAAAATCCGCGGTTACTCCGGCGGCGGCCGGTTCACCGATGATCCCCTGGAAACGTTCGGTGGCGCCGGCGTCGTCGAAATCCCGCACATGCAAAAACTGCTCCGCTATATTTGCGAGAACGGTTTCGAGCATCATGTCGCCGCAAATTTCTCGACCGTCGCTCCAGTCGTGCACGAGGCAGCGACGAAGTACTTCGGCTGGCAAATGTACGCGCACGGCGCATAGACACCTTTGGGCAACTAAACACGGAGAAGAAATCGCTTGGCTATTGTGGCCGGTGTCGATTTTGGAACTCTCAGCGTCCGCGTGACCATTGTGGACACCGCGCGGGGACGCCTTGGTTCGGGCGTTGCCGAGTATCCGCTGCATCGGCGCAAGGACGATCCCGATTTCGCCACCCAGAGCCACGACGATCACATGCGCGCTCTGGCGGAGGCCACGCACAAAGCGATTGCCTCCGCGAAAATTTCTGGGGATGAGGTGGCCGCGCTGGCGATGGATACCACCGGCTCCAGCGTCATCCCAGTTGGCGCAAATCTCGAGCCGCTTGACGAATATTATTTGTGGTGCGATCACCGCTCGGCCCGCGAGGCTGCACTGATCACCGAAACCGCGCACCGCGAAAAGCAGGAAGTGATCGATTGGTGCGGCGGAATCTATTCCTCCGAGTGGGGCTTCTCGAAACTACTCCACTGGCTGCGCCACAATCCCGACAAGCGCGACCGCTTCGTCACCGCTTTGGAGCATTGCGACATGGTTGCGGCCGTCCTGTGCGGCATCACCGATCCGGCAAAGGCGCCTCGTTCGATTTGCGCGATGGGGCATAAGTGGATGTGGAATGCCGCGCTCGGTGGCTCTGCCATCCGAAAAGTTTCTCACCGCCGTCGATCCACTTCTTGCCGGCGTCCGCGCAAAATTGAACGGACGATACGCGGCCAGCGACCAACTGGCTGGCACGCTCGCGCCGGAGTGGGCCGCGAAGCTTGGACTGCGCGCGGGAATTCCGATTCCTGTCGGAGCGTTTGACGCGCATTGGGACGCGATCGGAGCGGGCGCGCGCACCGGCGACGTCGTGAACGTGGTCGGCACATCGACGTGCATCATCGCGATGAGCGACGACGTTCAACTGATTCCTGGCGTGTGCGGCGTGGTGCCAGGTTCGGTGGATCCGAAGAAAACTGGCGTGGAAGCAGGGCTTTCCGCTACCGGCGATATTTTTAACGCGATCGCGCAGCGCGCCAACAGCACCGTTGCGGCGCTTTCGGTTGGGCTGGAATCTTACGCCGCTGGCCAGACCGGTTTGCTGCGGCTGACCTGGGACAACGGAGACCGCACCGTTCTGGTGAATCCGGAACTCGGCGGGATCACGCTCGGGTGGAATCTTACGCACACGGCGCAGGACGAGCTGTTTGCCGCGATCGAGGGCACCGCGTTTCACACGCGCATCATTCTGGAGCGCATGGAAGAACACGGCGTGCCGATTCACCGCGTCATCAACGCCGGTGGCATTCCGCAAAAGAACGATGTGCTCAATCATGTGTATGCCAACGTCTTGAACAAACCGATTCTGATTCCGCAGTCCGATGTGACCAGTCTGGGTTCCGCGATTTTTGCCGCTATGGCCGCGAAAGCGTTCAACAGCCTGGAAGAAGCGCAGCAGGCGCTCTGCCCGAAACATCGCGTGATCGAGCCCGATCCCAAAGCCGCTCGCGTGTACGAAGAGCTGTACTCGCTGTATCGGGAGCTGTACTTTGGTTTTGGCAAACCGGACGCAGCGCCCATTTCCGTGGGACGCGTGCTTCCCACGCTGCGGAAAATTGCGGCGAGCGCGCGAGGCAACGCATGATCCTGAAAAGTCTGCGCGAAGAAGTTCTGGAAGCGAATCTCGAACTGGTGCGCCGCGGGTTGGTGCTGTACACGTTCGGCAACGCCAGCGGAATCTCTCGCAGCGACGCCCTGGTAGTGATCAAGCCGAGCGGCGTTCCCTACGAGAAGATGAAGCCGGAAGATCTGGTCGTCGTGGACCTGGAGGGAAAAGCGGTGGAAGGGAATTTGCGCCCTTCGTCCGATCTGCCCACGCACCTGATTCTTTACAAAGCGTTTGCCGGTATCGGCGGCGTGGCGCACACACATTCGCGATTCGCCACAGCGTGGGCGCAGGCCGGACGCGAGATTCCGTGCTTCGGCACGACGCACGCGGACTATTTCCACGGTCCGGTTCCCGTCACCAAGCCGCTGAGTCCAAAGGAGATTCGCTCCGACTACGAAGTCAACACCGGGCGAGCCATTGTGCGGCGCCTCGCGAAGCTGGACGCGCTGCACATGCCGGGCGTACTCGTCGCCGGGCACGCGCCATTCTGCTGGGGAGCCACACCGACCGAAGCGGCACACGCCGCCGTGGTGATGGAAGAGATCGCGGCGCTTGCGACCATTACGATCACCGCCAATCCAAAAGCCCGCGCTATCTCTAAGCATTTGCACGACAAGCACTTCCTTCGCAAGCATGGGAGCACCGCGTACTACGGACAGAAGAAGTAGAAAACCAGTGAGTAGTGGGTGGTGAGTAGTGAGTAGACGAGATGATCCATCCGGCATGAATCCGCTGCGACGTTGAGGAGTTCGTTTCGCTGGTTAACAATAACACCCCTCCCCCTGGGTTTTTTGTAAGTGTGGATTCCAAAGGACTTTAAGTCCCTTTAAAATGAATACTTGCGTAAGTGTGGATTCTAAAAGAGTTATTGGTACGTTCTTTTGCGGTTTCGGATGGTGGGATACGGATGGGCCAGTGTGCCATGGACATCGGCCCGGGGTGTGCCGATACCTCATTGCCAGCGAGGCGGCAGGTACTGCGTGCGGGGCGAGATCGGTGAGTCGAGATTCGGTGTCGGCGTACACGCTAAAGAATAGCAAGACAGTTCCCGTAACCTAAGTGTTATGCAGGGAACGGGCAGAATTAGCGGGTGGACGGTGACAGGTAAGAGTTGAATGGTTTCGAGTCTTGCAGTCCGGAAGCGAAAACCCTCTTACTTAGTAAGGAGCGCGAGGAGTCGCCACGCTAGCCGGATGCGAATTTATTCCGCGCGCCAATCGAAAGCGCACAAACACACCGTGCTCGTGTGTGCAGCTTGCTCACTCGCGCTTCCGATACAACACTAAGACCACTCGTCCAGAATCGTCCGCCAGCAAGGTCTTTCTATGCCACCCAAATCGCACTGGTGCAGTAACCCTATTAATAAGACGTTCCCCGGGCAGCCAACCAGGCGATCGATCTCTATTTAGATTGGCTATTGACATAAACAACCCATGAGGCTATTTTACTCTAGGCCTAGATCGCAATAGCCTTTGGCGCGCCCTAGGCGCTCTCCTATGAAAAAGCAAAACCAGCGAGACCTCTTTCCCGGTGCCTTGGAAATGATGATTCTTCGCACGCTGAAGCGGCAGCCACTTCATGGCTACGCCCTCGTGCAGCATATCAAGCGAACCTCGAACGATCTCCTCCAGATCGAAGAAGGCTCGCTCTATCCGGCTCTCCAGCGTCTCCTGAAAGACGACTTGGTGAAGGCCGAATGGAGCATCTCCTCCACGAATCGCCGCGTCCGGGTTTACAAGTTAACCGCAACCGGTGCGAAGCACCTGGAGCGGGAGGTTTCGCGCTTCGCACGCATGCTCGAAGGAATTACGTCTGTGTTAGCGCCAGGTGAATCATGAACTGGATCAAGCAACTCTTCTCACGCAGAAGCCTGTACGACAACCTCTCCGAAGAGATTCAGGAACATCTCGACGAAAGGATCGAGGAGCTGGTCGCCGGCGGCATGCCAAGAAAACAAGCAGCAGTTACTGCTCGCCGGGAGTTTGGAAATGTCACTTTGATTGAGAACGATAGCCGCGAAGTGTGGCGCCGGCCCTTCATTGAAGATTTGCTCATGGATGTCCGATTTGGCGCCCGCACGCTTCGCAAAAATCCGGGTTTCACAGCCGTGGCCATTGTGACGCTGGCGCTGTCGATCGCAGCCAATTCGACCATCTTTAGTTCGGTGAGCGCTTGGATATTGCGGCCCCCAAACATCAAGGATCCCAGCAGAGTAGCCGTCATTTTGACGATGGACCCGGCGAAGCAGGGCTGGGGATGGTACCGGAATCCTGTTTCGGTCCCTGACTTTATTGCGTGGCGCGCACAGAGTCGTTCGTTCGAAGACATGGCTGCCAGCGAGGAGAGCGATTTCACTCTAACAGGAACAGGCGAGCCGGAACTGGTCAACGGACGGCGCGTTTCCGCAAACTATTTTGATGTTTTGGGAGTATCGGCCGCCTTCGGACGGACCTTCGTGTCCCGTGAGGACCAGCCGGGCCAGCAGCAAGTAGTCGTCCTGAGCCACGCATTATGGCAACGCCGCTTTAGCTCCAACCCCAAACTGATTGGAGAAACCGTTAATCTCAACGGTGAGAAATTCACCGTCATCGGCGTGATGCCGAGCAGCTTCGCGCTCAACGTATACCGCCCGCAACTCTGGACGCCGCTCGTCTTCAGCCCGGAGAGCATTGTTCCCGCAGCCCGCGAGAACCGCACTCTGGACGTGCTGGGTCGCCTCAAGTCCGGTGTCAACCTTGACATAGCAAAGGCTGAAATGGCCGCTCTCGCCCAACGCTCTGAACAGACGAATCCGGGCACAACAAAAGGTTGGAGCGCCACAGCCATGATGCTCCAGAGGTTCAATGCCGATGAGTTCAAAGTCGGCGTGCCGCCGCTGATGGGAGCAGTCATCTTCGTCCTGCTCATCGGATGCGCCAACATTGCGAGCCTGCAGCTAGCTCGCGCTACCGAACGCCAACGAGAGCTAGCGGTCCGCACCGCTCTGGGCGCGGGTCGATTCCGGCTGGTGCGCCAATTATTGGCTGAAAGCCTCTTGCTCGCGTTCACTGGCGGGGGCCTCGGTCTGCTGCTTTCGTATTGGGGCGTGGCCCTCTTCCGCGCCGGGATTGCTGAAAGTGACTACGCGTTTGGACTTAGGGTCGATCAGAACGTCGTAGCCTATACGCTTACGATGTCCGTCTTTGCGGCGATGGTTTTTGGCCTGGCCCCAGCTCTTCACCAGACAGGCCTGGACCGCCACTCGACCCTGAAACTGGGTGGCCGGTCGGGTTCGCAGACCAAACGCAGCAGCCGCATACACAGCGTCTTGGTATGCATGCAGATCGCTCTCGCGCTGGCGCTTGTGACCGGCGCTGGAATTTATGTCCAGGACTTTCTCTCCCAAATTTCTGGCGCGCTCGGGATCGAGCCGAACCAGGTTTTGACGGCAAAGATTTCTCTTTCGAGCACGCGGTACAAAGAGCCTCCCAAGCAAGCGGCTTTCTTCCAGAACGTCCTCCAACGTCTCATTACAATTTCGGGAGTCATTTACGCGAGCGCCACAAGCACTCTGGTACCCAATGCTGCGGACGACCAGCGCGTGGTGACGTTTAGCATCGCAGGCCAGTCTCCCTTGTTACGCACGAAGAGAGAACGAACCGAGTACTACGCAATTAGCCCCGATTATCTTCGCACAGTGCACATTCCGCTGCTCCGGGGCCGTAGCTTTTTCGACTCTGACACCGCCCAGGCGGCGCCCGTGGCCCTCGTCAGCCAGGCGTTTGTCCAGCGATACTTCCCCAACGATGATCCTTTGGGAAAGCACCTGCGGCTGGACACCGACGCGTCCGACCGCGCGGACTGGACGGAAATCGTGGGCGTCGTCGGCAACGTTAAAGACATGTCGCAGAACCGAAACCAGATGGTCCAGGTCTACGAACCTTATCTCCAGAGGCCATCCCCGCTCATGACCATCGCCATCCGGACCAGTTCTGATCCCGCCGTTTTCGCCGCGGCGCTGCGCCAGGCAGTATGGGCTGTCGACAAGGACCAGCCGATTACCATGGTTGAGACCATGAACCAAGTAATCGTCAACTACAAGCGCAACATGTTCACGGTCATCTACATGATGGGGCTCTTTGCTGGTTTCGGGCTGGCTTTGGCGATGATGGGGGTCTTCGGGGTTATCGCCTACACAGTGGCGCGGCGCATCCAGGAAATTGGAATCCGCATCGCGCTTGGCGCCCAGGGAAGCGACGTGTTGAGAATGGTTGTAAAGAAAGACTCGTCCTTTCAGTGATCGGGGTCGGGACTGGCCTCGTGATGGCCGCACCGTTGATGTGGCTGCGGCTGTCTGGCGATGAGGCGGAACTGATTCCGTTCAACCAACGCATTTCCACTTTTCTGACTGGCGCTCTTCTGATTGGATTCGCAGCGCTCTAGCCAGCTATATTCCGGCGCGTCGAGCCACGCGCGTGGACCCCATTGTCGCGCTGCGGCACGAATAACCACTCCAAGCGAATGAACCCAAGTGCTCGAGTCAAGGCGCGGTGGGGCTTCGCGATTCTGGGCGGATGACGCGCCATCCGGAAGTTATCCGCCAATCAGGGCACACTCGCTCGGCACTAGACCGCGGTTCTGGGTCACGGTCCGTAAAATAAAAATAAAGAAAAGTGAAAGTAGCTCGGTGGCGCTCGGGGGCGTCCTCGTGATCGCCTGTCCCTCGGCCGGACAACTCGATCCCCTTCGCCTCCGTGCCTTGCGTTGCACAATTTCTCAACGCCGTCTTGTTTCCGAGTGCCCGAACCTAAACAAGGGTCGGGTTCGA
>CAVSNL010000060.1:0-48156 GCA_963729285.1 uncultured Acidobacteriota bacterium
GAGATCAAGAGAAACCCGGCGGTGGTCATGCGGGTGAAAACCGGCAGGCCCGTGCCTTACCCGCAACTGCGATGGCGAGGGATTGCGCTGTCGACGTTCGACGGAAAGCGCTGGTCGACGCCGAATCATCGTCCCGCAGCGATTGCGCCCGACGCGGCGGGTTGGATTTACGTGGCCGATCCCGAGCAAAACCTGCGAGCCCCGGCGATCGAGTTGCACTACGAGATCCTGGTGCAGCCGATGGCCACGGATGCGGTGTTCGCGCCGGCCAACGCGGTTTCGATCCTGGGAGGATTTTCCGGAGAGAATCCGACGGCGGGTTTCAACGCGCGGCGCACCTATCTTTTCCGGGACTTCACCGGGTCCCTTTTCAATCCGTTCCGGAACTACGCTCCGGTGCGCTACTACGGATACTCGCGGCTTCCCGCGATAAATGCGGCGAAATTGCGCGCGGCTTCGACGGAGTATCCGGACGAAATTCGGGACGTGTATCTGCAGCTTCCGCCGATGGACGCGCGCATCGCTGCATTGGCCAAAGGGGTGGCAGCGAAAGCGCGAACGCCGTACGACAAGGCGATCGCGACCGAAAATTTTCTGAGGTCGCGGTTCACTTACACGCTGGAGCTTTCGGGGAAACCTGGCGACGAGCCGCTGGCGCATTTTCTGTTCGAGACCCACGCGGGTCATTGCGAATATTTTGCGTCGGCGATGACCATCATGCTGCGGACGTTGGGGATTCCCGCACGCGAAGTGAACGGCTTTTTGCCTGGAGAATTCAACGATCTGGCGGGCGACTACATCGTGCGCGCGAGCGACGCGCACAGCTGGGTGGAGGCGTATTTTCCGGGTTCGGGATGGGTCACGTTCGATCCGACTCCGGCGGCGGACCGAGAATTTCGGGTTTTTGTCACGCCTCGGCCTGTACATCGACTGGATGGAGTTGACGTGGAACGAGTGGATCATCAACTACGATTTTGCGCACCAGGTGCAAATGGCGCAGATCATGCAGCGCAGCACGCGGAACTGGACGGAAGCAGCGCGCAGCTGGTTTACGGAGAAAGAGACGAGCGGTAAGCAGTGGCTTCGCTCGTGGCTGGACCGGCGTGGAGGGATCACTTTTGCGTTGCCGGTAGCGATTGCATTGCTGTTGGTGCTCTTGCGATACGATGCGGTGCGGGTGGCGGTCCAGAAGTTGCGATTGTATTTGCAGCTTCGCGCGCCGGAAACGGAACGCGAGAATCCACAGCTTGCATCGCGACTTTATGCGGAATTACTGAGGATGTTGGAGCGGCGAGGGTTGGCGCGGAGAGATTCGCAGACGCCGCTGGAGTTTGCGATGGCGGTGGGCGAGCCGGGCTTGGCGCCGGTGGTGCGGGAATTTACTGAGATTTACGCACACGCGCGGTTTGGCGGGGCGCCTTGCGATACTTTGCGGTTGCGCGGGCTGTTGGAGCAGGTTCGGTCGGTACGCCCCGTAGCACAGACTTCCGTCTGTGTTTCTCCTACAAGACCTAATCCAAGTGGAGCTCACGGGTTAAAACCTGCGCTACGGTGGCGTGTTACACTAGAGAATTGCGGGGAGCCGCAAATTCATTGCTTATGACTAAGGTCGGATTCATCAGTCTGGGGTGCCCGAAGAACCTTGTGGATAGCGAGGTGATGATGGGTATTCTTGCGCGCGAGGGCTACGAATTGACGCCGCGCGCGGACGAAGCTGAGATTTTGGTCGTGAATACGTGCAGCTTCATCGAGCCAGCGCAGAAGGAATCGGTGGACGCGATTCTGGAGATGGCCGAGCACAAGAAATTTGGAGCAGCGAAGAAATTGATCGTGGCGGGCTGCCTGGTGGAACGGTACCGGGACCAAATTTTGGAGCAAGTGCCGGAAGTGGATGCGGTGGTAGGGACCGGTGAGGTGGAGCGCATTCTGGAGGCCGTGGAAGGCGATCTGCGCATTCTGCCCGCGGAGCCGCCAGCGTTTCTGTACCACGACCTGACGCCGCGGGTGATCACCACGCCGCGACATGCCGCGTACATCAAGATCGCGGAGGGCTGCGACCATCCGTGCACGTTCTGCATTATCCCGCAACTGCGCGGGAAATTCCGGAGCCGGCGTTTCGAGTCGGTGGTGCGCGAGGCGGAAAATCTGGCGGCATCGGGAGCGCGCGAGATCACGCTGATTGGGCAAGACACAACGTCATATGGCGAGGACCTGGGTTTGCGCGATGGGTTGGCGCAGCTTTTGGAGCGCCTGGCGCAAGTGGACGATTTGCTGTGGGTACGATTTTTGTATGCGTATCCGAATCGCGTCACGCAGAGATTGCTGGACACGCTGGCGGCGCATCCGCGGCTGGCGAAATATATGGATATGCCGCTGCAGCACGCCAGCCGCAACGTTCTGGCGCGCATGAAGCGTGGGTCGCATGGCGATGCGTTTCTAAAATTGCTGGAGCGAATTCGGGCGACGATCCCCGGCGTTACATTGCGGACTTCGTTCATCGCGGGCTTCCCTGGGAGAAACCGAGGCGGACTTCGAGGAGCTTTGCGATTTCGTGAAAGCCGCGAAACTGGATTGGATGGGCGTGTTCGAATACTCGGACGTGGACAATGCCGGAAGTTACGGGCTGGACGCCAAGGTAGATGCGGAGACGATCGCGGGACGGCGCGACCGGTTGATGGCGATCCAGAAGAAGGTTTCGCGGGAGAAGCTGCGCGCGTTCAAGGGTCGCGTGGCGATGGCGCTGGTGGAGGGGCCATCGAAAGACAATCCGCTGGTATGGGAGGCGCGGCTGGAAGGCATGGCGCCAGATATTGATGGCAAGGTTTATTTGACGGATATCGAACTGCCGGACGGCCAAGCGGCGGCGGGGGATGTCGCGCGCGTGGAAATTACGAAGACGGATGCGTATGACTTGATCGGGCGTGTGGTAGAGATCTTGCCGAGACCCGCGGCGCGCGTATTTGCGGGGGCGCCTCCGATCCCACCGGCGGAGACTTTGACTCGTATTTCCACGGGGGCAGCCCTGCGCGTCTTAGGGTAAGATTGTTTTTCCATGCAACGCCGGTGCCCGATTTGCAAGACTTTGACCGATTCAGCAACGAATGCCGATTTCCCGTTTTGCAGCGAGCGTTGTAGATTGATTGACCTGGGGAACTGGGCGTCGGAGAAGTACGTCGTCTCCGAGCCGCTTTTCGATGAGAGTGACGACGAGCCAGGCGAATCGCCGAATGCCGATGACATCAAGCACTGAAGCCGCGCCTTCAACGCAAGCGAATCAAACGGGGCCAACCGGTAAGAAGCCCAAGCTGGCCTACGCGATCGCGACCGCCTTGGGAGTGGGCTACTTACCAGCGCCGGGGACGTTCGGGTCGCTGGTGGGCGTTGTTACCATTGTGCTCTGCGCGATCTTCTTTCTGCGGCCGACATCGCTGGCCGGATTGTCTCCATTTCATGTTCTGTCCGACGCCAGATTCATGGATAAGCATTTCCTGGTTCCAGGCAGCGATATTCACAATACGATGCTGTGGTTGCCGATCTTCTCGCGGCCGTGCTGTTGGTGATTCTTGGGGCGATCGGGGTGTGGAGTTCTACCAGGGCTGCGGCATACGCGGGGATCAAGGACCCGCAGTTCGTGGTGATCGACGAGGTCGCCGGGCAACACTTGACTCTGGTGCTTCCGCTGATTCCCATCGCGCTGCCGAATCTGCACTCGCACATGGATTTGTCCACCTTCGCGATTTTCTCGGCTTTGAGCCTGGTGAACTGGAAATATTTGCTGTTCGGGTTTGTGTTTTTCAGAATATTCGATATTTGGAAGCCGTTCCCGCTGCGGCGGCTCGAAAACCTTCCGGGCGGCTGGGGCATCATGGCGGATGACTGGGCGGCCGGGGTTTACGCCGCCATACTGTTGCGCATGGCACTCCACTTTAAGCTGATTGATCTGCTATGAAATTCGGATTGGGGTCTTCGCTGGAGAAGAACGGTGTTCCCCGGATCGATCGAATAGTTCCCGCAGCAGCGATTCCTGGCGGCGAGGTGGTGATCTACGGAAGCAGTTTCGCGTCGCGGACCGGTGCGCGTCCCGTGGTGCACTTTGGTGAGGCGGATGGCAGCCTGATGCTGGCGACGGACAACCGGCTGATTGCACGGGTCCCGGACAGCGCGAACGGCGGCACGGTGAGCGTCGCCAACGCGAATGGAGAGAGCCAGCCGCATCCCATCGCGGTAGGCATGCAAATCGCGGATAACTTGCATCCGGTGGGGAATCCGGCGGTGGACGCGAATGGAAATATCTATGTGACGTTCAGCGGGCCGCGCGGGCAGCGCGTTCCGGTGTCGCTGTATAAAATTACGGCGAACTACAACATCAAGCCCTTTGTGACTTCGCTGATCAATCCGTCAGGATTGGCGGTCGATCGCGCGGGAAATCTTTTTGTGTCGTGCCGCAACGACGGGACGATTCACCGGGTCACGCCGGATGGACGAACCGAACAGTGGATCGAGGGCATGGGGATTGCCACGGGCATCGCATTCGATCGCGAACAGAATCTGTACGTCGGCGATCGCAGCGGAACCATTTTCAAGATCAGTCCGAGCCGCGAGATTTTTGTTTTTGCGACGCTGGAGCCGTCACTGGCCGCGTATCACCTGGCGTTTCATCCGAGCGGCGATCTGTATGTGACCGGGCCGACGACTTCGAGCTACGATCGCGTTTACCGCATCACGACAGGCGGCGACGTGTCGGTCTTCTATCGCGGGCTGGGCCGGCCGCAAGGATTGGCGTTTGACCGCGACGCGAATCTTTACGTGGCGGCGTCGTACGGCGGACGGCGCGGGATTGCGCGCGTCACTCCGGACGGGCAAGCGGAAGTGATTCTCAGCGGCTCGGGACTGGTGGGCCTTGCGCTGCAGCCTTCGGGGCGCGCGATCCTAACTACGAACGGGGCGCTCTATACTTTGGATTGGGATGTGCGCGGCCTGCCGCTGCTCGGATAAATCGTGACCGAACCCCGCGAAATTCTACGTCTCGGATGCGAAGTACTCGATCCGATACTCCATGCGCACGGGTTTTCCTTCGAGTATGGCGGCGAGGGGTCGAGCAGCGGGGGTCCATACGCATTCGGGTCCTACGTAATCAGTGACCGGCGACTCGAAATTCATTTTCGGCATTCCCTCGGGCTCGTGACCTATCACTTTGGCGAAGCTTCAATGGATCACCAAGCGTATATGCGAGCGCTACTGGGAGATGCCGGCGGCAGCAAGTATCCCGGTTTCTCCGATAAACCACTTGATGCCTTTGGTGAGCTTGCGGTCGATTTACAGAGTTTCGCTATGGCTTTTCTGAATAACGACGCTGAGGAATTTATGCGGTGTGTAGCAAAGGCGGAAGAGTGGAAAAAAACATCC
This sequence comes from uncultured Acidobacteriota bacterium, assembly GCA_963729285.1. Classification (GTDB taxonomy): domain Bacteria; phylum Acidobacteriota; class Terriglobia; order Acidiferrales; family UBA7541; genus Acidiferrum. The sequence goes on from CAVSNL010000060.1 coordinate 5,407, forward strand.
GGACTCGCGAGACTTCCCTAACGTGAAAGCTGAAATCATTGCTGTTGGTTCGGAGTTGCTGACGCCGGACCGGCTGGATACCAATTCGCTCTTCCTTACGGCGGAGTTGAATGCCATTGGCATTGAGGTCGTTCGCAAGACGATCGCGGGGGATGATCGCGATCTATTGAGTGAGGTTTTTCGCGAGGCACTGGGCCGCGTGGAGTTGATCATTGCGTCCGGCGGATTGGGGCCGACGCAGGACGACCTTACGCGGGAAACGGTTGCCGACCTGCTCGGCCGCAAATTGAAGCGCAACGACGCGATCCTGCATTACATCGAGAGCCGCTTTCGCAGCCTGGGCCGCGAGATGCCGGAGTTGAACGTGCGCCAGGCGATGGTGCCGGAGGGCGCGGAAATTCTAGAGAATCCGCGGGGAACCGCGCCGGGATTGTGGCTGGAAGATGCGGGACACATTATCGTGCTCTTGCCGGGACCGCCGCGCGAGTTGAAGCCGCTGTTTCGCGAGCAGGTTTTGCCACGTCTGGAGCGCCGCGCGTCCGGGGTGCGATTGCATCAACGCGAGATTCGCGTGACGGGACTGGGCGAATCGCACGTGGAACAGCGCATTCTGCCGATTTACCAGCGCTATCCGGAAGTGACCACGACGATTCTGGCTGCGCCTGGAGAGACGCAGATTCATCTGCGGATCTGGACCGACGATCCGTCTCATGCGAAGAAAACGCTGGACGAAATCGTGCAAGGATTTGAGATCGCGCTGAGCGACCGCATCTTTAGCGAAGATGGCAGATCGCTCGAGGAAGTCGTGGCAGAAGAGCTGACTCTGAACAATGCGACCATCGCGGCGGCGGAAAGCTGCACGGGCGGATTGCTGGCGCAACGATTGACGAGCATCGCGGGCAGTTCGTCGTATTTTCTTGGCGGCGTGGTGTGCTACAGCAATGAGTTGAAGACCATCTGGGCGGACGTGCCACCGGAGATGATTTTGGCAAAAGGCGCCGTGAGCGCGGAGGTTGCCGTGGCACTCGCGGAAGGAATTCGCCGGCGCGTGGGCAGCACGCTTGGCGTGGGGATTACCGGTGTAGCCGGACCTGGCGGCGGGTCGGAAGAAAAACCTGTGGGCACCGTCCACGTGGCGATTTCGCACGCGGGCGGCGTCAAGGAACGCGGGATGCGTTTCCCGGGCGAGCGCGAAAATATCCGCTGGCAGGCGTCGCAGGCCGCCCTGGACTTGGTGCGCGTGCATTTTCTGTACAACGCGCAAAACGGCACGAAGTCATCGACGAAAAAGGCTTGAGCCGTGCGTCTGTTTGTTGCGTTGGAGATTCCCTCGACGGTCCGAGACGCATTTCGCCGCATTGATGAACGATCTGCGTGCGTTGGAGTCGAAATCTTCCGCAAAGAAGCCGCGTTGGGTGCGGCCCGAAAATCTTCACGTAACGTTGAAGTTTATCGGCCACGTCGAGCCGGAAAAGCTGGATCCGATTCGGCCGCCCTGGCGAAAGCGAGCTCGGAAAAACCGGTGGACGTCCGCTTCCGCGGACTGGGCTTCTTTCCGAACGACAAGCGGCCTCGCGTTATCTGGGCCGGCGTTGCCGGCTCGCCGGATTTGGCTTCGATCGCCAGAAATGTTGACGCAGGTCTCGCGAAACTCGGGATTCCCGGCGAAGAGCGCGCGTTTACTCCGCACCTGACGCTGGCGCGGTGTGAGCGCCCGGGTATTTCCGCGGAGTTGCGGGTGGCGGTCGCGAGGGATGTCGGCTCGCGATTTCGGCGAGTTGCGCACGAACGAATTTCATCTGATCGAAAGCAAGCTGAAATCCTCTGGCGCGGAGTACACTACGCTGCAATCGTTCGTCTTTGCGGCGGAGGCGTGACGGCGCATGCGTGAAATTTCCCTGAGCGTGGCATGGATTCCGGTCGCGGCATACCTGATCGGGTCAATTCCCTTCGGCATCCTGCTGGCGAAAATGTTCGGCGGCGTAGACGTGCGGAAAGCCGGCAGCGGCAATATTGGCGCGACAAACGTAGCGCGCGTGGCCGGACCACTCCCGGAATCCTCACACTGGTACTCGACGGAGTGAAGGGCGCTGCCGCGGTATGGCTTGCAGCACGGTTTACGAACGACAGCGCCCTATGGATGACAATCGCGGGGCTCTCCGCGCTGATCGGTCATTGCTTTCCGGTGTGGCTGAGCTTTCGCGGCGGAAAAGGTGTCGCAACCGCCGCGGGAATGTTCCTGGCGCTGTGCTGGCCTGCGGCACTGGGCGCGATCGGCGTTTTTATCCTGGTCGTGCTGTTTTCGCGCTTCGTGTCTCTGGGTTCGGTATCGGCAGCCGCAGCAATGCCCTTGCTGATCTACCTGCTGTGGGCGCCACATCACGCTCCGCCGCTGGTGGTTACGTTTGGAGCGTTCGCCGCGGCGATGCTGGTCGTGTACAAACACGACGCGAACATTCAGCGACTCGTGGAAGGGCGCGAACCCAGATTCTCTTTTGGCAAGAGCAAGGACGGCGAGTGACACGCATCGCGATTCTCGGTGCGGGGATCTGGGGCACTGCGCTTTCGCTGGTCTTGTCGCGAAGTCCCCGCGCGCATGAAATCTCACTTTGGGTTCGCGACGCTGGACAGGCGGAAGAGATTCGCCGCAAACGTGAAAACGTCAGCTACCTGCCCGGGCATGTCCTTCCGGATCAGATCCGCGTCGCACACGAACTCGACAAAGCGTTGAGCGCAGCGACGATCATCATGGGCGCGATGCCAGCGGCCCATGCCCGGGAAGTGTATTCCGCGGCGGCGGGTCGCGTAGCTCCGTAACAGCAATTGTCAGCGCGACGAAGGGCCTGGAACCGGCGACGCACGCGCGCATGAGCGAAGTCATTGCGCAGTCCGTTCCCGCTGCATATGCGCCTCGTCTGGCCGTTCTTTCCGGACCGTCGTTCGCGTTGGAAGTGGCGCACGGCTTCTCCCCCACCGCGGTGGTGCTCGCGTCGCACGACGCGGCGCTCGCTTCCGAATTGCAGGAAGAGTTCGCTGCGCCCAATTTTCGCCTTTACACGAACGACGACATGATGGGTGTCGAGCTTGCGGGCGCGATGAAAAACGTGATCGCCATTGCGGCGGGCACCTGCCAGGGGCTGGGGCTCGGCTCGAACTCGCTCGCAGCGCTGATCACACGGGGACTGGCGGAGATGTCTCGCCTCGCGTCGCCTTAGGAGCGAAACCCGAGACACTGAGCGGGCTCGCGGGGCTGGGCGATCTGGTGCTCACATGTACCGGCTCGCTGAGCCGCAACCGTCACGTGGGCATGGAGCTGGGAAAGGGCCGATTGCTGGCCGAAATCATCGCTGGCATGCATGGAGTTGCGGAAGGAGTGGGCACGGCGGCCGCGCTGTTGGCGCTGGCTGGCGAACATAACATCGAGCTACCCATCACGACGCAGGTTGAAGCGATCCTGCATCATGGGAAGTCCCCGCGAGAGGCGATTCGGGCAATTATGGAAAGGCCGCAACGGAAAGAGTAGCGGTCGGCGCGCTTAACTGTGCCTGACTGCTGATTTTCGTAAATATTAGCTGGCGCCAGTGGGACCTCAAAACCCTCAAAACGCGCTAGACCCTCACGTTCGCTTGGTTGCGGACAGGGTGCGCAGCAGTGCTGCGGCCCCTAGTCTGGACCCGCGAAAGCGTGTCCATACCGCGAATAAAGGAACCACTGTCCGTGGTACCAACGGTCCAGTTGCACATGCGCGTCGCCTGTACTTTCGGACGGGCGATCTCGCGCGGTGCTTCCCCTAGACTTGTAGCAGGAAGATGTCTGTCAAAATCGTATCTTCGTGGGATCGCCTTCGCGCCGGCCGCGTGCGCATCCTTTGGCTCGTGCTCGGCGCCATGCTGCTGGTCAGCGCGGTGCCTATCGGTCTCTATCACCGCCAGGTGCTGCAACTGAGCCAGGAAAAACTGGTGGACACCGAGCTTGTGCAACAGGCGGATCTGACGCGCTCGCTGGCGCGGGAAATTCAGCTGTTTGAAGCAAATTTGACCCAGCAACTGGTGAGCGAGCGGCAGATTTTGGCACTCATGGGCTTGAGCGACAACGTGGATGACCCTGTGGCGGAGCCTAGAGTCACGAGATTGCTGGAGAACTTCGCAGACAGCAATCGGGAAACTTTTCTGTATCTGACGGCGGTCGGCAAGACCGGTAAGGGCACGGTCGCATCGCAGGGAAATTTCCGGGCGGACCTGGATCCTTTCGTGGCCAAGGCCTTGCAGCGCGCATTTGCAGCATCGATGCAATCGGTGAAATTTCGCAGCGATCCTCTGGCCTTGGCGCCCGATAACCGGCCGGCTTTCGTCATCGCGGTGCCGCTGAAGGACATCAACGACAACTTTACAGGGATGCTGGCCGCAGTGGTTTCGCTCGAGCCGATTTTGCAGCAATTGCAGAGCGCCAGTGTACGCGGGCGAACCGTTTTCGTAATCGATCATTTCGGCCACATCGTCGCGCATCCGGACACCAAAGACTTTGTCCCCGGTACGGATGTAAGCGCGGACTATTCCAAGGTTGTCGAGCAGGTGCTCACCCTGCCGCGGGACCTCCGAAGCACGGCCACGATTCGTTTCGCACAGAAAGACAAGAACCGCCAGGTGGAGATGATCGGAACGTACAGCACGTTCCCGGAAGTGAATTGGGCGGTCATTGCGCAGCGCAGTCTGAAACAGGCGCGCGCCGACGCGGGCGTCAACGAACTGAACAGGCAAGCGCTGGCGTTCGTTACCGTGGTTATCTTCGCCGCGATCCTGCTCGGATACTTTTTTGCGGTGGGCATCAGCGGACCGATTCGCGGCCTGGCGGCCTCCACTCGCGCCATCAGCCGCGGTGAATTCCACCAGCGGTCGGCGGTGCGCGGCGCTTCGGAAATCAGCGAGCTGGCTGAAAATTTCAACAAGATGGCCGGCGACATCGAAGAATACATCGAACGTCTGAAGGAAGCGGCCGAGGAAAATCGCGAACTCTTTATCGGGTCGATTCGCATGCTCGCCGCGGCGATCGACGAAAAGGATCCGTATACGCGGGGTCACTCCGGGCGTGTAGCGAAATACTCGACGATCATTGCGCAGGAATTGGGTCTTTCCGATCAGGAACTCGACACCCTGCGCATTTCCGCGCTGCTGCACGACGTCGGCAAGATCGGCGTGGAAGATCGCGTCCTGAAGAAGCCGGGAGCGCTGACACCGGAAGAATTCACGCTGATGAAGCAGCACACCGTGAAGGGCGCAAACATCATGCGTCCGGTTTCGCAGCTGAAAGATATGCTGCCGGGAATCGAACTGCACCACGAGCATATGGATGGGCGAGGTTACCCGTATGGCTTGAACGGACCACAGATCCCGATGATGGCGCGGATCATCGGCGTGGCCGACACTTTGGATGCCATGACGACGAACCGTCCGTACCAATCGGCGATGGACCTGGATTACGCGCTTGGCAAGATCAAGGCGCTGGCGGGCTCAAAATTCGATACGGTAGTAGTGAATGCGCTCGATGCCGCCGTTACCAACGGGAAGTTGCGCCTGAGCGCGGTCGAAGTTCAAGTTTGAAGGCCACTCGAGTGGGAGTGATTCATCGATCGCAGCGGGGTCCCTCAAACTCCGCAAAGTTGCGCGTCAAAAATTTGCGCCTGCCCCTGTGATTGGCGTGCCGTCGAACTTCGTGAACGAGAACCCTTCATAATTCGGTTGTCTCCGGATGCGGCTAGCGAGCCTCCGCGTTGGTGATGGTTGCGGTCGTTCCGTCGAATTTCGTGATGCTGATCGTGAACGGCTCGTTGTAGGACCTGGCCCGGTCACGCAGCACGCTGAGCGCAATCTGCTCGCCCAGCAGAATCGACCAGTAGCTTGAACTACGGAAGTGGATGCCGGCGTGAATCCCGTGACCAAATGAGATGTTGTACGCCAGCTTGTTCAGCTCTCCGTCGATGTCCAGATTGTCCCGATCCGCGCCCGTGTACGTATCGAGCGAGAGGCCATCCGTGCTTGGCAGTACCACGTCCCGTCCGGCGTGGGTGAGCAGCGGCCGAATCTTCTGGCTGCCGTCAAAGAAGAACTTGAGCACGGTGATGCACGCACCTCCGACCGTTCCGTGGCCCGTCGGATAGCATGGGTGGGTTGGCGAGCCCTCCGGGAATGCCTGTGGCAACAAGAAGCTGCCGTAGGCCTGCTGGATGATGGGAAGCACCGCTGAGTTCAAGACATCTTTGTGCAGCGCCCTCGCCGCCTGGGGAGCGGGCGTAGACTTGGTGAGATTCGCGTGCACCAGGGCCCCATATTCCTCCGGTCGCATTCGCAGGTCCTTGATCCACTTATGAAACCAAGCGCCCTTGAGCGCTCGCGTGGCCATTTCAGCGAGCGTAGCGGCGCCGTCTGGCCCGCCAAGGGTGCCGAAAGCTTTTTCGGTCCTCGAGCCAATGTAGGGGTTACCTGGGTTCGGCGGCGCGCCGATCCCCCCCAGGACGAGGAAGGCGGTAAGGTACGCTTGATAGAGCACGTCCACGTGGGTATACGCGGCGAGGTCTCGACCGTTTCGGATGTACCGAAACGTTGGGTCAAATGCCAACTGGCCAACCGAGGCTCCGCCGTTTTGGATCTGTTGGTAGTCGCTGACGGAGGTCATGAACTCGCTCCCGCTGCCACCAAGGAACGTCTGGTACTGCTGGTTGAGGGGCTGCGCACCGAAGGACGTCGGCTGAACCATGAACTGCGAGATGTACGGTCCCTGGACGTTGCCGTCGCCCGGGACGAACTGCCCGCGGAACAGATTCCCCGGAGTGACCGGGAACGGGTACTCAAAATTTTGACCGCCGTTGAGGAAGGACAGCCTATTCATGTCCGCAACGGCCTGAGCAACCAGCGAATTCGTAGGATATTCGTCAAACGGGACGTCGCGCAGCACAGCGCCCCAGTAGTGCTCAACCGCTTCAGCCGCCGTAATGTTGCTGGTTACGCTCGGCGCTGGTGGGATGACCGTCGCGTGTGAGTCGAGGCCTTCCAGGTCTAGTGCCAGGCCACCCTGAGGTCCATTGTGCTTCGAGTTGGGCCCCCCGCCCGGCGTCCCGACAATGATGTTCTCAAAATCTTCGAAATCGCCAGTCTTGAGGGCATGTTTTAAGCTGAGCCAAGAGGCAGCATTCGGCACGCCAAGTGCGTCGTGCAACGAGGCTTTGCTGTAGCTGCCGCTGAAGTCTGTGAATCTTGTCGCATCGCCGTTGTCTGGTTGCTGCCCAACGTTAATCCTTTCGGCGTTGGCCGTCCTTACGCGGTAGTTAAAGGACTTGTCCTCGCGACCCTCAGAACTATAGGGTACGACCGAAGCGTCGGCGACCGACTCTTTTCCGCCGAGGATGGGTTCCAAGCCGACCGCGCCGGCCGTCACGGCAGCGACGGCAACACCGCTTACGTTTCCGAGGAACTTGCGACGGCTGCATGAAAGCGACGGCTGTTCGGCGGCAGAATCGTTCGATGCGGGCGGAGTGAATACGAGAGGTTTTGGTTCCGTCATGCGCGTTTACCTCTACTTTTCTTTCCGAAGATTGGGCCTGGTTGTGGACGGCAGGGAGAATCAGTGCTAAGAGATGTATCAGACCACGCGGCACAATAACAAGAACGGCAAAAGTCGTTTTCAGGGCAGCGCGGGCCGCAGTATTGACTCCAACCTACCGCGACCGTGGACCAACGACTACTGTACTGATGGGCAGTTTTGGTACTGGCCGCAAACGCCCGGCCGGCGAGGAGCCGCCGCTCGCGTTTCCGATGCCCCGGTTCGCTTCTGCTACAATTTTGTGTTGCGCACGGTTCATTGCAGACAACCTTATGATTTCACTGTTCGGAAAAAATGAGCCGGAACCTACGCTTCTGGAGAAGCTGAAGGCCTCCGTCAGCAAAACCAAGGCGGCGCTTTCGGAGACCGTTGATACGATCTTTCTGGGCGAGCGAAAGATCGATCCGGCGTTGCTGAAGCAGTTGGAAACGGCCCTGCTTTCGGCGGACTTGGGTGTGCGCACAACACGCGAAATTCTCGATGCAGTGCGCGAAAAGATGGACCGCAACGCGCTCTCCGACGCGAGCCAGCTCAAACGGGAAATCAAGTCACATATCGTGCGGATCCTGGCGGCTTCGGCCACTTCTGCCGGCGCCGCGGCTGGTTCGATTGCTGGCGTGGCTGGAGCGTCGCCGAACGGTAAAGGGCCGCGCGTGATCTTTATCGTGGGCGTGAATGGCGCCGGCAAGACGACCAGCATCGGAAAGCTCGCCAATCGCTTGCGCAAGGATGGCCTGAGCGTCATGCTGTGCGCGGCCGATACGTTTCGCGCCGCTGCGGTCGAACAGTTGGAAATTTGGGCGCAGCGCAACGGCATCGAGGTCATCAAACAGAAGTCTGGGGCCGATCCGGCGGCCGTGGTTTACGACGCTGTAGCGGCCGCGAAGGCACGCGGCACCGACGCATTGATTGTGGACACGGCGGGTCGCTTGCACACGAAATCCAACTTGATGGCCGAGCTCGAGAAAATGAAGCGCACCGCCGCCAAAGTGATCCCGGGAGCGCCGCACGACGTACTGCTGGTGCTGGATGCCACCACGGGCCAGAACGGGCTCGTGCAGGCGAGGGAATTCACCTCTACGGTGCGGGTGACGGGTATCATCTTGACGAAGCTGGACGGCACCGCGAAGGGCGGCATCGTCGTGGCGATCTCGCGAGAACTGGGATTGCCGATCCGCTTCGTTGGAACGGGCGAGCAGATCAATGACCTGGTGCCATTTGACGCCGAAACCTACGTCAACTCTCTCTTCGACTAATTCGTGAACGCACACGACATTCGCTTTATGGAACACGCACTGGCGCTGGCGCGCAAAGGCGTTGGCCTGGCGAGCCCGAATCCCGCCGTGGGTTGCGTGATCGTGCGCGACGGGGAAATCGTTGGTGAAGGATTTCACCAGTACGAATGGCGCGATCACGCGGAAATCGTCGCGCTGAAAACCGCAGGCGAGAAGGCGCGCGCCGCGACCCTCTACGTGAACCTGGAGCCCTGCAATCACACCGGGCGGACCGGGCCGTGCTCGGAAGCGATTATCGCAGCGGGCATTCAGCGCGTCGTCGCCGCGATGCAGGATCCGAACCCGGCAACCTCGGGCCGGGGCTTCGAGCGATTGGAGGCCGCGGGGATCGAAGTTGTTTCGGGAGTGCTGGAAGAGGAAGCGCAGCGCCTGAACGAAGCATTCGCCGGCTGGATTCGCACGAAGAGGCCCTACGTCACGCTGAAATCCGCGTTAACGCTGGACGGGCAGCTCGCGCTTGGGAGGCATAAGAAACAAGAACGAACCGAATGGATCACCTCGGAAGAATCGCGCGCCGAGGTTCACCGCATGCGCCACGCGTCCGATGGGCTACTGACAGGGATCGGCACCGTGCTGGCCGATGACCCGCTACTTACGGATCGAAGTGGCCTTTCGCGCCGCAAGCAGCTTGTTCGCGTGGTCCTCGACTCCAAACTACGCATTTCACCCAAAGCACGCATCGTCAAGACAGCGGATGACGATCTTCTCGTTTTCACGGCGGCGACTCTCGATTCGCCCAAAGCACGCAAGTTGCAGAATGCCGGAGTCGAAATAGTGCGAGTTGCCACGTGGCGCGGCGTGGTCGATCTTCGTGCAGTTCTTACCGAACTTGGCCGGCGCGAAATTCTCAGCGTCCTGTTGGAGGCTGGCCCTTTGCTGAACGGAGCCGCGCTCGGCGCAGGTTTGGTGGACAAGGTCACGCTCTTCTATGCGCCAAAATTCGCGGGCGAGACGGGCGTTCCCTTCGCGCACATGCCGACGGTTCCTCGCGCCTCTCTCCAGAAGTTGCGCGTTCAACAATTCGGCCCGGACTTCTGTATCGAAGGCTATTTACGCGACGTATATCGCTAGCCCGCGGGAGTAAGGTGCCGGTGCCTTGGGAATTGAAATCGTTGTCTTCGGAGCGTGCCGCGCACTTCTGGAAGTTTCTTCGGCGCGAAATCGCCGGGATGTCCGGGAATCGAAACCTCAGGCGGGTTGTAGCGGGGAAAAGCCCGAATCCACTTTCCTCTTGACGCTGCGACCAACACGATACAGGGAAAATAGGAGCGGCTCACGCGGCATTGCGCTTCAATGGCACAATCGCCGGTCAGCGTGAAGCGCTTTAGCGTCATCGCGCCCTGCGAGCCTGCCTCGAAGGGAAGGCTGTTGCGGCCGGGATGGACGCCAAGACCGAAACGAATTCCAGCGCTGCGTGCCGCATCCACGATGGCGGGCGTTTCGTTGCCGTTTGGATACGCGATGATGGTGGGCGTTTGCCCCGTCAATTTTTGAAGATCGTTCTGAGCTTCTTGAATTTGCGCGCGTACCTCGGCCGGCGAATAGTTGGTCAAGATAGCGTGATCAGCTGTGTGGTTTCCCAGCGAGATCAACGAATGGGCCGCGAAATCTCGCAGCTCGAGCGGCGTAAAAGGCCGGTCCACATCGCTTGCCGGACGCAGCGCGTCACCGCCAAATTGCGCACACACTTGCGCTTCCGCTTCCAAGGTCTTGAGGCGCTTGAGCCTCTCGACCATATGCTGGATCTGTTTTCGCGGAATGCCGCGCGAATGGGCTCTACGTTCCAGAACATCCCACCAGAACGCCTTGCCTTGGATCACATGCTGCGTGGACACAAAAAGAACTGCGGGGACGCGAAACGCCTCGAGCAAGGGCAAGGCTTTCGTGTTGCTGTAGTATCCGTCGTCAAAGGTTACAAGAACGTGTTTGCCGGAAGGATGCAGCCCGCGCGAAATGTCGTCGGGAGAAACAAAGGTGTAGGAGTGTTTCTGGAAGTGATCCAGGAACCGCCGAAACATCTCGACTGTAATTCTTCGGGGGTCGGCTAGTGCGGAGTGCGCTTCCTTTGCGTCTGAAAACAAGCCATGAAAGAGGAACGTCAGCAACACACCTTCCTCGTTGCCCATCGCCAACGAAGACCGGGCAATAAGGCGATCCAACGCTAGAAGAACCGCTCGGGTGCGCGAGTACATGCTCACCGCGTACGATGCTAATGCACGATTTAGGGTTTCTCGCAAGTTTTCGCGGCGCCCCGAGTACGGTTTGCCAACACGGTGCAATTCTGCGCAAAATGGGGCGGCGGCGTACGGGCGAATCGCCGGCTCTAAGGTCTTGAGGGGAATAGCCGCCAAAAACGCGCATGTTCACTGGAATCATCGAGCACTCGGGCACGATTGAATCTCTGTCGATCCATGACGATGGAGGGCGAGTCACGATTCATGCGCCGAGCGTGGCGTCGTCTCTGGCCGTATCGAACAGCATCGCAGTGAATGGATGCTGTCTCACGGTGGTTACGCTCGACAACGAGCGTTTTTCCGCCGATCTTTCGGGCGAAACGATGCGCAAGACTTCTTTTGGTGCAGGCTCGCGGGCTTGGAAGTTGGGAGTCGCGTCAATCTGGAGCAACCCCTTACCGCGGGAAAAGAGTTTGGCGGGCACTTCGTTCTCGGCCACGTGGACGGAGTCGGCCGGGTCGCGCATCTGCAGCCCGAAGGCGATAATTGGTGGTACGGTGTGCAGGTGCCCAAAGAGTTTGCGCGCTACATTGTGCCCAAGGGCTCGATCACCATCGATGGCATCAGCCTGACCGTGGCGCGGTGGTATTGCCATTCCTAAATTGACGGTCAGATCGCCGTGATTCCCTATACCTACGAACACACCAATTTGCGCGATCGAAAACCGGGCGATGCTGTAAACCTGGAGGGCGACATCCTGGGAAAGTATATCGAACGCCATCTGGAAGCGCGTGAAGCCGCGTCCGAATCTCCTTCGTCGCGAACACTTGCACAACTTCGCGAAGAGGGCTTCTAAGCGGCTCCGAGGCGATTCTCCAAGCCGCCTATCCTAGCTCGCGACGTATGATCTTTTTGCGCGAGCCCCTCGCCAATACAAAATCAACCCCAACAGCGTGGCGCCAAACGCCCCAACGAATAATTTCACTTCAAACAAAAACTTGTTCGCGGAATCGCCGGGTGGCACTGCGGAAATCACAATCGCCGCCAGCACAACCACAAATCCGACACCAGCAGCTACCCAGACCCCGAATTTGCCGCCAGGAATGAGCACCGCGTTTGAATTTGCCAGGCGGTCCGGCAGTTTCGCCAGCTTGATGACCGCTGCGAACATGTACAGGAACGGAATGAAGTAAATGATGATGGTGATATCGACCAACACCTGGTAAGCGCCCCGCATGGTTTCGTTGACCTGGCTGAGAAGGAGGACTGCGCCTGACACCACGGCCTGCACGAGAATCGAAACGTAAGGCGTGCGCCACTTCGGATGAATCTTGCCGAACGCTTCAGGCAAATAACGATCGATGCCGACGATGAACGGCACACGCGCGATGCCCGCCACCGTGCTGCCAACGCCGCCGGCGTTTCCGACCGAGACCAGCATCGCCGCTAAAATTCCCAGAAATCCAACGCCCAGGACCCGCGAACCGACGGTTACCGCGTGAAATACTCCGCTGGTCGGCGCCACGTCTTCCGCGGGCAGCAGCGTCAGCACTGCAACCGTTCCTGCGATATACATCGCGGTGATCAACACACCCGAGCCCAATACCGCTTGCGGCAACGTGCGTTGCGGGTTCCGCACTTCTTCGCTCATCGCCGACACCAATTCGAGTCCGGTAAACGCAAATGCAATCTGCGACCAGAAATTCACCGTGTCCCAGCTCCAATGCACTTGAATATTCGCCCAGGTGAAGTGGGTGACGCTTCCGTGCCTCATCCACACCAGTCCGGCAACGCCACATAAAATCAACAACGGCAAATACGTGGAGACTCCGCCGGCGTTCTGCAACCACTTTCCGATATTTAACCCGATAATATTCATCCCCACCGCGACGATCAGGAGTGCGAAGGACACCAGGAGCAGGAAGGTTCGGTCTTGCGAAAGCGTGTCGCCCCGCGGCCCAACGACGTAAGCGCTCATGGCCGCGCTCGCCAGAAGTAGCGACGGAAAATAAAAAACCGTGTAGGTCCAATACGTCCAGCCCGCCACGAAGCCGTGAAAATCGCCGAACGCTTCCTTGGTCCACACGTACAACCCGCCTTCAACGGGAAAACGGGAAGAGAGTTCGTTCACGACCAACGCGTACGGGACGAAAAACAATGTCGCGGTCAGCACCCACAAACTGATCGACGATGTTCCATTGTGCGCCGCGGCCGCCACCCAGCGAGGGCCCAGCACGGTGGCGATGTTGAACAGCAAAACGTCCCAGAACCCCATCACGCGTCGCAGTTGTTTCTTCGCGTCGGGAATTCCCGGGATCGGGCTGGATCACAGAGTCACGTCCAGTTCGGGGATCAGCTCGTCCTGCATGCGGAAATTATGAAAGAAGGGATCTTTGGAATTTTCGAATTCAGCCCAGGACTCGAACACCGTGGACTTACCGTCTTGCAAGAAGACGATCATATCCGCGAGTTTCTTGGCCAGATGCGTGTCGTGGGTCACGACGATGGAGGTCTTGTGAAACGCCTGCTTCAAGCGCGCGATCAGGTCGCCCATGTGTGCCGCCATGATCGGATCGACCATGGTCGTCGGCTCGTCGTACAGGATCGCTTCGGGATTCTGCGCCAGCGCTCTGGCGATCGCCACCGCTCGGCGCATTCCCGTGGAAAGCTCGCCGGGCAATTTGTCCAGGACCTCATCGACTTCCAGCATGTGCGCCAGCTTGTTCACGTACGCGTCAATGTCTTCCGGTGTCAGGCCCGGCTGCCCTTCCAGCGGAAACGCAATGTTGTCGGCGACCGTCAGCGAATCGAACAGCGCGCCGGACTGGAACACCATGGTCACCTTGCGCCGCACTTCGGCGAACTCTCTTTCGCTGAAATCGGTGACATCTTCCCCATCGATAAAAATGCGGCCGGAGTCTGGCTTGAGAAATCCCATGATGTGCTTCAGCGAAACGGATTTGCCGACGCCGCTGCGCCCCATGATCACGCACGTCTGACCCTTTTTCACCGTGAAGTTGACATTGTTCAGCACGACGTGTTCGTCGAAAGCTTTGCAGACATCGCGAAACTCAAAGAACGGGTTATTTTCGGTGATGGGTGGGCCGATAGCTGCTTTTTCATCGGCAAGCGGCAGCAAAATTCCTTCTTTCGGGATGTCGCTCACGCGTGCTCCGCTTCCAGAATCCGCTTTGCCTCTTCGTAATCGCCGGGTGTGTTCATGTTCCAGAAAAGCCGGTCAGCGCTATCAAATCGTTTCCAGTGAGTCTCGTCAAGAACTTCCATCGTGAGATGTTTCATGGCTTCGGTCACCTTACGGACGCCGCCTTCGAACGCGCGTTGCAATTTTCGCCGCCGCAATGGTTCGCCAGCACGCGCACAGCGGCTCCAAGCCATGAGCTGACTTGGTGCCACAACTTCGGCTTCGCTCGCCTGCGCTCGCTGAACAATGTATGTCAGCCACTCTCGCGTCAGAAACGGCATATCGCAACCAATGACGATGTTCCCATTGCGCCGCGCCCGTTTCCGATGTCGCGAGTAACGCCGTGATGATTCCGCCCAGAGGCCCCTCGCCGGGCCAGCGATCCGCCACACAATCAGCGCCGAAGGCCGCATATTTTTCGCGTGAACCGACGACCATCACGCAAGGCGTCACACCGCGCATCACCGAACAGAGTCGCGCGAGCAGGGCTTCGTCGCCAATCCGCGCAAGGGCCTTGTCCCGCCCAAATCGAGTGCTTCCGCCGCCCGCCAGCACGAACCCGCCAACTTGGGCTTGCCCGGGAACTCCTTCACCGGTCACAGGTCACCAATCACGAATCGCTCTCTTCTACCGGCTCTCGCCCCGGCCTCCGAATTCCCAGCTCGCGCAATTTTTCCTGCAAGCTTTGCCGGTGTAGGCCAATCGTCGCCGCCGTTCGCGAAACATTCCAGCGATGACTCACCAATTGCTTCGTCAAATACGCGACTTCAAATTTATGCTTCGCTTCGCGAAAGTCTTTTTCGCCCAGGCCCACGTCAGTTCCGTTCTCCGAGGCCCTACTTGTGATCGCCTGCCCCGTTGCCACTTCCTCCGAAAGATCCAGCACGCCGATCTCGTCACCCCGACACAGGACCAAGCTGCGCTCCAGCGCGTTTTTCAGCTCGCGCACGTTTCCCGGCCAATCGTAACGTTCGATTGCCGCCAAGGCTTCCCGAGTCAGTCGCGCCGTTCGCCCGAGTCGCGAGCCGTGCATTCCCAGAAACGCTTCCGCAAGCACCGGAATGTCCTCTTTGTGATCGCGCAAAGGCGGCAGCTCGACGGTGACCACGCGCAGCCGGTAATACAAATCCTCGCGGAATTTTCCGCTGCGAATTTCCGCCGCTAGATTGCGATGCGTCGCGCTGATCACCCGCACATCCACCGCGATCGATTGCGTCCCGCCCAGCCGTTCGATCGTCCGACTCTCGAGCGCCCGCAGCACTTTCGCCTGCGTGACCGGGTTCATGTCGCCAATCTCATCCAGAAACAAGGTTCCGCTCGACGCCAGCTCGAATTTCCCCTTCTTCTGCTGCGCCGCACCGGTAAAGGCGCCGCGCTCATAGCCAAACAGTTCCGATTCGATCAACGTCTCCGGCAGCGCCGCGCAATTCACGGCCACGAAAGGTTTCCCCGCGCGCGGCGATCGCGCATGAATTTCCTGAGCCAAAAGATCTTTCCCGGTTCCGCTCTCGCCCAGAATTAGCACCGTCGAATCCGTCGGCGCTACTCGATCCGCCATTTCAAAAGCGCGCCGCATCTCCGCCGTGCGCCCGATCATCTGTCCGAACTGGCCCTCAGTCGTCAATCGCCGCCGCAGCGCGTCGTTTTCTTTCTCCAGCGTCGCCAGTTTCAGAAGGTTCGCCACGCGCTGCCGCAATTCCTCCAGCTCGAATCCCTTCACCAGATAGTCCGCCGCGCCAACCTGCAGAGCTTCCACGGCCGTCTTCGCCGTGTCCAGCGCCGAAATCATCAGCACCGGCACTTCATTTCCCTGCTCGCGCATCCATTGCAAGAACGAAATTCCGTTCTGTCCCGGCAGCACTACATCCAGAAGCACCAAATCCGGTTGCTCTCGAGGCAATGCCTCGCGCGCGGCTTCCGCCGAATCGGCCTCGGCAATCCGGTATTTCGATTCCAGCGCGCGCCGCAATCCGTAGCGGGCCGCCGGTTCATCATCCACGATTAAGATCGTCTTCATCTTGGCCTCATAATTTGCTTCGCTGTTCCATCGCTTCTGCTTGGCAAGCTGACTCGAAACCTGGTTCCGCGCCCATCTCTCAAGGGACTCTCCCAATCAAGACGCCCGTGAAATTCCGCCACACGACGCGCGACGATCGCTAATCCCAAACCCGTTCCATGCACCTTTGTTGTAAAAAATGGTTGCAGAAGCTTCTCCCGAGCCGCGGGCGCAATACCTGCCCCGTCGTCTTCCACCGTCAAAACGCATTCACCGTTGCTCGCGGCAGCGCTAACGCGCACGTGGGCGCCTGAGGTGGCTGCCTCTAACGCGTTCACCAACAGATTGGATACAACGTCGCTCACCGCCTCCGCGCCCGCAGCCAATTTCACTCCGGGTTCTGGCAGCTGGGTTTCCAGCACAATTCCGCGCCGTTCGGCTTCGTGCCGCAGCACGCCCAGAACTTCTTCGATGACCATTCGAGCGTCGCAGGTGGCCTCGATGGTCCCTCCGCGCACGGAGGGACGGCTGAATTGCAGCAACTGGCTCAGCTTTGCCGACAGACGCCCGATCTCATCCAGCACCATCTTGGTCTCCGCGCGCATGGACGGGCGGCAAATCCGGGTTCTCCATCTGCACTTGCAGAATCGTCTTGATGGAGCCGAGAGGGTTCTTCAAATTGTGAGAAATGCTCGCCGCCATCTGTCCCAAAACCGCAAGCCGCTCGCGCTCCGCCAGTTCCCTCTCTAATCTCAGCTTCTCCTCGATCAACAGGCACAGCTCCAAAGCGTTCGGCAATTGCTCGCACAGAAATTCGAATGCCGCCGTGGTTTCGCCTGAGAGGAACGCGCCGTGCGGCTGCACCAGCAGGAACCCATCGGTCTGATCGCCACGCCCGATACGAAACCGATTCGACGAATGGCCCGCGTTCGCCGCGCCAATATCTCCAAAATTGGCTGCATTCAAAGCAGCGCCAGTAAGGTCCAAGGCCCGCTCTCGATATGGTCCGGTCAGAACAACTCGCGCCGAGCCCAGCTCAAACTCCTCGGTTGTGCGCCGCTCGATGAACTGCACGAGTGCGGCGACGTCCCCTTGTTTGGCCTCCTGCTGGATCTCCCCGCTCAGCCGCTGAACGCGATCCAGTTCCCGGTGGGCGGTCGCTTCCAGCCTTCGTCCCAGGGTCCGCTGTAATGGCTCAATGAAGGGAACCAGCACGAACAACAGGATCGACGCCGAAGCTTCGGGCGGAAGCACCGGCTCCAGCCAGCCGCTGACACGCCGAACCAGACTCAAGTACAGAAGGGCCAGAAACGTCGCCGAAACCGCGTAGATCAGGTTCTTCTGCCGTCCGATCTGCAGAAAGTTGTGTCGCCATACGAGATAGATCAATACCCCCAGGGGAGCCACCGGGAGCATTGCCAATGCGACACCCAATTCCTGCGCGGCGGCAGGCGAACCAGGCACATGCAACACGTGCAGGCTTACGACCATCAGGAACGCAGCCCCGAAAACAACCATCAGGAATCCGTAGAAGCGCCGCTCGGGCTGGTTTGGCGCATTACGGCAAAACCGGAACTCCCAAATCGCACACCACAACAAACTGTAGGCATATACGTGGGAAAAATCCTCGCCAAGCGATTTCGCGGGCAGCATGAAATCGAAAGTTCCAGCCGTGATGTGTATGGGAAAGAGCCGAATCGCGAGATGCAGGCTGGCCCCATAAAAGAAGAGCAGTACCGCGTACTTCCACCGCTTGTTCCGCAACAGACCGCGCGTCTCCGCAAATTCCATGTGCAGGTGCATCAGTAATCCGGGCACCAGGCACAATCCCACGGTGATAATGGTGATCGCGAATTCGCGTAGCCCGACAGGCGGCACGCCGTAATGAATTTGGGCATTCAGCGCAAGAAGTGATCCGCTGTAGAAGAGAAACAGCGCCAGGCAAAGAAAGAAGAACACGCGCTCGAAGTTGCGCTGCCGCCGGTAGCCGAGAATTACGACCATCCAGAAAAGCTGCGCCAGCGTTCCTGCCGTGAGACCAATCAGCCGGATATAGACGAGAGATTCCATCGGGATTCGTACGCAGAAATACTATGCTGGGACAAAGGGCACTACAACGGCCAAGTGCCTGATTTTTCTTGCACTATTCATAATGTTGATAAATAAAGACTTATACTAGCAGGCGCGCACTGTAGAATCTTAGCGCGTGTCGCTCAATCCCTTGACATGTCTGGTCTATCTGCTATATTAGCACTCGACTAGGTGGAGTGCTAAATCCCCTTTAGCTCCCCAGTCGAATGGTCGAAATCGCAACTCACCTTATGGAGGGTCTTTAGATGGCAGTGAATCTCACCCCGCTCCACGACCGCGTGGTCGTGAAGCGCATTGAAGAAAAAGAAAGCATTAAGGGCGGCATCATCATCCCCGACTCCGCCAAAGAAAAGCAGCAGGAAGGCGAAGTAATCGCCGTCGGCTCCGGCAAGCGCGAAAAGGGCGAACTGATCCCTCTCGACGTCAAGCCCGGTGACCGCGTCCTGTTCGGCAAGTACAGCGGCACGGAAATCAAGATCGAAGACGAAGAGCTGTTGATCCTGCGCGAGGAAGAAATCCTTGCCAAGTTCACCGGCGCCGCGAAGGCTGCGGGCAAGAAGTAATGTAGGCGCCGGGCTTCAGCCCGGCAAGCAGTTGTAGTGGCCGATCTTTAGATCGGTGAGTTCCAGAATCCGCATGACGCAGCACTAAGAAATCTCAGGAGGAAATACCAGTATGGCGAAGCAGATCGTAACAGGTGAGAATTCCCGCCAAGCGATTCTACGCGGCGTGAATGCTCTCGCCGACGCAGTAAAGATTACCCTCGGCCCTAAGGGCCGTAACGCGGTAATCGAAAAGAAGTTCGGCGCGCCTATCATCACCAAGGACGGCGTGACCGTTGCCAAGGAAATCGAACTCAGCAACCCGCTCGAGAACATGGGCGCGCAGATGGTTCGTGAAGTCGCCTCCAAGACGTCCGACGTCGCCGGCGACGGCACCACCACCGCCACCGTGCTCGCTCAGGCCATCTTCCGCGAAGGCGTCAAGACCGTCGCGGCCGGCTCCAGCCCCACAGCTCTAAAGCGTGGCATCGAGCGCGCCGTCGAAGTCGCCGTTGCGGAAATCAAGAAGCTTTCCCGCGACGTCAAGGGCGAAATGATCGCCCAGGTTGGCACCATTTCCGCCAACAACGACAAGCAGATCGGCGGCATCATCGCCGAAGCCATGAAGAAGGTCGGCAAGGATGGCGTGATCACCGTCGAAGAGTCCAAGACGATGGAGACCACCCTCGAAGTCGTCGAAGGTATGCAGTTCGACCGCGGCTATCTCTCCCCCTACTTCATCACCGATCCAGAGCGCATGGAGTGCATCCTCGAGGACGTTCGCATCCTCATCCACGAGAAGAAAATCAGCTCCATGAAGGACCTGCTCCCGTTGCTCGAGCAGACCGCCAAGATGGGCAAGCCCCTCTTGATCGTCGCTGAGGACGTCGAAGGCGAAGCGCTCGCCACTCTCGTCGTCAACAAACTCCGTGGCACGCTGCAATGCGCCGCCGTCAAGGCCCCAGGCTTTGGCGATCGCCGCAAAGCGATGCTCGAAGACATCGCCACCCTCACCGGCGGCAAGGCCATCACCGAAGACCTCGGCATCAAGCTCGAGAACGTGAAGCTTGAGGATCTCGGCCGCGCCAAGAAGATCACCATCGACAAGGACAACACCACGATCATCGAAGGCGCCGGCAAGTCCGCCGACATCGAAGGTCGCGTCAAGCAGATTCGCGCGCAGGTCGAGAACACCACCAGCGACTACGACAAGGAAAAGCTCCAGGAGCGCCTTGCCAAGTTGGTTGGCGGCGTTGCGGTCATCAAGGTGGGCGCGGCAACCGAAACCGAGCTGAAGGAAAAGAAGGCTCGCGTCGAGGACGCCATGCACGCCACTCGCGCAGCGGTCGAAGAAGGCATCGTAGCGGGCGGCGGTACAGCGCTCCTGCGCTGCATCAGCGCCATCGACAAGCTCAAGCTGCAGGACGACGAAGCGGTCGGCGTCGGCATCGTTCGCCGGGCTCTCGAAGAGCCAGCCCGTCAAATCGCCCTCAACGCTGGTCACGAAGGCGCCGTTGTCATCGGCAAAATCCGCGAATCGAAGGACGACAACTTCGGTTTCAACGCGGAAACCGGTGAATACGGCGACATGGTCAAGGCCGGCGTCATCGATCCAGCCAAGGTCACCCGTTTGGCGCTGCAGAACGCAGCCTCGATCGCGGGCCTGATGCTGACGACCGAAGCCCTAATCGCCGAAGTCAAGGAAGACGACAAGAAGGGCGCCGCAGCAGCAGGCGGCCCCGGCGGCCCAGGCGGCATGGGCGGCATGTACTAAACCAACGCTCGACGCCGTTGTAGGGGCGCAGCACCGCTGCGCCCCATCTCGGCAACCAAGCGATCGAAGAACGGGCTTGCCGTCGCGCAAAGGGTGGTCCAAAAGGGCCCCTTTTTTTGTGTCGGCGATAGTATTGCGCGTCGTCCAGAAACCATACCTGACGGTGAATTATGTAAGAAGTGTGAAATAGCACATACAGCTTGTTTATAGGTTAGCATAGGGTTGAGGAGGAAACAGTGATGTGCACTAAAAGAAAGATGAAAGCAGCGATTGTCGAAAAATTTGGCGACATTGATCTGCGAGAGGTTCCGATCCCAGTAACGGGAGAGGATAAGCATTGGTGGAGGTAGTGGAGTAAGGAGTCTGTGACACAGATCTACACGCTGTGGACGGTGATTGGCCCGTCAAACCCAGGTTGCTTCACGCAGGGTCATGAAGGAGCGGGAATAGTAGTCGCCGTCGGACAGGGAGTCAGCCATTTGAAAGAAGGAGATCGAGTTGGAATTGCATGGCTGCACAGCGCTTGCGGACACTGTGAGTACTGCCTTTACGGCTGGGAGACCTCTGACGGAGCAGAAAAACTCAGGATATTCGTGAACGGATCTTTAGCCGAGTACGCCTGGGGCAAGACGAGACATTGGGCGAATCCTAAGAATTTGTAGTTTGTGGATGAGGCCCGTCCTGTGAGAGGGGTAACACTATAAAGGTCTGAAACAGACTGGGGCGCGCTCAGGCGAGTGGGTGGTGATCTCAGGCTGCGGAGGGCTCGGCCATATAGCGTGCAGTACGCCAAGGCCATGGGACTACACGTCGCGGTAGTGGATCTGGGTAAGAAAAGATGGTCCTCGCGCGGAAGCTCGGCGCGGAAATCACGAGATGCTAAAACTGAGGACAGGTGAAAGAGATAAAAAGCAGATAGGCGGTGCGCACGGAGTGCTGGTCACGCGGTTCCGATTGCTTCAAGCAAGGAGTGGGCATGCTTCGCGTGGCGGAACGTGCGTGCTGAACGGCTTGCGCCTGGCGAGTTTCCGGTATACATTTTCGAGATGGTTTTGAACGGCACACCTGAGTGGATCTATCGTCGGAACCGGATCGACTGGAAGAGGCCTTGGATTCGCCGCCGAAGGCAAAGTGAAGGACACATCGAGACTCTGCCGTTGGACTCATCAACGAGATCTTTACCAGGCTCAAGAAGGGCCAGGTCAATGGGCGGGTTGTTCTCGACTAAAGGCGAAGAAGGCCCGCGAAGAAGAGCATCGCGGGTTAGTCGCAGCAAGGCGGTGAGGCGGAGTATCGCGGTCGTAGGGCGCAGACGGCAGCTCAATCCTCGGGCGATGCCCTGGGGAGTGCTGCGCCGCTTCTCCAACCAAGCAATCCGAAAAAGGGCGGCCCGTTTTCGGCCGCCCTTTTTCTTTGCCCTCTCTGTGCCTAAACACCGATAGCCGTTGCGGCACACAAGCTCCACGCCGTTTTCCCCGCCTTATACTCAATCTATGCCCGATGCAGAACAGCGCGCCCTCGCGCTCTACGAGCTGATTCGCGCCACCAGCGATGATCGGCCGACCCACGGCTTCGACAGCGTGTCCGGGCTCCTGCGCGTCATCAATGCTTGGAAGGACCAAAACGAGGCCCTCAAAGAGCTCCATCATGCCACTGGCGACGTTCATCTCGCCTTCCTGGCCCATACCTGCGCATGGCTCCGCGAGGAATATCGCGTGCAAAATTACGAGTCGACATACGCTCCAGGACGCCGTGCAGATTTCTCTGAGGGCCGCTCCGATGCCTCTACCCTCCCCAGTGATCGAACAAATCATCAGTGATCTGCGGCACGATTCTCCACTCGCTTCTTCTTCCCCACCGATCAGGTTTTCGCGATCCTCTCGCCCGATCAGATCACCGACAAAGCGCGCGCCGACCTGCGCAAACTTCATTTGCTTCTGGCGCCAAGCCCAACCGGAAAGATCGACAAACGTCAGCGCCTCACCCGAGACATGATCGCCGCACTGATGCATGTCGAAGGAGATCAACAGCTCGATTCCGGCCGCGGCCCTTGGTCCCAGATCGTTTTCGACGAAATTGCCCGCAGAGACGACATCACGCGCTCGGGCTGGCTCGGCTTGCTGGAGCATTGCCATGCCGCGGAGCAAACTTCCCCCAGCCAGAAGTGGACGCAAAGATCCCGCGAGTTGATCAGCGCCCTCGGCGAACGCGAAGCTTTTGCAACCATGCTCCGCTGGCTTAAGCTTGGGCCGACGCCCGGGCAACCGCCGGAAGCGCGTTCGCCCATTGAAGATTCCTCCTATCAAAAAGGAGTCGTCCTATGCGTCAGTCTCGGCGACTCAACAGAGTCGGCAGTCGCGATCGGCGACTTCGGCTTGGCCTGCCTCCGCAAAGTCCCGTTGCTCGGCGCGGTATCACAGAAAGTCGGCTTCGCGTGCATTCAAGCCCTCGGCGCCATGCAGTGCAACGAAGCCGTGTCGCAATTGACCCGCCTGCGCGCGAAGGTCAAATACTCGACGGCCCGCCGCCTGATCGAAAAATCGTTGCATCTCGCAGCTGAACGCAACGGCATCACAGTCGGCGAGTTGGAAGACATCTCCGTCCCGCGATATCCGCTGGACCCCCAAGGTATCGTAGAGACAAAGATCGGCGACTCCCTCGCTGCGGTGCGTCTGTGCGAAGACGGCCGCGTCGTAACCACCTGGCACAACGCCGCCGGAAAGCTCCTCAAGTCGGTCCCCGCGCACATCCGCAAGGCATTTCCGAAAAAGGTTCGCTTGATTGCCTTGCTCGCGAAAGAGATCGAGCAGTCCTATTATTCGCAACGCGCCCGCGTGGAGTCTTCCTTCCTCGCCCCCCGCGATATTCCTCTAGCGCATTGGCGGCGCTATTTCGTAGACCATCCGCTGTTAGGATTCTTGGGCCGCAAGCTGATCTGGGTTTTCAGCGACACCCAAGGCTGGGAGCGCGCGGGAATCTGGACCGAAAGCGGCGTGCGTGATTCCGGCGGCAAGCTGGTGAACCTGGTTCGCGCAATCAACGTGCGCCTTTGGCATCCGCTTTCTTACAGCGCCAGTGAAGTACAACGATGGCGTTCTCGCGTTTTTACGTCGGGTATCCGGCAACCGTTTCGCCAGGCCTTCCGCGAGTTTTATCAGGTCACCGACGACGAGCGAGAGAGCCGTCTTTATTCGAATCGTTTCGCAGGCGCGTTACTTCGCCAGCACCAATTCGCCAGCCTTTGCCGCGCTCGCGGCTGGAGCTACCAGCTGATGGGTTCGGGTTTTGACGGCGCCAACGTTCCCAGCAAAAATCTCGACCACTGGAACATGCACGCTGAGTTTTACGTCGATCTCCCGCCAGACCGCGCCGCCGCTTTGCGCAGAGCCTCGGTCGCCGAACAATCCGGCGCCGGAATCAACATTTTCATCGGCTCCGACCAGGTTCGCTTCTATCGCGAGCGCCACGAAATTCCCATAGACGAAGTCCCAGCCATCGTCTACTCCGAAATCATGCGCGACGTCGACCTCTTCACCACCGTCTGCGCCGTCGGTGACGATGAAACCTGGTCCGACCAGGGTGACCGCGGCACCGGCGTTTTTGCCTCGCCGCCTGGACGCCCGAGACTTTTCGGTGGTGACCACCCTGCGCTCCGAGATGCTTTCGCGCGTCCTGCCGCACACCGCCATCGCCGACCGCTGCAAGCTCGCTAAAGGCTCACTCGAAATTCGCGGCCAGTTGGGCACCTACCGCATTCAACTGGTCTGGGGCGGCGCGCTCCTCGAAACCGACACCGTCACGCGTTGGCTAAAGATTCCGCAGAAACTCCTGGACGCAGTCGCGCTCGATCTCGGCGCGGTTCCGATCGACCTCGACCCGCGCACAGAAATGATCCTGCGCAAAGCCCACATCCTGGCCGATGACTGGAAGATCGACTCGCCCGAACTCGTACGCCAACTCATGCCCGATTAATTTAGCTTCAACCCGTCGGTTAATCAGGTCAGTTAAATAGAGTTACGAATGAGCGACGGCGCCCCGCGTGGAAGCCGAACTCCCCGGCACCTTCTCCGCCAGAATCTCCGGCTTGTGAACCTCCGGCTCTTTCGAAAACAGCTCCGCGGCCTTGGCAAACAGCGCCTTGGCGATCTCGCCACTCAGGTGCGCGTTTCGCCCCGCCTCATCCTTAAATGTGTCGAATATCCCGAATCTCGAGGGTCCGAGCTTTAACGCGTACCACGATGTCGTTCCCGCTTCGCGCTCCGCTAAAGGCTGCGCCGACTTCAGAAATTCCTCGACTTCTTTTTCTTTGCCGGGCTTTGCTTCCAGCATCACCCAAATCGCGAGTTTATCCATGATAGTACCTCCGCCATCTAGGATGCATCTCCACCAACAAGGGTTCGTCACCTACAGAAGTTTTAACAATCGTGAATTTGGGTGCGTGCGTTTGTAGGGGAGCAGCAATGCCGCGCCCCAGCTTGCCCGGCCCAATCTGCCGCAGCCTCATTAGTTTTTCTTCCGCGCCCTGCGCGAAGTCTCACTTCAACTTCTGCTCCAACTCCACCCACCGCGCATACAACTCATCAATCGCCCTCTGCGCCGCTTCCAATTCCAAAGACGCCGCATGCAACCGCGCCCCATCGCTCATAATTGCCGGATCCAGCAAAGCATCATGCTTAAGCTGCATCTCCTTCTCCGCATCCGCCACCCGCTGCTCAATGGTCTCCAACTCCCGATTCTCTTTGTAAGACAATTTCCTCTTCGTAAGCGAAGCTCGCGCCGCGACAGCAGCCCCGCCATTCACACCCGCACGAGGACTCTGCGTCTCCACCGACGCATTCGTCTTCCCCGCCGCCTTCTGCGACCTCTGCCACTCCTCCCACTGCTGATAGTCCGCAAACCGCTCCGCCCCACCCAGCCCATCCAGACCCAGCACGACGGTAGACACGCGATCCAGCATGTACCGGTCATGCGTAACCAGCACAAGCGCCCCGCGATACTCCAGCAAACTCTCCTCCAAAATCTCCAAAGTAGGAATATCCAGATCGTTGGTCGGCTCGTCCAACAGCAACACATCCGCGGGCTGCAGCATCAACTGCGCAATCAAAACCCGCGCTCGCTCTCCCCCCGACAATCGCCCCACCTTCTGATTCAACTGCTCCGCCGTAAACAAAAATCGCGCCGCCCACCCTCCAACATGAATCACGTTACCCTGATAAATCACGGAATCGCTGTCCGGCGCCAAAGCCCGCCGCAAAGTAACGTCCGGATCCAGCTCCCGATTCTGATCGAAATAAACAATCCGCAACGAATCCGCCTGCCGCATCTTTCCGCCAGTAGGCTGGAGGTCCCCCCGCAAAAGCCGCAACAAAGTAGTCTTCCCGCTGCCATTCGGCCCAACTAGCCCGACGCGCATCCCCAGAAGTAACAATAAAATGAATATCCTCAAACAACGTTCGCTCACCAATCACATAACGCACGCCATCGAGCGTGATCAGCTGCTTGGTCTGCCGCTCCGAAGCCGAAAAATCAATCTTCGCGCTGGCAATCTGAGTCCGCGACTTCATCGCCGCCAATTCACCAATCATCTCGTGCGCATTATCGATCCGCGCCTTGGACTTGGTCGTTCGCGCCTTTGGCCCCCGCCGCAACCAATCAATCTCGATATGCACGCGATTCTCCAGCGCCTCCTGCCGGTTTCGCTGCGCATGCAAATACTCCTCTTTCTTCTGCAGAAACGTGCTGTAATTCCCCGAAACGCGCAGCGACCCATCCTCGTAAGCCGCATTCAACTCCACAACTTCATTCGCCACATTCTCCAAAAAATACCGGTCGTGGCTAACCACCACGCAGGCAAACGCCCCATTCTGCAAAACCGCCTCCAGCCACTTAATTCCCGCGAGATCCAAATGATTGGTAGGCTCGTCCAAAAGCAAAATATCCGGCGCCTGCACCAAAGCCTCGACAATCGCCAATCGCTTTCGCCACCCACCGGACAACTTTGCCGCCGCGGCATCCAGGTCCGTAAATTGTGCCCGCCCCAGAATCTCCGCGATCCGTGTAAGCCTCTCCCCCTCGGTCACATGCGCCCGATCAAAAGCCGCGTCGATCACCGACCGAATCGTCTCCCCCTCGCTAAACTCCGAGATCTGCAACACCGTCCCAACCCGCGTCCCCTTGCGAATCGCCACGTCCCCAGTATCCGGATTCACCCGCCCCTGCAAAATCTCCAAAAGCGTAGACTTCCCCGCCCCATTTGGCCCAATAATCCCAATCCGCTCCCCCTCCGAAACGGTAAACGAAATATTCCGAAACAAGGGAGCAACCCCATACTTCTTCGACAATCCCTGCGCGCTAAGTATCGGTGGCAATGTTTTGCTCTTTTCTAAAAAACCCATTAATATCAGCACCCCAAACGAACACCAGGAGCCCTCGAAGCCAAGTCAAGTTGAGTTCTCGAGTTTTCGAAGTCGGGGTGAAAGTCGGGTTCAAAGTTGGGTGCCCCACGTTCGGTTTGTGCAGATACTGGGTTCCGTCCTTTCTCTGCTTCATTACCTCATTACTTCCTTACTTCGTTACTTCGTTTCTTCGTTGCCTCCTTGCTTCTTTGCTTCCTCGCCTCGCCTTGTTATCCTCCCGCCCTTGACCAACCCCACCCCCACTCTGCCCCGGCGCCTGAACCTCTTCGACGCCACCATGATCGTCATGGGCGGCATCGTAGGCTCCGGCATCTTCATCAACCCCTACGTAGTAGCCCTCCACGTCCACACACCATTCCTGATCCTGGGAGTCTGGGTCCTCGGCGGCGTCCTAGCCCTCTTAGGCGCATTCATCTGGGCCGAGCTAGCCACGCGCATGCCCAGCGCCGGCGGCCAATATCTCTACCTCCGCGAGGCCTACCATCCCAGCGTCGCCTTCCTCTACGGCTGGGTCCTGCTCCTGGTCACGCAAACCGGCGGCATGGCCGCGGTAGCCGTAACTTTCGCCAAATATTTTCGCGAGATCAGCGGCTCAACCATCGGCGATGGCCCAATCGCCGCCGCAGCCCTCCTCGGCCTGACCGCCATCAACTGCTTCGGCGCCCGCGCAGGCAGCAACGTGCAAAGCCTGCTCATGCTCCTGAAAGCCGCGGCAATCATAGCGCTGGTTGCTCTCGGCCTCTGGTTAGGCGGCGGAGCAATCCATCCTCTGCCGCTACTCGATCGCCCTATTTCCTTCGGCCTCGCCGGCGCCATTGGCGCCGCCATGATCCCCATCGCCTTCGCCTACGGCGGCTGGCAGACCGCCACCTTCGTAGCCGGCGAAATGCGCGACCCAAGCCGCGAACTCTCTCGCGGCCTGATTGCCGGAGTGCTCGGAGTAGTCGCCCTCTACCTCTCCGTAAATTTCGTCTGTCTCCGCGTCCTGGGACCCGCGGGACTAGCCGCGACTCACACCCCAGCCTCCGCAGTAATGCGCTCCGCGCTAGGCGAACGCGGCGCCCAATGGATCGCCGTAGGCATCGCCATCTCCACGCTAGGCTTCCTAAGCCAGGGCATCCTAACCGCCCCACGCGTCTACTACGCCATGGCCCGCGACGCCCTGTTCTTCCAAAGCGTAGGCTGGCTCCATCCCCGAACCGGCGCACCAGTTGTAGCGATCCTCATCCAGGGCGTAGCCGCCACAATCATCGCCCTCTCCGGCCGCTACGAGCAGATCCTCAACTACGTAGTCTCCATCGACTTCATCTCCTTCGCCCTAACCGCCGCCTCCCTCTTCGTCTTCCGCCACCGCGATCCTGTAGCGGCCGCCTTCCGAGGCGGGCGCCTTTCAGCCCCTCCCCACCGCGAACCACACACCGACGATCACAAAATCCACCGACAATTCCTCGAGCACTGGTAGCGCCGGTTCACCCCGAGCGCTCAGCGATGCGAGAGGCATCCCTGCCGGCTCTTCGCGCCAAGCCGCGATCTATCGAGTCCCCGGCCACCCGTACACCACAGCCGTATTCGTCCTAGCCTGCGCAGCGATCGTAGCCAGCACAATCTGGACCTACCCAGCGAACAGCGTCTTCGGCTTCGTAATTCTAGCCGCCGGAATTCCCGTATATTTATACTGGAGCCGCAAAAATCTTTTCAGACCCCGTCAATCTGCGTTCTGGAGGAGCGCAAGTGATTGTTCCAGATGATTTGGCGCGGTGATTTCGAATTTGCAGGGGGCGGGGCTTGCGTGCCTAGTCTCGATCTGGCACCGCCAGCCGACGAAAACTGGACCCCGAAGGGTTTTGCTTTAGGGGCCGGCGACTTCAGCCCCGGCGTGAGTCGCTACGGGAGGGGCTTCAGCCCCTGAAGAAAGCTTTCCTGTCGTCTTCGTACTTTTCACCCAAGAAACCGTTTCGCGCCAAACGGAGATCGCCACCACATGAGACAAAAACAATCCGACTACATGCAATGGGCCAAGCTTCAAAGCAAAGCCCGCTTCAATCTGGCCACCAGCGGCGTAGCCGCCTACCCGCTAAACGAACTCCCCGTCACCATCGACCAACTCGAAATCAACGGCGACCACACCTACGGCTACGCCCCACTACAACAAGCGATAGCAAAAAAGGTCCGGCGTAGACCCCGACAACGTAGTAGCCGCGGCCGGCACCTCCATGGCCAACCATCTAGCCATGGCCGCGTTAATCGAACCCGGCGACGAAGTCCTGATCGAGCACCCCGCCTACGAACTGCTAGTCTCCACAGCCCAATATCTCCAAGCCCAGGTAAAGCGTTTCCCGCGCCGCGAAGAAAACAATTTCGCCCTGGACCCCGCCGAAATCCGTCGCGCCATCACTCCCAAAACGAAATTGATCGTCATCACCAATCTCCACAATCCCACCAGCGTCCTCACTCCCGAATCCACCCTCTGCGAAGTCGGTGACATCGCCCAGCAGCATCGGCGCGCGCGTTCTCGTCGACGAGGTCTACCTCGACGCTGTCTACGAAAACACGCCCCGCACATCCTTCCACCTGGGAAAAGAATTCGTGGTAACCAGTAGCCTCACAAAAGTCTACGGCCTCAGCGGCCTTCGCTGCGGCTGGATCCTCGCTCAACCCGACCAGGCCCGCGCCATGTATCGCCTCAACGATCTGTTCGGTGCAGTCCCACCCCACCCCGCCGAACTCCTAAGCGTAATCGCCTTCCAAAATCTCGACAAAATTCGCGCCCGCGCCCGCGCCATCGTAGAAGCCGACCGCGCCCTACTCTCCGCTTTCTTCGCCTCCGACCAAGCCCAATCCTTCGCAGCAGTCCGCACCGACTTCGGCACCACCACATTCCCCCGCCTGAAAAACGGTAACGTGGACGCCTTCATTACTCACCTCCGCGAAAAACAAGAAACCTCCGTAGTCCCCGGCCACTTCTTCGACACGCCCGGCCACTTCCGCATAGGCATGGGCGTAAACACCCAAATGTTCGCCGAAGGCCTCCGCCGCCTACCCCAAGCCATTCCGTTGTAAGGGGCACGCCACCTCTTTACCCTGAGCCTCGAAGAGCGCGCCATCCAGCAACCTTTTCTGTCTCACCAACCAATTCTCCGTGTCCTCTGTGCTCCGTCCTCAGTGCCCTTTGCGTTAAGCCTTTTCCGATCCTAGTCTTTTCGCCAGCATCGTAACTCCCCACCCCGCATCCAATCCCGCAATGAGAATCGTCTCCCTAAACGTAGGCCTCCCACGCGATGTCGTCTGGCACGGCCAAACCGTAACCACCGGCATCTACAAATCCCCCGTCCAAGGCCCCGTCCGCGCACGCAAACTCGATCTCGAGGGCGACCGCCAAGCAGACCTGACCGTCCACGGCGGCGAATACAAAGCCGTCTACGTCTACCCAGTCGAGCACTACGCCTACTGGAAGAAAAAACTTCCAGGCCGCGACCTACCCCCAGGCATTTTCGGAGAAAATTTCACCACCGAAGGCCTGCTAGAAACCGAAGTCCACATCGGCGACCGCTTCTCCATCGGTTCCGCCGAATTCACCGTCACGCAACCTCGCCTACCCTGCTACAAACTAGGCATCCGCTTCGAAGCCGACGACATAGTAAAGAAATTCCTAGCCAGCCGCCGCACCGGTTTTTATTTCGCCGTAACCAAAGAAGGCCAAGTCGCCGCCAACAATGAAATCAAGCCGCTAGCCAGCGACTCTACCGGCGTTACTATCGCCACCTTCCTCGAACTATACCTTGCAAAGAAATGGACCTCCGCCGACACCGTCTCGGTCCACAAACTCTTCGACCTCCCCTCTCTACCCAACGACTGGTAATCCTATTTCGACCACCGCCTCCAAGATGCGCATCCTGCCGCCCGGTAGCGCAGGGTGGAATCTGCGAAGCCTTGCGACTTGTGTCGTCAAATTCGCACTCCTTCCTCTGTAATCTTCGCCTGTTATCCTCGCCCGGCGTCTTTGTCGCCTGTTCACCTCGCCACGGTCGTTCGAATACTCATCTAGTTACTCTTATCATTTTAGTTGACAATGGCCCCGATGCGTGCTACCGTTACCCATGCACTCCATTCTCAAAGAATTCTTTCGATCTCCTCGTAGTTCTGCCCGCACCCCTCGCATCCACTACTTAATGGCAGGCGCCCGACATTCACTAACCTCTTTAGAATCCGCACTTCCAAGAAATATGTCCGTAACTCCTGCAGAATCCGCACTTCCGAATTCATTAGACTTAAAAGTCCTTTGAAATCCGCACTTGCGAAAAAGGGTGGGGGGAGGGGATGAACTGTTAACCAGCCAAGTTCGTTGCATCTTCGACGGCACCCGCGGGAGCGATGGCCCTCGACGAGGCAACTCAATGGCTCTAAAATCATCCTAATCGTTGGACTTAGCCCTAATGGACCAGCGCACGGAGCAGAGTACCCATGACTGAACGCTCAGACCAATTCGCCACCGTCGAAGAAGCCGTTGAAGAAATCCGCCAAGGGCGCATGATCGTCCTCGTCGACGACGAAGACCGCGAAAACGAGGGCGACCTCACCATGGCCGCCGAAAAAATCACCCCGGACGCCATCAACTTCATGGCCAAGTACGCCCGCGGCCTGATCTGCCTGCCGCTCACCGAAGACCGCTGCGACGAGCTCCACCTTCCGCTCATGTCCCCGATCAACACCTCGGTTCACGGCACCGCCTTCACCGAAGCCATCGACGGCCGTCTCGGTGTCACCACCGGGATCAGCGCCTCCGACCGCGCCATCACCATCCTCACTGCCATCGACCCGAAGACCCGCCCGCAGGATCTCGCCCGCCCCGGCCATATCTTCCCACTGCGCGCCCGCAATGGCGGCGTGCTCGTCCGCGCCGGCCAGACCGAAGCCAGCGTCGACCTAGCCCGCATCGCCGGCCTGAACGCCTCTGCCGTCATCTGCGAGATCATGAACGAAGACGGCACCATGTCGCGCATCCCGCAACTTCACGAATTTTGCCGCCAGCACGACCTGAAAATGCTCACGGTCGCGGACTTGATCCGCTACCGCATGCAGCACGAGCGCTACGTCCGCCGCGTCGCCGAAGCCGTTCTACCCACACATTTTGGCGATTTCCGGATGATCGCCTACTCCAGCGACGTGGACCACGACCAGCACGTCGCTCTAGTCCGTGGCGACCTCGAAGGACCAACTCCCGCCCTGGTCCGCGTCCACTCGCACTGCCTGACCGGCGACGTCTTCGGTTCCATCACCTGCGATTGCTCGGAGCTCGTCTCACGCTCCCTGACCGCCATCGCCAAGGAAGACCGCGGCGTCTTTCTCTATCTCCATCACACCGGCCGCGGCTTCGGCATCGAAACGCCCGAAGCCCCCGGCTCCCTGCCCCAAATCCATTTCCACAAGCGCGGCCAAATCGATCGCGAACCCGCCCGCCAGCGGATGGTCCAGCACGAGAGCGGCATAGGCGCGCAAATCCTCATCGACCTGGGCCTGAAAGACATCCGCGTCCTAACCAACCACCCCAAAAAGGTAGTAGCTCTGGAAGGCTACGGCATCCGCATCGCCGACCAAGTCCCGCTTCACATAATCACCCCACGTCCGACGCACCAAACCCTCTAGTACCAAACCCGCAGGCAAACACAGCTCCGCCGCACACACTGTCGCAACGCTAAGCCGCGGGAAACCAGCACCAAGGCGCGCCAATGTAGGGGCGCGCTTCAGCGCGTCCCTGCCGAGCCAGCCCCACCCGGGCCCCATCTATGAAGGGTTTGCCGTCAGCCCCTCTGCGGTTCTTCGTCGGTTTCAGGAGCGGCAGGAGTATCAGCAGGCTTTTCAGACGTTGGAACTGCTTTGATGAAGGATTTCGCGGGAAGCGAAGTCTCCTTCGCAGGTGGCGCCGCCTTTGCGCATCCCTTGCAACTGGCGGGACTGGCGACTGCCGGGGCTCCGGTGGATTTGCTCGCGGCGCCGGGTTTCGACGCCGTAGCGGGCCGCCCGGCGATCAAATACTTGCGCATTTTATCGAGGCGCTTTTTGCCGATGCCGCGGATCGCTAGCAAATCATCAACGCTTTTGAAAGGGCCGTACGATTTACGCATTTGCAGGATTTTGTCGGCAGTCGCGGGACCGATGCCCGGCACCTGCTGCAACTGTTCCGAGGATGCGGCATTCAGATTGATTGGTTGAGAAGGCGGCTTCTTCGTCGCGGCTGATATGCCCGTAGCCAACACCGAAGATACAAGGAGCCATGGCAGCAAGGCGGCGCGACAGAAAGAGAAGTTCGAGACGAGCGGCAGTCTCATGACCGGAAATGAATATCATAATTATGTTAGATAATCAATGAATAAATATACGTGGGCTTTTAAAGATTCCGACATAACCCCGTTCAACCGCACGCGCTTTCGCACGACGCATACAAGCACGCGTCTGGCCGACACGCTATAACTGGTTACCCTGCGCGTCGTAGACTTCGAGGTCGCCAAACAGCTTGGCTTGGTCTTCGATCTTGGTCCGGTCGCCGACTACAACGATCTGCATGTTGGCCGAGTCGAGGTACTTGCGGGCGGTGGCGAGCAAATCGGCTGGCGTCAGCGCGCGAACCTTTTCGCGATAAGTCTCCAGGTAATCGTCGGGCAAATCGTTGAGCGCGACCGTGGCGAGTTGGGTGAGCAAGCCGTCCTGCGTGGCCAGGCCCATCGAGAAGATGCCGCTGAGATAATTTCGCGCGTCGGCAAGTTCCGGCTCCGGCACGGGCAGTGACCTCAACTTGTCGAGTTCGTAGAAGATTTCCGTCAGCGATGCGGCGACTACATCGTTGCGTACCGCCGCCGAGACCGAGAAATAACCATGTTGCCGAAACGCATTGACGCCGCTGCGCGGACTGTACGTGTAGCCCTTGTCTTCGCGGATGTTCATCACCAGGCGTGAATTGAAGGCGCCGCCGTAAAGGCTATTGGTGAGTCCCAGCTTGACCCAGTCCGCATGTTTGCGCGTGATCGCGTGACATCCGGCGAGGATTTGCGTTTGCACTGCTCCGGGCACGTGTGCAAGGTACACGCGGCGCCCCTTGGGTTGGGCCGGCCCGGGGACGGAATTGGCGGTGGGCTTCTTGCCGGTCCACCCGTCAAACGCTTTTTCGATGGACTTCAACATACTAGCGGTGTCGAAGTCGCCGACCATCACCAGAAGCGCGTTCTCCGGCGTGTAAAATTCGCGATAGACCTGCGTGAGATCGGAACGCTTGTAGGCGGCCACTTGCGCTTCGGTCGGAGCGACGGTGGCGTACGGATGCGCCCCAAACAAAACCTTGCGCAGACGCTCACTGGCGAGAAAACCGGGTTGCGTCCGATCGAGCTTCACTTCCTCGAGTTTTTGGCGGCGCTCGCGCTCGAACTCCGGCTCCGGGAAGGCCGCTTCGCGCGCCAACTCATTGACGAGGGCGAGCAGCGGCTCAGCCAGTTCCGACAGCCCAGCGAAACCGATCCCGGTGGTGTCCGCGCCGGCGCTGGAGGAAAGATCGGCGCCGATGCGGCGAAGGTCTTCTTCGATCTGACGGCTTACTCTCCTGCGTCGTTCCCGTGCGGACGACCGTTGCCGTCATTTCCGCGAGGCCAGGTCCGCGATCGACCACTGCGGCGTTCCCGGAACGGAAAGAGAGCTGGCCGTGAAATTTCGGTATGGCGTGCGATTCCGAGAGAATCACTTCCAGGCCATTCGACAAGTGCGCTTTGGTTCGCTTCGGCCAGCTTACCGGGCGTTCCGGCGACAATGCCGGCGCTTCCGTGGGCAATTGGGCTGTTCGAGTGGCCACTATGCGGCCTCCTTTGCGGCGGCCTTTATGGGGGTGCGGAAGACCACGGCGCGGTTCGTCGGATGCAGATATTTTTTAGCTACCGCTTGAATTTCCTCGCGCTTTACGGCCAAGAAGCCGTCGAGAATCGAGTTCACGAGTTGCGGCTGGTTGTCGAACAGCGTGAAACAGGCGAGGAGGTGCATCAGACCGTAGCGCGGCATGCCGCCGCGCCCACCTTCGAGCGTGGAGTAATAGTCGGAGCGCCACTTTACTTTAAGCTGTTCGAGCTCGTCTTCGCTGATTCCGTGCTCCTGAATCTCGCGAATCACGGCGTCGAAAGCGGCCAGCGTTTTCTCGGCGGAATATTCGGGCTTGTGCAGGATGCGCGTCACCATCTGCGTCGGGCCGTTGTAGCCGAAGATGTCGTCGATGCCTCCATCGGCTTCGACCGCGATCTGCCTTTCGAGAACCAGTTCACGATGCATGCGGCCCGCGCGGCCACCGTGCAGAGCCTGATCGAGCAGCGCCATCGCGCACCAATCGGTAGTGCGGCGTTCGGGAATGTTATAGCCGATGGCCATGGCCGGAAGCGTGCCGAATTTTTCTTCCACTTCTCCGCGGCGCTCTTCCTTTTGTTCCGGCTCGCGAGGATCGGCGAATGGGGGTGGTGCGCCGGCAGGGATGTCGCCGAAATATTTTTGCGCCAATGCCATGCCCTCGTCCGCTTTCACGTCGCCGAGCACCAGGAGAACGGCGTTATTCGGCACATAGTAGGTCTTGAAGAATGCTTGGACGTCAGCTAGATCAGCGGCGTCGAGATCGGCGAAATCGCCGTAGAAATTGTGGGCGTTGGCCCAGTTGCGAAAGGCCACCGGCGGCAGATCGAGCCACGGGAACCCGCCATAGGGCTGGTTCATCACGTTGACGCGCACTTCTTCTTTCACGACATCGCGCTGGTTGCGCAAGTTTTCGTCGTCTACCTGGAGCGCGCGCATGCGGTCTGCTTCCAACCACAAAACGCGGTCGAGTGCGTTGGACGGCACGGCCTCGTAGTAGTTCGTTACATCATAGTGCGTCGAACCATTCAGCAGGCCGCCGCTGGAGTTGATCAGTTTGATGTGCTGCATCTTGGGAGCATTCGCGGAACCCTGAAACATCATGTGCTCGAACAGATGCGCGAAGCCGCTGCGGCCTTGCGGCTCGAGACGGAAACCGATTTTGTAATACACGCCGACGGTAACCACTGGCGCGGAGGTGTCCGGCACGATGACCACTTTCAACCCGTTCGACAGAGTTGAGTACTCCATTGCGATTCTATGTCGATTCAACCTTTGCCCCCCTGTGTACTGCGCTTTTGCTCTCTTGTTTTCCCCAACTGGCACCACGGATGGCGAGTCGTTCGCGGCGTCGTGCGCCAGAACAACGTTCGGCCAAGCGATTCAACGCGTCGTAGGCGTCGCGGTATTCCTCCGAATATTGCTGCAACACATTCAGATGTTTGGCGACCACTTCGTAGTCGCCGCGCGCGAGCGGCCCGGTCCATGCGGCGCGCGGGCCAAGACGCTCGTAATTCTGCAACACCTGTTTCGTCATGGGCAGCAGGGCGCGCATGGCTTCGGTGCGCTTCATGCCCAGGGACATGAGCAACTGGATAGCCGCTTCCACCACGACCAGAGTGTGACCCGCTGCGAGCGCGCCTGCCGCGTGATACAGCGGCTTGTTGCGCGCATCAATCTGCGAAGGAGCCGCGCCGAGAGCCCTGGCGATTTTTCTTGCGGTGCGCACGGCCATGGGGTCGCCCTCAATGGCGAAAACTTTGCCTTCCAGCGGCGGCACGGTGACGCCGTTGAAGGTTTGCAGCGGATGCATGGAGCCGACCGAGGCGCCGCAGGAGCGCGCGGCGTGGAGCACGCTGGAATCCATTGCGCCGCTGGTGTGGAGCACAACTTGCCCTTGCAGATCCTGGCCGCCGATCCGAGCGAGTTCGTTGGCGATTTCCTCAATCGCGCCGTCCGGCGTGGCGATGAGGACGCAAGTCGAGGCCAGAACGCGCCGCGACAAGCCGACCAGAGCAGTGCCCGCGCCGATGAAACGCACGGCACGCCGCGCGCTCGACTGATTTCGCGTGACGACCGCACCGATCCTCCAGCCCAATTCGCGCATTCGGCATCCTAATGCGCGACCTACACGTCCTGCGCCAACGATCGCGAGCGTGCCCTGCATCTCATGCTAGGATAACCTGACGGCGGTGTTGGATACCAATTTGCCGCAGTGACTCGTGACGCGTGACGCGAGCAGCGCCCACCATGGAGCCGCGGCCGTTTGCCTTGCGGTTGCGACAAGACGCAGCGGCCGGGCAGGGCCCTTCGAGGCTCAGGGTAAACAAGCCCGCCCCTACAGACTCCTCTCCATGCTATTCACCCAGGAAAACTACATGCATTGGTTTTGGCTTTCGTTCTTTGGGGTTATTGCCTTTTTTTGGGTGTTTCACGGGTTGCGCGTGGCTTGGGGATTGGTGCGCTTGCCTTGGCTTAAAGATTTTGCGCCTTTGGCGGATGCGGAGTGCCCTCGGATTTCGTTGCTATTTGCGGCTCGCGATGAGGAAGAAAAACTGCCTGGGGCGTTGGCTACACTCGCGACGATTGACTATCCCAACCTGGAGATTATCGCTGTTGACGACCGCTCGCAGGATGCCACGGGGCGTATTTTGGATGAGTTCGCGGTGTCGCATGAACGATTTCGAGTCGTGCATGTGACCGCGCTGCCGCCGGGTTGGCTGGGCAAGCCTCACGCTCTTCAGAAGGCTTACGAGGCTTCGGCGGGAGAATGGTTGCTGTTTACGGATGCGGATGTGCGGTTTGCGCCGGATGCTTTGCGGCGGGCGGCGGCGATCGTAAAGCAGAAGAACCTGGATCATTTCACGTTGTTTGGCGATGTGGAGATGGTTGGATTCTGGGAGACCGTGCTGATCACCTTCTTTGGGCTGGCGTTTCACATTGCCCACGATCCTTACCAGGTGTCGAATCCGCATTCGCGGGCTTACGTGGGCGTTGGGGCGTTTCAGTTGATGAAGCGGTCCGCTTACGAGGCTTGCGGGACGCACCGCCGGCTGGCGATGGAAGTTGTGGATGACATGAAGTTGGGGAAGCTTGTAAAGCAGGCGGGATTGCGCAGCAGCGTGGCGGTGGCGCAGGAGGCGGTCGTGATTCGGTGGCACGCCGGGGTTGGGAATTTGATTCGCGGGGTGACTAAGAATTTTTTTGCGGCGCTGGGATATAACTTGCCGCTGGTGGTGGTGGCAATTTGCGGGATGTGGATGATGAATGTCGCGCCGTTTGTGGGGGTCATTTGGGGGCACGGGTGGGTGCGGGCTTTGTCGGGCATCGCGGTGGTGATTGCGCTTGCGTTTCACGTCGGGGTGGATATCGCGATGCACGTTTCGCCGTTGTATGCGTTTACGCACCCTTTGGGGGCAGTTTTGTTTTCGTACATGTTGTTGCGATCGACCGTTGTGACTTTGTGGCACGGTGGGGTTACTTGGCGGGGGACGTTTTATCCGTTGGAGGAATTGCGGCGGGGGGTGGTTTGAGGTTGGCACGGCGGGAAAAACCCGGAAAAAGATTTAACGCAGAGGGCACAGAGGTCGGAGCACAGAGGGCACGGAGTTGGCGACCGGAGTCAGGGTAAACTCGAGGGCGCGGAGCAGTTGGTTGCCGGCGCCACCAGTCAGGCTTTGGCGGCGTCGGCGTCGGGTTGGGCTTCGGCGACGGTTAGGGGAGTGGAGTTGCGAGGGAAGAGGCCGGCGAGGTCGCGTTGTTTCAGGGTGCGGATGCGGTCGCGGAGTTGGGCGGCTTTTTCGAATTCGAATTTTTTGGCGGCTTCGCGCATTTGGGTCTCGAGCTGGTTTAGGAGTTGGGCTAGTTGGGCTTCATTTTTTACGTTCGCTGCGGCCGCGTCCAGGGCTACTTCGTCTACCGGGACGGTTACGTAGTCGGCTTCGACGATGCGGGCTAGTTCCATGTCTACGGATTTCACGATGGATTCCGGGGTGATGTTGTTTTCTTTGTTGTAGGCCAATTGTTTTTCGCGGCGGCGATAGGTTTCGCTGATGGCTTGTTCCATGGAGCCAGTGCGGCGGTCGGCGTAGAGGATGGCGCGGCCGGAGATGTGGCGAGCACAGCGGCCGATGGTTTGGATCAGCGAGGTGGCGCTGCGGAGATAGCCTTCTTTGTCGGCGTCGAGAATGGCTACCAGGGAGACTTCGGGTAGATCGAGGCCTTCGCGGAGGAGGTTGATGCCGATGAGGACGTCGAATTCGCCGCGGCGCAGGTCGCGGAGGATTTTGATGCGGTCTAGAGTTTCGATTTCGGAGTGCAGGTAACGGGAGCGGACTCCGATTTCGGCGAAATATTCGGACAGGTCTTCGGCCATGCGTTTGGTTAGCGTGGTGACCAGCACGCGCTCGTTGCGAGCTGCGCGGACGCGGATTTCTTCCAGCAGATCATCTACTTGCCCTTTTACTGGGCGGATTTCTACTTCGGGATCGATCAGGCCTGTGGGCCGGATTACTTGCTCGACGTAGGCGCCACCGGATTTCGTTAATTCGTACGGGCCTGGCGTGGCGGAGACGTAGAGGACCTGGTTGATGCGATGCTCGAACTCTTCGAACGTTAGCGGACGATTATCGAGGGCCGAGGGCATGCGGAAGCCGTAGTCGACCAAGACTTGCTTGCGCGAGCGATCGCCGCCATGCATGCCGTGGGTTTGCGGGATGGTCTGGTGGGATTCGTCGACGAAGAGCAAGTAGTCTTGCGGGAAATAGTCGAGCAATGTTGGCGGGGCTTCGCCTGGCAGGCGGCCGCTCAGATGGCGGGAATAATTTTCAACGCCGTGGCAGTAGCCTACCGTGCGCATCATTTCGATGTCGAACATGGTGCGCTGCGTGACGCGCTGGGCTTCGACGAATTTTCCCTGGCGTTCCAGTTCTTTCTTCCACCAGTCGAGTTCGGCATAGATGGTTTGGATGGCGCGCTCGCGTTGCTCGGCGGGCATGACGTAGTGCGTTTTCGGGTAGATCGAGACGCGGGTTAGATCTTCCTGGCCGGTGCGGACTTCGCCGGTTACGGGATCGATCTGGCGGATGGCATCGATCTGATTGCCCCACATTTCGAAGCGATAGCCGTTGTCTTCGTAGGGCGGATAGATTTCGATGATGTCGCCGCGGACCCGGAAGGTGCCGCGGCGGAGGTCTTCGGAGCGCTCGTACTGGATATCGACGAAGCGGTGAAGCATGGCTTCGCGCGAAGTCTCCTGGCCCTTTTCGAGCAAAACTAACATGCCGTAGTAGGCTTCCGGGCGAGCCGATGCCGTAGATGCAGGAGACGCTGGAGACGATGATCACGTCGCGGCGTTCGAACAGGCGCGGGTGGCGCTCATGCGGAGCTTGTCGAGCTCGTCGTTGATGGTGGATTCCTTGTCGATGTAGAGATCGGCGGAGGGGACGTAGGCTTCGGGCTGGTAGTAGTCGTAGTAGCTGACGAAATATTCGACGGCGTTTTCGGGGAAGAAGGATTTGAACTCGTGGTAGAGCTGGGCGGCTAGTGTTTTGTTGTGGGCCAGGACTAGCGCGGGGCGGTCCAGCGCTTCGATTACTTTTGCCATGGTGAAGGTCTTGCCGGAGCCGGTTACGCCTAGGAGGACTTGGTGTTTGTCGCCGGCTTCGATGCCGCGGACTAGCTGGTCGATGGCGGTGGGTTGGTCGCCACGGGGTTGGTAGGTGCTGCGGAGCTTGAATTTCATTCGGGCGCTCTCCTGCTGGTCCGCCGGGGTATGGCGAAACTTTTATTATACTCCGGCGGTCAAGTTGACGTGTTGGGGCTGGCGGGCCAAGAAAGTTCGCGGTCCGATTCGGATGGGAGCTTCGATTGGATTGAGTGGTCGACGGAGCACAGGCCCTTCGAGGCTCAGGGTAAACAAGAGTGCCTGTGCTACTTACAGGCACAGGATTACCAGGAGTCGCCGCCGGCGGCGGGTGGCCAGGCGGCTAGGTAGCGGCGCAGCATGGCGATTTGACCGGTGTGATAGGAGTTGTGGGCGGCGATTTGCCAGAGTATGGCGCCTACTGTAGATGAATGTTGAGATTGCTGCCCTTGGGCAGGCTTCACTTCACGGGAGAGCGATTGCGTGCCGGAAATGGCCAGGTCGGCGAATCGGGCGATCAGTTCGCGGAAGCGGGTTACCGCTTGCGTCCAGTCGGCTTCCGTTGGGGGAGTGGACTCCGGCAGCCAACTGGCGGAGGCGTGTTCCGGGTAAGGTGCGCACGCGCCGGCGATGCGGTGGAGTTCGTAGTCCATCCAATAGTTCATGTGGCTGACGAGTTGCCAGATTGAGTGAGGGAATCCTTGAATCGTGCGCGAGGCAAGACCTGCGGGGAGGTCTTCGACACAGTCCACGGGATTGGCGTGGGCTCCTTTGCCGTAGAGGAGTTCGGTGAGCGTGCTTTCAAACATTTGCGAGATCTCCTTTGCGCGAAATTGCGGCAGGCGGGCGCTTGTCGACGTGCGGGCTAAGGATTGTCAGGGCTGTTGGCGATGCGAAAAATTTCGGCGTCGCTTTTGGCGTGAATGTTGTAGCGGACGCGGTTGGAATCGTCCGCTTTGGCGATGGTGACATCCATGGTCTGGTCGGCTCGATCGGAGGATCGAATCAGGAGACCGGTCTGAAGGGAGATGTACAGCAGGGTCTGGTTATTGCCGCTGGCGGTGCCCGAAGTGTGCAACTGGTGGAGCTTGAAGTCTTCGGGAGTAGCGTTTTTCGACGAAGACTTTTGTTTCAGCGCGGCGGTCGTCTGGACCACGGCGCAGGTTTCGGGCGCCTGGAGGGAATCGGTGACCTCGCTGTGAATCGTTATTTGGGCGGCGCGGCATGGCTCATTCCGCAGATAGATAGACTCACGCGTCCAGGTAAGGCCTGCGATCGGCGATGGCGACTTCTCGACTTCTTCGGACTTCCACTTTTGCGCGACTTTGATGCCGTCTGAAGGAAAAACCGCCGCGGCGGCGAATGTTGACGCCCATTGCTGCCAGGCTTGCTGTTGGTCGGGAGAAAGCGCCTCAAAATTCTTAATTTCGCCGATGCGGCCGTTCGGCAAAATGGTGAATTCGACTGCGATTCCCTGGCTTTGTGTGGAGGGCTGGGTGGGCGTCGCGCCTTCTGGGTTGAAAATCTCAAAGCTCGTGCGCGCGTGGATCGTGGAGCGCGGGCCCTGTGCTTGGACGCCAATGACCTCCAAGCGAAGCAAGGCCTGGACAACGACGTCGGCAGCGGCCGGCGTCTGCGCCCATTTTACCGAGCTTTGCGTGTTCGCCTGTTTGCTGAGGTGATAGACAATTCGATAGGTGAGAATCTGGCCCGCTTGGAGTTTGGGGAAGAGGTTCACGCGATCGGAACGCGCGGCGGCGGCGTTGGGACCGGGCGCGAGCAGCATGACGCAACAGCAAACGAGTGCGCGATGGATTGCGGGGTGCGCGCATCGATTTCCCGGTTTGCGAAGTGCTGCCATCGCAGGGCGCTACTGCGCCTTTCCGCTCGCGGCGGAGGCAGAATTTTTGAGTTGCCGGTCGAAGAAGTCGCTCTCGGCGTGGTAACCGGCCAGCCAATTGCGATGCAGGAGGAAATCGTGGATTTCGTCGGGGAAGATGAATTGCTCGACGGTGACGCCGCGAGCGCGAAGGCGCGCGACCAGATCGACGGTTTGGGCGAAGTACACGTTGCGATCGTCGTCGCCGTGGATGAAGAGGACCGGAGATTTCCAGGTGTCGACCGCACTGACCGGAGAGGATTCGTGGGCCA